>NZ_JBXAKS010000010.1:0-214039 GCF_058798675.1 Janthinobacterium sp. GW822-FHT07H10
GAGACGCGGGCGTAACCGTCGGCCATGTGACCGGCGCCCTGCTCGTGCACGACGGGGATCAAGCGGATGCCGGCCGGGGCGAAGATATCCATCGGGTCCATGAAGGCCGAGCCCATGATGCCGAACATGTCGGTCACGCCATTGGCGGCCAGGGTTTCCACGAACGCTTCGGACGGCGTCATCTTTTGCGGGCCCACTGGAATGGCAGCGGCGGCGGCTTTTTGGTCGGACAAATCGGTCATGGCTCAGTCTCCTTACAGTTTTATGAAAAATCGGTATATTTTGTTCCGATATTTGAAATACGTGTTCAATTTAACGGTTGCGAAATGCGCTGTCAATGAAAATTCATGAAAAATCGGACTGTTTCATTCCTGAATCCGGAATCCGTAACAAAGTCCCATTCCTGAAACAACAATGGCGGCTTATCCGCAACAGATAAGCCGCCACCGGTGCCGCCAGCCTGAGTCCTTAGAACTTCAGGCGCATGCCGGCCGTGAAGGCGCTCGAGTTATGCCCAGGCAAGGGCACGCTGCCGCCGCTGGAAGCATCGCCGACAAAGTTGGTGCCGGCGCCATCGTTGTTGATGCGGCCGTACGAGGTGTACAGATTCGTGCGCTTGGACAAGGCATAGGTATAGCCGATGGCCAGCTGGCGCCCGCCGCGGCGCGCGTTCGTACGGTCATCCTTGCGGATGTAGGACGCCATCACGCTGCCCGCCGCGCCCACGGGCGCCGACGCGCCCAGCATGTAGTTGCGGAAATCCGTGCCCGCATCGTCCTTGTCCGTCTCATACGCGGCGTGCAGCTTGGCGGCACCGAAATCGTAGGTGCCGCCCAGCAAGGTGACTTTTGCCGTGTTCAGCGGCGTGTCCTTGCGGTTGTCGTGCGCCAGCGTCAGTACAAGCGGGCCGTTGGCATAATCGATGGAAAAGTCGATGGTGCGACCCAGGGTATTGCTGTCCGGCTTTTCGCCGAGGCCGTACATGATGGCGGCCGACAGGCCGTTCACCTTCGGCGTCTCGTACATGATGGCGTTTTTCGTGCGCAGGGTGGCCACGCTCATCAGGTTGATCGAGGCGCCCGTCATGCCCGTCTCGAACGGGTCGATATTGTCCAGCGCGGTGAACAGCGGATTGTGCTGCAAGCCGATATTCACGGCGCCGAAATCGCCCGACAGGCCCACGTAGGCCTTGCGCCCGAACAAGGCGCCCTGGCGGTAGGCACCCGTGTCGAGATCGAGACCGTTTTCCAGCAAGAAGTTGGCTTTCAAATTGTTGCCCAGGTCTTCCGTGCCCTTGAAGCCGATGCGGCTGCCCGACTGCACGCCGGTGGCCAGCTTGGTGACGGAGCCTTCCGCGCCGCCATGCTCGGAGGTCAGGCCCGCGTCGAGCAAGCCGTACACGGTGACCGACGATTGCGCGCTGGCGCCGCCGGCGAAGAGTGTGGCCAGGACGGCCGCCGCTACGAATGTGTGTTTCATGTCATCTCCAGATATTGTGGTTTTTATGGGTGCTTCCAACAAGAATCAACAACGTGCTACAAATTGCGGCAAATGCGGCGGCTCAGGCGATCAGCCCGGCCATCGGCGACGAAGGCGAGGCGCTCATGGCGCCGGCCCTCCGCGGCATGCGCCCGGCCAGGTAGGCCTCGCGTCCGCCCTGCACTGCCAGTTTCATGGCGCGCGCCATGCGTATCGGTTCGCGCGCCGCCGCGATGGCGGTATTCATCAGGATGCCGTCGCAGCCGAGTTCCATGGCGATGGCCGCATCCGACGCCGTGCCGACGCCGGCGTCGACCAGCACGGGCACCGTGGCTTGCTCGATGATCAGCGACAGATTCCACGGATTCAGAATGCCCATGCCCGAACCGATCAATGACGCCAGCGGCATGACGGCGATGCAGCCGATCTCTTCCAGCATGCGCGCCTGGATGGGGTCGTCGCTGCAATACACCATCACCTGGAAGCCATCCTTGACCAGCTGCTCGGCCGCCTTCAAGGTTTCCGGCATGTTCGGGAACAGGGTCTTGTCATCGCCGAGCACTTCCAGCTTGCACAGCGGGTGGCCGCCCAGCAGCTCGCGCGCCAGCTGCAGCGTGTAGACGGCGTCGCGCGCGTTGTAGCAGCCGCCCGTGTTGGGCAAAATCGTGTATTTCGACGGCGGAATAAAATCAAGCAGGTTGGGCTCGCCCTTTTCCTGGCCGATATTCACGCGGCGTATCGTCACCGTGACGATCTCGGCGCCGCTCTCTTCGATGGCCAGGCGCGTTTCCTCGAAATCCCTGTACTTGCCCGTGCCGACCAGCAGGCGCGACTGGTAGGTGGTGCCGGCCAGGGTCAGGCCGCCCGGTGCTAGCCCGGGGATGGCGTCGTCTCTCATCGTGCTGCTCTCCTAAGTTGAATGAACGCGGCCCCCTGCGCGAGGGGTACGCCGCAAAACGCAAAATCGACGTCGGGCCGCCGTCCCGACACGAGGTCCGCCAGCGCCCTGCCCGCGCCGCAGCCCATGGTCCAGCCCAGGGTGCCGTGACCCGTGTTGAGGAACAGCTGGCGGTAGCGCGTGGCGCCGATGTACGGCACGTTCGAGGGCGTGAGCGGGCGCAGGCCGGCCCAGTAGACGGGGTCGCTGTAATCGCAGGCATGGGGAAACAGGGCCTGCACGCGGCGCGTGATGGCGGCGCAGCGCACGGGATTGAGGTCGCGCGTATAGCCGTTCAGCTCGCACGTGCCCGCCACGCGCAGGCGTTCGCCCAGGCGCGAAAACACCAGCTTGTGGCCATCGTCCGTCAGCGACACGGTGGGCGCTGCGGCGGGATCCAGTATCGGATACGTGGCCGAATAGCCCTTGCCCGGATACAGCATCAGGCGGATGCCCAGCGGCTGCAGCAGGGGCGCGGAAAAACTGCCCATGGCCACCACCACGGCGTCCGCGTGTTCCAGGCCGTGGCGCCCGTGCGCATCGATGCATTCCACGCCCGCGATGCGCTCGCCGTCCGCCAGCAGGCGCGTCACCGTCGTGCCGTACCGGAAATCCACGCCGGCCGCCGCCGCGCGTGCGGCCAGCGCCGTGGTAAACAAATGCACGTCGCCGGACTCGTCGCTGGCCGTGAAGTCGCCGCCCACGATCTGGCCGCGCGCATGGGCCAGGGCCGGTTCGATGCGGACCACGTCATCGGCGCTGAGCGTATTGCGCGGGCAGCCCAGTTCACGCAGCAGCGCGGCGCCCGCTTGCGATTTGTCAAACTCCTGTTCATCCGTATAGAAGTGCAGGATGCCGCGCTCGAGGTGGTCGTATTCGATGCCCGTCTCGCGGCGCAAGGCTTGCAGGCTCTGGCGGCTGTACTCGGCCATGGCGACGATCTGGCGCATGTTGCGCGACACGCGCGATGGCAGGCATTCGCGCAGGTAGTGCAGCGCCCACTGCCATTGCAGTGCATCCAGACGGGGACGGAACAGCAGCGGCGCGTCGTCCTTGCCCAGCCAGCGCACGACCTTGCGCAGGGTGGCGGGATTGGCCCACGGTTCCGCATGCGAGACGGAAATCTGCCCGCCGTTGCCGAAGCTGGTTTCCTGCGCGGCGCCCGCCTGGCGCTCGAGCACGCACACATCGTGGCCCGCCTGGCGCAAGTACCAGGCCGTGGCCGTGCCGATCACGCCGGCGCCGAGGACTAGGATCTTCATGGCGGGCCCGGTTCGCTCAGCGCGTCAGCAGCACGGCGATGGCGACGAAGGCGGCGATCCACACCGTTTCCATCACCAGCATGATGACGGGACGCCAGCCCAGCGAGGCCAGCGACTGGAACGAGGTTTTCACGCCCAGCGCGGCGATGGCGATGACGAGGCAGGCGCGCGAGGCATTGTTGATCCAGCCATTCACTTCCTGCGGAATCAGGCCCAGGCTGTTGGTAATGACGAGCCAGACAAAACCGATCAGGAAGAACGGCACCAGCGGCGGCGCGTCGACTTCACTCTTGCCATCCTTGCGCTTGAACATGATCGACAGGCCCAGCACGACGGGCACGAGGCAGGCCACGCGCGTCAGTTTGACGAAGGTGGCGACATCGCCCGTGTGGTTGCTGACCAGATAGCCGGCGCCCACCACTTGCGCCACGTCATGGATCGTGCCGCCGATAAACACGCCCGCCTCGGTCGGGTCAAAACCCAGCAGCCTGACCAGCAGCGGATAAACGATCATGGCCAGCGTCGACAGGGTCGTCACGCCGACCACCGTCAGCAGGGTGAACTTTTCGTTTTCCTTGGTTTGCGGCAGCACGGCCGAGATGGCCAGCGCGGCCGAGGCGCCGCAGATGGCGACGGAACCGCCCGACAGAATGCCTTCCGTGAGGGGGCGCTTCAGCCATTTGGCCAGCAGGTAGCCGAAACCCAGCGTCGCCACCAGGCCGCCGACGACGATCAGCAAGGGCGTCACGCCTACGGAAGCGATCTGGTTGAAGGTGATGCGCGCGCCCAGCAGGGCCACGCCCGTGCGGAGCAGCACCTTGCTGCAAAACTCGATGCCGGGCTTGCAGGTAGGGTCCGATGCCAGGAAGTGGAAGGCCAGGCCGAAGAACAGCGCATACAGCAGCTGCGGGCCGCCGTAATTGCTGGAAATGAAGGTGGCCGACAGCGCGATCACGAGCGCGATGGCCACGCCGGGCCAGCTGCGCAGCACGGCGCGGGGACGCCAGATGGCGACGGCGGATGACAGGTAGGGAATGTTCTTGTCGACAACGCGTGTTATCGCTGAGGAGTTGGTTTTCATGCGGGTCCGCTCATAATGTTTTAAAAATTGGGACATTTCATCTCGTTTTTTAATAATACACGATGAGCTAGCGAAGTCCATGCTTTTCCATGAAAATCGAAACCAGATGTTCCGGAAACTGACGTTTTAATGATGCCGGTGCCGTAAACGACAAGCGGCGCGGCCCTTGGAAGGGACGCGCCGCCGTGGCTGGCGTGTGAGAGATTACTTTTTGTTCAGGCGGGTAATCAGGCTGGACGTGTCGTAGCGGTTACCGCCCGCCTGCTGTACTTCGCCATAGAACTGGTCCGTCAATGTCGTCACGGGCAGGTCGCTGCCGTTGCGCCTGGCTTCGGCGAGGCAGATGCCCAGATCCTTGCGCATCAGGTCGACGGCGAAACCGAAGTCGAACTTGCGCTCGATCATGGTCTTGCCGCGGTTTTCCAGCTGCCACGACTGCGCCGCCCCCTTGGAAATGACGTCGACGACGAGGGCCGCATCGAGGCCCGCGTTTTCCGCAAAGGCGATGCCTTCGCTCAAGGCTTGCACGAGGCCGGCGATGCAGATCTGATTGACCATCTTCGTCAGCTGGCCCGAGCCGGAGGCGCCCATGTAGGTGACGGCGCGCGCGAACAGGGCGATGACAGGCTCGGCCCTTGCGTACGCTTGCGCATCGCCGCCCACCATCACCGTCAGCTTGCCGTTTTCCGCGCCGGCCTGGCCGCCGGACACGGGCGCGTCGAGGAAGAACACGCCCTTCTCTCTGGCTGCCGCATGGATGGTGCGCGCCGCCTCGGCCGAGGCCGTCGTATGGTCGATCAGGATGCTTCCTGGCGCCATGGCGGACAGCAAGCCGCCCTCCTCCAGGATGACCTGGTACAGGTCATTGTCGTTGCCGATACAGGTGAAGACAAACTCGGCGCCCGCGGCGGCGGCGGCCGGCGTGGCGGCGCTGCTGCCCTTGTATTGCGCGAGCCAGGCGGCAGCGCGTGCCGGGTTGCGGTTGTACACGGTGACGTCGTGCCCGCCTGCCGCCAGGTGGCCTGCCATGGGGAAACCCATGACGCCCAAACCGATGAATGCCACTTTTGCCATATTGTCCGTCCTGTCGATGAATGAATCCGATTATTGTTGCACAAATGGCCTGTGCCGGCAGCATGGCGCGGCCAGACGGCCGCCATGGCCGCACCGGCAGTGGCGCAGGGGAGACATCCGCATTTCAGCTATACAAGACGAAAATTATCATAAAGAAACTTTATGTTGCATTTTTTTCTAGCAAATACTATATTGAATTGGCATCAGGAAATCTCGGTTCACGGTGCCCCATCCTTTTCCCAACCCCTGTCAAGGAGTCGATCTTGCAAACTACATTTTCCCGCCTGAAAATCATGAGCGCCGCCGCCCTGCTGCTCGCCGCCAACGCCGCGCAGGCAGACATCACGGTCTTTACCAGCCAGTCCGCCTATCTGGCAGCGGTCGGCAATACCGGCGTCGATACCTTTGATGATTTGCCCATCGATGCGCTCGACGGCCCGCTGAGCCGCAGCGCGGGCAGCTACGCCTACACGGTGAGCAGCGTGGGCACCTCGCCCATCCTGTATGGCGCCGGCACGGGCAGCGACCACTGGCTGAGCACGAACGACCGCAACGACAGCGTGTTGTTCTCCAACTTTTCCGGTGCCGTACGCGGCGTGGGAGGATACTTCTTCGGCTCGAACTTTTCCGGCGAATATGCCGCCGGCCAGAACATCACCCTGACGGCCCGCAATGCGCTGGGCGAGCTACTCAGCTACGAGCTGGCCTTGCCGACGCAAGCCTCGTTTATCGGCTTCGTGTCGTCGGGCGCCTTCTCCGACCTGGCCGTCAGCACGGCCGGACAGATCGGCATCTGGCCAACCATCAATAACCTGACGGTGTCGGCCGTACCGGAGCCCGCCACTTGCGGCATGCTGCTGGGCGGCCTGGGCTTGCTGGGCTTCATGGCGCGCCGCCGCCGGGCCAGCCAGCAATAAACTGGCGCCTGGCACGGCTGCCGGCAGCCGTGCCAGGCCTTGCCCTCACGCCAGCAATGCGCGCAAGGCCGCCATCAGGGCCGCGCATTCGCCCACGTTGCCGATGCTGATGCGCAGATACTGGCTGATGCGCGGCGCGTTGAAATGGCGCACGATCACGGAACGGGCGCGCAAGCCGGCCGCCAGTTGCGCCGCGTCATGCCGCGGATGGCGGGCGAAGATAAAATTGGCCACGGAAGGCAGCACCTCGAAACCCAGCGCCGCCAGGTCCGCCGTCAGCTGTTCGCGGCTGGCGATCACGGCCTGGCGCGTCTGCTGGAAATACGCTTCATCGTGCAGCGAGGCGACGGCGCCGGCCAGCGCCAGCCGGTCCAGCGGATAGGAATTGAAACTGTTCTTCACGCGCTCGAGCGCCTCGATCAGGTCCGGGTGTCCCAGCGCGCAACCCACGCGCAAGCCGGCCAGCGAACGCGACTTCGAGAACGTCTGCACCACCAGCAGGTTCGGATAGCGCTCGACCAGGGCCACGGCGCTCTCGCCGCCGAAATCCACATACGCTTCGTCGACCACCACCACGGCGTCGGGATGCGCGCGCAGCAGGGTTTCCACGCCGGCCAGCGGCAAGTCCACGCCTGTCGGTGCGTTGGGATTCGGGAAGATGATGGCGCCGCACGGCCCCTGATAGTCTTCCGGACGGATGCGCATGGCGTCGTCGAGCGGCACGGTGCGGTAATCGATGCCGTACAGCTTGCAATACACGGGATAGAAGCTGTAGCTGATGTCCGGGAACAGCAGCGGCGCATCGTGCTTGAGCAAGGCCATGAAGGCCAGCGCCAGCACTTCGTCGGAACCGTTGCCGACGAAGACTTGATCGCTGCGCAGGCCGTGATAGGCGGCCAGGGTTTGCTTCAGTTCGCTGGCGGAAGGGTCCGGGTACAGGCGCAGGCTGTCGTTGCTGGCCTCGCGCAGCGCGGCCAGCACCTGCGGCGACGGGCCGTACGGGTTTTCATTGGTGTTGAGTTTGACCAGGTCGGGCAGTTTCGGCTGCTCGCCCGGGACGTAGGGGGTCAGCTCGCTGACGATGTTGCTCCAGAATCGGCTCATTGCATGTGGGGTCGGGGATGGGGATCGGGTAGATTACCATGGACTGATGGGGAGGTTGTTTGCGTCGGCGGAGGCGCTGGGCGTTAAAGCTTGAATGGAGGAAAAGACGCCTTGCGCTGCGCGCTTTGGGCGCTTTTTCTGCCTGGATTGGTGCGCTGGTGGCTCGCCTATATTGCGGGCATAAAAAAAGCTCCCTTGCGGGAGCTTCTCTTATGTATTCTGGCGGAGAGGGTGGGATTCGAACCCACGGTACGATTTAACGTACGCTTGATTTCGAGTCAAGTACATTCGACCACTCTGCCACCTCTCCGTTTACTGCGGTCTATTCATTCAAACTGGCGTGCCTGTTTGAACGAGGCGCTATTTTAGCATGGGCATTGTTCAGTTGGGTAGGGGTTTTATTGGTGATTTGCAACTGAAAGCGGGTAATTCACATCAACATCTGTTTGGACGATTCGGAGAGCCTCGCGCGAGTACGCGCTCGTCTTCGAATCCCACGCGTACGCCCCGCAGGGGCATACTCCTCTTCGCCGCCACAAATAAAAAAAGCTCCCTTGCGGGAGCTTTCTCTATTTGTTCTGGCGGAGAGGGTGGGATTCGAACCCACGGTACGATTTAACGTACGCTTGATTTCGAGTCAAGTACATTCGACCACTCTGCCACCTCTCCATTTGCTGCGGTCTTTTCCCGCATTGCTGCGAGAAGGCAAGATTATAGCAGCCGCTTGAAAAAATGGAAGGACTATTTTAAGCCTTCCATTCATGGGGCCGCCTGAAGCTTTTATGCCTTCAGATGCGTCAGGCCGCCCATGTACGGACGCAGCACTGGCGGGATTTCGACGCTGCCGTCCGCTTGCTGGTAATTCTCCAGCACGGCGACCAAAGTACGGCCCACTGCCAGGCCGGAGCCGTTCAGGGTGTGCGCCAGTTCCGGCTTGCCGGCGGCGTTGCGGAAACGCGCCTGCATGCGGCGGGCCTGGAACGCTTCCGTGTTCGACAGCGAGGAAATTTCGCGATAGGTGTTTTGCGCCGGCAGCCACACTTCCAGGTCGAAGGTCTTGGTGGCGGTGAAGCCCATGTCGCCCGTGCACAGCGACATCACGCGGTATGGCAGGCCCAGGCGTTGCAGGATGGTTTCCGCATGGCCGACCATTTCTTCCAGCACCTGGTACGAGGTGTCCGGATGCACCACCTGCACCATTTCCACCTTGTCGAACTGGTGCTGGCGGATCATGCCGCGCGTGTCGCGGCCATAGCTGCCCGCTTCCGAGCGGAAGCACGGCGTGTGGGCCGTCATTTTCAGCGGCAATTGGTCGAGCGCGAGGATTTCATCGCGGGCGATGTTGGTCAGCGACACTTCCGAGGTGGGGATCAGGTAGAAGGTCTCGCCCTCGCCTTCCACGCCGCCTTTTTTCACCGAGAACAAATCGGCTTCGAATTTCGGCAGCTGGCCCGTGCCGCGCAAGGAATCGGCGTTGACCATGTAGGGGGTATAGCATTCCGTGTAGCCGTGCTCGTCCACGTGCGTGTTGAGCATGAATTGCGCCAGCGCGCGGTGCAGGCGGGCGATGCCGCCCTTCATGACGGAGAAGCGCGAGCCGGTCAGCTTGGTGGCCACTTCGAAATCGAGGCCCAGCGGGGCGCCCACGTCGACGTGATCCTTGACGTCGAAATCGAAGGTGCGTGGCGTGCCGACCTTGCGCACTTCCACGTTGCCCGACTCGTCCGTGCCCACCGGTGCCGATTCGTGCGGCAGGTTGGGTACGGCCATGATGAATTCGCTCAGCTTGGCTTGCACGAGGGTCAGGGCCGCTTCGTCGGCTTTCAATTCATCGCCCAGGCCGGCCACTTGTGCCATCACGGCCGAGGTGTCTTCCCCCTTGCCTTTCAACATGCCGATTTGCTTGGACAGCGCGTTGCGCTTGCCCTGCAGTTCCTCGGTGCGCGTCTGGATCGCCTTGCGTTCGGCTTCGAGGGCATTGAAACCTGCCACGTCGAGCTGGAATTTGCGCGTTGCCAGGCGGGCGGCGACGGTGGCGATGTCTTTACGGAGAAGTTGGATATCTATCATGGGTGGATGGCGGTGCCGATGTATCGAAAGCATCCATTGTACCAAGACCCGTTCAGTTCTTTATGAGTTTTGCACACGGCTGGCCATCGTCATGGCAGCATGGCCGGGCACTCGCGCCCGCTTTACGGCTGGTGCTCAGGCTGGTACTTAAATAAAGGCGGCTTTTTCGGCGGCGGTCAGGCGGCGGGCGCTGACGGTGACGACGGGCATCTTGCTGTCGGCGGCCCTGGCGACCAGGGTCGACGTGGCGCTCACTGCCACCGTATTCGCGCCGGCGGTGGCGAAGCTGCTGCCGATGGCCAGGACGGCGGCGGCGACAAAGGCGATTTCCATGTTTTTCAGTGCGTTCATGATGTGACTCCTGGTTGGTTTGTTCGTTTAACTGCGCTTGGCATGGTGGTACTTTAGCCAATGGCCACGAACAAGGCCACCGGCTTGCGACCGGCGGCGAAAAACAGGGAGCGAACGGTGAAAAACGGGGACTGAAGCGAAAAGCGGCGCTACAGGGATTGCTTGACCAGCCGGCCCAGTCGGCCGATCGCCTGCTCGATGCGCGGCGTCCACGCATTGCCGCAATTGAGGCGCAGATAATTGCCGAACTTGCCCGAGGCCGAGAACAGCTGGCCCGGCATGAAAGCCACGCCGTCGGCGATGGCCTGCCCGTGCAGGGCCAGCGCATCGACTTGCGGCGGCATCTGCACCCACAGCACGAAACCGCCCTGCGGCTCGGACAGCATGCAGTCGGCCGGAAAGTGCACCGCGACGGCGTCGGACATGCGGGCGATGCGCTGCACCAGGGTGCGCCGCATCTTGCGCAACTGCTGGTCGTAGCTGCTACCTTCCAGAAAGTCGGCCAGCACGGCCTGGAAGAAATGGCTGGTGGCGCCGCTCGACACGGTTTTGAGCAGGGCCACCTCCTGCGCGAAGCGCCCGGCCAGCACATAGCCGACGCGCGAGGCGGGTGTGATGGCCTTGGAAAACGAGGAACACAATAAAACATTGCCGCTCGTATCGTAGGCCTTCACGGGCCACGGCCGCTGCGGGGCAAAGCACAGGTCGCCATACACGTCGTCTTCCACCAGCGGAATATTGAATTCCGATAGCAGGCCCGCCAGCCGCTTCTTGTTTGCTTCCGGCATGACGCTGCCCAGGGGATTGTTCGCGTTCGGCACGAACAGGCACGCTTGCACGAGTCCCGCGCGCAGGGCCAGCTCGAGCGCGTCGAGCGACGGTCCCGTCTTCGGGTCGGTGGGAATTTCCAGCGCCTTCATGCCCAGGCTTTCTATCATCTGCAGCAGCACGAAATACGTGGCCGACTCGATGGCGATGGTGTCGCCCGGCCTGGCGACGGCGCGCAGGCACAGGCTGATCGCTTCCGTGCAGGAATTCGTCACGACGATCTCTTGCGGGTCGAGCTTGCCCCAGTCCAGCGCGCGGCGCGTGACCTGGCGCAGGAAGTTGCCTTCGCTGATGTCGTAGCAGCTGACCTTGCTCAACAAGGCGGGCTCGCGCCGGGCCACGGCGCTGATGGTGCGCTGCATGCGCTTGATGGGCAGGATTTCATCGGGTGGCCAGGCCGTGCCCAGCTGCACCACGTCGCGCGTCTCGTTGTCCTTCAAGACGCGCATCAGCAGGTTGTTGATGCCGACAAAGGCCGGCTCCTTCAGGTGCTGGGCGTCGGCGCTGCAGGGCCGGCGCGGCGCGCGGTGGCGCACGAAATAGCCGGACTGGGGCCGCGCATCGACCTGGCCCCGGTCCTCCATCAGGCGCAAGGCTTGCATCACCGTGCTGATGGAGATGCGCTTTTGCTGCGCCAGGTGGCGGATCGACGGCAGGCGGTCGCCGGGCGCGAATACGCGCGAATCGATCAGCGCACCCAGCTCGTTGGCCAGGTGCTCGTACAGGTTCAGGTCGGCGCTCATGTTCATCCCTTCAGTATGCGGCTGCCGCGCGGGGCCGGCACAGATACAGTTGCCGAGTTTTTTGATAAGCACAGTGTACGGCAAAGAGCACTGTGATCATTACAATTTCGTTTTCCTGCATCTGTCATGGTTCGCCGCAAGGGCCTAAGCTGTTCCTGTCTGCACAACAGGAGCGATGCCATGCACACCGACTACGAACTCGCCAGCGCGCGGCCCCTGCGCCTGGAAAAAGCGCATGCCAAGGTGATCGAATGCGTGACGGGCACGGCGTGGATCACGGCCTATGCCCAGTTCGAGGATTGCGTGCTGCGCGACGGCGAGCGCTACACGATACCGAATGACGGCCTGGTGCTGGTCGAAGCCGTGGGCAGCGGCCGCATCCGCGTGCATGGGACTGCCGCACCCCGCCCCGCCCTGCTGCGCTGGCTGAACCTGGCACTGCCTCACACCTTAAATACTAGGAATACATGACTCAAGCACCACCATTGCGCGTCCTCGTCACGGGCGCCGCCGGCGTCATCGGCACCGTTTTCTGGAAGAGCCGGCACGGGGAATTCTCCCTGCGCCTGGCCGACCTGCACACTGACGGGCTGGCGCCAGCACCCTGCCCGTCCATCCAGCTCGACGTGGGCGACTACGCCGCCTGCCTGGCCGCCTGCGCCAACATCGACGTGGTGCTGCACCTGGCCGGCGTGCCGCACGCCGGCGCCGATTTCGATGCGCAGCTGCTGCAGCCCAACATCATCGGCACGCACAACATCTTCCGCGCGGCGCAGGCACAGGGCGTGAAACGGGTGGTGTTTGCCAGCAGCGCGCAAGCCATCGAAGGCTATCCGCTCGACGTGCAGGTGCACGAGCACATGCCGGCGCGGCCGGCCAATATGTATGGGGCCAGCAAGGCCTTTGGCGAAGGCGTGGCCTCCGCGTTCGCCCACCAGCATGGCATGACGGCGATTGCCGTGCGCATCGCCAACGTGGCGCAGTTTGCGCCAGGTCAACAGCACAGCGCGCGCGACATCGCCGCCTTCATCAGCGAGCGCGACGTGGTGCAGCTGCTGGCGCGCTGCATCGCCGCCGACGTGCCGCCCGGCTACCACGTCGTGCATGGCGTGTCGGACAACCGCTATAAACGGCTCTCCATCGCCGCGACGCGCCAGCTCGTCGGCTACGCGCCGCAGGACGACGGCTTTACACTACTGGGACTGTAATTCAGCCCTTGCCTGCTTTCCTGTCCAGCTCGCGCAACCAGGCCAGCTTGTCGGCAATCTTGCTTTCCAGCCCGCGCGGCACGGGCTGGTACCAGCCCGGTTCCGCCATGCCGTCCGGGAAGTAGGTTTCGCCGGCCGCATACGCATCGGGCTCGTCGTGCGCGTAGCGGTAGGCGTGGCCGTAACCGAGTTCCTTCATCAGTTTCGTCGGCGCATTGCGCAAGTGCACGGGTACTTCCTTGGATTTATCTTTCTTGACGAACGCCATGGCCGTGTTGAAGGCGTTGTAGCCGGCATTGCTCTTCGCGGCGATGGCCAGGTAAATCACGGCCTGGCCCAGGGCCAGCTCGCCTTCGGGCGAACCGAGGCGTTCATACGTTTCGGCCGCGTCATTGGCCATGGTCAGGGCGCGCGGGTCGGCCAGGCCGATATCTTCCCAGGCCATGCGCACGATGCGCCGCGACAAATAGCGGGGGTCGGCGCCGCCGTCGATCATGCGGCAAAACCAGTACAGGGCCGCGTCGGGATTCGAACCGCGCACGGACTTGTGCAGGGCGGAAATCTGGTCATAGAAATTGTCACCGCCCTTGTCGAAGCGGCGCGAATTCAATGTGAGTGCATTGTCGACGAAGGCCGCGTCTATCTTTGTCGTGCCCGTCGAGCTGGCGGCCGTCTCGGCCTGCTCCAGCAAGTTCAAAAAGCGCCGCGCATCGCCATCCGCATAGCCGATCAGGGTGTCGGCGGCCGCCTCGTCAAAGCTCAGATGCGTCAAGGCCGTGGACTGCGCCTTGGCCAGCAGCTGCTTCATCTCGTCTTCGTTGAGCGACTTCAACACATACACTTGCGCGCGCGACAGCAGCGCCGAATTGACTTCGAAACTCGGATTTTCCGTCGTCGCGCCGATGAAGGTCACGAGGCCCGATTCGACGAACGGCAGCAAGGCATCCTGTTGCGATTTGTTAAACCGATGGATTTCGTCGACGAACAATAAGGTGTGCTTGCCGAACTGGTCCAGGCTATGGCGGGCCTGGTCCATGGCTGCGCGGATATCTTTCACGCCGGCAAACACGGCAGACAGGGCGATGAATTCGCTGTCGAAGGCGTTCGCCATCAGGCGCGCCAGGGTCGTCTTGCCGACGCCGGGCGGACCCCACAAGATCATCGAATGGGCCTTGCCCGCCTCGAACGCGAGGCGCAGCGGCTTGCCGGCGCCCAGCAGATGCGTCTGGCCAATGACTTCGTTCAGGGTAGCCGGCCGCAGGGCTTCGGCCAGCGGCTGGCGCGGTGCGGTGGAAAAGAGATCCGCCATAATATTTACCGGGTAAGAATGCAAAGGCCCCGCACGATGCGAGGCCGGTCAAAAAACAGCATGAAAAACTTAGTTGTTGATCACATCCGCGCCCTTGGGCATCACGAATTTGAAATGGTTGGCGGACAGCGTCGGGTTTTTCTGGAAGTTCTTGAACGCCAACACCGACGTCTGGCCGAACGAGTCGCGCAATTCCATCGCTTCGGGCACGCCATTGCGCAAGCCGATGCTGATTTCATCGAAGGTCGTGTCCTTGGCCTTCGGCGTCGCTTTCAGCCATTCCAGGCCATCGCGCGTGCCCGCTTCGGCTAGAGTGAAGTTCTTTTCCAGGTCATTGCTGCCAAACAGGATGGCGGCCGGCGAGGAACCGAGGGCGTCTCCCAGTTTCTTCACCGTCACCTGGCTCAAGTCCTTGTCATAGATATAGAGCTGTTCGCCATCGGCTTGCAGCAGCTGCTCGTACGGCTTCAGATACGTCCAGATGAACTTGCCCGGGCGGGCGAATTCGAAGGTGCCGCTGGCGGGCGTCGAGACTTTCGCCTTGCCGCCGGCGTCCGCCTTCTTGACCTGGCGCTGCACGAACTCGCCCTTGGCCGACTTGGTGCCGGCGGCAAAGCTCTTGAATTGCTCGAGCGCGCTGGCCGAGGCGCTGGCCGCGAACAGCAGGCCGCAGGCGACACTGGCCGCGCCGATCATCATTTTTGCTGCGAAAGTCGTGCTCTTCATTCTTCGTATCCTTCGTATTGACTCTTATTCCGCACTTGCCGCCGGCACCAGGATTTCCCGGTTGCCATTGGATTGCATGGTTGACACTACCCCGCTCTGCTCCATCTGCTCGAGCAGACGGGCGGCGCGGTTGTAGCCGATGCGCAAATGGCGCTGCACCAGCGAAATCGAAGCGCGGCGGTTTTTCAGCACCACCGCCACGGCCTGGTCGTACAGGGCATCGGCCTCGCCGCCGCCCTCGCCCGCGGCACCGCCTTCGGCGCCGTCGCCTTCCAGGGTGCCGCCTTCGAGGATGCCCTCGATGTAGTTCGGTTCGCCCTGCAGCTTCAAATGGCTGACGACGCGATGCACTTCCTCATCGGATACAAACGCGCCATGCACGCGCATCGGCAAGCCCGTGCCGGGCGGCATGTACAGCATGTCGCCCATGCCCAGCAAGGTTTCCGCGCCCATCTGGTCCAGGATCGTGCGCGAGTCGATCTTCGACGATACCTGGAAGGCGATACGCGTTGGAATGTTGGCCTTGATCAGCCCCGTGATCACGTCTACAGATGGGCGCTGCGTGGCCAGAATCAAGTGCAAGCCGGCGGCGCGCGCCTTTTGCGCGATACGCGCGATCAATTCCTCGACTTTTTTGCCCACCACCATCATCAGATCGGCCAGCTCGTCGATGATGATGACGATGGTCGGCAGTTTTTCCAGCGGTTCCGGCGAGTCCGGCGTCAGGCTGAACGGATTCGGGATGTGTTCTTCGCGCTTTTTCGCGTCGGCAATCTTCGCGTTGTAGCCGGCCAGGTTGCGCACGCCCATCTTGCTCATCAGCTTGTAGCGGCGCTCCATCTCGTTCACGGCCCAGTTCAGCGCGTGGCCCGCCTGGCGCATGTCGGTGACGACGGGCGCCAGCAAATGCGGAATGCCTTCGTAGACGGACATCTCCAGCATCTTCGGGTCGATCAAAATCAGGCGCACGTCGAGCGGGTCGGATTTGTACAGCAGCGACAGTATCGTCGCATTGATGCCGACCGACTTGCCGGAACCGGTGGTGCCGGCCACCAGCAAGTGGGGCATCTTGGCCAGGTCGGCGACGACGGGCTTGCCGGCGATATCCTTGCCCAGCGCAATCGTCAGGCTGGACACGCCATCGTTGTAGACCTTGGAGCCGAGGATTTCCGTCAGGCGCACGATCTGGCGCTTGCTGTTCGGCAGCTCCAGCGCCATGTAATTCTTGCCGGGAATGGTTTCCACGACGCGGATCGACGTCAAGGACAGCGAACGGGCCAGGTCACGCGCCAGACCCACGATCTGGCTGCCCTTGACGCCCGTGGCCGGCTCGATTTCATAGCGCGTGACGACGGGACCGGGGTAAGCGGCCACTACCTTGGCATCCACGCCAAAGTCGGACAATTTCTTTTCGATCAGACGACTCGTGAATTCCAGGGTTTCCACGGACACCGTTTCCACCACGGGCGGTGCTTCATCGAGCAGGGACAGCGGCGGCAGCTTGCCATCGCCGAGTCCCTCGAACAGATGCGCCTGGCGCTCCTTTTCCACGCGCTCCGACTTCACGACGGTAACCACCTGCGGCTCGATCTTCATCGGTGGCGCGGCCACGTGCTTTTCCACGTGCTTGGCCCGTTCGATGACCACCACCTCGTCGCGGCGCACGGCGGCCACTTCGCCCTGGCGGCGGTCTTCGCGGTCCTGGTAGCGCAGCACGAACCAGTTGAACGCGTCTTCGATGGCGCCGCCGATGCGCTCGGCCACTTGCAGCCAGGACACATGGAAGAACAGGGAAAAGCCAAGGCCGAACAGCAACAGCAGCAGCAAGGTGGCGCCCGTGAAGCCGAAGGCCACATGGGCCGAGTGGCCGATCAGCTGGCCCAGCACGCCGCCCGGATCGCGCGGCAGCTGCACGTGCAGGCTCTTCGCCATGCGCAGGTATTCGAGGCCCATGCTGCCGATCAGCATGATGGAGAAGCCGACGATGCGGATCAGCATCTCGACATGGTGCTCGCGCTCCACCTCTTCCTCTTCCAGCAGGAAGCGCTTACTCAGGCGGCGGTAGCCATTCCACACGGTGCGCAGCAGCCACACGCACCACCACCAGGCGGAAAAACCGAAGATATACAGCAACAAATCGGAAAAGGTCGCCCCCAGCTTGCCGCCCAGGTTGGCCACCTTGTCGACGTTGGTGGCGTGCGACCAGCCCGGGTCGAGCTTGTTGAAGCTGGCCAGTATCAGCACGAAATACAGGGCAAACGCGGCCAGCGCGAACCAGCGCGCCTCGGACAGCAGCCGCACCAGCCGGTTCGGCAGGGGCCGGCGTTCGACCGGTTTACGGGTGTAACTATTCTGGGTGGCCTGGGCTGGTTTAGTCATTCTGGGAAGCGCTGCAAGGTGATAAATGTTTCTGAAAGGGAATTTCCCATAATAAGGATGTATTCTAAGCCATATATGCCGACCACGGCCCCACGATTCGTCGCCACAGGCGGCTTGGTCTATAATCCGGGATTGCTTGCGCAAGCGCAATACGCCCTTGTTCTTCGCGCGTATGCCCCCAATTCGGATAGACCACACTCATAGAGAAGCTCCCATGACTACTACCAAACACGCCCGCGTCTTGATTCTTGGTTCCGGCCCCGCCGGCTACAGCGCCGCCGTCTACGCCGCGCGCGCCAATCTGAACCCGATGCTGGTGACCGGCGTGGAACAAGGCGGCCAGCTGATGACCACCACCGACGTGGAAAACTGGCCAGGCGACCCGATGGGCGTGCAAGGCCCGGACCTGATGCAGCGCCTGTTGCAGCACGCCGAGCGCTTCAATACCGAGATCGTGTTTGACCACATCCACACCACCTTCCTGAATGAAAAACCGATCCGCCTGAAGGGCGACAGCCACGAATACACGTGCGACACCCTGATCATCGCCACGGGCGCGTCCGCGCAATACCTGGGCCTGCCGTCGGAAGCGGAATTCATGGGCAAGGGCGTGTCCGCCTGCGCCACCTGCGACGGTTTCTTCTACCGCAACCAGGAAGTGGCCGTCGTCGGCGGCGGCAACACGGCCGTCGAGGAAGCGCTGTACCTGTCGAATATCGCCAATAAGGTCACCCTGATCCACCGCCGCGACAAGTTCCGCGCCGAAGCGATCCTGATCGACCGCCTGAACGCCAAGGTTGCCGAAGGCAAGATCGTGTTGAAATATAACCACACTCTGGATGAAGTGACGGGCAACGAAGGCGGCGTGACGGGCCTGAACATCAAGTCGACCATCGACGGCAAGGTCGAGGCGCTGTCCGTGCACGGCGTCTTCATCGCCATCGGCCACAAGCCGAACACGGGCATCTTCGAAGGCCAGCTGGAGATGCACAACGGCTACATCAAGACCAAGACGGGCCTGGAAGGCATGGCCACGGCCACAAGCGCGCCGGGCGTGTTCGCCGCCGGCGACGTGCAAGACCATATCTACCGCCAGGCCATCACCAGCGCCGGCACAGGTTGCATGGCAGCACTGGACGCCCAGCGCTACTTGGAAGGCCAGGAGTAAGCGTCGCATGGCGTCGATGAAAGACTTTGCCGACCTGAAAGCGGTCAGCAAGCAGCTCAAGGAACAGGCGGACGCGCGCGCCCAGGCCGAAGCCGAGCGCATCAAGCAGGTCAAGGTGCAGGCCGTGGAGAGCAATCTGTTCAAGGCCAGCATCGGCGGCGTCAAGCGCCTGCCCGAATCGGACCGCTACGTGCCCAGCCTGCCCAAGGCGGGCGCGACAAGCGCCCAGCAGCCGGCGCGCAAGCTGACGCCGGAAGAGGATGATGCGGCCGTGCTGCGCGAGTCGCTGTCGGACTTGTTCGAAGTCGACCATTACCTGGAAAACGATCCGGCCCTGAACTACGCCCGCCCCGGCGTGGGGCCGGACGTGGTGAAGAAGATGCGCAAGGGCCACTGGCCCATCCAGGACGAGCTGGACTTGCACGGCTTGCGCCGCGACGAGGCACGCGACGGCATCGGCGCCTTCCTGAACCAGGCAACGCGGCGCAAGTTGCGCTGCGTGCGCGTGATCCACGGCAAGGGTTTCGGCTCGAAAGGCCAGGAACCCGTGCTCAAGTCCATGGTGCACAGCTGGCTCGTGCAAAAGGATGAAGTCATCGCCTTTTGCCAGGCACGCCGCTCCGAGGGGGGCGATGGGGCGCTCGTCGTGCTGCTCTCCGCAGCCTTGCAGCCCGTCCGCTAGGCTTGTCAGCAAGCAATTTCCATTCAGTCACCCGTTCCACACCGCACACGGCCCCGTTTGTCACCATTCGGGGCCGTGTCATGTTAACCTGTGACAATTATTTCCTGTCCTCGCGCTCCGCCCATGATGCCACCCCAATTGCCGCCTGGCTCGCTGATCAAGATCATCGAGGTCATCGCCATCCTGGTGGGCGCGTTTTCCGGTTTCATCGAAGCGCGCCGCAAGCGCATGGACCTGGTCGGCGTCTTCGTCGTGGCCTTCATCACGGCGTTCGGCGGCGGCACGCTGCGCGACATCCTGCTCGACAAGCGCCCCCTGTTCTGGGTCTCGCACCAGGAATACGCGATTCTGATCTTCGTGCTGGCCCTGACGGCCGCGCCCCTGATCCAGCACCTGCGCCAGATCGTCTCGGAACGCCTGATCGTCGTGGCCGACGCCATCGGCCTGGGCATGTTCGCCATCGCCGGGGTCGCTGAAGCGATGCGCGCCGGCATGCCGATCTTTATCGCCTCGATGATGGGCGTGATTACGGGGATCTTTGGCGGCGTGATGCGCGACATCGTGTGCAACGAAGTGCCGATGGTGTTTCGCGACGGTAAACCCTACGCCATCTGCGCCTTTTTCGGCTGCTGGGCCTATTTGCTGCAGATGCATTTCGGCGCCGAGCACGACTTCGCGCTGTGGACCAGCGCCAGCGGCATCACCATCTTGCGCCTGATCTGCTGGAAATTCGATATGCGGCTGGGGCGCTGACGGCGCTGATGCGTAATCCAGCAATATTACTGGCAACTCATGTCGGATTACGCGCACGCGCTAATCCGACCTACGGCCTGCAAGGATGCGCGATGAATCGCGCAGGTCGGATCAGGCTCAAAGAGCCGTCATCCGACAACATTGTTGGCGTTGCCCCAGCAAGAAAACTTAAACGGCGTCCGGCCCAGTTTCGCCCGTGCGGATACGGATGACCTGCTCCACGTCGCGCACGAAGATCTTGCCATCGCCAATCTTGCCCGTGCGGGCTGCCTTGATGATGGCGTCGACCACCAGTTCCGACACGCTGTCATCGACCACCACTTCCACTTTGACTTTCGGCAGGAAATCGACCACGTACTCGGCGCCACGGTACAGCTCGGTATGCCCCTTCTGGCGGCCAAAGCCCTTCACTTCCGTCACGGTCAAGCCCGTCACGTTCACATCGGCCAACGCTTCGCGTACTTCGTCGAGCTTGAATGGTTTGATGATGGCTGTAATCTGCTTCATGGCTTTCTCCTTATTGATAATCGTCAATTCTTAACTAGCTGGCTTAACGGGATCCTGCAAAACCGTAGCGAGCAAGTGCAATACCGGGTGGCGTAGCGGAGCCGCACTGGAGTACGGCGAGCAACGGCTACCCGGTAGTGAGCTGCGCAGCAGCTTGGGCGGGACTCCCCACGTTATTCATAAAACTTCGACGTAATGGGGTAGCGCCAGTCGCGGCCAAAGCCACGGTGCGTGACGCGGATGCCCACCGGCGACTGGCGCCGCTTGTATTCATTGATCTTGATCAAGCGCGTGACGCGGGCCACATCGGCCGGCGTGTAGCCAGCCTCGATAATCTCGGCGATCGGCCGATTTTCTTCCATATACAGCTGCATGATGCCGTCGAGCACGTCATATGGCGGCAGCGAATCCTGGTCCAGTTGGTCGGCGCGCAATTCGGCCGACGGTCCGCGCGTCAATATGCGCTCGGGTATCACGTCCGAGACGCTGTTACGGTAGGCGCACAGACGGTACACGAGGGTCTTGGCGATATCCTTGATGACGGCAAAGCCGCCCGCCATGTCGCCGTACAGGGTGCAATAACCGACGGCCATCTCGCTCTTGTTGCCGGTCGTCAGCACAATACTGCCATGCTTGTTCGACAGGGCCATCAGCAAGGTGCCACGGATGCGCGCCTGGATGTTCTCTTCCGTCGCATCTTCCGCCAGTCCCGCGAACTCGCCGGCCAGGGTGGCGCGGAAGGCGTCGAAAGTTTGCTTGATCGGAATTTCATCGTAGCGCACATCGAGGCGTTTTACCATGTCGCGCGAATCGATCCACGAGATATCGGCCGTGAACTGCGACGGCATCATGACGGCGCGCACCTTGTCGGCGCCCAGCGCATCGACGGCGATGGCCAGGGTCAGCGCCGAATCGACACCGCCCGACATACCGATCAGCACGCCTGGGAAGCCGTTCTTGCCTATATAGTCGCGCACGCCCAGCACCAGCGCCTGGTACACCTGCGCTTCCGTGCTCAACGGTGCAGCCAGTTGCTGCGGCACGGGCGTGGCGCCGTCGAATTCGACGAGCTGCAAGTCTTCCTCGAAATGGCGCAGCTGGGCGCAGATCGTGCCGGCCGCATCCATGACGAACGAGTCGCCATCGAAGATCAGTTCATCCTGGCCGCCGACCAGGTTGGCATACACGAGGGCCATGCCTTGCGCGCTGACGTTCTTGCGCATGGTTTCATAGCGCAGATGCTGCTTGTTCATATGGTATGGCGAGCCGTTCGGCACCAGCAGCACTTGCGCGCCGGCCGCGCGGGCGCGCATGGGCGCGTGCTCGAACCACGTGTCTTCGCAGATATTGATGCCGAAACGCACGCCTTTCACGCCAAACACGAAAGCCTGGTCGGACGAGGTGAAGTAGCGCTTTTCATCGAATACGGTGGTGTTCGGCAAGTCGTGCTTGCGGTAGGTACCCAGCACTTCGCCGTTCAACAGCACGGAGGCGGCGTTGTGGCGCACGCCCTTCTCGTCCTGCAGCGGCAAGCCCACCACCACGTGCAAATCCTTGAACTGGGCCAGGTCGGCAGCCAGCTCGGCAAACGCCTGCTGCGTTTTTGCGTAGAATGCATTGCGCAGCAACAGGTCCTCGGGCGGATAGCCGACCAGCGACAGTTCCGGCGTGAGCACGATATCGGCTCCCGCCTCGAACGCGCGGCGGGAAAGGTCGAAGATCTTGGCACGGTTGCCGGCCAGATCGCCGACCGTACTATTCATTTGAGCAATTGCGACTTTGACTGTCATGATGATGGATATTTCGCTTATTAAACAAGACGGTGGCGCACAGGCCGATGGTGGCGCCCCGAGAGTGATGAATGCACACTACAACAATGAATTATCGCACGGCTATCGTCTCTACCCTGGCTGAAATTGGCGAAGCGGCCTGGTCCGAACTGCTGGCGCGCCAGCTGGACGCCAATCCCTTCCTCTCCTACACCTTTTTGCACGCGCTGCACGAGTCCGGCTGCGCCAGCGCCGACACGGGCTGGCAGCCGAATTACCTCGTGCTGTGGCAGGGCGAGACCCTGGCCGCCGCCCTGCCCCTGTACCTGAAATCGCACTCGTATGGCGAATATGTGTTCGACTGGGCCTGGGCCGATGCATATCAGCAACATGGCCTCGAATATTACCCGAAACTGCTGTCGGCGATTCCGTTTACGCCCGTCAGCGGCACGCGCCTGCTGGCCCGCGACGGCCAGGCGCGCGCCGCCCTGCTGGCCTTCCTGCAGGCGCAGCAGCAAGCCAGCGAGGTCTCGTCCTGCCACATCCTGTTCCCGCCGGAAAGCGAGGCGCGCCAGCTTACGCAAGCCGGCTACCTGATGCGTAGCGGCGTGCAGTTTCACTGGCTCAATCCCGGCTACACGGATTTCGAACAATTCCTCGCCACCCTGGAACACAAGAAACGCAAGAATATCCGCGCCGAGCGGCGCAAGGTGAGCGAGGCCGGCGTGACCCTACGCCAGGTGCGCGGCGTGGACGCCACGGATGCCGACTGGAAGCTGTTCCACCGCTGCTACAGCAATACCTATGCGGAACACCGCTCCTCGCCCTATTTGTCGCTCGATTTCTTCCTGCGCATAGGTTTCAGCATGCCGCAGAACATTTTATTGGTGATCGCCGAGCGCGAAGACCGGGCCATTGCCGCCTCGCTGCTGATCCACACGGCCGACACCCTGTACGGCCGCTACTGGGGCGCGCTCGAACACGTGCCCTGCCTGCATTTCGAGACGGCGTATTACCAGCCGCTGGAGTTTTGCATCGCCAACGGCATCGCCACCTTCGAAGGCGGCGCGCAGGGCGAGCACAAGATGGCGCGCGGTTTCCTGCCGCAAAAGACGTGGTCCGCCCACTGGCTGGCGCACCCCGCGTTTGCCGACGCCGTGCAGCGCTTCCTCGAGCGCGAACGGGGCGGCATCGATGCCTACCTCGATGAATTGAACGAGCACAGCCCGTTTCGCGCGGCAGCGGCACCCTGAAAGCAAAAGCGCTCCCGGCCGGCTGGCGGGGAGCGCTCGTCATCACGCGTACGCAGACGGAATCAGGCGGCCGAGCGCCCCGAACTGCCGCCGAAGGCGCCATCCTTCTTCAGCTTGTAGGCGCGCCATGCCAAGGTCAGCAGCAAGATGCCCGTCAGCAAGGCATACACGCCGATCATCCACACGAGGGCGAAGGTGCCGGCGGCCGGAAACATGAGGATCAGGATGCCGAAGGCGATGGAAATGAGGGCATTGAGCACCAGCAGCCATTCGCCCTGGATGACCTTGCGCAGGCGGATCGCCAGCACGATATCGAACACGCCCGAGACCAGCGCATTGACGCCGATCATGACGATCAAGGCAAACGTCGTCAGCAGCGGGTTAATGATGGTCAAAATACCCACGGCCAGGCCGCAGATGCCCAGCAGCAGCAAGGCCCACCAGTCGCCGCCATGCTTGCGGTTGCTGAAGGCGCCGACGACGGAAACGCCGCCACCGAGCAGCGCATACACGGCAAACACGGTCAGCAACGACAATACCGTCACGCCGGGCCAGGCCAGGGTAATCGCACCAAAGGCGATCGCCGCCGCGCCGCGCAAGGCCAACACCCACCATGAGCGCATCAATAAATGCTCAGAATACATACCACCTCCCGGTTATCACTACAAATTAACTTTTCGATAATATTTTAGGCGTGAAAAAGCCATCATCCCCATCGGAAAGAGTTATGTTGTGGCAATAAAAAAGCGCACCCGGCCATCATAGCAGGGTGCGCTTTTTACTCGCACACGACAGAAAACCGGCGGCAAGCCGCGGTTGTCCGCGCAGCGTTTTAATTAGGAAGCAGCTTTTTCAGCATCGGCCTTGTAGGCGGCAACGCCGCCGAGGATTTCTTCCTTGGCCACTTCAGGACCATACCAGCCGTCGATCTTGACCCATTTGCCTTTTTCCAGGTCTTTGTAGTGCTCGAAGAAGTGCTGGATCTGGCGCAGGCGCAGTTCGTTCAGATCTTCCGGCTTTTGCCAGTGGCTGTAGATCGACAGCACTTTATCGACTGGCACGGCCAGCACTTTCGCGTCTTCGCCCGACTCGTCGGTCATTTTCAGCACGCCGATAGGACGGCAGCGCACGACCACGCCCGGGATCAGCGGGAATGGGGTGATGACCAGCACGTCGACCGGGTCGCCGTCCGGCGACAGGGTGTTCGGCACGTAGCCGTAGTTGCACGGGTAGTGCATGGCGGTACCCATGAAGCGATCGACGAAGATCGCGCCGCTTTCCTTGTCGACTTCGTACTTGATCGGATCGGCGTTCATCGGGATTTCGATGACGACGTTGAAATCGTTCGGCAGGTCGCGGCCGGAAGAGACGTTATTCAAACTCATGGATTTTCCTTATAGCGGATTGTGTTTTAACCGCGTAATTATAGCGAAGTACAGGGAGCTTGTGCGATGCAGCAGCGGCCCATCAGCGTTTTGCGCCTCCCGCAAGCAACAGCCGCGGGAGGCGCCCGCCGGTGCGCGCGGCCTGTCCCGTTCTTGCCATTCCTGTCCGCCGCAGCTGTTCAGCCAGGGAATAAACGGACTGCGGGAAATAATAAGTAAAAACACGTAAGTAATACTACCGCCGCCGATAATTAATACCAGAACCACTTTTTAAATTTTCATTTCAATATCATCATGCCGAAACAATGGTTATTATCATCGGCATTGCATTTCTTGCAGCCACTTATAACAACAGTTTCACCTTCACCAGTCCCGCAATGCCTCCGCATTATTACGCCGATGCTGCAAGATCCCTTTAACTCCGCGGCCAGCCGGGCTTCCTGCCCAGCGCAGCTCCTCTTCCAGCATAATATTTGCGCTTATTTGAAGAGTTTATTTGATTCAAATGACGACCCGCAAAAAAATAGCGCCAGCAAAAGAAAATCATCAGTTCTGATAAACTGTCACATTCTGGTGATTCCAAACTTTGTATATTCTGCAATCGACGCCTTCCCTGAATCCACTATGGCGCCATCAGCGCGCCACCGATAAATCCTTGCAAAAAGGAATATGATGATTCCCTCTTCCCGGCCCGGGCCTTTATTAAAGGTCACCGGCGTTATTTTCATTCTGTCTGGCCTCGCCCTGCTGGGCGGCGGCATCTGGCTGGCCAGTCTCGGCGGCTCCTGGTACTACCTGCTGGCCGGCATCGGCATGCTGGTTGCGGGCGTGCTCGTCTTCAAGGGCAAGCGCAGCGCACAGCCCTTCCTCGCTTTCTTGCTGACCGCCACCCTGATCTGGTCCCTGATTGAAGTGAAGTTCGACTGGTGGCAATTGCTGCCGCGCCTGGACATCTGGTTTGCCGCCGCCGTCTGGCTGCTGCTGCCCTTCGTCAGCCGCCGCCTGCATCCGCCCGCCGAGGGCGCGGCACAACAGGGACATGCCGGCAAGACCGCGCTCAGCGCCGCCGTGGCGCTGACCGTCGTCGCCGGCGTCATCGCCCTGTTCCAGGATTACCACGACCTGCATGGCGAAGTGCCGGCCGACAGCATGGCAGCCAGCGCCGCCGGCGATTTCGCGCCCGGCGTCGCGCACAATGACTGGTCCGCGTATGGCCGTTCCGGCTATGGCGACCGCTACGCGCCGGCGGCACAGATCACGCCCGCCAATATTTCTGGCCTGAAAGAAGCCTGGACCTATCACACGGGCGACTTCAAGGGACCGAACGACCCGGGCGAGATCGCCAACGAAGTGACGCCGCTGAAGGTCAATGACATGCTGTACCTGTGCACGCCGCACAACATCGTCATCGCCCTGAACCCGGACACGGGCAAGGAGCTCTGGCGCCACGATCCGAAGATCAACCGCGATGCAGCCAGCTACCAGCACATGATCTGCCGCGGCGTCGCCTACTGGGACGTGAACGCGGGCCGCGCCAGGGACAATCCGGCGCCGCAGGCTTCCACCATGGAATGCCCGCGCCGCATCCTGGCGCCGACCATGGACGGCACCATGATCGCCGTGAATGCCGATACGGGCGAGTCGTGCAAGAGCTTTGGCGACAACGGCGTCGTCAACCTGTACAAGAACATGGCCATGATCAAGCGCGGCTTCCTGATGCCGACCTCGCCGCCGGCCGTGGCACAGAACGTGGCCGTCATCGCCGCCAGCGTGACGGACAACCATTCGACGGAAGAACCGTCGGGCGTGGTCCGCGGCTACGATCCCGTCACCGGCAAGCTGCTGTGGAACTGGGACCCGGCCACGCCGGAAGATACGCAACCCTTCCCTGAAGGCAAGAACTACACCAACAACTCGCCCAATTCGTGGGGCGTGGCCAGCATCGATGAAAAGCTGGGCATGGTGTACATCCCGATGGGTAATGAAACCCCCGATACCTGGGGCGGCAACCGCAACAAGAACGGCGAGAAATACAACAGCGCCATCGTCGCGCTGGACCTGGCGACGGGCAAGGTGCGCTGGGCTTACCAGACCGTGCACCACGATATCTGGGACATGGATATCGGCGGCCAGCCGACCCTGGTCGACATCGACACGCCGAAAGGCAAAGTCCCTTCCGTCGTCGCCACGACGAAACGCGGCGACATCTATGTGATCGACCGCCGCGACGGCAGCCTGGTCGTGCCGGCGCCGGAAAAACCCGTGCCGACGAGCCATCCGGCCGCCGGCGACACCCTGTCGCCCACGCAGCCGTTCTCGGCCCTCACCTTCCTGCCTGAGCGCAACATCAGCGAAGCGGACATGTGGGGCACCACGCCGTTCGACCAGCTGGCGTGCCGCATCATCTTCAAGGAACGCCGCTATGAAGGCCCGTTCACGCCGCAAACGGCCGGCAAGGGTGCCGTCATTTCCCCTGGCCCCCTGGGCATCTTCGAATGGGGCGGCGCGGCCATCGACCCCGTGCGCCAGTTGTTGATCGTCAATCCCGACTACATGGGCTTCCTGGAAAAACTCGTGCCGCGCGCGGAAACGACGGCCAAGGGCGGCACCGGCGGCGAAATGGGCTTGCAGCCGCAGACGGGCGTGCCGTTCGCCGTGGAAATCAAGGCCTTCCTCTCGCCGCTGGGCTTCCCATGCCAGGCGCCGCCATGGGGCTATGTGGCCGCCGTCGACCTGCGCACCATGAAGAAAGTATGGATGCACAAGAACGGCACCACGCGCGACAGCGGTCCCTTGCCGATCCCGCTGCCGCTGGGCGTGCCCAGCCTGGGCGGCATGGTCACCACCGGTGGCGGCGTGACCTTCCTCAGCAGCACGCTCGACTACTACATCCGCGGCTATGACGTGCGCAACGGCAAGGTCATCTGGAAAGCGCGCCTGCCGGCAGGCGGCCAGGCCACGCCGATGAGCTATGTGTCGAACAAGTCGGGACGCCAGTTCGTCGTCGTCATGGCCGGCGGCCACGGTTCGCTGGGCACAAAGATGAGCGACACCCTGATCGCCTATGCCTTGCCGGAAGGTACGGCCGCACCGGCAGCGGGACAGAAGAAGTAAGGTAGTAGCGCACTCCGCCATGGAGTGCGCATAAAAAAAGCCGTTCAGTCTGCACTGAACGGCTTTTTGACGTCTGACACCTGCGCTTACAGGATGGTGGCCAGCGCGCACTGGCGGTAATGGGCGGCGGCTTGCTCCGTCTGCTGCAAGGCGTCGTGCATCTGCGCCAGCTTCAGGTGGGCGTCGCGCACCATCTGCGGCTCGTTCGCATCCGACAGCGCCTGCTCCAGGTGGCGCTGGGCCTTGCCCCAGAGTTTTTGCTTGAGGCACAGGGAGCCGAGGGTCAGCGCCAGTTCCGCGTCCAGCGGACGCTGTTTCAGCCACTGTTCGCAATGCTCGATCTGCAGCAGCAGGGCCGGCGTTCCGGCCGGCGCGGCCGCTTCGCGGTAGGCGCGCACGACGCGGTCGTCCCAGTCGGCGGCCAGCGATTCTTCGCACACGAGGCGCGCTTCGTCGTGCAGGCCGCGCGCATTCAGGGCCGTGGCGGCGCGGCAGGCGATGTAGGGCTTGACGCGGTCCGCGTTCGGCACCGTGGACCAGACGCGCAGCAGCGACTCGGCGTCATGCGACGGGTCGGACAGCAAATGGTCGTAGGCCAGCTCGCGCAGGCGCGAGGACAGGGCCGGATGCAGGGCGCGGTGCTTGTCGAGCGAACGCACGAGGCGCAGCACTTCGGGCCAGTTCTTCGCCTGCTGCTCGGCCTTGAGCGACCATTGCAGCGCGTGGATATGGCGCGTGCCGCTGGCGTTCAGTTCGCGCACGGCGGCCAGCGCCGCTTCCGGCTGGTGGTCGTCGACCAGCAATTCCGTCACCGTCATCAGGCGCGCCGTCTTCAGGCTGGCATCGCCTTCGACGCGGGCCAGCCAGCTGTCGCGGCGTTCGGACTGGCGCATGCGGTGCGCGGCGCGCGCGCCGATCAGCGCGGCCAGGCCGGCGTTTTCATCGAGTTCGGCGGCGCGCAAGGCGGCTTTTTCCGCATGGCCGAAACGGCCTTCGAACAGGGCTTTCAAGGCTTCGCGCAAGCCCTTGTTGCCATCGCGTTCACGCTTGCGCTGGCGGTAGGCCGCCACTTGCGCCGGCATGCGCACGGTGGCGCGCACGGCGCGCACCAGCAGGTACAGCAGCACGAACAGCAGCACCTGCAGCAGCAGGAAGAAGTTCAGCGACAGGTCGATGCGGTACGGCGGATAGAACAGCACCACGTTGCCGGGGTTGAAACGGGCCGTCACGGCGATACCGATCGCCGCGGCCATCAGGGCGAGTAACCAGAGAAATAGACGCATGGGCTCAGGACTTCGCTTTGTAGTTGCGCACAGCCGTCAGGCTGTCGGACAAGGTCGGCATTTCGATGGCCAGGTTGCTGGCCTGCACCTGGCGCAGCAGGGCTTGCGCCGTCTGCGTGCTCTTGGCGCGCGTATCGAAATACTTGGCCAGCGCATCCTGGGCGGCGATCAAGTCGTTGCGGAAGGCCGTTTCATTGCGCGACAACAAGGCCATGCGCGCATTCAGCAGGCGCAGCTTGACGTTTTCGCGCAAGAAGTACGATTGCGTCGGCGACAGCATCAGCGCTTCCGGCGTATCGACTCTGCGGATGCGGATCAGCTGGCGCACGTCGTTCCACATGTCGCCGCTCCACGTATTCCAGCCGTCGCGCACTTTTTGCAGCAGCGGTTCCGGCGCCGGCGGTCCCACCAGCTTGCCGGCGGCGTCGCGCACGGGCTTGGCCTTGCCCGGCTTTTCCGGCGCGGCCGGCAGGGCCGGCGTTTCGTCGGACAGCATCGGCAGGGAGTCGATCTGGGCGATCACGGCATCGAGGCGCAGGGCCACGCCCGTCGAATCGACGCTGGGCAGGGCCTTGAGTTTTTCCATGTCGCGGCCGATGGCGCGGCGGATGGTGATGAATTGCGGCTTGTCGGAACGCGACAGGCTGCGGTCCGCGTTCTGCAGGGCGATCAGCGCGCCCGGCACGTTGCCGGCCAGCTGCAGCTGCTGGCTGGCCGTCGACAGCACTTGCTCGATTTCCGTCAGCGCCCACTCGTCGCGGTTCTTCGACAGGTCGTTATACAGTTGTTCCAGCGCCAGCTGCTGGCTCTGGGTTTCGCTCTGGCGGTTTTCCAGCGCGCCCACCTTGATTTGCAGCTCTTTATTACCTTCTTGCACGTTGCGCGCCAGCACGCCCGTTTCGGCATTGCTGACATCGCCCTTTTGCAGGCGCTTGGCCACTTCTTCGCGCAGGTTGCGGATCTGCTTGCTGGTCGACCAGCTTTGCGCAGCCAGCAGCACCGCCAGTACGATGACGGCGATGCTCATGGGCTTTTGCAGCTGCTCGATCAAGCTCGGCGCGCGGCCGGCAGGTTGGTCGGCCGCCTGCGGCGCCGTCTTCACGGTGCTGCCAGGCGTGGCATTTGGTTCGGAGAGTGTAGGCATTTCGTTCATGGTCGTGATTGTAACGCGGCGAGCACTCCTGCGTCGCCTGATCCTGTCAAGGTGACCCGGGCAAAACCCAGGGTGGCCGCCGTTTGGGCAATGCGGGCATGTGGCACGATCAGATGCTGTTGTTGCATTTTCACAACAGCCGTCTTTTCACCGCCCAATTCATCGAGCAGCGCCAGCAAGCCGCGCAGCGCTTCCGAGCTGGTGATGATCCAGTCGTTATTATGCTGCAACAAGTTTTCCAGGGTCGCCCGCAAGGCCGGCGTCAGCTTGGGCACCTTGCGGCGGTAGGCCGTGACGAACTCGACGGTGGCACCGGCCGCGCGCAAGCCGTCGGCCAGGTAATCGCGTCCACCGTCGCCGCGCACGATCAGCACGCGCTTGCCGCGCAGGGCCGGCAAGTCCAGCGCCAGCAGCAGGTGCTCGGAATCGCTGCGCGCCGCGTCGAGCGGGCTGGTGATCGTGGCGTTGGCGTCCGTGACGCCATGCGCGGCCAGCGCCAGGCGGCTGCCCTCGCCCACCACGGCCAGCGGCAAGCCGGCCGGCCAGGCGCGCAAGTGCGCAAAGACGCAGTCGATGGCGTTCGGCGAGACGAATGCCACCAGGTCATAGTCGGCCAGGCGGGCCAGCACGGCCAGCAGGTGCGCGCATTCCCGCTCGCCATCGAGCGCATGGATTTCCAGCAGCGGCAATCGCGTCACCGGCAAGCCCAGCGCCGCGACCTTGGCGGCCAGCGGCCCCGCCTGCGCCGCGGGCCGCGTGATCACCACGCTGTCAGGCATGCGGCGCCAGGCCTTCATGGTTGTCGGGAGTGATAGCGCACGAAGCGAGGATGCCGGCGGCGTCCTGCCCGCGCAGCAGCTCGGCCACCTGCTCGCCCAGCAGTTCCGGCGCGGCAGCGGCGCCAGTCACGTCGGCGCTGGCCATGCGCGCGCCATCGGGCGTGGCGACCATGGCGCGCAGGCGCATGCTGTCGCCGTCGACGGTGGCAAACGCGGCCAGCGGAATCTGGCAGCTGCCGCCGAAAATCTTCGACACCTTGCGCTCGGCCGTGACGGCTTGCGCCGTGGCCGCGTGGTTCAGCGGCGCCAGCAGGGCCGCCAGGTCGACGCCGTCGGCGCGCTGGCCGCGGATCTCGATCGCCATGGCGCCCTGGCCGGCGGCCGGCAGGCTGTCTTCCGGCGCCAGCACGGCGCGGATGCGCGACGCCAGGCCCAGGCGCTTCAGGCCGGCGGCGGCCAGGATGATGGCCGCGTAATCGCCACGGTCGAGCTTGCCCAAACGCGTGTCGAGGTTGCCGCGCAGCGGCAGGATGGTCAGGTGCGGGAAGCGCGCGGCGATCAGCGACTGGCGGCGCAGGCTGCTCGTGCCCACGACGGCGCCGTGCGGCAGCTCGGCCAGGCTGGCGTAATCGTTGGAGACAAAGGCGTCGCGCGGGTCTTCGCGCTCGAGGATGGCGGCCAGCGCAAAGCCTTCGGGCAACTCCATCGGCACGTCTTTCAGCGAATGCACGGCCAGGTCGGCGCGCCCTTCCTCCATCGCCACTTCCAGTTCCTTGACGAACAGGCCCTTGCCGCCTACCTTGGACAAGGCGCGGTCGAGAATCTGGTCGCCGCGTGTGGTCATGCCGAGAATTTCGACGCTACACTGCGGATACAGTGCGGCCAGGCGCGCACGCACATGCTCGGCTTGCCACATGGCAAGACGGCTCTCGCGCGACGCGATCACCAGGCGGGCGGGAATGGTCGGCTTCAATTCGTTCGGGGTCAATTCGGATGCTTTCAAAACAAGTTCTTTCGCGGTCATTGTCATTGTCGTTGCGATTGTCGCTGCGATTGTCGTTGCCAGATATCAATTCGTATCGAAATGGGCTCTGGCGTCGCTATAATCGTTATCCCTTTGCCTAGAAGGCCAAGTCAGGCTAGCGTCCATGTTGAAGACCACAAATTTTATCATGCGCCCCCTCCCCCCTGCGGCTAAACGCCCGGTGCGATCCTCATTCCCTTGCTTTTACACCTACTTTGGCTCTTTATTATGCTCAATGACGCCGTAGCACCCGAAACCGCCGCCCCGGTCCCTGCCGACAAGGACGCGCCGCTGAAAGAAGATATCCGCCTGCTGGGCCGCCTGCTGGGCGACGTGCTGCGCGAACAGGAAGGCGACGCCGTCTTCAACGTGGTGGAAACCATCCGCCAGACCTCGGTGCGCTTCCGCCGCGAAGCGGACGCGGACGCGGCGCTGGAACTGGACGCCATGCTGAAGGAACTGAGCCGCGAACAGACGATTTCCGTCGTGCGCGCCTTTTCCTACTTTTCGCACCTGGCCAACATTGCGGAAGACCAGCACCACATCCGCCGCCGCCGCGCGCACCTGCTGGCCGGTTCGCCCGCGCAAAAGGGCAGCGTCAGCTTCGCGCTGAAAAAACTGCACGCCGCCGGCGTGCCGCGCAAGACGGTCGACACCTTCTTCCAGGACGCGCTGATCGCGCCCGTGCTGACGGCCCACCCGACGGAAGTGCAGCGCAAGAGCATCCTCGACGCCGAGCACGACATCGCCCGCCTGCTGGCCGAGCGCGACCTGCCGCTGACGCCGAAGGAGCGGCACGCCAACATGCAGCTGCTGCGCTCGCGCGTATCCACGCTGTGGCAGACGCGCATGCTGCGCTATTCGAAGCTGACGGTGGCCGACGAGATCGAAAACGCCCTGTCCTATTACCGCATCACCTTCCTGCGCGAGCTGCCGGGCCTGTACGACGACATCGAGGACGACATCGCCGCCGAATATCCGAACGGCGACGGCACGATCGAGCCCATCAATGCCGCCTACGTGCAGATGGGCAGCTGGATCGGCGGCGACCGCGACGGCAATCCGAACGTCAACGCGGGCACCATGCAGCATGCGCTGGCGCGCCACGCCACCACCATCCTCGACTTTTACCTCGACGAAGTGCACACGCTGGGCGCGGAACTGTCCGTCTCGACCCTGATGGTGGGCGTCAGCGGCGAACTGCAGGCGCTGGCCGACCAGTCGCCGGACGCCTCGCCGCACCGCAGCGACGAACCGTACCGCCGCGCACTGATCGGCATCTATGCGCGCCTGGCCGCTACCGCGCGCGCCCTGGGCGCCACCAACATCCTGCGCAAGGAAGTGGGGCCGGCCGCCGCCTACCCGGACGCGGCCGCGTTTGTCGCCGACCTGCGCACCATCGTCGCCTCGCTCGAAGCGCACCATGGCGCGGCCCTCGTGCGCCCGCGCCTGGCCACGCTGGCGCGCGCGGCCGACATCTTCGGCTTCCACCTGGCGTCGCTCGACATGCGCCAGACCTCCGACGTGCACGAGCGCGTGCTGGCCGACCTGTTCGCCAAGAGCGGCGTGGCGCCCGACTATGCGGCCCTGGCGGAAGACGCCAAGGAAGCGCTGCTGCTGAATGAACTGGCGCAGCCGCGCCTGCTGTACTCGCCCTACATCGCCTACGACGCGGAAACGGATTCCGAGCTGGCGATCCTGCGCGCGGCGCGCGACATCCGCCAGCGCTACGGCGCGCGGGCGATCCGCAACTACATCATCTCGCACACGGAAACCGTGTCCGACTTGCTGGAAGTGTTGCTGCTGCAAAAAGAAACGGGCTTGCTGCGCACCGACTGGCATGCTGGCGAGAGCACGTGCGAGCTGATGGTCATTCCCCTGTTCGAAACCATCCCCGACCTGCAGCGCGCGGCCGGCATCATGGGCCGCGTGATGGCCTTGCCCCTGGTCCGGCAATTGATCGCCAAACAGGGACAGTTGCAGGAAGTCATGCTCGGCTATTCCGATTCGAACAAGGATGGCGGCTTCCTCACGTCGAACTGGGAACTGTACAAGGCGGAACTGGCGCTGGTGGCCGACTTCCGGAAGGCTGGCGTCAAGCTGCGCCTGTTCCATGGCCGCGGCGGCACGGTGGGCCGTGGTGGCGGCCCCAGCTACGAAGCCATCCTGGCCCAGCCGCCGGGCACCGTCAACGGGCAGATCCGCCTGACGGAACAGGGCGAGATCATCGCCTCGAAGTTTTCCAACGCGGAAATCGGCCGGCGCAACCTGGAATTGCTGGTTGCCGCCACGCTGGAAGCGAGCCTGGCGCCGCAAGAGGTCAACCCGGCCCGCAACAGCCAGCTGGCGCGCTTCGAGGGCGTGATGGCGGAACTGTCGAACCTGGCCTACAAGGCCTATCGCGACCTCGTGTATGAAACGCCGGGGTTTACCGAGTATTTCTTCTCGGCCACGCCAATCGCCGAAATTGCCGAGCTGAACCTCGGTTCGCGCCCCGCCTCGCGCAAGGCCAACCAGCGCATCGAAGACTTGCGCGCCATTCCCTGGGGCTTTTCCTGGGGGCAGTGCCGTTTACTGCTGCCGGGCTGGTTCGGCTTTGGCAGCGCCATCCACGCCTGGATCAATGACGGCGAGACAGCGTCGAAGGACGACAAGATCGCCACCCTGCGCGCCATGTACGCGCAGTGGCCGTTCTTCGCCACCCTGCTGTCGAACATGGACATGGTGCTGGCCAAGACGGACCTGGCGATTGCCTCGCGCTACGCGGAACTGGTGGCCGACCAGGGCTTGCGCGAGCGCATCTACAAGCGCATCACGGACGAGCATGGCACTACCCTGCAATGCCTGGAGCTGATCACGGGCAACACGGAACGCCTGGCCGGCAACCCGCTGCTGGCCCGCTCCATCCAGAACCGCTTCGCCTACCTCGACCCGCTCAACCACTTGCAGGTGGAGTTAATCAAACGCAACCGCGCACTGTCGGCGGAAAGCAAGATCGATGAACGCGTGCACCGCGGCATCCAGCTGTCGATCAACGGCGTGGCGGCCGGCCTGCGCAACACGGGCTAGGACAGCCAGACGGGCAAGAAAATGGGGCCGGCGCAGCCAGGGCCGGCCCCTTGATTTCCTGCTGGAAAAATATTCTCAATAAAACAACAATTGGTATTACACTAGCGTCGAATACTTTTCCCACTCCGGCGCCACGCGCACCGCAGCGGCCAACCATGACGCCAGGAGCGCGGATGAGTAAATGGTCGATTGAAACGCTGAGTGCCGCATGTGCCGCGCTGATCCTCATCATGCTGGGCTGGCTTGCGGGCGCGGCCTGGCAAGCCCTCGACTTCTGGGAACACGTATGGCTGGCCTTGCTGCTGCTGGCCGCCGCCAGCATCGCCCTGTGGCTGCTGCGCCGGCTGCGCACCCATCTCGTCAGCACGCGCCAGCAGCTCGACGCCAGCGCCATGCGCTACCGCGACCTGGCCGAGACGGCCCAGGACGGCATGTGGCAAACGGATGCGCAAGGCCAGATCCTGCACGTCAACCAGCGCCTGGGCCACATGCTGGGCGTCCCCCTCGACCAACTGCTGGGCCACTCCATGGACGAGTTCTATGACGAGGCCACCTTGCAACGGCTGTGCCCGCTACGCCAGACGGCGGGGCAGAGTTGCATGGGAGAACTCCACTACTGGCATACGGACGGCACGGAGCGCTGGGCCATACTCAGCGGGCGCCGCCTGTACGACCGGCACGGCACCCTGACGGGCGCCCTCGTGCTTGCCAGCGACATCACCGAACAAAAACGCGCCGAACACGCGCTGAGCATCGCCCATGCGGAACTGGAAAGCCGCGTGGCCCTGCGCACGGCCCAGCTGCAGGACGTGAATGCCCGCCTGTCCGCCGAGATCGCCATGCGCGCGCAGACGGAAGCGGCGCTGGCGCGCAGCGAGGAACGGCTGCAGGACATCATCTCGATGATGCCGCTGTCGCTGTTCCTCAAGGATGCCGAGTCGCGCATCGTGCTGATGAACCAGGCCTGCGAACAGCAATGGGGCGTGTGCTTCCAGGACATCGCCGAAGGGCGCGACATACAGCACTTTCCCAGCGACCAGAGTGCGGGCTTCCACACGGCGGACCGGGAAGCGTTTGCCAGCCGTAGCGTGGTGATCCGCGAAGAGCTGGTGTGGAACGCCCAGCTGCAGGAAAACCGCCTGGTGCAGACGCACAAGAAACCCGTGTTCGACGCCGAAGGCCGGCCGCAGATGATCATCGCCATGGCCATCGACATCACCGACAGCAAGCGCAACGAGGAAAACCTGCAGCGCTCGCTGGCCCAGCTGCGCGAACTGTCCGACCACCAGCAGACCATCAAGGAAGAGGAGCGCCGGCGCATCGCGCTCGACATCCACGACGACCTGGGGCAGAACCTGATGGTGCTGCGCATCGACGTGTCGCTGCTGCATGCGCGCACGGCGGGCACCCATCCGCGCCTGCACAGCCATGCGCAGCGCGTGCTCGACACCATCGACGCCACCATCCGCTCCGTGCGCACCATCATCAACGACTTGCATCCGAGTACCCTGGAGCTGGGCCTGGGCCCGGCCGCCGAATGGCTGATACGCCAGATGGAAGGCCGCGGCGCCATCCGCTACCGGCTGCACATCGCCAGCGACGCGCCCCACCTGGGCCTGGACCAGCGCCAGACGTCGGCCATCTTCCGCGTCCTGCAGGAATCGCTGTCGAACATCGTGCGCCACGCGCAAGCGAGCGAAGTGGAAGTGGCGCTGGCGCAGGAACACGACGCGATTCTGCTGCGCATCAGCGACAACGGCATCGGCATGCAGCCGGGCGACGACGGCAAGCGGGCCGCCTTCGGCCTGAAAAGCATACGCGAACGCGTGCACGCGCTGGGCGGCGAGCTGCGCATCGACAGCCAGGCGGGCCAGGGCACGGCGCTGGCCATCCACCTGCCGCAAAGCAGGGAGCGCGTGGCGGACGTATCGTGATGAAACGCGAAATATTACTAAAAATAGTAGCAAATTAGGTATGCAATGGCGGCGTAAAAAAGTATAGTGAGTTTTTTCTTTGAGGAAACTATCATGCCGCCACGCCACTCCCGCGCTTGCGCCCCGCTCCTCGGCCTGTTCCTGCTGGCGGCCATTCCCGCCGCCAGCGCCGCCATCCATGCCGAACACGGCTTTGGCGAAAAAGACGGCAATGGCAGCATCGCGTCCGACCTGAACCCGGCGGGACTGGTGGCCGGCATCATCATGGAAGAAGCGGGACGGCGCCGCGCCGTCACCTACCAGCATGGCCAGATCCGCGAACTGGGCACCCTGGGCGGCGATGAAGGCTTTACCAAGGCCATCAATGCCCATGGCGTGGTGGTGGGGTCCTCGCAAACGGCCAGCGGCGCCTGGCACGCCTTCCGTTATGACGTGGCGGGCGGCATGCGCGACCTCGGCACCCTGGGCGGCAGCAGCAGTTACGCCACGGCCATCGCGCGCGACGGCACGGTGGCCGGCTATGCCGATACGAGCGGCGGCGATTTCCACGCCTATGTGACGAAAGCCGACCACAGCCTGCAAGACCTGGGCACCCTGGGCGGCGCCAGCAGCTATGCGAGCGGCCTGAACAATCATGGCGTGGTGGTGGGCACGGCCCAGCGCGGCGATGGCTACCGCCGCGCCTTCATCTACCGCCCCGGCACGGGCATGCAGGAAATCGGCACCCTGCCGGGCGGGCGCATCAGCTCGGCCACCGCCATCAATGACGCGGGCCTCGTCGTGGGCGCCGCGGAAACGGACAAGCGCCGCTGGCATGCGTTTGCCTGGGATGGCCGGCGCATGATCGACCTCGGCGCCATGATCGGCCAGGGCGACAGCTACGCCACGGCCGTGAATGCGGCGGGACACGTCGTTGGCAGCGTCAGCATCAATGGCTTCGAACCGATGACCTTTGTGTACAAGGACGGCGTGATGACGGTGCGCCGCCGCGACGACGGCCTGTACCTGACCAACAAGATCACGGACGCCGGCCTGGTGGTGGGCGCCGTCTACACGGGACACAAATTCCAGGCCTTCGCCGTGCCATCGCAGGCGGCGCCGGCGCCGCCGCGCCGCAACCCGCTGGACTGGTTCTTCATGACCGTCCTCGCCGCCGCCAGCGGCGCGGTCCTGTACCGCGCGCGGCGCCACTTCCGCGCCGGCCTGCTGGGCCAGCGCCGGCACCTGCTGTAACGCGGCATCGCTACAGACGAAAAAAAAGAGGCTTGCGCCTCTTTTTTTTGACTGCTTAATTCTGCGTCAAGAAAGTCTTCAATTTATCCGAACGCGAAGGCTGGCGCAGCTTGCTCATGGCTTTCGCTTCGATCTGGCGGATACGCTCGCGCGTCACGTCGAACTGCTTGCCCACTTCTTCCAAGGTGTGGTCGTTCGACATTTCCACGCCATAACGCATGCGCAGCACTTTCGCTTCGCGCGGCGTCAGGGAGTCCAGCACTTCCTTGATCACGTTGCGCATCGACGCGTGCAGCGCGGCGTCCAGCGGCGCCAGGGTGGTGTTGTCTTCGATGAAGTCGCCCAGTTGCGAATCGCCATCTTCGCCCATCGGCGTTTCCATGGAAATCGGCTCTTTCGCGATCTTCATGATCTCGCGCACCTTGTTTTCCGGCATTTCCATCTTGACGGCCAGGGTCGCCAGGTCCGGCTCGCTGCCCGTTTCCTGCATGATCTGGCGCGAGATGCGGTTCATCTTGTTGATCGTTTCGATCATGTGCACCGGCACGCGGATGGTGCGGGCCATGTCGGCGATCGAACGCGTGATGGCCTGGCGGATCCACCATGTGGCGTAGGTCGAGAACTTGTAGCCGCGGCGGTATTCGAATTTATCGACCGCCTTCAGCAAGCCGATGTTGCCTTCCTGGATCAGGTCGAGGAATTGCAAGCCGCGGTTGATGTATTTCTTGGCGATCGAAATCACCAGGCGCAAGTTGGCCACCGTCATTTCGCGTTTCGCGTGACGGGCGCGCTTCTCGCCGGCCGCCATCTGCTTGTTGATCTTGCGCAAGTCAGCCAGCGGCAGGGCCACGCGCGCCTGCAGGTCGATCATCTTCTTTTGCAGTTCCTTGACGGCAGGCACGTTGCGGCTGAGGATGGCGCTGTACGGATACTTGCAGTCGACTTCGCGGTCGACCCATTCCAGGTCGCATTCGTTGCCCGGGAAGACCTTGATGAAGTGGGCGCGCGGCATGCCGCATTTGTTCACGCACAGTTCCAGCACGGCGCGCTCGATGTGGCGCACTTCTTCCATCTGGCCGCGCAGGGTGTCGCACAGCTTTTCCACGACCTTGGCCGTGAAGCGGATGCCCAGCAGTTCCTGCGAAATGGCTTCCTGCGCCTTGATGTAGGCTTTCGAGTTGTAACCCTCGGGCGCCTTGCGCATCTTGTCGTACTGCGTCGAAATGACGTTGAATTTCTCCAACGCATTCTTTTTCAGCTGGGCCAGCTGTTCGCTGGAGAAACCGGCCGCGCCGCCATTGGCGTCGCCGTCCTCTTCCTCGGCTTCTTCTTCCTCTTCCTCGTCGTCACCGCTGGCGGCGGCGGGCGCGGCGGCAGCGGCCGGCGCCGGGGCATTGCTTTCGTTCAGGTCGACAAAGCCGTCGACCACTTCATCGACCTTGATTTCGTCGCGCGCGATTTTTTGCGACAGCGCAACGATCTCGCCGATCGTCGTCGGGCAGGCGGAAATGGCCTGGATCATGTCCTTCAAGCCGCCTTCGATGCGCTTGGCGATCTCGATCTCGCCTTCGCGCGTCAGCAGCGCCACGGCACCCATTTCACGCATGTACATGCGCACGGGGTCGGTGGTGCGTCCAAAGTCGGAGTCGACCGTCGACAGCGCCGTGGCGGCAGCCGCTTCCACTTCATCGTCGCTGGTGACGGTGGCGACGTTGTCTGTCAGCAACAGGCTTTCCGCGTCAGGGGCGCGCTCGTAGACGGCGATGCCCATGTCGTTGAACGTGGCGATGATGCCTTCGATCGCTTCCGGATCGATGATGTTTTCCGGCAATTGGTCATTGATCTCGGCATAGGTGAGGAAGCCGCGTTCCTTGCCCATGTTGATCAAGCCCGTGATTTGCTTGCGGCGGCGTTCCAGGTCCGCTGCCGAGGCTTCCGGATCGCCCAGCGCATCGGCCAGGCCGCCCTTGGCCTTGCGGTCGCGCGCTTTCGACACGGCCTTCAGCTCGGCCCGTTCGACGGCGTTCAGTGCCGCCACTTCATCGTTTTCCGGCGTGAATTCGCTGGGTTTACGGCCACGGCGGCCCGGTACCTTGACGGTCGGCAGGAAGTAATTCGACGTATCGATGGCGGCCAGGGCGTCGGCATCCGTGGTCTTGCTGACCACTTGCGCACCGGTGATGATGGTCACGGGCGCCGCTTCCGGCTTGGCGCGCACGACTTTCGAACGGGCAGCCGTCACGACCTTATTCGTGGCGGCGCTTTCGCTGACCTTGCGCGGCGCGGGCGCGGCCTTGGCGCTCGGGGCGACCTTCACGCTAGGCGCCTTGGCGGGCGCCGCTTCTACGGCCTCGGCAGCGTCGGCCACGGGCGCGGCAGGCGGTGCTTCCGCAGCCGCGTCGGCCGGCGGCACGGCAGCCAGGCGCGAGCGGCTTTTCTTCACCACGGTGACGACGGTCGGCGCCGTCGTGACGGTAGCTTCCGGATTCGCTTGCGCATTATCGATGAAGTAAGATAAAGTCGTTTTCGGTACGGCAAGTGGCGCCGCGGCTGGGCGAGGCGCCTTGGCGGACAACGTTAAAGTTTTTGGCGTATTCTTCATGAGATATCTCTTAATGCGAGACCAGATGGTGTCGGCGCGAAGTGAATGATTCCACCTAAGCCTGCGAAACCGGACTCGATGGAGCGTGTTGTTGCGGCTGCCGTCAAAGGCAGCGGCGCCTGTCTATCGGAGCGTTCAAAGCCCGCGCATCCCGTAACGGGAGCGGCGGGGCCGAAGCCGGGTCAGATAAATAAGCGATGTACATTGCGGAATGAAAAAAAGCCCGTACCAGAACGGGCTTGAATCTATTGTTGTTCAGTGAAGACACAGCGGAGAGCAAGATTATGCACGAAGGCCAGTTATCTGGATAATTGATAAGCGAAATATCCGATATCAAAAATATCAATAATGATGGCCCTGCACCGCACTGCTCCTATCCCCTGCACACCTGAGCCAGACCGTTAAAACAGGGTCCAGTCATCAGCGCAAGCCGACATTATACACATTTCCCGTCTTTCGCGCTGTGTGCGAGCAGGCGTGCCCATGCATATCGCGGGGCAAGTTGCCAAAAAAGACAATGCACTTGCCTGTGGCGCGTGCTATGCTCCCCTTTTATAGCCCAACCAATGATGTCGATGACCAGCTCCACGCCAGACCAGCAAGCCACCACTCCTGACACGCCAGTCGATGCAGCCCCAGCGGCGGCACCGGCCGCCACGGCCACTGCGGCGCCCGCCGGTTTGACCGCGCGCGCCCTGCTGAAGCAGTTCCAGGAGCAATTCCCGCCTTTCCGCGATTGCCTGCCCTTGTCGATCGGTATCGACAAGCAGATCCTGGCGCGCCTGCCGGAGCTGGACCGCAAGCTGATGCGCACGGCGCTGGGCATCCACACGGGTTCGCTGCGCTACCTGCGCGTGATGGAAAAAGCCAAGGTACGCTACGACCTCGACGGCACCGCCGGCGCGGAAGTGACGCAAACCCACCGCGACCACGCCACGCAAGTGTTGCAGCAGCGCTTCAAGAAGGAAGCCGAGCGCAAGAAAGCCGAGCGCGACGCGGCCGCCGCCGAAGAGGCGAACCGTTTGCGCCTGGAAAAACTGAATCAGCTGACCGCGAAATTCTCGCGCAAAGGCTGATCCGGTTTCATGGACACAGCCGCCGCGCCGCCACTGCCGCCCTACCAGGGAATCGAACTCGACCATGTCAAGCTGGTGCGCACCAGCGATGACGCACAGGCGGCCATGGCCGCCCTGCTGGCAGCCGATGCCATCGGCTTCGACACGGAATCGAAGCCGACCTTCGTCAAGGGCGAGTCGTCCACGGGGCCGCATCTGATCCAGCTGGCCACCGACGACATCGCCTACCTGTTCCAGGTGGGCAGCACGCCGGCACCAGCCCTGGCCGAACTGAAAGCCATCCTCGAATCGACCACGACCCTGAAGGTGGGCTTCGGCCTGTCCGACGACGTCAAGCGCCTGCGCACCAAGCTGGGCATTGCTCCGGCACAAGTGCTCGACCTGTCCGTCGCCCTGCGCGGCGGCCAGCGCAACGACCTGGGCGCGAAGACGGCCGTGGCCAAGTTCTTCGGCCTGCACCTGCAGAAATCGAAAAAAATCTCCACCACCAACTGGGCCACCTCGCGCCTGACGGAAAAGCAGATCCTGTACGCGGCCGACGATGCGCAAGTGGCGCTGCGCGTGTACCGCCGCTGGATCGCCGACGGCGGCAAGGTCGCGCCGCAAAAAACCGCGCGCGCCAGCACGCCGCCATCCGCCCCGCCCGCGCCAGCCTGAGCCAGCCTCGCTGGCCGCTACAGCCGCACTGTATCATGCGCAAAAACACCTCCATCGGCACCACCCCGGCAGCGATCGCCGCCGCCGAAGAGGCGCTGGGCCGGACGCTGCCCGCATCCTACGTGCAATGGCTGCTGGCGAACAATGGCCGCGCGCTGGGCGCCTTGTGCGTGTTTCCCGTCTACGACGCGGCCAATGCGCGCAAGACGTGGGAATCGATCGAGCGCCATTACCGCGCGGACTGGCGGGAATGGCTGGAGATGGTGGGCGGGAATGCCAGCGATGCCGATAGCCTGCTACCTTTCGCCCAGTTCGGCACCGGCGATTACTATTGCTTTGACTATGCGCAAACGGGTTCGGCAGGCGAACCCGTGGTCGTGCTGTGGTCGCACGAGACAGGCGCCGCCACGACGGTGGCGCCCGACTTCGCGGCATTCCTCGCGCTGCCCGGCCGCCCCGGCTGAAGCGGGGCGGCGCGGCACGGTTTTACTTGACCGGGCGCCAGGTCAGCGGATAGCGGTAGACGATGCCGTTGCTGGCCTTGACGGCGGCAATGATGGAAAACACCAGATTGCCCAGCGCCACCAGCCAGAACAGGAAGATGCCGATGATGACGAAGGTCAGGATGAAGCACAGGATGTACCAGAGGATCAGGGTGATCTGGAAATTCAGCGCTTCCTTGGCATTCTCGGCCGAGAACTTGTCCGCATCGTCCTTCTTGATCAGGTAAATGATCAGCGGCGCCACCCAGCTGGTGAACAGGCCGCCAATATGGGACAGGATGGCGATCGTCGTATCCTGCGTACGACCCACTTCCGGCTGCGAGTTATCCATTATCTTTCCCATCATTAGTTATAGATACATCAATATAACAGTAATATTTCTTTTTGGAATGAAACACGTGCTGACGGAAGGGATTTTTTATTCCCCGCCAGGCTGCGCCCGCGCCAGCCGTCCCAGGGTGGCGATGGCCTCTTCCAGCCGTGGCGTCCACGGGTGGCCGTAATTGAGGCGGATGCAGTGGCGAAATGCGCGCGTGGCGGAAAAGATGGGACCGGGCGCGATGCTGATGCCGGCCGCCAGCGCGCTGCGGTGCATGGCCAGCGCGTCGACGCTGGCCGGCATCTCGACCCAGACGAAATAGCCGCCCTGCGGGCGCGTGACGCGGGTGCCCGGCGGAAAATGCACGGCGATGGCTTGCAGCATGGTGTTTTGCTGCGCCGCCAGGGTCAGGCGCAGCTGGCGCAAATGGCGGTCGTAGCCGCCCTGCGCCAGGTAATCGGCCAGCGCCATCTGCAGCGGGATCGGCGCCGACAGGCTGGTGGTCAGCTTCAATCGCTCGACCCGGCGCGCATGGCGTCCTGCCACGGCCCAGCCCAGGCGGAAACCGGGCGCCAGGGTCTTGGAAAACGAGCTGCAATGCATGACCATGCCCGCGCTGTCGTAGCTTTTCGTCAAGCCCGGACGCTGCTTGCCGAAATACAGCTCGCCATACACATCATCCTCGATCAGCGGCACGCCGTGGCGCGCCAGCAACGCCACCAGTGCGCGCTTCTTTTCCGGCGGCATCAAACTGCCGAGGGGATTCTGGAAATTCGTCATCAGCCAGCACGCCTTGGGCTGGTGGCGCTGCAGCAACTCTTCCAGCGCCGCCAGGTCGACGCCGTCGCGCGGGCTGGTGGCGATCTCGACGGCCTTGAGTTCCAGCCGCTCCAGCGCCTGCAGGCAGGCATAGAAGCTGGGTGATTCGATCAACACCGTGTCGCCAGGCCGCGTGACGGCTTGCAGGCACAGGTTCAGCGCTTCCAGCGCGCCATTCGTGATGACGATATCGTCGCTGGAAACGAGCACGCCGTCGAGCTGGTAGCGCAGCGCGATCTGGCGCCGCAGTTCCGCATTGCCCAGCGATAAATCCGTGACCGTGCTCCACGGGTCGAGGCGGCGCATGCTGGCCGAGACGGCCCGCGCCAACTTCTCCATTGGAAACAAATCGGGGCTGGGAAACGCCGAGCCGAACGGCACGATGTCGCGCGCGCCGACGGCGCCCAGCACTTCAAACACGAGGTCGCTGACATCGACCGTGGTGCTGGCGTCGAGCGGACGGGAACTGTCCGGCTCGGGCGCCAGCGCGGCGCGCTGCGGCGCCACGTAATAGCCGGAGCGGGGTCGCGAGACGATCATGCCGCGCGCTTCCAGTAAATAATATGCCTGGAACACGGTCGACGGACTGACGCCGCGCCGCGCATGTTGCTGGCGCACGGATGGCAACTTGTCACCAGGCAGCAACAGCTGCGTGCTGATCATGGCGGCGACCTCCTCCGCCAACTCTTCATAGCGTTTCAACCGTGCTCCCTCAAACTGATCCGTAGTTTTATTGCAAAACTGATCCTGTCCCAATCACAGCGCCCAGTATATGCTAGGGTAACAACATCCGGGCAGCAACACCGGCACGCGCCATCGACCGACGAGACAGCTTATCTTCCCATGCCACTTTCCATGCGACTTTCCCTGCCACGGCACACCCTCTGCATGCTGGCCTTGGCCATCGCGCTGCCCACCCTGGCGCTGGCCGCGCCCGCCACCATTTCCGCCAGCCACGACAGCCTGGAACAGCGCATCAAGGCATGCACGGCTTGCCATGCGCAACAGGAAAAGCACGACGCCTTCTTTCCCCGCATCGCCGGCAAGCCGGCCGGCTACCTGTACAACCAGCTGCTCAATTTCCGCGAAGGACGGCGCCAGTATCCGATGATGAACTATATGGTGGAGCACTTGCCGGACGCCTACTTGCGCGAAATCGCCGACTACTTTGCGGCACACCACCCTGCCCCGCCGCCGGCCCAGCCCAGCAATGCCGGTGCGGCCGCCCTGGCGCGGGGCCGCCAGCTGGTGCTGCAAGGCGACAGCGGCAAGAAGATTCCCGCCTGCATCGCCTGCCATGGCGAAAAGCTGGCCGGCGTGGCGCCCGCCATCCCCGGCTTGCTGGGCTTGCCGCGCGACTATATCAACGCCCAGTTCGGCGCGTGGAAGAACGGCAAGCGCCGCGCCCACGCGCCCGACTGCATGGCGCAAGTCGCCGAACGCCTGTCGGACGCGGACGTGGGCGCCGTCTCGGCCTGGCTGGGCACGCAAGTGGCCAGTGCCGACGCCCGCCCCGCGGAAAACATCGCCGTGCCGCTGCCGCTGCACTGCGGCGGCGTGCCGGGCTCCGGCGCGCAGGTGGCGCCATGAAGAAATGGCCGATCGCGATTGCCGGCGTCGCCATCGTCGCGGCCGGCGCCAGATTCCTGCTGTGGCCCGCGGACGACGTCGGGCCGCCGGCCGCCGCCAGTACATTGGGAAAAGAGCAGCTGGTCGCGCGCGGCGCCTACCTGGCCAAGGCGGGCGACTGCATGGCTTGCCACACGACGCGCGGCGGCGTGCCGTACGCCGGCGGACGCGCCTTGCAAACGCCATTCGGCAAGGTGATGTCGCCCAACATCACGGCCGACAGGGAAACGGGCATCGGCAGCTGGACGGCCGACGACTTCTGGCGCGCCATCCATAACGGCAAATCGAAGGATGGCCGTCTGCTGTATCCGGCCTTTCCGTACACCAACTACACGAAGGTGCAGCGCGAAGACAGCGACGCCTTGTACGCGTATTTCCAGAGCGTGCCGGCGCACAGGCAGGCCAGCCTGCCGCACGAACTGCGCTTCCCCTACAACCAGCAGATCGCGCTGGCCGCCTGGCGCGCGCTGTATTTCAAGCCGGGCGTGTACCAGCCGCTCACGACGCACAGCATGGAGTGGAACCGCGGCGCCTATCTGGTGCAGGGCCTGGGCCACTGCAGCGCCTGCCATAGCAGCCGCACTACCTTGGGCGGCAGCGACGACGGCCTGTCGGGCGGCCTGATCCCCATGCTGGGCTGGTATGCGCCTTCGCTGACGTCGGATGCGGAAGCGGGCCTGGGCGACTGGGACACGGCGCATATCGTGGAATTGCTGCAAACGGGCGTCTCGCCGCGCGCCACCGTCTTCGGCCCCATGGCCGAGGTGGTGCGGCAAAGCCTGCAGCACATGAGCGGCGCCGACGTGCAGGCGATGGCCGTGTACCTGAAAAGCCTGCCCGGCCCGGCCCGGCCGGCGCCGCGCACGCCGCGCGACGCGTCCGAGCAAGGTCGGCAGCAACTGGCGCTGGGCGCGAAATTGTACGAGGCGCAATGCGCGAGCTGCCACCAGGCCGACGGCAAGGGCGTGCCGCCCGGCTATCCGCCATTGGCCGGCAACCGCGCGCTGACGACGGTCTCGGCAGTGAACGCCATCCGCCTCGTGCTCAACGGCGGCTTCGCGCCCGGAACAGCCGGCAACCCGCGCCCCTACGGCATGCCACCGTTCGGCCCCGTGATGGACGACCGCGAGGTGGCGGCCGTGGTCACCTACCTGCGCGCCTCGTGGGGCAATGATGCGCCGGCGGTGTCGGCCCTGGAAGTCAATAAATACCGCAGCGTGCCGCTCGAGTAGCAGACGTCAAAAAGCCGGCTCGCGCCGGCTTTTTTGTCTACCGCCATTCTCAGCGGAACTTGCTCTTGTGTCCCGTCTTCAGGTCCAGCGCATAGCGCACGCCGTTATCCGTCAGCATGACTTCGTCGGGCGGTTCCTCGCCGGCCAGCGCGCCGTCGATCAGCGGCAAGCCTTCGCCCTTGCGCATCAGGTCATCGCAGCGCTCGTACACGTTCGCGCAGCCCGTGGAAGCCATCAGCGATTGCACGATGGCCACTTTCCACGCGTCGACGCCGCCGGCGTTGAATTCGCAGATCAGATAGCCTTGCGCGCCGCCGAACAGCTGCACCACCAGGCCCGGCAAGCCCTCGTCCTCTCCCTTGATCAGGGTCAACAGCTGGTTCTCGCCCGCCTTCTTGATGGCTGGCAGCTTTTTCTCGATGGCGGCCTTGACGCGGCGCTTGATCAGCGCGTGGTCGACGGGCTCGTCTTCCTTGAAACTCCAGATGCGGGCGCGGATCTGCGACTTCGAATTGTAGGCGGCGCGGGCGATGAACTGCTTCGACGAGCTCTGCACGATGGCCGTCGAGCCGGGCTTCATTTTTTCCTGCGGCTTGCCTTCGACTTTTTCAATCGCGGATGCGTAGATCCACGATTGGCCCAGCAAGCTCTTTTCCTTGCCCTGTTTGATGGTGATGATCAGCATGTAATTCCAGTAGTGTGAGCGGCGCGTGCCGTTCGTCGTATGTCCAATACCGGCATGATACCTCATGCCATCCTGTCGCATCCTCCTGCATTCTGTGCCGCCAGCATTGCCGTCTGTCGCAGCGCGGTACGCAAACGCGGCCCGCTGGCATACCATGCACGCATACCAATTCTAAACAGGGAGCAAGAATGACACACGCAATTTTCCAACCCCGCCATCGCCGCGCCGCAGGCGCCCTGCTGCTGGCCGCCTGCGCCCTGGCGGTTCCCGCCGCGCCGGCGCTGGCGTCGCCGCTGGACTGGATCTCCGGCAACAGCATCCAGGGCAGCGGCAAGCTGCAAAAGCAGACGCGCGAAGTGGGCAGTTTCCACGGCGTGGCGCTGAATGTGCCGGGCACGGTCGAATTGCGTATCGGCAACACGGACAGCGTCACCATCGAGGCCGACGACAATATCCTGCCGCTGATCGACACGGCCGTGGAAAACGGCACCCTGCGCATCCGTCCCGGCAAGCGCAACGCCAACTTCCGCCAGAGCAGCCTGACCATCGTCATCCAGGCGCGCCAGGTGGAGCGCATCAGCGTGGGCGGTTCGGGCAACATCACGGCAACGGGCTTGCGCGCCGAAAAACTGCGCTTCGACGTGGGCGGCTCCGGCTCCATCAACGCGCGCGACCTCGACAGCCGCATGACCTCCATTTCCATCGGCGGCAGCGGCAGCTTCAAGGCCAGCGGCAAGACGGAGCAACTGACCGCATCGATCGGCGGCTCCGGCAATATCCAGGCGGGCCGCCTGGCCGCGAACGACGTGCAGGTGAGCATCGGCGGCTCGGGCGAGGCGGAAGTGTGGGCCAAGGATGACTTGACCATCAGCATCGGCGGTTCGGGCGAAGTCAGCTACTACGGCGACCCGCGCATCAGCCGCAGCATGCAGCGTTCGAGCAGCATCAAGCGCCTGGGCAGCAGCCCGAACTGAGCATGATCAACGACAAAAGCCCGGAACGCTCCGGGCTTTTTCATGGGTAACGACCGAACATCAGCGCGCCGGCTTCACCGGTTCGCGGTCGATCTGCACCGTATTGACGCTATCGGTCAGCCAGATCTGGCCATCCTGGATCGTGCATTGCAGCTGCATGGTGCGCTGCGCCAGCTTGCTCATGTCTTGCGCCGCCTCGGATGGCAGGTTGATCACGGTCAAGTTCTTCGCCCGTTCCAGTTTATTGGCGATCTGCTTCCACCAGATGTGGCTGGTGGAGCCATAGCTGTAGACGATCACTTGCTCGGAACGTCCGCACGCCTTCAGGATGCGCTTTTCGTCGGGCTGGCCCACTTCGATCCACAGCTGGATGGCGCCCGTCAAGTCCTTCTGCCACAGGTCCGGCTCTTCCGTGTCGAACAGGCCCTTGGTGAAGGTGAGCGCCTCGTTGGCGTGGATGGCGAACGCCAGCAGGCGCACCATCATGCGTTCGTCCGTCTCGGACGGGTGGCGCGCCAGGGTCAGCGCGTGATCCTGGTAGTAATTGCGGTCCATGTCGGCGATCTGCAGATCGGCTTTGAAGATTGTTGCTTTAAGGGCCATCGTGTTTCTGTCTCGGTAATCAATAAGGTAAGTAAATGCTGCCCGCCAATTTAGCGGAAGACGACCGTCTTGTCGCCATTTTTCAGGATGCGGTGCTCGACGAACCATTTCACGGCGCGCGCCAGCACCACGCATTCGACGTCGCGGCCGATGGCCGTCAGCGTGTCGGCATCCATCGCGTGGTCGACGCGTTCGACATCCTGCTCGATGATCGGGCCTTCGTCCAGATCGCCCGTGACGAAGTGCGCCGTCGCGCCGATCAGCTTGACGCCGCGGTGATGCGCCTGCGCATACGGCTTGGCGCCCTTGAAGCTGGGCAGGAAGGAATGGTGGATATTGATGGCGCGCCCGTCGAGCGCCTGGCACAGGCCCGGCGACAGGATCTGCATGTAGCGCGCCAGCACCACCAGGTCGATGCGGTGGGTCTCCATCAGCTCGATGATCTTCGCTTCCTGCGCCAGCTTGGCCGCCTCCGGCGCGCCGGTCGCCAGCGGCAGGTGGTGGAACGGAATATTGTAGCTGGCCGCCAGCTGGTAGAACTCCATGTGGTTCGAGACGATGGCGGGGATTTCCACGTTCAGCAAGCCGCTCTTGTAGCGGAACAGCAAATCGTTCAGGCAATGGCCGATCTTCGACACCATCAGCATGACGCGCGGCTTGACGCGCGCATCGTGCAACTGACCGTGGAATTGACCGTTGAGCTGCATGGTTTGCGACAGGGCGGCAAAGTCGGCGCGCAGCTGGGCGTCGCTGACGGCGCCGTCTTCCAGCGCGAAATGCACGCGCATGAAGAACAGCTGGGACTCCTGGTCGCCGAACTGGGCGGAATCGAGGATGTTGCAGCCGTGTTCGGCAAGGAAGCCGGACACGCGGTGCACGATGCCGCGCTGGTCCAGGCAGGACAGGGTCAGGATGTATTCGGGATGCGTCATGGTCGCGAAAGTAGGCAAAAAGTAGGGCAATGCTCGGCTCAGCCACGCGCGCCGGCCATCGGCTGCGCTGCCGCGAGCCGGCTATTGTCGCACGGCTGGGCTTATAAACCGGCATTTTCCGCGCAGCCGGCATGGGAGCGCCCGGCAGGCGTGCCATTTCACCGCCATTTGATCTAGCGCAAAGTCCCCGCATTTTTCTACCTGCCAGCGACCATCCCCCCCATAAACCGGCATCTGGCGTGGAACCTGGCGCGCCGTCCGGCGTCTATCCCTTTGCTTGTTGCAGCATACGTCGCATCCGGTGCACCGGGTGTTTCTCGGACCAGATTTTCATTGAGGTAGAACATGTTCACAGACAGTATCACTCCCAGTCTCAGCCCCGCCCTGAAGTCCCACCTGGAAGCTCAGCTCAACTTCGCCACCGAACTGTCGCGCAAGCTGTTCGACACGACGCAGAAAATGAGCGAGCTCAATCTGCGGCTGGCACATGACCTGCTCCAGGAATGGAGCCATGCCAGCCAGCAGCTGCTGTGCGCACGCGACACTGGCGAGTTCATGTCGGTGGTTTCCCGGCTGCAACTGGGCAGCGACAAGCTGCGCCAGTACCAGCAGCAATTGGGCAATCTCGTCGCCAACGCCAATGTCGAGATGAACCGCACGGCGGAAACCCACATACCCGAGGCCAGCCGCACGGCCGTGGCCTTCGCCGATGAACTGGTGCGCAAGACGGCCGAAGAAACGGAGAAAGCCACGCAGCGCCAGCGCGAATTGATCGAAAAAATGCAGGTCAGCGGTCATCGCGACGGCGCTGGCCACAGCCGCGACACCAGCAGGCAATCCGACCAGGCACATTGACTACCTGATTTCCACTCGATAGCAAGGAGAGCAACATGGCTAGCAATCAAGGTAATGAACAAGGCAAGGGGGCTGGCAGCAGCCAGAAGGCGGGCGAATCCGGCAAAGGCACGAGCAAGCGTGGCTTTGCCGCCATGAATGAAGAGCAGCAGCGCGAAATCGCCAGCAAGGGCGGCCAGGCGGCGCACCAGAAAGGCACCGCTCATGAGTTCGATTCGGAAGAAGCGCGGCGGGCCGGGCAAAAAGGCGGCGAAGCCGTCAGCCGCAACCGCGAACACATGGCGGAAATCGGCCGCAAAGGCGGCGAGAGCCGGCAATCGGCCCAGCGCGCCAATGAAAGCCGCGGCGGCACGGCGGCACGCGGCGGTAGCGCCGAGCAGCCATCCCGGGCGGGCAGGCCCGGCAGCAAGGACGAGGACGACAAGGGCTGAGTTGCCCCGAGGCTTGAGGCGTCCTTGCCGCACGGCTCGGTAATACGGGCCGTGCCGTACGCAGGTACGGGAGCGGGAATGGCGGCGGCGCGCAATGGTGTGTCAGCGTCGCCGCGCGCCGCCGTGCGCCCAGGAAGGCCGGGATGCCCACGGGTAAGCCTTGACGGGATGCCGGGAACGTCTGGACGTTCCTTGACACGACGGAGTAGCGTGATTTCCTTGACATGACGGGGAAACATGAATGAGGAAGGAGCATGACGGTGCCACAGTGGCACGCCTGGCGGGGGTGACATTCTGCGGATAAGGTTGCATCCAGGTAGAGTTATATTTCAGCAAGGTTGGAGATAGCTGCGGCGAAGGAAGACTGATACGGATGAGCTCGACCAAGAGCCCGGCCCGATGGGAGCCGGATGGACAGGAGCGTGCCTGGCAGTAGCCAGGCCCAGCGCAGGGCGCCACGCTGTGGTACATTCTCGCCTCGACCGACCGACCCGCCCTTCCCCGCATGCAGCCATCCCTGAAATACCTGAGCGCCTATTCCGAGCAGACGCTATCGCAAGTGCAACAGCTGATCGCACAAGACAAGCTGGGCGAAGTGCTGCTGAAACGCTATCCGAGCGCGCATGACGTGCGCAACGACAAGGCGCTGTACCAGTACGTGCAGGATTTGAAAAATGAATTCCTGCGCAACGCCGAACCCATCAACAAAGTGGCGTTCGACAGCAAGATCCATGTGATCCAGCATGCGCTGGGCTTGCATACGTCCATTTCACGCGTGCAGGGCGGCAAGCTCAAGGCCAAGCACGAAATCCGCGTGGCCACCATGTTCAAGGAAGTGCCGCTGGAATTCCTGCGCATGATCGCCGTGCACGAGCTGGCGCATGTGAAGGAAAAACAGCATGACAAGGCTTTCTACAAGCTGTGCACGTATATGGAGCCGCAATACCACCAGTACGAATTCGATGTGCGGCTGTACCTGACCCAGCTCGACCTGTCCGGCCAGCGCCTGTGGTCATGATGGCCGGCGCCTGTCCGCATAAAAAAAGCCGCCCGGTCAAACGGGCGGCTTTTTAATTGCTGTGCTGGCCTGGCCGGCACGGCGCTCAAGCTCAGGCAGCGTTCTTGCGGCGGCGCAGGAAAGCCAGCACGCCCAGGCCGCCCAGCAGCATGCCGTAGGTTGCCGGTTCCGGCACGGGGCTCACGGTGGCCGTGATATTGTCGACCTGGAAGGTGTGCAAGGCGCCTTCGCGCCACGTTGCCGACAGCAGATTGTTGAAACCGGTGAACGAATAGTCGCTGAAGCTGTGGCTGCCATCGAGGCTGAACGTCTGGGTCACCGTGCCGCCGCCCACTTGATGGCCGACAAAGGTCACGTCAAAGGAACCGGGCAAGCTGACGAAGTCGGCCAGGCTGATCGAGCTCAGCGAGAAGGCGGCGCCGTCGGCGCGGCTCAACGTCGTCGTCGACAGGGCCGTCGCACCGAGGCCGGCCGAACCGGCATAGGCGAAGCTGCTCTGGTGCGCCGAGCTCAACAGACCCAGGAAGCTGCTGTCGAAATTGTAGCCGCCTTCGGAGTAGGAGTTGAAGACGGAACCGAAGATGCCAGGATGTTCCAGCGAATCGAAGCCGATGGTGGTCGTTTGTGCCTGGGCACCGCCGGCGGCGGCGAGAATGGCGGCGACAGCGGTCGCGCGCAAGAGGGTCATGGGTTTCAAAATAGCATCCTTTCGAGATGATGAAGTAGCGTGGCTGTGGCAACTTGAAACGGATCGGCACCTTTTTTTGGGAGTCTGTACAACGCTCGTCGGTGTCCGATATTCCTAACTTTTGAACAATACCAGTAGACCACACTCATGCTTAAAAAGCATCTTCATTTTCAAAAAAACATGCCACCAGAGAAATATTATGGACATATTTTTATTAATTAATTCATTGAGCCCGATCAATTTTCCCGTGCGGAAATAAAAAAGCCATGCACTGCGCAGTGCATGGCCCTTGTCACATTGTAGGAAAAACAGCCAGCGACGGCGCGGCGCCGGGCACCCGACGGCACCCGCACGGCCAGCCCGCAAGCTTACGGCGCGCACTCCTTCAGCCGCTGCACCAGCGCGGCCGGATCGGCATCGCTGTTCAGGAAGGCCGCATGGTGCGGGCGGATGAAGCCCTGCTCCTTGCCGTTCTGCACGAAGGCGATCAAGCCATCGTAGAACCGGTCGACATTGAGCAGGCCGATCGGCTTGGCGTGCAGGCCCAGCTGGGCCCAGGTCAGCATCTCGAACAGCTCTTCCAGCGTACCGTAGCCGCCAGGCATGGCGATGAAGGCGTCGGCCAGGCTGGCCATCATGGCCTTGCGTTCATGCATGTCTTTCACGATGAACTGGCGCGTCAAGCCCGTGTGGCCCACTTCGCGCTCGACCAGCTGGGTCGGGATCACGCCCGTCACCTCGCCGCCCAGACGCAACACCTCATCGGCGATGACGCCCATCAGGCCGACATTGCCGCCGCCATACACGAGTGAAATATTTTCCGCCACCAGCACGCGTGCCAGTTCGCGCGCCGCTATCGCATAGTCCGGGGTCACGCCCGCATTGGCGCCACAGTAGACACATAAAGCCTTGATCACAGCATTCCCTTACTCTTTCAGTTCATCAATCGCAGCCTCGACTTCGAGGCGCTCCTTGGCGTCGACCGCCACGCAGTCGGCCGCCAGTTCATACAGGGCCAGCGCTTCCGCCAGCTTTTTCTTTCCATCGAGCATATTCAAGGCGCGCGCATACTCGCTGTGGGCCAGCGCCGAATGGGGCGTCAGCGCCAGCGCCGTCTTGAAATGCTGGTAGCCGTCGTCCTTGTTGGCGCCGTACGTCAGGCTGCCGATCATGGCGCCGACCTTGTCGATAATTTCCGTATGATAAATCCCAAACGCGATATGCGCTTCGGCATGCATGGGCGCCAGGGTCATCGTGCGGTCCAGGCTGTTGCGCACGCGCGCGCCCATGCCCTGCGCCAGGGCCTTGACGACGGAGGTGCCCAGCGCATAGCGGCCCAGGCTGTAGGCATGCCAGTAATAGCCGGCCGGATTGTCGGGCTGCTCGCTTTGCTGGCGCTCGCACCGTTCCGCCACCTCCTCGTACAAGTCCAGCTTGTGGCTGTCGCTCAACTCCAGATGCGTGGCGTAGATGCAGGTGGCCTTGTGCGCCACCGCATAGCCGGGCACGCCGATGGCCAGGCCCAGCCTCGCGGCCTTTTCGAAGTCGCCCGCATGGAAGGCCAGCCAGGCCTGCAGCAAGCCGGCGTGCCGGGGAAACGGCTCGACATCGCCCGCATGCAGGCGCGGCCAGGCCGCTTCCAGGCTGTGTTCCGTGTACACATAGGCTGCGTCAGGATAAGGGAATTGTTTCCAGGCCATACCATGTCTCCCGTGAATAACGTCCGGACCGCGCTACCGGCAACGCTGGCGCGCCGGCAACCCCCGTCAGTCGTTTTTAAGTTTGGTCACATACTCTTCCGACAACTTTCGAAACAACAGATGCGTTTCATTGCGCAGGTACGGCCCGATCAGCGACAGCACCTGGTAGCAGCCGCGCGCCAGCGCATCGGACATCGATTGCTGCTCGCTGTACTTGCGCGGGTTGCGCACGTATTCGTACGATAGCCAGTAGGTGGCGACGACCACCATATTCGTCGCCATCGCGCCGATTTCCATGTCCGACGCCTCGAGCGACTGTTCGCTGCGCAAGTCTTCGCACAGCTGCGTGGCCACCTTGATCTTGTGCGCCAGGATCAGCTTGAAATGCAGTTCCAGCTTGCGGTTACGCGACAGCAAATCGTTGAGGTCGCGGTAGAAGAAGCGGTAGCGCCAGATCAGCTCGAACATCAGGTGCAGGTACAGCCAGACGTCCTCGATATTCGAGCGGCGCCCGTCGGGCACGGTCAGGATGCGTTCGATCTCCGCCTCGAACTGGACGAAGATCGAGTTGACGATATCGTCCTTGTTGCGAAAGTGGTAGTACAGGTTTCCCGGCGAAATATTCATCTCTTCCGCGATCACGGTGGTCGTGATATTCGGCTCACCAAACTCGTTGAACAGGCGCAGCGACAACTCCAGGATGCGTTCGCGGGTACGACGTGGTGCTTTTTGTAGCATGGCGGGCAATCTCTCTGTGTTCTGCCTCAAGCATACCACCTAAGATAGCCAGAATGAAACACTCGGCCCGACGGCGCCGGTGTAAACGGAGCGACAAAAAAAAAGCCTGCGCGAGCAGGCTGGACGGGATACGGCGCACGCTCAGGCCGGCGGCGCCTTTTTCTTCGCCGCCGGTCTGGCAGCGGCACCCGCCGCGGCCTTGACCACAGGCTTGGCGGCGGGTTTCGCTGCCGCCCTGGCCGCCGGTTTCGCCGGCGCCTTGACGGCGGCCGCCGTCGCCACGGCCTTGGGCGCCGCCTTCACGACCGGTTGGGCGACCAGCTTGGCGGCCGGCCTGGATACCACTTTCACGGCCGGCTTCGCCACGGCCTTCGCCTTCGGCGCGGCCTTGGACGCGGACCTGGCCGCCGCCTTCGCCGCTGGTGGCGCCTTGCCGGACAGCGCCAGCACCTGCTGGCTCAGGGCATCGATCTTCGCATGCAGCGCGGCGATGTCATGCTGCATGGGCACGCCGATGGTCGCCAGGGCGCGCGCGACGCGCTCCTCGAACACCTGCTCGAGCTTGTCCCAGGAACCGCTGGCCTGCTTGCCCACGCCATCGGCCAGCCTGCTCACGCTGTCGCTGACGCCGGAAACCTTGTCTTCGGCCCGTTTCTGGAATTGCGTGCCTTCCTGGACCAGCTTGGAAAAGACGCGGCCGCCCTCTTCCTGCGCCTTGGCGAAGGCGCCGAGGCCGGCTTGCCAGATCTGCTGCGCGGACGAGCGCACGGCGCTTGCCAGCTCCTTGTCTTCCGCCAGCTCCTTCAATTTCTTCACCATCGTCAGCTCCCGTCATAAAAGACCATGCCACTTCATCGATGCTTTTTATTCTAGTGAGCAAAACTAGAGACGGGAGTCTAATTCGATAGAGATGCGCTTCTAAACGTGCGCCAGCGCACGCCGGTGCCCTGCCTCAGGCGGCCGCTTTCACGGAGCCGTGCAGCAAGCCATGCAGGCGGAAGCCTTCGCGGATATTCTCGCGCAGGACGGCGCCCTTCCACGGCTTGGTGTAGAAGCGGTCGACGGCGCCGCGGTTGATGGCCGCCATGATGGGAGTGAGGTCGGCAAACGCCGACAGCATGATGCGGAAGGTGTCGGGGCACAGGTGCTTGACGCGCTCCATGAATTCGGTGCCGCTCATGAGCGGCATGCACTGGTCGCACAGGATCACCTGCACCTTGTGGCGCGCCAGGATGTCGAAGCCCTCGGCCGCCGTCTGCGCCGTCAGGATGCGGTAGCCGTCCTGCGCCAGGAAGTCGCTGAGCACATCGAGCATGAAGACATCGTCGTCGACGATCAGCAGGGTTTGCTGCTCTTCGCTGCCGGCGTCCTGCGGCGCCTGCAGCAGCTTGCCGCCCATCAGCATCTGTTCGAATTCTTCCTGCGGCACGGGGCGGCTGAAATAATAGCCCTGCATCTCGTCGCAGCCGTGGCGGCGCAGGTAGGCCAGCTGCGCATCGCTTTCCACGCCTTCGGCGATCACCTGCAGCTTCATGCTGTGCGCCATGCTGATGATGGCCAGCACGATGGCCGCGTCGTCCGGGTTGCTCGTCACTTCGCGCACGAAGGCGATGTCGATCTTCAGCTTGTCGATGGGGAAACGCTTCAGGTAGGCCAGGCTGGAATAGCCGGTGCCGAAATCGTCGATGGAAATCTGGATGCCCAGCGCCTTGAGGTTGCGCAGCACGGCGATGGTTTCCTCGGCATTCGACATCAGCGAGCTTTCCGTCAGCTCCAGTTCCAGCAGGTCGGGCGCGATGTCGTGCTTGCGGATCGCCTTGAGCACCTCTTCCTCCAGCCCGCCGACGAAGAACTGGATGCCCGACACGTTCACCGACAGGTGCACGGGGCCGATGCTGCTGGCGCCCCACTCGCTGATCTTCTTGCATGCCTCGTCGAGCACCCAGTTGCCGACCCGCACGATGAGGCCCGTCTCTTCCAGCAGGGGGATGAACAGGGCCGGCGAGACCATGCCGTGGCCCGGCCGGCGCCAGCGTATCAGCGCCTCGGCGCCGCTGATGCGGCCCGAAATGATATGCACCTTGGGCTGGAAGAAGAGCACGAATTCCTCGTTGTCGATGGCGCGCCGCAGGGCGTTTTCCATGTCCAGGCGGGCCATCGACTGCGCATTCATCTCCGCCGTGAAGAAGCGGAAGGCATCGCGCCCCGCTTCCTTGGCGCGGTACATGGCCGTGTCGGCATACTGGATCAGGGTGTCGGCGTCGACGCCATCGTCGGGATACACGGAAATGCCGATGCTGACCGTGACCGTCACCTCGTGGCCCTGCAAGTCGAAGGGCTTGCGCATCGCTTCGCGGATCTTGTCGACCACGCCCACGGAGTGCTGGGCGCCTTCGGGCAGCACCAGGATGGCGGCAAATTCATCGCCGCCGAAGCGCCCGATGGTGTCGCGCACGCGCAGGCAATCGACCAGGCGGCTGGAAAACTGGCGCAGCAGGTCGTCGCCGATGGTGTGGCCGAGGGTGTCGTTCACATTCTTGAAGCGGTCCACGTCCATGAACAGCACGGCCACGGCCCACTGGTGTTCGGCCGCCTGCACCAGCGAATGCGTGAGCGAGGCGTAGAACTGGCTGCGGTTCGGCAAGCCCGTCAGGGTATCGAAATGGGCCAGCTTCATCAGGCGCTGTTCGGCGTCCTTGCGCTCGGTGATGTCGCGCGCCACGGCCACCAGGATCCAGCTCTGGCCCGAGCGCAGGGTGCGCCGCTGCACTTCCACCGACAGCGGCGAGCCATCCTTGCGCTGCAGCTGCAGCTCCGTCATGGGGCCGCCCTGGTCGCCCGCCAGCAGCTTGTTGTACAGTTCTTCCAGCTGCGCCTCTCCCTCGTGTGCGCGGCCCGGTCCCACGCGCAGGAAATCCTCGCGCTCGAAGCCGAGCATGCGGCACGCCGTCTGGTTGACGTCGACAAAGCACATGCCGGCGCGGTCGACGAGGAAAATCGCGTCCGCCGTGGCATCCATCGCCAGGCGGAAGCGGCGCAGGTCTTCATCGAGGCGGATGCGCGCCGCCATGTCCAGGGTCAGCTGTTCATGGTGACGCTTGATTTCGTCATACAGCAGCAGGTTGTCGTAGGCGACGGCGATCTGCGCCGCCACCGTGGCGGCGACGCGCTCGTCGACTTCGGAAAATTCATTCGCGCCCAGCTTGTCGACCAGGTACAGCCAGCCGTGGCTGCGCTCGCGCGAGGCGATGGCCACGCCCAGGAACGAGTGCACGGGCGGGTGCGTGTCGGGCAGGCCCAGCGCCGTGGGATCGCCTTTCAAGCCATTCACCCGGTAGGGCTGGCGCTGCTCCAGCAAGCGGTTCAGGATGCCCGTGCGCGGCGCGCTGGCGATGCGCTCGAGGTTTTTCTCCGTGCCGCACGAGGAAAAATAGCTGAGCTTCTCGGCGCCCGGCTCCAGCACGCCGATGCACGCGTATTTCGAGACGCAGATATTCTGCGCCACCTTGCAGCCCGCTTCGATCAGCGCGCGCGGATCGCGCTCGGCGCCCAGTTCGATGCCCAGCTCGATCAGCGCCGTCAGGCGCAGGCTCACGGCTTGCAGGCTGGCCAGCGAGCGCGACAGGCGCTCCGTCATGATGGCCAGGTCTTCCGGCATGGCCGCCTGGCCTTCGCCCTGGCTGGCCAGCTGCGAAATCTGCTGGCTGCTCGATTCCAGCTCGTCGAGGTAGCCGCTGACCTGGTTGTCGATGCCGGCCAGCTTGCCCGCGGCGGCCGGCGCGCGGGCCAGCTGGCCGGCATCGGCGGCGGGCGGCGCGGTCGCGGCCGGAGCGACCAGTCCCAGCGCCTCGTTCACGGTGCGCACGATGACATCGGGATCGGACGGCTTGGGCAGCACCCAGCGCACGCCGCACGCCTGCGCCAGCAGTATCGCTTCCTGTTCGCGGTAGGTGGCCGTATAAAAGATGATGGGCACGTCGGCCAGCGCCGGATCTTCATGCACGCGCGTGACGAATTCGTAGCCGTCCATGTTCGGCATGAGGATGTCGGAAATGATCAGGTCCGGCCGCTCGGTACGCATGATTTCCAGGCCTTCCGTGCCATTCCCCGCTTCCAGCAGGCGGTGGCCGCCATAGCCCAGCAGCGCGGTGAGGAACTCGCGGTTCAGCACATGATCGTCAACGATCAGGATAGTGGCAATGTCGTTTTTAACTGGCGTCGACGGCGCCCCGGGTAAAAAAGATTCGAGTTCCGCAACGAACAGGTCGGGCTCGATCGGTTTGCCGATATAGCCATTGAAACCGGCTTCGAGCAGGCGCTCGCGGTCGCCCACCATGGCCAGCGCCGTCACGGCCAGGGCCGGAATCTTGCGCAGCAGCGGGTCTTTCTTCAGCTCGGCCACCACGCCATAGCCGTCGAGCTTGGGCAAATGCACGTCGCAGATGATCAAATCCGGCAACTCGCTGCGCGCCATGCGCACGCCCTCTTCGCCGTCATAGGCGGCCAGCGGCGTGTACCCGAAGGCGCGCAGCAGGTACACCATCAATTCCATATTGGTGGCGTTATCTTCGATGATCAGGATACGTGCGGACAATTAGCACCCCCCATAAAAACTGCGTTGATCCATTTTTTGCTTGCGCCCATTTTCCGCTTGCGCGCGTAACATAACAATCCTACAACATCTTGCCATAGATTCCGGTAAAAATCTTGTCCGTGGATTTCAGCGGGACGGCGCAGGCAGACGCGGCAATCAATTTCCCGGCGGCTACTTCCTGACGTTAGCTTAATACAGTACGTCTGTGGAAAACAGTAATTTCTGGCCCCGATATCGTTAAATACAGGCAACAGCAGAGTTAAAAGCGACAGTCTTGCCATGCAGACAAAACGCCACGTTGCTCAGCCAAAATGGGGGGTACAAGGGGCCTTGACGACTTCGCACTTGATAGTGATTTCAGCCAGCACCCGGCGCAGCACGCGCGCGTCGCTGGCCAACGCCACGTGGCCGATGCCGCCCAGGGCGATATTGCGCGCACCAGGCAGGTGCGCGGACGATTGCGGCGCAACGATATTGTCGTGGTGCGAGTAGATCGACGTGAACAGCGCGCGCACCGCGGGCGGCTCGCCGGCGGCCAGCTGCGCCAGCCAGCTGTCCGGCTCATCGTTGAGGCGGCGCATCTGGCGCGCATTGGCGCCCGCCGCCAGGTTGGCCAGCCGCGTGCCGTGGTGCGGCGTGCCGATGGTGATGACGCGGGCCACACGGGCCGCGCCATGGCGGCGCAGCCAGGCGCGCGCCACCAGGCCGCCCATGCTGTGCGCCACCACGACGACTTGCGCGCTGCCCGTGCGCGCGCACAGCGCCTCGACGGCCACCTCCACCTGGGGCACGAAGGCCTCGATATCGGCGCCGATCGGTTCCAGGTCGACGGCGTCGTGCGCGATGCCGGCGCGCGCCAGCATGCCGCTCAGCCGCGTCCAGTAACCGCGGTTGCACACATAGCCGTGGATCAGCAGCACGGGCAAGCCCCCGGATGGCGCGGCGGCGTCCAGCACAGCCAGGCGCGGACGCAGCATGCCCCAGGACGACGTCCACAGGGTGGCGCGCAGCTCGCCGAAAAACAGGCGCGCCGCGCCCAGGGCGCCCAGCTGATACTCCGGCGGCACGGGACTGCCGAAGCGCCGGCTTTGCCGGAAATTGCGCAGCACGATCAGCGCCCGCACGGCCAGCAGCAGCGCCAGCGCCAGCAGCACGGCCACGGCGGGCGACGCGACGCCCCAGGCCCGCATGGCCAGGCAGGCCACCCCCAGCACGGCCAGCACTTGCAGCAGCATCAGCCAGCGGAGGATGCGCGCGATCATGCGGCGGCGGATGCGGGCATGGGCACGGGCGCCGGCTTGCCCGTCAGTTCCTGCGCCAGGCCGCTGGCCAGGCGCGCCGCCAGCGCATAGATGGTCAGCTGCGGATTGGCGCCGATCGAGGTGGGGAACAGCGAGCCGTCGTGCACGGACAGGTTGCGCACGCCGTGGTAGCGGCCATCGGCGCCCGTCACGCCCAGGCGCGCATCGTCGGACATGGCGCAGCCGCCCATCACGTGGGCCGACACGACGCGCGCCAGCAGGGCCTTGAGCGGCAAATCGCCGATGGCCTGCTTCGCCTGCGTCCAGCTGGTGTAGTGGCCGGCCATTTCATGCACCGGATACACGCTCTGCGCGCCGGCGGCGAACTGGATTTCCGCCATCGACAGCAGCGCGCGCCGCACGCCATCCCAGAGGAAGGGCGTGAGCGGATAGTCGAGCACGGGCGCGCCGAAGCTGTCGACCGACACGCTGCCGCCGGCCGAGTCATGGTGAAAGCCGTCGCGCAGCAGCGCCAGCAAGGCATGCGCATGGGGGAATTCGCGCATGATGCGCGCGTGCTCGTCGCCGAAGCCGCCCATGGTGGTGGCCATCAGCAGCGGGTGCAGCGGCGGCGCCTCGAGCTTGTAGCCGATGGCGCCGTCGATGGGCGCCACATGCAGGAAATGGTCGGAATAAATCGTCTGCGGCGCACCCGCATAGGCGTCGACGCGCTGCGCGAACAGGCCCGCCGAAATCACCGTCGGATGCAGGAAGGTGCGCCGGCCCAGCAAACCGTGCGGGTCGGGCGCCTGCGAGCGCAGCAGCAGCGCCGGCGAATTGATGGCGCCGCCGGCCAGCACGAAGTGTTTGGCGCGCACCGTGATGCGCACGCCCGTCGGCGCCTGCCCGGCAACGTCGAGCGCCGTCACCTGCAGGCTGTCGATGCGCTCACCCTTGAAAAGGAAGCGCTCGGCGCGCGCATGCACGAGCAGGGACGCCCCCAGCGCCAGCGCCGCGGGGATCGTCGTCACCAGCATCGACTGCTTGGCGTTCGTCGGACAGCCCATGCCGCAGTAGCCGAGGTTCCAGCAGCCGTTCACATTGCGCCGGATGGCGGCCGTGGGGATGCCCAGCGCCGTCGCGCCACGGCGCAATAAGTCGTTGTTTTCATTCGGCGGCGCGGCCCAGTCGCTCACGTGCAGGCGCCGCTCCATCATGGAGAACCACGGCGCCATCGCGTCCACCGAATAGCCGGCCAGGCCGAAATGGCGCTGCCAGTATTCGAGCGTGCCGGGCGGCGTGCGGAAGCTCGAAGTCCAGTTGACGGTGGTCGAGCCGCCGACGGTGCGCCCCTGCAGGATATTGATCGCCTTGTCGCGCGTCTTGCGCGCGGCCGATTCCTGGTACAGGGCGGGATAGGCGTCGGCCTCGCGCATCTTGAAGTCTTGCGAGGACTTCAGGCCGCCCTCCTCCACGATCAGGACGCTCAAGCCGGCCAGCGCGAGGATTTCCGCCGTCACGCCGCCGCCGGCGCCGCTGCCGATGACGACCACGTCGGCTTCCAGCGTGCGGTCGGCGGCCACGGTGCTGGCGTCGATGACTTTCCAGCCGGCGGCAATGCCGGCGGCGACGGGATCGGGTATGGGGGATGTGCTCATGGTGGCCTTGTCAGCTCAGTTCGGGCAGCGGGCCCGGATAGCCGATGGCGGCCCAGTGGGCGGCATCGGCATACCAGGCGCCGAGGATCAGGTCATGCAGGGCCAGGTACGCCGTCTGCAGGGTGGCCAGGCGGTGCGTGCGCCACGACTGCAAAAAGGCGCTGACCTGGGCCGGGTCGGCTTCGCGCCAGCCGCCTTTCACGCCGGCGACGAAGCGCCGCGCCGGCGCCAGCGCCAGCAAGCCGAACAGGTCCTGCACTTCCTGCTGCGCCGCCAGCGGCAAGCCGAGGATGGCCGTGCGCACGCCGACGATGGCGCCGTCGAGCGCCGCGGCCCGCGCGCCAGCGTCCTGCGGCAGCGCGCCGCCCAGCATGGCCGGCACGATGGCGGCCAGCGCCGCGCGCGCCTCGCCGTCGAGCACGAAACGCCCGGGCGGCGCAGGCCCGCGCACCGCGCGGTACGCGGCGCCGCCGGCCGCCAGCGTACAGGCGCCGATGAGGCCCAGCTTCAGAAACGATCTGCGTCGCATACCCATGTCTCCCCTTGTTTTATCCTGCCTTTTGCAAGCCAGTGTACGCCAAAGAACGCAGGCTTCCGCGCGCAAAAACTAGAGCGGCGCGTCTAGTTTCCGGCACTGCAGCCACAGCACCAGCATGGCCAGCAGCGCCGCCAGCGCGCCGCCCAGGGCGATGCTGGCCAGGCCGAAGGCGACGATCAGCATGCCGCCCAGCGCCCCGCCGGCGGCCGTGCCCAGGTTGAAGGCGGCGATGTTCAAGCCGGCCGCCACGGCGTCGCTGCCCGGGCAATGCTGCTGCGCCAGGCGCAGCAGGCGCATGGTGGACAGGGTCACGAGGGCGAAGAACAGCATGCCCAGGCTGCCGCACAGGACCAGCAAGGCGACGGGCTGGCCGCGCAGCAGATAGAAGAGCGATAAATTGAGCGCCAGCGCGGCCAGGGCCAGCACGGCGGAACGCTGCGCGTCGGCGCGATCCGCGCACCAGCCGCCCAGCAGGTTGCCGCCGATGGCGCACACGCCAAAGCACAGCATGGCGGCGCCCAGCCAACCCGCACCGAGCCCGCCCAGCTGCAGCAGAAATGGCGAGACATACGTGAAAAAGCTGAAGGTGGCCACGCTGACCAGCGCCGCCACGCCGGCCGCCAGCAGCAGCGGCGGGCGCAGGATGGCGCGCAGACTGGCCAGGGCCGACACGGCCGGCGCCTGCTGGCGCGCGCGCGGCATGGCCCACAGCAGACCGGCGCCGCCGCACAGGGCCAGCGCGCCGATGGCGGCAAACACCGAACGCCACGACGACACGGCGCCCAGCCAGGTTCCCAGCGGCACGCCGCCGGCCAGCGCCAGGGTCAGGCCCAGCCAGACGATGGATAGCGCCCTTCCGGCGCGGCCCGGATCGACCAGGCTGGTGGCCGCGTGCGACGCGACGGCCATGAACACCCCGTGCGCGAGGCCGACGGCAAAGCGCACGCCCAGCAGCACGCCCAGGCCCGGCGCCATCGCCATGGCCACGCTGCCCAGCGCCAGCACGATCATCGTGGCCGCCAGCACCTGGCGGGTGGGCCGGCGCGCCAGCACGGCCGTCAGGATGGGCGCGCCGATGGCCGCCCCCAGCGCATACGCGGCGATCGCGCCGCCGGCCGCCGCCACGCTGGCGTGCAGGTCGCGCGCCATGCCCGACAGCAGGCCGGCGGCGATGAATTCGGACAGGCCAAAGGCAAAGCTGCACAGGGACAGCAGGTAAATAGCGGGCGGCAGCGCCGCCGCGGCGCGCGCGGCGGCAGGCGCAGGAACAGGGGGGGAAGCAAGGGACATGGCGGTTCCAGTACAGGCAAAGCGCCATGCTGGCCCCTGGGCCATCATCTGTAAAATATCTTTTTTATCTTAGAATGAGACTTCATGCGTCTCGCTGGGTAACGGACCGCCGCAGCTGCGCCAGCAGCCGTTCGCGCACGGGAGAAATGCGCTGCGGGTCCCACGCCATGTACAGGTCGAGCTGGCGCAGCGCCTCGGGCGCGTCGCTCTCCAGCGGCAGCATGTTCACGCCGGCTGGCGCGCACGCGGCCAGGCTGGCCGGCAGCAGGGCCACGCCGAAGCCGGCCGCCACCAATCCCAGCACCGTTTGCAGGCGGCGCGCCTGCTGCACCACGCGGGGCACGAAACCCGCATGCAGGCACAGGCTGGCCAACTGGTCGTGGAAACCCTGGCCCAGCTCGCGCGGCGAAGCGACGAAATCATCGCCGGCCAGGTCGGCCAGATCCACGCGCGCCTGCCCCGCGCAGCGGTGCGCAGATGGCAGCGCAATCACGATGTCTTCGCCGGACAGGCGCTCGAAACGCAAGCCCGGCGTGCTGCGGCCGGGCGCGCGCAGCAGGGCGATATCCACGTCGCCCCGCTCCAGCCACTCGACCTGCTGCTGCGTCGACGCTTCGCGCAAGGTGAATTGCACGGCCGGCGAGGCGGCGCGGAAGGCGCGCAAGGCCTCGAGCACGCGGGCGTAGGGCGTGATGTGGATAAAACTCAGGCGCAAGTGCCCCTCGATGCCCTGCGCCACGCGGCGCGTGGCGGCCACGCCTTCTTCCAGTGTCAGCAGCACCTGGCGCGCCGTGGCCAGGAAGGCCGTGCCGGCTGGCGTCAAACTGACCTTGCGGTTCGTGCGCTCGAACACGGGATAGCCAAGCGCCTCTTCCAGGCGCAGGATTGCCTGCGACAGGGGCGGCTGCGCCATGTGCAGCCGTTCGGCCGCGCGGCGGAAATTCAGTTCCTCGGCGACGGCGATGAACTGGCGCAGCAGCCGGGTTTCTATCATGGGCCTTTTTTCGCCATCGCCAGGATATGCCGCGCGATGCCGCGCAGGATATTGACTTCTTCCGTCTCCAGCCCCGTGCGCGAAAACAGGCGTTTCAACCTTGGCATGAGCTTTTTCGGATTCTCGGCATCGAGGAAATCGATGGCAACCAGCGCCTCCTGCAAATGCGCGTACATGCCGTCGACCTGGGCCAGGCTGGCCGCGTCGCCATGGAAACCGACCGCGCTGGCCGCTGGCGCCTCGCCCGATGCATCGAGCGCCGCCACGCGGCACTCATAGGCGACGACCTGCGCCGCCTGCGACAGGTTCAGCGAGGAATACTCGGGATTGGCGGGGATGTTGATCAGCACGTTGCACTGCTCGACGATCTCGTTGGGCAAGCCGAAGCGCTCGTTGCCGAAGATGACGGCCGCGTGCAAGTCCGTGCCGGCCGCCAGCTGGGCCGCGATGGCGCGCGGCGCCGTGACGGGCGGCGAGAATTCGCGCAGGCGGGCCGAGACGGCCGCCGCGTAATTGCAGCCCTCGAGCGCCTCGGCGATGGAACTGACGATGCGCGCGCCGGCCAGGATGTCCTGCGCGCCGCTGGCGAAAGCCACCGCTTCCGCATCCGTCAAGGCATCGGGAAAGCGCGGGTTGACCAGCACCAGATCGGAAAAACCCATCGTTTTCATGGCGCGCGCGACGCCGCCAATGTTGCCAGGACGACTAGTTTCGACAAGAATAAATCGCAGGCGTTTGAAAAGAGACGTGTTGATTTCGGGCAGATTCATTTAAAATAGCGCTATTGCGCGGTATCGATACAGGAAATTTCGGAAAACGGAGCCACAAAACGCTGACTCCAGGCCGGGATTTTAACCACTTCGGCACCGCTCCGCTCTTTAATTCATTCTTGCACTCCATCGTACCGGCGCCGAAAGGCGACGCTGGGCGGTCGCGTGCTTTTAACGGAAGCTCACATGCACCCAATGCTCAATACGGCGATCAAAGCCGCCCGCCGCGGCGCCGCCGTCATCAATCGCGCCTCTTTTGACCTCGACCGCGTCGTCGTCACGGAAAAACAACATAACGATTTCGTCACCGACGTCGACCAGGCGGCCGAACAAGCCATCATCGAGGTGCTGTCCAAAGCCTACCCGGATCACGCGATCCTGGGCGAGGAATCGGGCGCTTCCGCCAACACGCACGACGAGAATGAATATCAGTGGATCATCGATCCGCTGGACGGCACCACCAACTTTATCCACGGCTTCCCGCAATACTGCGTCTCGATCGCGCTCGCGCATCGCGGCATCGTCACGCAAGCCGTCATCTATGACCCGGTACGCAACGACCTGTTCACGGCCACCAAGGGCGCCGGCGCCTACCTGAACGAAAAACGCATCCGCGTCACCAAGCTCGACCGCATCTCGAACGCCCTGCTGGGCACCGGCTACGTGGCCGGCAGCGCCCGCGCGCTCGACGAATACCTGAAGATGTACCAGATCATGGGCGAACGCAGCCAGGGCGTGCGCCGCGCCGGCTCGGCCGCGCTGGACCTGGCCTACGTCGCCTGCGGCCGCCTGGACGGTTTCTACGAAAAAGGCTTGAAGCCCTGGGATATCGCCGCTGGCGCCCTGATGATCACGGAATCGGGCGGCATCGTCGGTGAATTCAACGGCGAGTCGGAATATCTGTACAAGGGCGACGTCATCGCCGCCAGCCCGAAGATCTTTGGCCAGATGATTACGCTGCTCACGCCTTTCGCCTGATACGCCTTTCGCCTGATAACACCCGACAAAACCTGCTGCGCGGCGCGCCTTGCGGCCGGCGATGCCCACTGTACTGAAGTACAGTTGCGCTGCCCGGCCACAATTCATCGCCGCTCGCGACAGTTTTGCAGCTGTGCTGTAACGCCTGTGCAGGCAGTCAGAAAAAAACCGGCCTTGGCCGGTTTTTTTGCATTCACAGGCTGATTTGCCCCGCCACGACAAAGCCCAGGGTCATGGCCACCACCATCGCCGCACCCGTCGGCGTGGGCGGCGTGGGCGACGGCAGGTCGAACCAGCGGCACACGGCCCCCACCAGCAAGCCCAGTACCGATCCGGCCAGCATGACGTTCATGGCGCACCCCGCTGCTCTCGCTGCGCTTCTTCTGCGCGGCGCTGCAGGTACAAACCCGTCAGCCAGTAGCCGCAGCTGGTCAGGAACACCAGCAGCGCGGCGCCCAGCACGGGCGGCGCCGGCACGGGGATATGCGCCAGCTGGCAGACGAAACCCACGACAAAGGCCAGCAGCAGGCCCAGCATCACTTTCCGGTAGCGCATGTCACTCTCCTAGAAGGCGAAGCAGCTGCAGCCGAGCGTGCCCCAGAAGCCGGAAAAGTCGGAAATCGGCACGGCCGACTTGCGCGCCCGGTCGTGGGCATGCGCATGCACGCCGCAGGCGCCCGCGCACTGGTGCGGCATGGCGGCCTGCGCCGGCCTGGCCGCGGGCCGGTAATGGCCGGGCACCGTGCGCACGGGCGACCACTCGGGCAGCACGGGAATCGCCGGCGGCGCCAGGGACGTGAATTCCGCCTGGCCGTAGACGACCTTGCCGCCCACCATGGTCAGCACGGATTCGATGGACTTGATCGCTTCTTCCGGCACGCTGAAGTAATCGGCCGACAGCACGGACAGGTCGGCCAGCATGCCGACACGGATGCGCCCCTTCTTGCCATGCTCGCTAGAAAACCAGGCGCTGCCCGCCGTCCACAGCTCCAGCGCCGTGTCGCGCGATAATCTCCCCGCCGCATCCGTCAGGGCCAGGCCGCCCACGGTGCGCCCCGAGACCAGCCAGTACAGCGCCGTCCACGGGTTGTAGCTGGCGACCCGCGTGGCGTCCGTGCCGCCGCCGACGGGCACGCCGGCATCGAGCATGCGCTGCACGGGCGGCGTCGCCTTCGCCGCGTCGGCGCCATAGCGCTCGACGAAATACTCGCCCTGGAAAGCCATGCGGTGCTGGATGGCCAGGCCGCCGCCCAGCGCCTTGACGCGGTCGATATTCTTCGGGCTGATGGTTTCCGCATGGTCGAACAGCCAGTGCAGGCCGCCGAACGGCGTGTCGCGGTTGACCTTTTCAAAGACGTCGAGCATGCGGCTGATCGATTCGTCGTAGGTGGCGTGCAGGCGGAACGGCCAGCGCTGCTCGACCAGGTGACGCACGACCTTTTCCAGCTCGTCTTCCATGCCGGCCGCCAGCTCGGGGCGCGGCTCGAGGAAATCCTCGAAATCGGCGGCGGAAAAGACCAGCATTTCGCCGGCGCCGTTGTGGCGGTAAAAATCCGTGCCGTCGCCGGGCTTGATCATGCCCGTCCACTTCTGGAAGTCCTGCAGTTCGGCGCCCTTGTTCTGCGTGAACAGGTTGTAGGCGATGCGGATGGTCAGCTGCTCCTTTTGCGCCAGCTCGTCGACGACGGCGTAATCCTCGGGATAGTTCTGGAAGCCGCCGCCCGCGTCGATGGCGCTGGTCAGCCCCAAGCGATTCAGTTCGCGCATGAACTGGCGCGTGGAATTGACTTGCAATTCGAGCGGCAGCTTCGGGCCTTTCGCCAGGGTCGCATACAGGATCATGGCGTTCGGCCGGGCGATCAGCAGGCCGGTCGGGTTGCCGGCCGCGTCGCGCACGATTTCGCCGCCCGGCGGATTCGGCGTATTTTTGTCGTAGCCGACGGCGCGCAGGGCGGCGCGGTTCAGCAGGGCGCGGTCGTACAGGTGCAGGATGAAGACGGGCGTGTCCGGCGCGGCCGCGTTGATTTCATCGAGCGTCGGCATGCGCTTTTCCGCGAACTGGAATTCCGTCCAGCCGCCCACCACGCGCACCCATTGCGGGTTCGGCGTGCGCAAGGCCTGCTCCTTGAGCATGCGCAAGGCGTCGGCCAGCGAGGGCACACCTTCCCAGCGCAGCTCCAGGTTGTAGTTCAAGCCGCCGCGTATCAGGTGCAGGTGCGAGTCGTTCAGGCCGGGAATCACCGTGCGGCCATCGAGGTCGATCACCTGCGTGGCGGGACCGCGATGGCGCATCACCTCCTCTGCATCGCCGACGGCGAGGAATTTGCCATCGGCGATGGCGACGGCGGACGCCATCGGCTGCGTCCTGTCGACCGTGTGGAAGCGGCCATTGAGTAAAATCGTGTTTGCGTGCATGGGAACTCCCGTATCAGGTGAAAGACACGGCCCCACCCATGGGCGGCAGGCCGTTCGATATCAATGAAAGATCAATGGCCTTCGCTGGCGTTGAACATGGATTTGGCGTAGATCAGGCCCAGGCCATAGCCGCCGCCGTGCGCCACGGCCGTCGCCACCGTCTCGTTGTAGGTCTCGCCACGGGCCCAGTCGCGCTGCAGTTCCAGCAAGTATTGCACGGACGTCAGCGGCTGCGCGCCCGCCTGTATCATGCGCTGCATGGCCATCGCATGCGCTTCGTCCGAGACGTCGCCGCTGGCGTCGGCGATCACATAGACGTCGAAGCCCTGCTCCAGCGCCGACAGCGCGGGGCCGACGATGCAGACGGAAGTCCACAGGCCGGCCAGCACGATCTTGCCCTTGCCGTAGCCGTTCACCTTGTCGGCGATGCGCGCATCTTCCCAGGTGTTCATGGTGGTGCGGTCGATCGGCGCCTGCGCGGGGAAGACGGACTGGATTTCATCGAAGATGGGGCCGGAGAACGATTTGGCGGCCACCGTCGTCAGGATCGTCGGCACCTTGAATTCGGCCGCCGCCTTGGCCACCAGCGCCGCATTGTTGCGCAGCAGGGCCAGGTCGATCGAGCGCGTGGCAAACGCCATCTGCGACTGGTGGTCGATCATGATCAGGGTGTGATCGTCGGCGGTCAGCAGTTTTTGTGCGGCTTGGGCGGTAGCGATAGGCATGATGTTTTCCTTAGTGAAAATAATTGAACATGAAAAAGAGATGTCGTTGTACGGCGATCCTGCACCTGCCCTTGCGTGACGCTGTGTGTGCCGGGCCAGTGCTATGCAGTATGGACGAGATACTTTGAAAACAAAAACGGAAAGAATGCCAAGCTATGTTCGATTTTTTCGATGATATAAAATAGCCGCAATACAGCCGCACGAGAAAGGGAAGAACATGGGATTTGAATTCAGGATCGCGGCCCGCCTGACACCGGGTCAGCGCCAGCACATCGCGCAGCTGCTCGATACGCTGCCGCAGGCGCGGCGCAGGCACGATGGCGGTCCGGCGTGGGAACTGCGCATGGCTGGCAATACGGGCGCCATGCCGAACGTCGATGTCGCGCTGGACGCCGGCGGCCTGTCCGTCTGCCAGTACGGCGCGGCGGACGCGTGGCATGGCCTGCCCGCCCTGCGCGGCTACCTCGATGCGCAGGGCGTGGCGTATGCCGTCGAAGAGGTGGACGACTAGGCCTACAACGCCCCTTCCAGCATCACGCGCAGGGTGCGGTAGCTGCCCGTGTCGACCGTGCGCAGCATGCTGCCCGCGCCATCGGCATACCAGCTGCGCGTGCGGTAGCGCTGCCCCAGCAAATTGGCGCCCGACAGGCGCAAGCGCAGCCTGTCGCTGAACCGCCACAGCGCGTACGCATCGAGTTCGCGCTTGGCGCCCTGGTAGGCCAGCAGCGCGCTGGACGTGCGCGAGCGCCCGCCCGCCTGGTAATGCAGGTTGCCGCCCACGGTCAGCGGCATGCCGGCCAGGCGGTAGTCCGCACCGAAGTTGGCGCTCCACGGCAGCTGGCTGTCGAGATGGTTGTCCGGGCCGGCGATGGCGTCCACCCGCGACCAGTTGCGCGCCACGTTGGCCCGCAGGTCGAGCGCGGGCGCGCCGGCAAGCAGCGCCGCCAAGGGCAGCTTCGCTTCGAGTTCGATGCCGCGCACCAGCGCCCTGCCATGGTTGACGGGCGTGACCACCCAGCGCCCGTCGTTCCGGTACAGGCGGTCCAGCATCACGCCGTCGATGCGCCGCACGCTGGCGCTGGCGCCCAGCATGGCGCCCTCGCCCAGGTAGTATTCGTAGGCGGCGTCCAGCCCCCATGCCAGCTCGGGCCGCAGGGCCGGATTGCCCTGGTTGTCGGGATTGGTGGCGCTGTTGCCATTGTCGACCGTGTAGCGGCGCGGCATCAGCTCGAAAATCTCGGGCGCCTTGTAGGTGCGCGTGACGGCCAGGCGCAGCTGGTCCTGGCCGCGCAGCTTCCACAGGCTTTGCAGCAAGGGGCTCCACACTTGCGAGCCCACGTCGACGGGCGCGCCGCCGCCCGTGGCGCTGGCCGTGCGCAAGGCTTCCCAGCGCAAGCCCAGATACAGCGACCAGCGCGGCGAGAATTCCCACTCGTCCTGCGCGAACAGGGCCAGGCGGCGCACGCTGGCCGTGTAATCCTCGTCCGAGAGCTCGGGCGGCGCGCCCGGCGCGAACTGCTGCTCGCGGCGAAAATCCTGGCGCCGGCGCCAGCCCGTGTCCCAGCCCGCCGCCAGCGTGTGCTGCGCGCCCAGCGGCCGGCGATAGCTGCCGCTCGCCTGCACGCCCACTTCGTCGACGCCCGAATCGACCAGGTGTGTCGAGCGCAGCGCGCCGTCAAGGCCACGTCCCAGGAAGACGAAATCGTTGGCGCGGTGGTGGAAGCTGGCGCCCAGCTTGACGTCGAGGCTGGCGCCGCGCGCGAGCTTGCGCAGCCATTGCACGTCGCTGCGCGCGGTGCCGCTGTCCTGTGCGAAATCGTTGTCATTGTCCGGATACGCACTGGGGCCGCCCAGGTACGCCACCTCGCCCGCATGGCGACGGCTGGACAGGCGCCTGATATTCAACAGGCTTTGCCAGGCCAGGCTGCCCTCGCCTTCCAGCGCCCACTGCAGGCGCGGCGCCAGTTCGATGCTGTCGACGCTGACGCGCTCCCGCTGCGGCGTGCGGCGCAGCACGCCGGGCGCGCCATCGGCGTCAAACTCGCCGCTCCACTCATCGATGGCCGCGCGGCGTCCCGTGTGGCTGACGGTGCCGGCCAGCACGTACGACAGCGCCTCCGCCTTGTCCGCCAGCTGCATGGTGGCGCTGCCGGCCGGCATGCCGTGGCTGGCCGATGCGCCCAGCTTGAACGTGCGTTCGCGCCGCGCGGCCGCCTTCTTCAGCACGATGTTGATGGCCCCGGCGATCGCCTGCGTGGAAAACTCGGCCGTGGCGGCGCGCATGATTTCCACGCGCTCGACCAGCTCCGGGTCCAGCGCATCGAGCGAAAAGCCGGCCGGCACGGGCACGCCGTTGAGCATGATCAAGGTATAGCCCTGGCCCAGCCCGCGCATCTGGATTTGGCCGCCAGTGGCGCCTGCGGCGCCGCCGGGCGCGCCGCCGATGGACAGGCCGGGCAGGCGCTTCAACGCATCGGCCAGGCTGCGCTCGCCCTGGCGTATCAATTCATCGTGGCCGACGACGATGCGCGCCACCGTGTCGTCGCGGCGCTGGCCCGCCGCGTCGGCCTTGACGCTGACGGACGGCACGACGGGAAGGGCAACGCCATCATCGGCACGCGCGTGCGCCGTCAACGGCAGCGCGAGACTGCACAGCAATATACTGAATCGCATGGGGGGTTCCGGAAAGGTGATGGGGTGCCGGGCGGCGCGCATGGCGCCGGCCCGGCGGGAGCATGCGGCCTGGCCGCGCCGGCTAGCGTCCGAACTGCTCCTTGCGCATGCGCAAGGCGCGCGCCGAGGCATTCGCGTCGAGACCGTCCAGCCACTGCTGCGGATCCTGCAAGCGCCCGTTGCGGGTGACCTGGAAATGCAGATGCGGCCCCGTCGCCAGGCCTGTAGCGCCCACCGTGCCGATGGCCTGCCCTGCCGTGACGGCCATGCCGGTCGTGAGCGCGACCCGGTCAAGATGGGCATACAGGGACTCGACGCCACCGCCATGGTCGATGCGGACGGCCTTGCCAAGGCGCGCATCTTCGCTGACGCTGGCGATGCCGTCGCTTGCCGCGTGCACGGGCGTGCCGCGCCTGGCGCCCAGATCGATGCCGCTATGGCCGTGTGGCGTCAGCTGGCGAACCACGCCAAAGAAGCCGGTCACGCGCATGACGTCCAGGGGATTGCGCCACGCCGTGGACGCCGTGGACGGCGCGGCAAGCATGGCTGCCGGCGTGGTGGCCACGGTCCACGCCAGCGCCGGTTGCAGCGCCAGGCTGGCCGCGCCGATAGCGCACAGCAGCAGCGCCGTCAGTGCCCGCAGGGCCGGAGGCAGGCGATCCTGCCCGTTACGCATCAGCACCAGGCGCTCGGCCATGCGGCCGCCGCCAAACGCCAGTCCCGGCAGCGGCTGCGTCTGCAGGCCCAGCTGCCTGACCAGCGCCGCCGCATATTGCTGGCGCTGATGCGGGGGCCGGCCGGCCAGTACCTGGCGGTCGCAACCGAGCTCCTGTGCCCAGGCCAGCTTGCCTGCCAGCCAGCGCGCGGCCGGATTGAACCACAGCAACGCCTGCAGCATGGTGGCCAGCAGCAGGAGCAAGGGGTCGTGGCGGCGTGCATGGGTCAGCTCATGGGCGATCACCAGCTGCTGCTGTTCCGGCGTAAATTGCGCCAGGTGCGCCGGCAACAGCAGACGGGGACGCCATACGCCCACCAGCATCGGCGAGATCGGCGCGTCCACTTCCAGCACGTCCATGCCATGCAGCCGGCGCCGCTGCGCCAGCTCGAGCAGCGTGCGCAACATGGCGCGGCCACGCTGCCAGCGCCAGGCCGTGCAGGCGACGCCCAGCAGATAGATCAGCCCCCAGGCGGCCGGCACCAGGGTCAGCCAGGCAGTGCCGGATGGCAGCCCGGCAGCTGGCGCATCCATGGCCAGCGCCACGCCGGGCGCCGCGCCAGCCAGGGAAACGGGCACACTCAGTTCGGGCACCACGCTCAGCTGCCGCGCGTCTGGCAGCAGCGGCAGCACAAACGCGGCGGCCAGCACCAGCTGGGCGCCCAGCCACACGCTGCGCTGCGCCGCCAGCACGGGCCAGCGCCGTTGCGCCAGGTGCAGCAAGCCTTGCAGCAGCCAGCCGGCGAGCAGGCTGGCGACCGTTGCCTGCAACACAGTCAGGGTAAACAAGCTCATCGCTTACTCCTTGGGGTCGGCCGGCCAGTCGTGCAGCATCTGTTCCAGCGCGGCCAGTTCCTGCTGGTCCACCAGCTTGCTGCCCGTAAACATACTCACCGGCAAAGGACTGTCGATCTCCATCACGCGGCGGCCAAAGTCGTGGGCAAAGGCGGCCAGCGTAGCCACCTTGTCCACGTTCGCTTCATACACGAGCACGCCATGCACGCTGCGCTGCACCAGCATGGCCTTTTCCAGCATGCGCTCGAGCGTCTTGCGCGTCGATGAAAACGACCAGCCCAGCGCTTCTTCCACCCGGGCATGCAGTTCGCGTGCCGACAAGGGCTGTTCCTTCCATAAAGCTTTTAATAACGACAGTTCGGTAACGGATGGCGTGGCCATGGAATTCCCCTCATGTGACGAATTAGACAATTATGCGACACGCGTCGCATGCATGCAAGCGAAACTTGCGACACGTGTCGCACAAGCGGCCCGCCGCCACGTCCGCGACTTGCAAACTTGAAACAGTTGGAACGCTTTTTTGCAAGGCTGTTATACTTCGCGTGTGCGGCACATATGACCAGTCCCCTTGCCGCTGTCTTTCGACCCCTAATCTGATTGCCTGCGACTGGCGCCCCACGATGGCGACAGGCCGATCTCACAATAAAGTTACCATGTCCTTTTCCTCCCTCGGATTGTCCGACGCTATCGTACGTGCCGTTACCGAACACGGCTACACCGTGCCGACCCCGATCCAGTCGCAGGCGATTCCCGCCGTGCTCGCTGGCGGCGACTTGCTGGCCGGCGCACAGACCGGTACCGGCAAGACGGCCGGCTTTACCCTGCCCGTGCTGCACCGCCTGTCGACCGACGCCAATGGCGCTGCCATCACCAGCAACACCTCGACGCGCCCGATCCGCGCGCTGATCCTGGCCCCGACGCGCGAACTCGCCGCGCAGGTCGAGGAAAGCGTGCGCGCCTACAGCAAGTACACCAAGCTGAACTCGGCCGTGATCTTCGGCGGCGTCGGCATCAACCCGCAAATCAAGCAGCTCAAGCATGGCGTCGACATCCTCGTCGCCACGCCGGGCCGCCTGCTCGACCACATGGGCCAGGGCACCGTCGACCTGTCGAAAGTGGAAATCCTGATCCTCGACGAAGCCGACCGCATGCTCGACATGGGCTTCATCCGCGACATCAAGAAAGTGCTGGCCGTGCTGCCGCCGAAACGCCAGAACCTGCTGTTCTCGGCCACCTTCTCGGAAGAGATCAAGGCCCTGGCCGACGGCTTGCTGAACAAGCCAGCCATGATCGAAGTGGCGCGCCGCAATTCGACCGTGGAAGTGATCAAGCAAAAGATCCATCCGGTCGACCGCGACAAGAAACACCCGATGCTGTCCTACCTGATCAAGTCGAACAACTGGACGCAAGTGCTGGTCTTTACGCGCACCAAGCACGGTGCGAACAAGCTGGTCGAGCAGCTGGGCGCGGACGGCATCGGCGCCCTGGCCATCCACGGCAACAAGAGCCAGTCGGCCCGCACGCGCGCGCTGTCCGAGTTCAAGGATGGCACCTTGCAAGTGCTGGTCGCCACCGACATCGCCGCGCGCGGCATCGACATCGACCAGTTGCCGCACGTCGTCAACTACGACTTGCCGAACATTCCGGAAGACTATGTGCACCGCATCGGCCGCACGGGCCGTGCCGGCGCCAAGGGCGAAGCCGTGTCGCTGGTCTGCGTGGATGAGCACGAAATGTTGAAAGACATCGAAAAGCTGATCAAGCAAACCCTGCCGCGCGAAGTCATCGTCGGTTTTGAACCGGACCCGACGGCACGTGCCCAGCCTGTGCAATTGCGCAGCGGTACCGGCGGTCACCGCAACAACAGCCGCGCCCCAGCTGGCGCCGTCGTGCGCGTGAAAACCGGTGGCGGCGGCGCCAAGCCACGCAGCGCCGGCCCATCGGGTGGCGGTGGCGGCGGCAACCGCAGCGGCAATGCGCCACGCTCGGCGGCCAATCACCGCTCCGGCGGCCGCGGCCGTTAAAACGCGGCCTGCAAGCCGCTACGCTTTCAGGCGGCGTCTGTCTTTCTCAAAAAGACGACAAAAACCGTTCCAGGACTTGCTTCTGGAACGGTTTTTTCATGCACGCCACCATTTGGCGATTTGGGCTAGGATAGTGTTCATCGTCCTCTTCGCGCCCAGACCATGCCGAACTTCGCCGCCAACCTCAGCCTGCTGTTTACCGAACTGCCCTTCCTCGAGCGCTTTGCCGCCGCGCGCAAGGCGGGCTTCGATGCCGTGGAATTCCTGTTTCCGTATGCCGTCGAGGCGCGCCAGATCGCGGCGCGGCTGGAGCAGCACCGCCTGCAGCTGGCCCTGTTCAACCTGCCGCCCGGCGACTGGGAGCGGGGCGAACGGGGCGTCGCCTGCGATCCGCGCCGGGGCGAGGAATTCCGCGCCGGCGTGCAGCTGGCGCTCGAGTATGCGCTGGCGCTGGGGGCGAAGCAGTTGCACTGCATGTCCGGCATCGTGCCGGCCGGCATGAGCCTGGAACGGGCGCGGCAAAGCCTGATCGGCAACCTGCAATATGCGGCCGACGCCTGCCGCCCGCATGGCATCAATATTCTGATCGAGCCGATCAACCGCTACGACATGCCCGGCTACTTCCTCAACCATAGCCAGCAGGCGGCCGACATCATCGCCGACTGCCAGCGCGGCAACATCTTCCTGCAATATGACATTTATCACATGCAGCGCATGGAAGGCGAACTGAGCAACACCATCCGCGCCCTGCTGCCCCTGATCCGCCACATCCAGATCGCCGACACGCCGGGCCGCCACGAGCCTGGCACGGGCGAGATCAACTACCGCCACCTGTTCCGGCTGCTGGACCAGGTCGGCTACGCGGGCTGGGTCGGCTGCGAATACCGTCCCGGCGGCGATACCGTGGCCGGCCTGGGCTGGCGCGAGCAGTTGACGGCCGGCTGATCGCCGCGAGCTTGCGCCCGCACAAGGCGCGCGGGGCCGGCCCGAACCACAATACCTTTCCATACAGTATTCCCTGTCGAGAGGTGCCGTGTCCGCCCTGCCCGTCCGCCTTGGCGCCATCGCCATCCTGCCACTGCTGCTGATGTTGCTGTCCGGCTGCGCCACGCACACGCCACTGGCGCAGGTGCGCGCCCTGGCCGCCGGCGACGCCGCCCTGACGACCTTCAATGAACTGTCGCAGCGCCACGTGGACAGCTACCAGCGCGCCCGTCCCTACCTGTCGCCCGCCGAGGATGCGCGCGAGCGCCTGCTCGACGCCCAGCGCCGCGCCGCGCAAGCCGATGTGGCGCGCCTGGCGCAGGCCGTGCGGCTGTACCTGCAGGCGCTGGGCCGCCTGGCCCATGCCGATGCCTACGACGTGCAGCCCGAACTGGCTGGCGCCGGCGCCGCCATCCGCGCCTGGCCCGGCAGCGGCATCGACGACCGCCACGTCAGCGCCTACACCTTGTTGCTGCAGCAATTGTCCCGCCTGGGCGGCACGGCCAGCCAGCAGGCGCGCCTGGCGCAGGTGCTGCACGACGGCGACGCGCCGCTGCAAGCGCTGCTGGCGGCGCTCGATAGCCTGCTGGTGCTGTACGACAAGAGCGGCGACAACGAGCGCGACGTGGTGCTCGGCTTGCTGGACGTGGAAATCGCGTATGCGGACACGCCGCAGCAGCGCCTGCTCGCCGTGCTGGCGAAAAGCATGCAACAAAGCAAGAGCGAAGAATACCGGCAGGCCGGCCTGCGCCATACCGTGGCGCGCCGCCAGCTGGCGGCACTGGCGCGCGAACATGCGCGCCTTGCCATGATGGCCACGACAGCCACGGAGACGACATGGATGGATCGGTAGGCAGCGAACGCCGCGAGGCGGCACTCAGCAGCGCCATGCGCGTCGAGCAGCTGGCCGACAGCCTGTCGCAGGCGGCCGTCACCCTGCATGGCGCCGTCATGCGCGCCATCCGCAAGCGCGCCAGCCAGGGAGACAAGGCCATCAGCCACAGCCAGGCGCAAGCCGTCTTCGCGCTGGAAGTGGCCTTGCGCCAGCAAGCCAACGAGCTGTATGCCGATGCCGCCGGACACACCGTCGCGGGCCTGGACACGGCGCAGCGCCAGCTCAGCGGCCTGCTCGATACGGTACGCCTGAGCATTGCCCGCAACGACGACGTGCGGCACTGGATCAGCCTGGCCACGAGTTTGTTGCACATGGGCAGCGCCGTCCTGGCCGGCAATCCCGAGCGCATCCTCGGCGCCTTGGTCAAGGTGCGTGAGCGGCTGCAAGAGATGGCGCCGGACTGATTGAAATCGGCCGGACAGCGCCTATACTGTGACGTCCCCGCATGGCAATCCTGTCAACGGGGCGACCAGAGGAGACCAACATGCGTATCGAACCGTATTTGCAATTCAATGGCAATTGCGCGCAAGCGCTGGACTACTACCGCCAGCACCTGGGCGGCGACAACCTGTGCCTGATGCCGTATCGCGGCTCGCCGGCCCAGGACCAGGTCAAGGAAGACTGGTACGACAAGATCATGCACGGCTCCGTGCAGCTGGGTTCCACCATGCTGATGGGCTCGGATGGCGGCTGTACCGAGGATGGCGCCAAGGGCATGCACGGCTGCTCGATCTGCCTGAGCGTGGACACGCCGGCGGAAGCGGAACGCGTCTTCTCCGCGCTGGCGCGTGACGGCACCATCCAGATGGCGCTGGAGGAAACCTTCTGGGCACAGCGCTTCGGCATGCTGAAAGACCAGTTCGGCGTCGCCTGGATGATCAACTGCGAAAAAAAACCAGCATAGAATGCGCCGCCGCCACCTGCGCCGCCTCAAACGCGGCGCGGGTGCTGGCGCAAGCAGACCGGCCAATCTTGGACTACCATAACAGGAGAGACTCCTACCGGGTGACGGTCATGAATGGATTACCGCAAGACCAGCTACAGCGCCTGCGCGGCGCGCTGGAGCAGCGCAAGCTGGCGCTGCTGGAACAAATCGAGAACGAAACGGCGGAAGCGGACGCGCGCGCCTCGCTGCTCAATGAAATCGAAGCGTCGCCTGCCGACAATGCCAGCGTGCGCACCCTGAACGCCCTCGTCAGCGAGGCGGCCGAACACAATCTGGCGCAGCTGGCCATCATCAAGCACGCGCTGGCCAAGTTTGCCGACGGCAGCTATGGCCTGTGCGACAACTGCGGCGAAGCCATCGGCCTGTCGCGCCTGAACGCCCGCCCGGAAGCCCGCCTGTGCATCGATTGCCAGACGCGGCTGGAAAAAGCGCAGCGCTGAACCGCGCCCGCAGCGCCCCTTCATGTCTCCTGGCGTCACCTTGCAACAACGCAACAGGGCAAGGTATCGCTGCCCTGCCCCGTTGTTTTCCTGCCCAGAACCTCTTCCTGTGGAGAGCGTTTCCTGCCGACTTTCCTGCTGACATCAGCGGCCGATGTACTCCTCTACGGGAACAGGCTCTTGCTGCCATCGGCCACCCGCCAGCGTCTGCGCGCCGGCCTGGGCGGCCGCGTCTCCTCCACTGCCATTACCCTGCTGCAAGCATGTTGCCGATCAGCTCATGTGCTGGCCGCCATTGATGGCGATATTCGCGCCCGTCACGAACGCCGCCTCGTCCGACGCCAGGTAGGCCACCAGCGCGGCCACCTCGTCCGGCTCGCCCAGGCGGCCCAGCGGGATCTGCGGCAGGATCTTCGTTTCCATGATGTCGGCGGGCACGGCCGTCACCATCTGCGTGCGCAGATAGCCGGGCGAGACCGTATTGACGGTGATGCCGTGACGCGCCACTTCCAGCGCCAGCGCCTTGCTGAAACCATGCACGCCCGCCTTGGCGGCCGCATAATTGCACTGGCCAAACGCCCCCTTCTGGCCATTGACGGATGAAATGTTGATGATGCGGCCCCAGCGGTTGGCCAGCATCGGCTCGAGCACCTGCTTGCTCATGTTGAACAGGCTGTCGAGATTGGTGCGCATGACGTCGGCCCAGTGCGGCAATTCCATCTTGCGCATGCTCTGGTCGCGCGTGATGCCCGCATTGTTGACCAGCACATCCACGCGGCCGAACTGCGTCACGACCTGGCCGACGGCGTCGCTGCAGGCGGCGAAATCGGTGACGTCGACGGGCAGCGCCTGGAAATGATAGTGCTGCGCATGCTGCCCCGCCAGCCAGTCCTTCACGCGCGGGTTGTCCGGCGTATGCGCGGCCACGACGGCAAAACCCGCATCATGCAGGCGCCGGCACAGGGCCGTGCCCAGGCCACCCATGCCCCCCGTGACCAGCGCTACCTTTTGTTCCTTCATTGCTGTCTCTCCCCGCTTGTTATGGTTGTTCTGCGTGGGGTCAAGTGTAGGTGGCCCTTTTGAAAGCGGCATTGCGCCAGATCAAAGGCTCAGCCTGCATATTGCAGCGTTCGTCTGCGCTGTCTCCATACGCAGGAAATTGCCAAAATCATACTACACCGTGAGGTGATGGCACCTCGACAGGCGGGTCTTGCAGACCTTGCTTGACGGCAGGAATCACAGGGAGAACGCGATGGAAATCCAGGACGACACTGAAGCATTGAGGGACTTGTTCAACGACATCAATCCCGGCATGAGCGACGTGGAATCGGTGCATCAGGCAGAACTCGATCCGCAGCATGCGCTGGCCCTGATGGCCAACCCCAAGGCGGCGCTGAAGGCCATGGGCATCCCCGTCAGCGATGCCTCGCAAGTGCAGGTGACCATGAAGAACCGCGCCAGCCGCGCCATGCTCGAGGTGGCGCAAAAAGCGGCGCAACTGCGGCGCATCATCGTCATCGTGATTCATTACCGCAACTGCGACGCCGACATCATCATCATCGCCATGAGCTGAGCGCCACCGGCCGGCCGCAGTCGTGCGCGGCCGGTGCCCCGGACTGTGCCAGAATGGGTGTCACTCCACAGCGAGAGGCTACGTCATGACCTACAAAACCGTGCTGCTGCACATCGACGACAGTGCCGGGCGCGGCGCCCGCATCGAAGCGGCCGCCAGCATTGCCCAGGCTTGCGGCGGCCACCTGACGGGCGTGGCCCTGACGGGCGTGTCGCGCCTGCTGTACCAGAACCAGCCCGACCTCGACGCCGACCCGAACCTGGCGCTGCACTTGAATTTCCTGCGCGAACGGGCCACGCGCGCCCTCGATGGTTTCGAGCAACAGGTGCGCACGGCCGGCGTCGCCTCGTTCGAACAGCGCGTGGTTGACGACGAGGCGGCAGGCGGCATCAGCCTGCTGGCCCGCTATGCGGACCTGGTGGTGATCAGCCAATACAATGCCAAGGATAAATCGCCATCCGTGATGCGCGACTTTCCCGCCTACGTGCTGCTGCACTCGGGGCGGCCCGTGCTGATCGTGCCGTACGCGCCGCCACTGCCCCTGCTGGCGCCGCCGGCGGCCGCGCGCAATGTGCTCATTTCCTGGAATGCCAGCAAAGAAGCGAGCCGTGCCGTGAGCGCCGCCCTGCCCCTGCTGCAGCGCGCCGGCCAGGTCCACGTGGCCATCTTCGACGCCCAGGTGCATGCGGCCGAGCACGGCGAACGGCCGGGTGCGGAACTGACGCAATACCTGGCGCGCCACGGCGTGGAAGCGCGCGTGCACCTGCTCGATGGGGGCGGCGTGCGGCGCGGCGATATCGGCGAAGCCCTGCTGTCGCAGGCGGCCGACCTGTCGGCCGATTTGCTGGTGATGGGGGCGTACGGGCATTCGCGCCTGCGCGAAACCATCCTGGGCGGCGTCACGCGCACGATATTGCACAGCATGACCATCCCCGTGATGATGGCGCACTAGGGTCCGTTGCGAGGCAGGCGGCTAGCCACCTTGCCAGGGCAGGCTGCGGATCTTCGCCACCTGGCGCTGCGCCAGCCACTGCCACAGCTGCAGCGCGTCGCCCTGCGGCAGGGCCGACATGTGGCGCGGACTGGCCAGGGCGATCTCGCAATCGCGGTCCGACCATTCCTCGAAAGTGACTTCTCCTCCGCTAGCGACCTCGACTTGATACATCAAGCCATCGTCGTAGCCAAAGCGCAACAAGACGGCGGCCGGGCTGCCGTCCGGCGTGGCTGCGCCGCCACGGTAGACCTCGGCTAGCGCATCGGCCAGCTGTGCCGGCGAGGGCGCGCAGATGTCGCGCCCATCGGCCCGTGTCAGAATGAACCATGCCTGTGTCATGACGCGCCCTCCTATCCATACTCGTTAGCATGCGAGGCAAGTATTACGGGCAGTCACCCTGGTCCACGCCACGTCAGGCGCACGGAAACTATCCCTGTCGGCATTGATTACCAATACTAACAAGAATAATACCTAAAATTCGTGCAGCGCGGCATTTATGCATTTTCCGCGGCAGACACGCCGATTCACGCCACCAGCACGGGAATGCTGAGCGGATCGAAGTCGTGCCAGTCGCCATTCGCGATCGTGCCTTCGGCCTCCTCGATATGCTCGGCGCCGAGCCGGTGCAACGCCTCGAGCGCCCGCTCGCGTTCGTCCAGGCCGCCCAGCGCCACGGCGATCAGCATGCCCGGATGTCGGGGCTGGCGGCCATTCTCGCCATTGCCTTCCGGCTCGCCCGCCTCTTTCATCTTGTTAAAACTGTACAGCGAACCCACGTGGGCGCCCACCAGCGCGCCCACCACCGGACCCAGCGGTCCCGTCGCCAGCGTGGTGGCGGCGCCGATGCCGGCGCCCACGGCGGCCCCCACGGCCACGCCTTCCACCACGCCTGCGGGCGTCTCCCTGGCGCCCGGCGAGATGTCGCGGTCGCCGCCGAGCGCATGCAGATCATGCTGGCCCGGCTGGTTGACAAAGAAGGCGCTGATGCGGCTGTCGGGAAAGCCCGCCTGGTTCAGGGCGGCGCGCGCGGCGTCGATCTGCTCCTGCAACTGAAAATGACCTGCGATGATGCGTGACATGATACGGCCCTCCTGGTCGGCTGCGGGCGCACCACGCGCCACCTGCCTAGCGTGCGCCTGCCGGCCGCGCAATACCGTTCGCTTACGCACACAGCCGCTCAATCATCCCGGCACGCCAAACGGCGTGCGGATATCGGACAGGAATTGCCGCGTACGCGCATGCTGCGGACGCGCAAAGAACTCCCCGGGCGCGCCCCGTTCCAGCACTTGCCCGTGATCCATGAACCAGACCCGGTCCGCCACCTCGCGCGCAAAGCCCATCTCGTGCGTGACGCAGACCATGGTCATGCCATCGCGCGCCAGGTCGCGCATCACTTGCAGCACTTCGCCCACCATTTCCGGGTCCAGCGCGCTGGTCGGTTCGTCGAACAGCATCAGCGGCGGCTGCATGGCCAGCGCGCGGGCGATCGCCACCCGCTGCTGCTGGCCACCGGACAGGGCGGCCGGCATGGCCTGCGCCTTGTGCGCCAGGCCCACCCTGTCGAGCAGGCCCAGCGCCCGCTCCTCCGCTTCCTTGCGCGTCAGGCCACGCAGGCGCTGCGGCGCCAGCGCGCAGTTGTCCAGCACGGATAAATGGGGGAACAGGTTGAATTGCTGGAAGACAAAGCCGATCTGCGCCCGCAAGGCATTCACGTCCAGGCCAGGCGCATGGATATCCTGGCCGGCCAGCGTGATGCGCCCCGAGGCGATGGCTTCGAGCCGGTTGATGGTGCGGATCAGCGTCGACTTGCCCGAGCCGGACGGGCCGCACACGACCAGCACCTCGCCCTTCGCCACATGCTCGCTGATGCCGTTCAGGGCGTGATAACTGCCATAGTATTTGTTGACATTGTCAAAGGTAATCATGCAGCCGCTTTCAAGACACGGGCCTGGCGCCGCTCGAGCCAGAAGGCGGCACGCGACAGGCTGAAACACAAAACAAAGTACGTCATGCCCAGCAGGAAATACACTTGCACGGGCTTCGTCAGCACCAGGCCATTGACTTGCGAGGCGATGAACGACACCTCGGCCAGGCCGATGATGTAGCCGAGCGAGGTTTCCTTGATGGTCGAGACGAACTGGTTCACCAGCGACGGCAGCATGTGGCGCAGCGCCTGCGGCAGCACCACCGTGCGCATGCTGTCGACGTAACCCAGGCCCAGCGAGCGCGTCGCTTCCACCTGGCCCGCGGGCACGGCTTGCACGCCGGCGCGCACGATTTCGGCCAGGTAGATGCCGTCGAAGATGACGAGGGCGGCCAGCATGGTGCCGAATTGCCCGCTTTCATGCCCCGTGATGCTGGGCAGGAAAAAGTACGCCCAGAAGATGACGAGCAGCAAGGGAATGCCGCGCACCACATGGATCAGCGCGGCCACGGGCCAGCGCAGCGCCCGCCACGGGCTGATGCGGGCCAGGCCCAGCAGCAAGCCCACGGGCAGGCTGAGCACCAGCGCCAGGCTGGCCAGCAGCACCGTCAGCGCCAGGCCGCCCAGCGGCCCCTCCGGATAGCGTCCGACGAGAAAATACAGCCAGTAATCGTGCAGCAATTCCAGCATCAGGCCACCTTTTTCTGCAGCAGGGCCGCCACGCCGGCGAGCAGCAGCGAGACGGCCAGGTAGGCCGCGCTGGCAAAGACAAACGCTTCCACGCTGCGGAACGAGGCCGCTTCCACGCGCTGCGTCTGGTACATCAGTTCGGCCACGCCGATGACGGTGGCGATGCTGGTGTTTTGCCACAGGTTCAGGGTTTGCGACAGCAGCGGCGGCGCGGCCAGGCGCAGCGCCTGTGGCAGGATGCACAGGCGCATGGCGGCAAGGAAACTGAAACCCAGCGCCCGGCCCGCCTCGAATTGCTGGACGGGGATGGCGCGCAAGCCGCTGCGCAAGTCTTCCGCCATGTAGGCGGCCGTGTACAGGGTCAGCGCCGTGATGGCGCTGACGGCTTCGATATTGCCGGCATACAAGCGTTCCTTCCATGCATCGGGCAACAGCTCGGGCGCGCCGAAATACCAGAACAGCAGGTGCGCGAGCAGCGGCACATTACGCATCAGCTCGACATACGCGGCGCCCACGGCGTTCAGCAGCCGCGACGGCGCCAGCCGCAGCACGGCCACGCCGCAGGCCAGCGGCAGGGCCAGCAGCAAGGTAATGGCCATCAGTTGCAAGGACAGCAGCAAGCCGGACACCAGCCAGTCGCGGTAGTCGCCGGACAGCAAAAAATTCAGATCAAATTGGAGCATGATGGTGAAATATCATTGATGCCTGAGAAAACCGTAGCGAGCGGCAGTGATTGGTGGCCGGGAAGCGCCACCGTGCCGCGGCACGGGGCACGGCGCGCCGCATGGCGAGTTTGCTCAGGCGTCGATCTTGTCCGAGTCAATCTTGAAGCTGCGTTTCTGGAACTTCACATTGCTCGTCGGCCCATACCATTTGAAAAACAGCTGCTCCGCCTCGCCCGACTTTTCCAGTCCGCGCAGCACCTTGTCGACGGCCGTCTTCAGGCCTGCCTCGCCCTTGCGTATGCCGAAGGCAAACACTTCCTGGCTGATGTTTTGCGGCAGCACCAGGTAATCCTTTTGCGCGGCGCCCAGCTTGGCGTAATTGTTGAGCAGGGACACTTCATCGTCGACATAGCCGACGCCCTTGCCCTGCTGCAAACCCAGGTAAGCCTGGCCCGCCGTCTCGAACGTCACCACGTCCACGCCGGGCACGGCCTTGCGCAGATTCGGTTCCTGCGTGCCGCCCTTGACGGTCAGCACTTTCTTGCCGGCCAGGCCCGCGATGGTCGTGATATTGCTGCTCTTTTTCACCAGCACGCGCTGGCCCGTGTAAAACGTCGACAGCGAAAAATCGATCAGCGCCTCGCGCTCCTTGTTGTGCGTCAACGATGCCGTCAGGATATCGATGCGGCCCTGCTGCAGTTCGGGGATGCGGGCGGCCACGGCCAGTTGCTTGATCACCGGCTTGACGCCCAGGCTCTTGGCGATGGCGCGGCACAGATCCACTTCATAGCCGACCAGCTGGCGCGACTTGGCGTCGATGAAGCTGTTCGGCTCGTCCGTGCCCAGGGTGCCGCAGACCAGCTCGCCCTTCGCCTTGATGGTGGCCAGCTGGTCCGCTTGCGCCACCTGCGTAAAGGCGATGCTGGTGAATAACAGGGCGGCGAAGTGAAGACGGGTCTGCATGGAATTCCTCTGGTGGCGTAATGAATGCCGCCATTAGACCGCAGCGCCCTTATTTCCAAAAAGGAATCTTTTCACCCTTGCTTATGAGCAAATCATCTAAGCGCCATCCATCAGGGTGCGGCCGCGGGCGGCGCTTCCAGGCGGGCGATGGCGGCCGTGGCGCCGACGGCGCCCGGATAACGGGGATCGAGCCGCAATGCCTGGCGGTATGCCTCGACGGCCTGCGCGCGCAGGCCTAGCTCGACATAAAACTCGCCCAGGCTGTCCTGCAGATTCGCGTCGCGCGGATGCAAGGTCGTCGCCGCCTGCAGCACGGCCATGCCCTGCGCGACGGCACCGCCGCTCTTCAGGCGGTAGGCTTCCAGGTTCAGCGCCGCGGGGCCGGCCGCGCCCAGCGGGTCGCGGGCCAGCGCCTCGCGCAGCGCGGCAAGGGCCGGTTCCGTGTTGCCGCTACGCAGCAAGGTCAAGCCCAGCAGCGCGTGCGCGCGGTCGCTGAGCGGATACAGGGCCACGGCCAGGCGGCTGGCCGCCAGCGCCGCCTGCGCTTCGCCGCGCGCGGCCGATGTTTGCGCCCGGTCCAGCAGCTCGGGCACGAAGTCGGGATAGGCACGCTGGCCGCGGAAGGCCGTCTGCAGCTTGCCGTCCAGTTCGGCGATGGAAGCGGGCGCTGCCGGCCAGGCGATGGCGGCAGTGCGGTCCCAGCTGCCGGCCAGGCTGGCGATGGATTGCTCGAAGGCGGGCGCGAAGCGGGGCATGGCGGCGGCAGGCGCGCCCTGCGACAGCACGATGTAGTCGCGCACAAACGCCAGCGCGCCGCCGTGGGCGTACTTGTCCAGGTCGACACCGGACTGCCGCAACGCTTCAGCCATGGCGGCGCCGGCCGCCAGGAACACGCGTCCCCCCGCGGGATGGCGGGCCGCGTCGATGAAGGCGCGCGCCGCCTGGGCGTCCGGCGCCAGGGCCTGAGCGTTGATTTGCATGAATGCCTCGCGCGTGGCGGCCGCATCCGCGTAAGGCTGGCGCGTGCGCTCGGCATACGCCCGTCCCTCCTCGAACAGGCCCTGCGCCACCTGGTAATCGCGCTGCGCGCCGGCCTCGGCGATATACGTCTTCAGCTGCCACGGCTCGCCCGTGACCACCTCGAACAGGCGCTGCACGAACGCTTCCGGATTGATGCGCTCGAGATTGGCGGCGACGGCGATGGTCAGCTGGCGCGAAGGAAAGCTGAACAGGTAGGTGACGGTTTCCGGCTGCTGGCCGCCGTGCGCGATGGCGTAACGGCCGCCCGTGGGGAGCATTTCCCAGCCCATGCCATAGTGCGTCAAGCGGCCCGCGCGCGTGGCCATCGGCTGCAGCATGGTGGCCACGCTGGCCGCCGACAGGATCTTGCCTTCATGGATGCCCTTGCCGAAGGCCAGCATATCGGGCACGCTGGCGCGCGTGCCGCCGGCCGAAAAGCGGCTGCTGATGTCGACGAATTCCGAATTTTTCCACTCCTTGCCGGCCAGCCGGTAGCCGCGCACGCGGTGCGCGATCACGGCGTCGGGGTCGTCCATCACGGTGGCGTCCATGCCCAGCGGCCCCCACACGTGGCGCCGCATGTAGCCGCCATAGCTTTCGCCCGAGGCGCCCTCGATGACGGCGCCCAGCAGGTTGTAGCCATAGCTGGTGTAGCGGAAGCGCGTGCCCGGTTCGGCGATCAGGTCGAACTGCTCGAAGACGGCGATGGACTGGCGCGTATCCTTGTGCTCCTTGAAATGCTGCTCTACCCGGCTGTCGCGGTAGGCATCGATGCCGCCCAGGTGGCCCAGCAACTGGCGCACCGTCACGGGAAATGGCTTCACGGGGAAATACGGCACATAGGTTTGCACGGACGCATCGAGGTCGACCTTGCCCTGTTCCACCAGCTGCAGGATGGCCACCGCCGTCATCGGCTTGGTGACGGACGCCAGGCGATAGCTGGACTGGGCCGTCGCCGGCACCCGGTTTTCCAGGTCGGCATAGCCATAGCCCTTCACCCATTCCATCTGGCCCTGGGTAAAACCGACGGTCACGCCGGGGATGCGCTCCACGTCCATGCGCTGGGCCACCCAGCCATCGAAGGCGGCCAGGCGCGTGGCCAGCGCGGGAGTGGGGGCGGAGGCGGCCTGGGCCACGCCGCACACCAGCGCCAGCGCGCCGGCGACACAGCTATATTTTTTGTTTTGCATAGTCATGCTTCCATGGTGAGGGCCGCGTCCATAGCGCGGCGCTGCTTCATGGTAAGTGCCTTTTACGCACCGTTCACCCAGCTTTTTCCGGGCCGTGCACGAAATGCACGTGGCCCGCATGAACGGCACCGGATTATCAAAAAACGTCGCGAAATAGTTGCAAATAAGCAGCTACAATGCCCGCCATGCTCCCTTTCCTACACGCCCTGCTGCGCTGCTGCCTCGCCTGCTGTCTGGCCCTGCCCTCCTGTGCCCTGGCCACGGAGCTGCTATCGCTCGACGGGGGCTGGCGCGCCTGCGGCACCAGTCCGGCGGCGCCCGCCGCCTCGCTGCAGCAGCTGGTCAAGCCGGGGCTGCTGCTGTGCGCGGAACGCGAGCTGGTTCTGGCCGCCACGCCGCCATCGACGCAGCTGCTGGTGCTGTCGGCGCTGGCCGCCAGCGAGCTCTGGCTAGATGATATCCGGATCGGCCGCAATGGCCAGCCCGCGCGGCAGGCCGCCGGGGAAAGCGCGGGCGACATCGATTTCGCCATTCCCCTGAGACCACAGCAGCTGGCCGTGGGCAAGCACCATCTGCGCCTGCTGCTATCGACGCAGCACGTGCCGGCGCGCCTGACATCGCCCTTCTACGGGCTGTACCTGGTGGACCGGCAGGATTACCGCGCGGCCCAGACATGGTACAGGCTGCCGCCGCTGCTGCTGGCCGGCGCGCTGGGCGCCGCCGCCCTGCTTTTCCTCGCCTTGAGCGTGCTGTACCAGCGGCACCGGCACTGGGCCATGTTTGCCGCGCTGTGCCTGGTGGCGGCGCTGCTGCTGGTGGCGGAAATCTGGCGCAGCTTTGCCGGCTACGCCTATCCCCTGCACCTGCCGCGCCTGTATGCCGTCACCGGGCTGACCTGGCTGTTTTCCACCCTGCTGCCGCTGTATTTTCATGCGGCCTACCGCCTGCCGCACTGGCCGCTGGCCGCCGCCCTGCTGCTGGCGTGCGTCGCGCTGGCCGGCGCGCTGCCCGCCCATTTCGACAGCCGCTGCTGGCTGATGTTCCTCGTCGGCCTGGTCGCCAGCCTGGGATGTAACTTGGCCGCCCTGTGGCGCCGCCTGCCGGGCAGCCGCGGCGGCACGCTCATCGCGCTGGCCTCGTGCGGCCTGTTCGCCCTGACCGGCAGCCAATTCGCCGAAGGCGGCTTCGCCCTCGTCGTCTGCTTCCTGCTGCTCTCCCTGTGCGCCCAATTGCTGGCGCAGCTGCTGCGCGAACGCGACGCTGCCGCGCGCGCGCAGCAGCTGGAAAACCAGCTCTTGCGCAAGAGCATGCAGCCGCACTTCCTGATGAATTCCCTGAGCCTGATCAGCGAACTCAACGCGCAATCGCCGCAGGCGGCGGAAGCGTTCATCGAGGCGCTCGGCGCGGAGTTGCGCATGCTCAACGAGTACGCGCAACAGCCCAGCATCGCCCTGACGCAGGAACTGGCCCTGTGCCACAATTACCTGAACATCATGAGTACCCGCCTGCAGCAGCCGTGCAGCCTGCAGCTGGCAGGCGATCCGACTTCGATCACCGTGCCGCCCGCCACCTTGCTGACGGCGCTGGAAAATGCGTTCAGCCACAACCGCTACCGCCACGGCGCCATCTTCGAGCTGCACCTGGAAAACCGGGCGAAAGCGCACATCCTCACGCTGACCCTGCCTGCGGGCGAACCGCGCCAGCATGCGGGCGGCGGCATGGGCGAACAGTACATCCGCACCAGCCTGCATGCCGTGTTTGGCGACAGCGCCCGCTATGCCCGCGAGCAAGATCAACAGGGCTGGCGCCTCACGTTCACCGTGCCGGCGGCGCCATGAAGGTCTTGATACTGGAAGATGAACCGCTGATCGCGCAAGGCCTGGCACGCGAGGTACGCGCGCATTTCGGCGCCCGCCTGGCGGCGCTGGCGCTGCATGACACGGTGGAACAGGCGCTGACCGCCTTGCGGCACGGCGATTATGATTTGCTGCTGCTGGACTTGCACCTGCACGGCGCCGACGGCTATGACTTGCTGCGCCAGGCCGGCAGTGCCGCGTTCCAGACCATCGTCGTCTCGGCCCACGCGGAACGCTCGATCACGGCGTTCGACTTCGGCGTGCTCGACTTTGTTGCCAAGCCCTTCAGCCGCGAGCGCCTGCACAAGGCCTTGCAGCGCTACACGGACCGCGCCGATCCGGCGGCGCCGCGCCCCGCTTCGCTGGCGGTGAAGAAACGGGGGGCGCTGGAGTGGATCGCCGTGGCCGAGATCGACCATGTGCAGGCCGATGGCCACTACAGCAACATCGTGCTGCGCAGCGGCGAACAGTGCTTCCACGATTTGGCGATCGACAAGCTGATGGCCCTGCTGCCGCCCCACTTCCTGCGCGTGCACCGCTCCTACATCGTCAACAGCCTGGGCTTCAAACGGCTGCACATCGGAGCCGGTGGCAAATATGCGCTCGACACGCAGACGAGCACGGGCATTCCCGTCTCGCGCAGCAGCTATCCCCTGCTGAAGCAGCGGCTGCTGGGCTGACGCTCCGCGTCGCCCCTACCAGTGCGGCGCGTAGTTGGGAAATGGCGAAGCCATGTGCTCGGGTTCCACCGGCGGCGCCATCCAGTCGCGCGGGTCGACCTTGTAGTACTGGAGGAATTGCGCGTACAGCTCTTCATGGTGCTCGGCCATCTGGTATGGCTTTTCAAAGAAGGTTTCCGTGGCCACGGCAAAGAATTCGGCCGGATTCGTGGCGCCGTAATGGTCCATCACGCTTTGCTGCTGGTACATGGCGTCGTGGCGCAGGTTGTCGAAGTCGCGCGACAGCACCGTAGCCCAGCTGCGGTAGCTCGACACATTCGGCAGGTAGGGCGCGCCATTCGCGGCACCCGATTCGCTGTCGAGCTGATGCGCAAACTCATGCAGCACGACATTATGGCCATCGGTCCAGTCCGCCGCGCCGCGCTGCACATGGTCCCAGGCCAGCACCACGCGGCCATCGCCCCACGATTCGCCCAGTAAACCATTGGCCGATGGCGTGACGACACCACCCGGCCCCACCTCATTGCGCGTGACGATGAATTCGTTCGGATAGACGAGGATGGTGTCGAGTTCGGGATACACCTGGGTCTGGCGATTGAGCAGCAACAAGCAGGCCTGGCCGGCGATGGTGTAGCGCATCTCGTCCGTGATATCCAGGCCGCCGCAACCGACGAATTTCTTCTGGTACAGGAACTGCACGACGAGACGGCGCAACTGCTCCTGCAGCGGGGCCGGCATGCGCGTATACACGGGAATATTTTGTTCCAGCACGGCCAGGCCTTCCGGCGGCAAGGGCTTCGCCAGCGCCCGCTTCAAGCGCCAGCGGGGAAACCACAGCGAAAAGACGATGGCGGCCGTGACGAGGGCAATCCACAGCAGCGGGTTCATGCGGACACCCGTTCCAGGCAGTGCACTGGGGAAATCAATAACAAGGCGGCGTAGGCAGACAAGGACAAGCTCCTTCGAATGAACCCCGCATCGGGACGGGCGGGCAGTCCAGCCCACATGGGGTTGATTAACATCTTTTCAATCCACCAAGATCAACGGGCCGGCTCCAACGCCAAAAGCCGGGTTGCAACCCGGCTTTCATTCTTTCATTACAACGTTCCAACGCCTGACAAAACCGTAGCGAGCGGCGATGATTTGTGGCTAAGAAGCGCAACCGTACTCTAGTACGTAGTACGGTGAGCATCGCAGGCCGCAAAGCGCGCCGCGCAGTAGGTTTGGTCAGGCCTTATTCTGCAGCTTTCTGCTGCGGCGCACCAAACAGGGCCGCCACCAGCGGATCGCGCGTCACGGGACCACGGTTGACGCGGATCGCGTAATGCGTGTCATCGGCCAGGATGTGGAAGTGACGGCCGCTGCCTGCCATGCTTTGCTCGCGCAGGCCGGGACGGTCCTTGCGCGGTGGCGCGCCTTCGCGTTTTGGCTGGACGATGGCGGCCAGGAAGGCGCGCACGCGCTCAGGGTCCGGCGTCAACTGGTACACTGCCTTGCCCAGATAGGTGGCCGTGCCTTCGATGTAGCGTGCCAGCTCGATCACGCCCGCTTCGCGCAGGTCGCGGATGTATTTGCGGGCGCCCGATGGCGAAAACTTGAGGAACCAGGCGATTTCATCAGCCAGCATCTCGTGCAGTGACAGTTCGCCGATCAGCTTTTGCATGTTTTCAATACGGCGCAGGGTGGCCGACGTCGAACGCACGCGCTCGATCGGTGCCATGGAAATGGGATTCATGCGCTCCGGGGGGATAGGGGCCGCACGTTCGACCATTTGCGAGCCTTTTTCGGGGCTACGAAGTTCCTGGTGCGCTGCCTTTAATTCGCTCTTCACGTGAGACTGAGTCATTGCATGCATTTGAATACTCCTTTTAAACGATTGCCGGTAGCCCGGATTGTTAAATTCTTGGCAATTTTTATGCCAGAAAGCCACAAATCCTGGGCGTCTGACCACAGAATGCCAGCCTGATCTCCCTCGGTCTGTGCGTTAACGAACATTAGAAGCAAGAAAGTGAAAAATATTTCCTCAGTGAATTATTTCTCTTGCGCATCTTCAATCCCGCGCTCTCGCCCGCCGCACCTGAATTCGGCGCAAAGGTGCGCTGAAGGTGAAGTGGCGAACAGAAGCGTCGGCACTCTTGCAATAAATTCAAGGCTCACGCATGGCGTCGCCATCTGGCTTGCCGCCTGCATCGCGATACTCTTGATACTTGCAAAGGAAACCATCATGAAAATAGCTGCTCTGCTGGCCGCCGCCGCCCTGCTCTCCCTGTCCGCGTGCAAGAAACCCGCCGAGGCGCCGCTGCCTGAAACGGCACCCATGCCCAGTTCCGCGCCACAAGTGCTGCCGGCCCCGCTTCCTGCCACGCCGGAAGCGGGGCCCGGCAACGTCACGCCGCCCGCGCCCCTGACCGACCCCGCCACCGCACCGGCGTTGCCGCCAGCCACGGCGCCGAAATAAGGGCGCTGGCGCCAGGGCGCCGGCACGGCTAGCCGCCGACAGGCTGCCCGTGCCGCGCCCCCCCCTACTCCACGGGGGAGTTACGCGTTGCCAGCTGGTTCTGCAACGCGTTTTTTTACGATTGGAGTCGGCCGCGCCATTTAGGTTCACCCGCATTTGCCCGCGCTTATCCCCTGCTTGCCGTCCCCCGTCCTCGCCCAGGCGCCCCGTCCCGCCCCGCCAGCCATGCGGAAATCCGCACGCCATTTCCCGCCACCGTGCGGAAAAGCGGAATCTGGATATTTCCTCATTTCAATAGATCCAAATTAAGCCTTTATAAACAATCACTTGCAATAAACGCCAAAATGCGCTCCACTGGCACGGAAGATGCTTCTATATTTTCATAACCGCCGCCAGAGCGGCAGCCTCATCGAATATAAAAACCATCTACCTTTTTTGGAGACAACAGCATGGCAAGCACCTTCCGCATCTCATCCTTCCTGAACACCAAGGCCCTGGCCGTCGCCGTCGCGCTGGCCGCGCAATTCCCGCTGGCCGTCCACGCGGCCGACGTCGTACGCCTGGGCAACCTGAAATTCGCCCATTACGGCGCCGTCGCCTATATGAAGGAAATCGCGCCGAAATACGACCTGAAAATCGAAGAGCGCATCTTCGCCAAGGGTCTCGATATCGTTCCCGCCATGATCGCCGGCGAAGTCGACGTCTCGGCCAGCGCGCTGGAAGCGGCCATCACGGGCCGCGCCACGGGCTTGCCCGTCTACCTGGTCGGCGGTTTCGCCAAGGGCGGCGTGCAGATCGTCGGCCGTCCCGACCTGAACATCAAGGGCATCGCCGACTTGAAAGGCAAGAAAGTCGGCGTCACGCGCGGCGGCCCGCAGGAAATCCTGCTGTTTGCCGAATTGTCGAAAGCCAAGCTGACCTGGTCCGACAAGCCGGGCAAGGACGTGCAGATCCTGTACATGGGCTATCCCGACCTGAACCAGGCCCTGCTGACCAAGGATATCGACGCCATGAGCCAGTCCGAGCCGTACTCGACGCAGGCCATCCACAAGAAATACGGTTCGGCCATCATGAAGCCGTATGACACCCCGCTGGGCGAGCCCGTGCGCGCCCTCGTGATGACGGAAAAAATGTACAAGGAAAAACCGGCCGTGGCGCAACGCTTCATGGATTGTTTCGTCGCCGCCACCCGTGCCTTCCTGGCCGACCCGAAACTGGCGGAAAAATACGTGCGCGAATCGATGTTCAAGAACCAGATCACGACCGAGGATTACCGCGACGCCATCGACAACGCCATCTTCACGGAAGACATCACGCAGAGCCACGTGCAGCTGACCACCGATTACATGGTGAAATTCGGCGTGGGCCGCATGGCCAAACCGCCTGCCGCCAAGGATTGGGTCAAGCTGGACCTGCTGGAAAAAGCCAAGAAATCCTACGCCCCACGCTGATCGGAAAGTCTCACCATGAATATGCAAATGATGAAACGCTTCGCGCACGGCGCCATCGTGCCCGTGGCCGTGCTGCTGCTGTGGCAGGCGCTGTCCACGTTCGGCTGGATCAATCCGCAAATCCTGCCCTCGCCCGTGGCCGTGCTCGTGAAGTGGTATGAATACCTGATCCCGATGGAAGCATACACGCCGGAAGCGGGCAATTACCTGGTGTGGATGTTCTCCGGCGAACTGCCGCACGACGCCTGGGCCAGCCTGTCGCGCGTGCTGGGCGGCTTCGCCATCGGCGCCGGCCTGGCCTTGCCGCTGGGCTTGCTGATGGGCACCAACAAGACCATCTATAAACTGTTCGACCCGCTGGTGCAGGTGCTGCGCCCGATTCCGCCGATCGCCTACATCCCGCTGGCCATCCTGTGGTTCGGCCTGGGCAATCCGCCAGCGTTCTTCCTGATCAGCATTGGTTCCTTCTTCCCCGTGCTGATGAATACCATCGCCGGCGTGCGTCAGGTCGACGGCATCTACATCCGCGCCGCGCGCAACCTGGGCGCCAGCCAGATGACCATGTTCCGCCGCGTCATCCTGCCGGCCGCCACGCCCTACATCCTGGCCGGCGCGCGCATCGGCATGGGCACGGCCTTCATCGTCGTGATCGTGGCAGAAATGATCGCCGTCAACAGCGGCCTCGGTTTCCGCATCCTCGAAGCGCGCGAATATTTCTGGTCTGACAAGATTATCGCCGGCATGTTTACCATCGGCCTGTTCGGCCTGGCCATCGATATTGCCATGAATGCCCTGAATAATCATTTGCTGCAGTGGCACCGCGGCCTGGAACACTGAGAGGAACGGCCATGACCACGATCAATATCAATGCAGTCAACAAGATCTTCACCACGGGCGGCAGCGACGTCATCGCGCTGAAAGACATCAATCTGGAAATCGCCAGCGGCGAGTTCATCTGCCTGCTGGGACCGTCCGGCTGCGGCAAGTCGACCCTGCTCAACGCCATCGCCGGCTTTTCGCAGCCGACCTCGGGCCAGATCCTGGCCGGCGGCAAGCTGATCACCGAGCCCGGCCCCGACCGCGGCATGGTATTCCAGGAATACGCGCTGTTCCCCTGGATGACCATCGAGAGCAATATCGCCTTCGGTCTGGAAATCGCCGGCAAGACGCCAGCCGAGATCAAGGAGCGGGTCGACATGCTGCTGAGCATGCTGGGCTTGACGGAATTCCGTGCCCGCTATCCGAAAGACTTGTCGGGCGGCATGCGCCAGCGCGTGGCGATTGCCCGCGTGCTGGCCCTCGATTCGCCCATCATGCTGATGGATGAACCGTTTGGCGCGCTGGACGCCTTGACGCGGCGCAACCTGCAAGATGAATTGCTGAAAATCTGGAAAGTCTTCGGCACCACCATCGTGTTTGTCACGCACTCGATCGAGGAATCGATCTACCTGGCCGACCGCACCATCGTCATGACCTACCGTCCCGGCACCATCAAGCGCGACGTGGCCATCGAACTGCCGCGTCCGCGCGATCCGAGCGACCCGGAGTTCAACCGCCTGAAGCGCATGCTGGGCGAGATGGTGATGGAAGAGCAGCAGCGCCATCACAATGCGGAAACCATGGCCAGCACCGCCGATTAGTGGCTGCTTGCGTCTGATCAAACCTGCTGCGCACCGGTCCAGGCGGCCTGCGATGCTCACCGTACTTGATTGGTACGGTTGCGCTTTTCGGCCGCCTCGCCCTTCTGCCCGCTACGGTCTGGTCGGACGCCGCAAGCTTGCATGTCAGTCATGCATCGGGATGCATCCATTCGGGCGAATCCCGCCGTACACTACAATACCGCCTTAGCCGCACCCCGCGCTTAACCCGACACACGGAGCACCATGGCATTCGGCAAATGGACCCTGAGACCAGCGCTCGCCCCCCTGCTGGCCGCAGGCTCGCTGGCCGTGCTGACGTGGGCGTCGTATGCCTGGGTCAAGCAGCGCCAGCTCGATGAATTGCACCGCACCCTCGATTCGCGCGCGGAACTGTATGCGGCGTCCATTGGCGGCGCCCTCAACAAATACGAATTCCTGCCCCTGGCCGTGGCGCAAAGCGATGCCGTGGCGCAACTGCTGGAGCAGCCCGACGCCGCCAGGGTGGCGCAGATCAATGCCTACCTGATCGACATGAACCGCCGTGCGGGCGCCTTTGCCGTCTACGTGCTCGACGACAAGGGCACGACCCTGGCATCGAGCAACTGGCAGGAAGCCAGCTCGTATGTGGGCGTCAACTACGGCTTCCGTCCCTATTTCAAGAACGCCATCGCGGGCGGCATCGGCCGCTTCTACGGCATCGGCGCCTCCACCTTCGAGGCCGGCTACTTCATTTCGCAGCCCGTGCAGCGCAACGGACGCATCCTCGGCATCGTCGCCGCCAAGGTCAACCTGGACTGGATCGAACAATCGTGGCGCACGCCGGGCGCGGGCGAGCAGATCTGGGTCAAGGATGCGAATGGCGTGATCATCCTGGCCACCACGCCCGCCTTCAAGTTCAAGACGCTGGCGCCGCTGGCGCCGGCCGCGAAGAACGATATCAGCGCACAGCGCCAATTCCTGCAGGAAAACCTGCCCATCCTGCCGCACCGCGTGCAGCGCCAGTTTGCCGATGGCGCCAGCGTCATGACGCTCGAGCGGCCTCAGGCGGGCGATATGCCGGCCCTGTCGGGCAGCGCCGACTACCTGGCCGTCAACCGCGCGCTCGGTCCGCTGCAATGGCAGATCACCGTGCTGGCCGAACTCGACCAGGTCAACGCGGCGGCCCGCAATGCGGCCATCGCCGCCGCGCTGGGCTGGGCCCTGCTGCTGCTGGCCCTGATGTATGCGCGCCAGCGCCGGCGCCGCATCGCCGAGCGCCTGAACGCGCAGCAGACGCTGGCGCGCGCCTATGAACAGCTGGAAATCAAGGTCGAACAGCGCACGGCCGACCTCGTGCACGCGAATGGCCGCCTGCAAGCGGAGGTGAGCGAGCGCGAACGGGCTGAGCAGACCCTGCGCTACGCCCAGGCGGAACTGGTGCAAAGCGGCAAGCTGGCCGCCATCGGGCAGATGGCGGCCGGCGTCACGCATGAGCTCAACCAGCCGCTGGCCGCCCTGCAAACGTTTTCCGACAATGCCAAGGTGTTCCTGGCACGGGGCCGCATCGACGATGCGCTCGACAACCTGTCGACCATTTCCGACCTCGTCAAGCGCCTCGGCTACGTGACGTCGCAGCTGAAGGGCTTTGCCCGGCGCAGCGACGATGCGCGCAAGCCCGTCAGCGTGCGCCAGGCGTTTGCGCAAACCATGCTGCAAATCCGCACGCGCAAGAATTCGCAGCGCCTGACCCTGCATGAAAGCTGGCTTGAGGACGACATCATCGTGCTGTGCAACGCCATCGGCCTGGAACAGGTGTTCAGCAACCTGATCACCAACGCCATGGATGCCGTACCGGAAAGCGCGCCCGTGCAGATCTGGCTCCAGGTGCGCCGCGAAGGCGCACTGGCCATCATCCATATCACCGATAATGGCCCCGGTATCCCGCTGGCGTCGCTGGACAAGATCTTCGACCCCTTCTATACCACCAAGGAACACGGCCTGGGACTGGGCCTGTCGATCAGCGCCGGCATCCTGCGCGCGGCCGGCAGCGCGCTGGCCGTGCGCAACCGCAGCGCCGCGGAAGGGGGCGGCGCGCAATTTACCATCACCCTGAGCTGCGACCCGGGGGAGAACAAGATAGAGACGAAGGAAACAGGGAATGCACGAGAATAATTTTGAGGGCATGCAAGTGCTGCTGGTGGAAGACGATGCCGTCGTGCGCAAGGGCGCCCGGCAATCGCTGGAACTGGCGGGGCTGCAAGTGACGGCCGTCGCCACGGCCGAGGAAGCGCTGCCCTACCTGGTGCCCGAATTTGCCGGCATTTTATTGAGCGATATCAAGCTGCCCGGCATGGATGGCCTGAAACTGCTCGATATCGCCGTGGCGCAGGATGCCAGCCTGCCCGTCATCCTCGTCACGGGCCACGGCGACGTGTCGATGGCCGTGGGCGCCATGCGCCGTGGCGCGTATGACTTCATCGAAAAACCGTTTTCCGCCGACCTGCTGGTGGAAGTGTGCCGCCGCGCGCTCGATAAACGCCACCTGGTGCTGGAAAACATGAACCTGCGCCGCCAGCTCGAGCAGCGCGTCGGCATCGAGGCGCGCATCGTGGGGCGCAGCGCAGCCATGGCCAAGGTGCGCCAGCTGGTGCTGAACCTGGCGCCGAAATCGGCCGACATCATCATCCTCGGCGAAACGGGGACGGGAAAAGAGCTGATTGCGCGCTGCCTGCACGACTTCAGCGAGCGGCGCGACCACCCGTTCGTGGCGATTAACTGCGGCGCCCTGCCCGAATCGATCTTCGAATCGGAACTGTTCGGCCACGAGGAAGGGGCGTTCACGGGCGCCCAGCGCCAGCGCATCGGCAAGATCGAATACGCGAACGGCGGCACCCTGTTTCTCGATGAAATCGAAAGCATGCCGCTGGCCCTGCAAGTGAAGCTGCTGCGCGTGCTGCAGGAGCGCCAAGTCGAGCGCCTCGGTTCGAACAAATTAATTTCCGTCAATTTCCGCGTGATCGCCGCCGCCAAGGAAGACTTGAATGTGCTGGCCGAGCAGGGCAAGTTCCGCCCCGACCTGTATTACCGCCTGAACGTGGCCAGCCTGACCCTGCCCGCGCTGCGCAACCGGCGCGAGGATATCCCGCTGCTGTTCGAATTCTTCGTGCTGCAGGCGGCGCTGCGCTATGGCCAGCCGGCAGCCCTCGTCAGCGGCGAGCTGATCGCGTCCCTGATGGCACAGCGCTGGGCCGGCAATGTACGCGAGCTGCACAATGTGGCCGACCGTTTCGTGCTGGGCTTGCTCGACGATACCCTGAGTCCGGCCGGCTGCCGCGAAGCATCGCTGGCCGAACAGGTCGACACTTTCGAGATTTCCATCATCGAGGAAGCCTTGCGCCGCCACAATGGCAACGTCATCGACGCGGCCGCCAGCTTGAATATTCCGAAGAAAACCCTGTACGACAAGCTCAAGCGCTTCGATATCTCGACGGAGCAGTTCCGTTGAACTGAAGCAAATAGCCGACACCGGCATGAGGCGGCGTCCTACCCGTGCAGGCGGACAGATGTGTGAGAATGCAAGCTCATACTCTTATTTGCACAGGATACCGCCATGAAAACCGCCGCTCTCTTGCTGGCCGCCACCCTGATGACGGTCGGCGGCGCCTGGGTGCAAGCCCAGTCGACGACGAATCTGAACCAGACGGGCAACCACACCAACAACCGCAACGATCCGGGCCAGCAATCGGACGCATCCGACAAGCTCGACAACAAAGGCAAGCTGGTTCACGACGCCAAGCCCGGCAAAACGCGCACGGACAAGCGCAGCCGGCGCGGCAAACCCGTGGCCACGCCGGACACTCCGGCAGCCAGCGGACCCGCCACCACGCCCCCAGCGACGCCGACCGTACCGGCCCGCTAAGCCCCGCCTCCAGCGCTGCGCCACATTGCTCCACGGCACGCTATCATCACGCCTTTTCAAGATAGCCAGGATGACAATGAAAGCAGCATGGTGTGGAATGGTGGCGGCCAGCGTATTCGCGGCCGCCAGCGTACAGGCGGCGCCCACGGTGGGCGAATGCATGGAACTGACGACGGGCGTCAAGTTCAGCAAGAACAATGGCGACGCGCAAGTCAACGTCGAAGAAATGTTCGAGGGCAAGAAACTCAAGGGCACGCAGCTGATCCTCGACGGCGGCGCCTTGCTGGCCACGTCCTACCAGGATATCCGCGATGGCCAGGTCTTCCTGACGGGCACGATCCATTACAACGAAGACGGCACCGTGCGCAGCAAGAACGTCTACGCGCCGCAGTCCGCCATCCCCGCCAACATGCGTCGCGGCCAGGAAGTGCGCGTGCAGTTCACGGACACGCAAACGAACACCCACTATCCGCTGGCCGGCCTGTCCGACAAGATCACGACCTCGACGCGCACGGATCAACGCGATTTCTCGATCACCTTCCTGGGCTGGGAACGCCTGGAACTGGGCGGGCGCCGCTTCCCCGACGCCTGCAAGTTCGAACTGCGCGACGTGGGCGGCAAGAGTAAGGGCAAGAGCGGCGAATACGTCTGGTATGCGCAGGGTTTCGGCGTCATCATGATGGACAAGCTGGACAAGGATGGCGATGTGCAGCCGGCCTACCGCATTGCATTGACGAACATCATCAGCGCGCCATAAGTATTTTTTGACAATGCTTCGCCGGAATCGGCACATACCCTTCTAGTCAGGAAAGCATGTGCCGATCGAACCTGGTGGTGGTCCATGCGGCCCGTCATGGCGGTCGCCGCCGCTACCACCCTGTTTCTGCTCGACGGCGCACAAGTACCGCACACGAATCCGCGCGCGCGGCCGGTCGTTCTGCATCTGGATGGGCTTGTTATGGGGTGCCCGCCAGTGGCGGACAAAAAACTGGCCAACAGCACAAGCCACGGTGCCTAATTCAGCTGCGCCAGCGCATTGCCCCGCACCTGGAACGCGACCTTCACCACCGTCTTGCCGTCGCCGTCGACAAGGGCCAGCGCATGCTTGCCCGGCACGGGGCGCCAGCTGACGCTGTCAAGAGCCGCGCCCAAATCCTTGCCGTCAAGCACCCAGCGCAAGCCCTGGCTGCCCTGCGCCTGGAAGAACACGCGCTGCAAGGCGGGCGGGATGTCGGGGTCGATGGCGAGGATGCTGTCCTCGGCCGGATACACGATGGCGGGCGGTCTCAGCGTGTCGCCCACGACGGCGATGACGGCGCTTTCCGTTCCCGCGATAAACCATTCGCGGCGCGGCGCTTCCAGCGCGGGCTGGTACGCCACCATCTGCTGCAGCACGCCGGACGGCGCCTTCGGCGCATGGCTGGGCACGTTCTTGTGCAGATAATCCATGACGTCGCGCCACACGGGTGCGGCGCCCGTCACGCCGGACACGTCCCACATGGGCTTGCCATCGAAATTGCCCACCCAGACGCCCACCGTGTAGCGCTCCGAGTAACCCATGCACCAGTTGTCGCGCATGTCCTTGCTCGTGCCCGTCTTGACGGCGCTCCAGAAATTCGTCCCCAGCTCGTTGCGCAAGCCGAAGGTCATGCTGCGCGCGGCGCGGTCGGCGAGGATGTCGCTGACGATGAAGGCGGCGCCCGGCTCCATCACGCGGCGCCGGTCCCTGCCTGCCTGGCCCGGCTGCAGGCTGGCCGTGCTGTAGCTGCCGCCATTGGCCAGCGCGCGGTAGGCGTTGGCCAGTTCCAGCAGGGTCACCTCGGACGAGCCCAGCGCCAGCGAGGGACCATAGTATTCAGCCGGCTCCGTCAAGCTGGACAGGCCCACGTCCTTGAGGCGGTTGTAAAAGCCGTCCTGCCCCGTCAGCAGCACCGTGCGCACGGCGGGAATGTTCAGGGAACTGGCCAGGCTGGTGCGGGCGCTGACATGGCCCTTGAAATTGCGGTCGTAGTTTTGCGGCGCATACATGCCGGACGCCGTGGCGACGTCGAGCGGCGTGTCGTCCATGACGGACGCCGCCGTCATCAGGCGGCGTTCGATGGCCAGTTCATACAGAAACGGTTTCAGGGTGGAACCGGCCTGGCGCAGGGCCGTCACGCCATCGACGTGGCTGCCGCCCGCATTGCCCACATAGGCGAGGATCTCGCCGCTGCGGTTGTCGAGCACGACGATGGCGCCATCGTTGACATTGCGCTCGCGCAAAGATGCCAGCTGCTGGCGCAGATTATCCTGGGCAAAACGCTGCAGCGGACCGTCGAGCGTACTGCGCACGGAGACGCCCGACTGCTTGAGCAGCTGCTGCGCCACCTGCGGCGCCGGCGCCAGGTCGGCATACAGGGCCGTGCGCTGCAAGGCCGTCTGCACGCGCTGGCCGATCAGCTGGCAGCTGCTGTCCATGCGCGCTTCCTTGGCCAGCGCGCAGGCACGGCGCGTGACGGTGGCCAGCGGCGCGTTCGGCGCGCGCACGAGGCTGGCCAGGATGATGCCGTCCGTCTGGTTCAGGCCCGACGGCGCCTTGCCGAACAGGCTGTACGAAGCGGAGGCGATGCCCTGCAGCTCGCCGCGGAACGACACGAGGTTCAGATACGCCTCGAAAATCTGCGCCTTGCTCCAGCTATCCTCGATGGCTTGCGCCGCGCGCATCTGCTCCCATTTCTGGCGCAGGCTGCGCCCGCCCGCCTGCGCCTGCAGGTCCGCGTCGAGCTGGCCCGCCAGCTGCATGGTGATGGTCGAGGCGCCCCGGGGCTTTTTCGCAAACAGATTGTCCCAGGCGGCCGTGGCCAGCGCCGACAGATCCACGCCGCCATGGCGCATGAAGCGCTGGTCTTCGGCCAGCAGCACGGCCTGCTGCACGGCGGGAGAGATGTCGGCCAGCGGCACCCACGGCAGGCGGCGCGCCTTCATGTCCACGCGCAAGGATTGCAGCGGCGCGCCGCTGCGGTCGAGCAACTGCGCTTCCGAGCTGCGGTAGGCGGCCTGCACCTGGCCCGGCGTCAGCACCGCTTGCGCGAAGAGCGGACCGGATAGCATGCAGCCCATAACAAAAATCAACTTCTTCACTGCCCCACCTGCACATTCGCATTTGGCGACTCGCCAAACATCTCGGGCGAATACATGGCTTCGATGCGCGTGGCCGGCAGGCTGAAGTCGCCCGCATTGTTCAGGCGCACCGTGTATTCCACGCTCCAGTTGCCCTTCGGCACGAAGGCGTAGTACGCGCGGAAGGCGTCGAAAGCCCGTTCCTCGAACGTGGGCCAGACCCAGCCCGTGGATTTTTCGCCGGCCGTCAGCAGCTGCGAATCGCGGTCCAGGCCATTGCCCAGCACCGTGGCGCTGGCCGGGATCGGGTCGTCGACCACCACCCAGCTCATGTCCGCCTGCGCCGACAAGTCGAGGCGCACGCGGTAGACGTCGCCGCGCGACCATGCGCCCGCCGTCTTCTGTTCCACGGGCGTAATGGTTTTCCTGATCCTGTAGCCGCTGGAGACGGGCGCCTTGAGCGGGATGGCGGCTAGGCTTTGCACGGTGGCCCACGGTTTGCCCGTGCCGCTGTGCGCCAGGCCCAGGGTGTCCATGCCTTTCGGCCACGCCTGCAGCACGGGGCCCACTTTCGCCGCGCCATTCCACACGAGCGCTTGCGTATCGCCGCCCAGCTTCACGGCGCTGGCGCCCGTCACGGGCGTCGCTTCGAACTTGGCGGAGAACTTGGCGATGGCCAGCGTGCCCCAGGCATTCGCCACCGTGGTATCCCAGCGCCCCTTCTTCTGGCGGCCCATGCTGCCGCGCACGAGGCGGCCGATGTCGTCCTTCCACGCCGGGTCGTCCAGCACGGCCAGCAGCAGGCGGTTGGCGTTGACGTCGCCGGACACCATCAGCCACCACCAGTTATCCTTGCGTTCGGTGGAAAAGCCCATGGTCGTGCCCTGGAAATTCAGGCGCGAGCGCAGGATCTGCTGCGCCTCGGCCAGTTGCGCATCGCGGCGCGCCAGGCCTGGCGTGCGTTGCAGCAGCAAGCTCCAGTCGATGACGGCGGACGTCGGCCACAGGTTCGGGTTGATGCTGATGCTTTCCAGCGCATCGGGCGGCACCTTGTTCGAACGCGACAGCGCTTCCAGCGCCGCCAGCTTGCGCACGGCCAGGTCGGTCGTGGCCAGCGCCGAACGGCGCACGATGCGGCCCTGCACGAAGGCCGTCAAGGCTTCTTCCATGCGGTTCTTCGTCTGTTCGGGAATCGCATAGCCGGCTTCCGCAGTTGCCGACAGCACATACGCCGTCAGGCTGTCGCTGCCTTGCTCCATGATGGGGAAGTATTTCAGCATGCCGTCGCCATCGAGGTAGGCGGGCAGGCTGGCGGCCAGCCTGTTCCACGCCTCCTGGTCTTGCAGGGCGATGGCTTTCGACGTGTTTTGCTCGAAGCAGGTGTACGGATACGCGGCCATGTATTCGCGCACGCCGGGCAGCTCGCCGCCCAGCCTGGCCGCAAAGCTGGTCTGGATGCCGCCACGGCCCGGCAAGGCACCGGCCGGCATCTGCACGGACATATTGATGGGCTTCTCGATCTGCAGCAAGGTGGCCTGGTAGGTGCGCACGGGCGTGGCCTGGCCCACCTTTTGCGTGATTTTCAGCTTGTCCGTGTGCTTGCCCGCCTTGGCATTGATATCCCACACGACCGTTTGCGCGCCGAGCGGCACCTGGTAATCCCAGCCTGTCTCGCGCGCTTCGCCTGCCGCCAGGGTCAGGTTCTGGCGCGGCAGCGCCTTGCCCGCCGCCGTGGCATTCAATTCCACGCTCAGCGAGGCAGCCGAGGTGTTGCGGACCGTAAAGCCGGCACGCAGCTGGTCGCCTTCGCGCACGAGGGTCGGCAAGCCCGACATCAGGATCAGGTCTTGCGAACTGCGGATGTCCGTGCTGCCCGTGCCAAACAATTCCTTGCCGGCGCTGGCGACGGCGACGATGCGGAACGCCGTCAGCGAGTCGTTCAGCGGTACTTGCACGGTGGCTTCGCCCTTGGCGTCGAGCTTGACGGTGCCCTTCCAGAACAGCAGGGTATCGAACAGTTCACGGCTGGCGCCCTTGCCGCCACCACCGCCGGCCGGAAATGCCTTGCGGCCGAAGTGGCGCTTGCCGATCACCTGCATCTGCGCCGTCGCCGTTTCCACCTGCAGGCTGCGCTGCGCCATCATGGTATCGAGCAGCTTCCAGCTATCGTTGGGCATCAATTCCAGCAAACCCGTGTCGACGGCCGCCAGCGCTACTTCGGCGCCGACCGGCAACGACTTGCCATCGGCGCGGCGCACGCGCACGGACACTTCCGCCTTGTCGCGCGTCTGGTAGACCTCCTTGTCGGATACCACCATCACGTTCAGTTCATGCGCCTGCCACCCCACGTTGAGCGGCGCGATACCCATCTTGTAGGCCGGCTTGCCCAGGTCGACCAGGGCCGTCGGCTGCACGCCATCGACCCGGCCCCGCACGACAAACACGGACACATACACATTCGGCGCGTAATTCGGTTTGACCGGGATAGCCACCACCGGTTCCCGGCCATTGAGCTGGCGCACATAGGTGTCGAGGATGCCTTCGCGCTCGACCGTGATCAGGGCCGTGCCCGAGCGGAACGGCATGCGCACCTGCAAGCTCGCTTCCTGGCCCGGCTCATAGCGTTTTTTTTCAGGCAAGACGTCGATGCGGTCATTGTCGCTGGCGTTGAACCACCAGTCGCCGCTGCCGGCCACCCAGGTTTCGCGGTTGGCGACGGCCGTGTTGCCGGCGCCATCCTGCGTGCTGGCGCGCAGAATCAGGTTGCCGCTGGCGGGCGCCCTGACGTCGCAGATCAGCAGACCCTTGCCATCCGTCCTGCCATTGCAGGCCGGGCCCAGCTTGACCACTTCGCTGCTGTTTTCATACGCATAGAAGCCGCCGATCAAACGCCGGCGGTGCGAATAGCTGTTGCGCTGGAAGAAATCGACGGCGACGGCCGCATTCGCCACGGGCTTGCCCGCGGTCGACAGCACGGCCACCGTGAACTTGAATTTATCCTTGCTCAAGTCCCACGCGTCGGGCTTGATGCCGATCACATAGTTTGACGGCCACAGCGGCACGCGCGTGGCGACGGACGCCGTCTCGCCATTCGCATCCTGGAAAGCCATTTCCGCCACCAGGTCGCGCGGCGTGGACAGCTGCGGCAGCTGGTCGATGACGATGCGCGCGCCGCCCGCCTTGTCCAGGCTCAGGCTTTGCGTGCGCGCGGCGGCCGCACCGGCGCCGGCACGCCCGCCATTGCCTTCATCCTGCCATTCGCCTTCGTCGTCGTCATAACCGGTGCCCTGCTTGACGAGGCCTTCCTTCACGTCGCCATTGCTGAAGCTGTAGTCGGGATAGTCGGCAAAGGAAACGCTCTTGTCCTGCAGTACCGTGCGCAGCTTGACGGGCGCGTTGGTGGCGGCGCCGCCGGCCAGATACGTGATTTGCGCATCGAGGGCCAGCTGCTTCGCCTGCACGGCCGGCGCCTTCGGCCCCTGCAGCACGGCTTTCATGGTCGGCACGCGGAATGCCTCGACGCGGAAACTGCCGGAGGGCCGGCCCGCCATCGTCACGCTGTATTCGCCCTGCTTGGCGTCGGCGGGAATCACCCAGTCGCTTTCCGCCGTGCCGCTGGCGGACCAGCGCAACGGCAGCTGGTAGTTCTGGTCGCTGCCCTGGTGCGTGATGACGACGGAGGTGGCGCTGCCGGGACCGTTGTTCTTGTCGACCAGGCCGATGCCCTGGCCCGTGTGCTTGCGGATGAAATGCTTCATGTGCACGGTTTCGCCGGCACGCAGCAGGGTGCGGTCGAATACGGTTGCCAGCAGGGTGTTGTCGGCGCGCGTATCGTCCGTCGGCAAATTGAAACGCCAGGCTTCGATGCCGCCCACCCAGTCCGACAGGGTAAACGTCATGTCGCCGCCGCTGCGCGCACTGATAAAGTAGCGGCCATTATTCTTGCAGCTGGAATTGGCCAGCTCGCCGGCTATCTGCGCCACGCCGTCCGCCCCCGTGGCGCCTTGCCACAGCAGCTTGCCGGCGCAGTCGCGCACGGCCACTTGCGCCTTGGCAACCGGGGCGCCCTTGTCGAGCGACGTCACCCACACCAGCGACGATTGCGCGCCATGCTTGAAGTGGGCCGCCAGATTCGTCACCAGCGCGGCCGTGCGGATATACGCGGTGGTCGGCTTGCCCAGCAGCACTTTGCCGAGGATGGGGCTGGCCAGCTCGACCACGTAAAAACCGGGCTTCTGCAAGGGGATGCCGATCACTTCAAACGTCTTCCTGCCATCGGGACGCGGCAGGCTGAGGGGCCGCGTGCCGGCCGCATCCGCCAGCACGGATTTGCTCATGTTGCCCGCATATTGCGCGTACGGCTGCCAGTATTCGCCCGCGTCGCCATTGCCGGCTAGGCGCTGCATCCACTCGATGATGAACTTGTCGTCATTGTCGGGCACGCGCAAGGTGGCGCCCGTGGCAGCCTGCGCCGATGCCGATTCCCTGGCGATTTCCTTGCCAGTGAGCACAGGCTCGATATTGCGCACCGTCACGGGCAGCAAGCCGTCGCCCTTGGCTTCGATGATGCCGAACGGGGCCGGGAATTTCAGCAGCGGCGGCTGTTCGCCCGTGCGCACCGTCATGGGAAAGCGCGCGCGGTTGAGCAAGGCGCGGCCGGCGTCATCCGTCAGCTTCGGCGGCAAGTTCAGGATGAAGCTCGCTTGCACGGGAAATGGCCCGTTGAAGGTGGCGCCGTTCAGGAATTCCGCCTTTTCTTCCTCTTTCGCGAGCGTCGGCGCATACGTCTTGCCGCCTCCCGTCAAGGTCATGGCGCGCACCAGCGATGCTTTCACGGGCGCGGAAAACTGCACGCGCATGGGCAGGAACGGGATGCACTGCTCCTTCGGGTTGCTGCGCTCGCAGCTGAACTTGGCCGTGAAGTCGGGCCGCGTGCGGAAATTCAGGCTTTGCGCCTTCTCCGTGGCGATGCCGCTGGCGCTGGCGATGCCCTCGCCCCACACCAGCGACACCTTGGCGCTGGCGGGGAAGCTGCGCTTGCATTGCAGCACGGTGACGGGCAGCGGCGGCGCGCCCTTGCTGGCCACGGGCATGCCCACTTTCCACACCGTCCCCCGCTTCTTGAAATACATGGTCAGGTAGCGATCGAGGAAGCTTTTGCGCAGGGTCAATACCTGTTCCAGTTCCTTGCCCTTGAGCAGCCGCACGGGAATCTTTTCATTGATGCCATCGGCGCGGCAATATGCGTTCGCGGCGACGCTGGCCTCGTCCGGCGCGGCGTCCAGGCCCAGCACGAAGATCTGGTTTTCATCGATATACGGCTGGCCGTCATACGGTACGGCCTCGACGATGGCTGGCCCGCCCGTGGAAAAGCGGTAGGCCGCCGTTCCCTGCACGGGCTTGCCCTGCAAATCCTGCAGACCTGGTTTCAAGGTAAACCGGCAAGCCACGCCGGCTGGCAAGTCGCGCTCGAAATCGTAATTCCAGTTGCGCTCGTCAGCCCAGCGTCCCGCGCCCGCCACGACGGCAGGCTCGGCCTTGCCGCAATCGATGGCGAACGGCGCGGGCAAGCCCATGTCGCCGAACGGCACCATCGGCGTGGCGAACTGGGCCCGCACCTGGCGCACGGCCTTGACCGTGCCGCTCGGTGAAAACAGCGTCACGCCGCCATCGGCCCAGGCCGGCATAGGCGTGCCCAGCGAGAGCAACAGACAGAGGGCGGCGATATTGCCAGGCAAGCGGAACGAAAGCGGGGGAATGGCCTTAGGCACGAGTGACTCCTTGATGAAAAGTGGCGGAGCTGGCTGCGGCACGCAAAAGTTGCCCAAGAGAAGCCCAGGAAAACAACAGAACGCGGCAGGAATACAACATCAATGTAATATTAGTTATCAAGCTCATCATTGTTGCTAATATACAGTGGCATGCTGGTAACAAGTCGTACGATTGCCTCTTGCGCCAAGGTCAGGGATTGACGATTTGTTACGACAATCCCCCGAGGCAAATTAGTTTTTTTCAACATCAGAGTATTTGTCGTGAATCTGCAACACCATTGATATACAACAATGCTTTGTGCGCCAACGCACCGACCGCTTGAACCTGGAACCGTATTCTCTAGTCCAACAGCAGTGCATTTATCGCAAGAAGGACGCACCTGGAATTGTTGTCCGTTAGCAATAGCATGTCTAGCATGATGTCGTATTGATGCCGTAGAGAAAATCTCTTATCAACGTTGGGAGTTACTTGTGAATAATCTAAAAAAAATCGCCGTTGCCGCCGCAGTACTGTGCTCCGCCCTCGGCGCACAGGCCCAGGAAATCAATCCCTCCTGGTATATTCAACCTAGTCTCAACGCACTCAAGCCAGATTCCGACTTTGCCACCGACAAAACAGGTTATGGCGCAGGCTTGCGCTTTGGTAAGCCTGTTTCCCAGGACTGGGATATCCAGCTGGGCACCACGTATGCCCGTTCCAAGGATGGCAGCCAGCGCTACCAGCAAAACACGCTGGGCGTAGACGGCCTGTACCTGTTCTCGCGCAAGGCCTTCCGCCCCTTCCTGCTGGTCGGTGCCGGTATGCAACGCGACAAGGACACCAGCCTCGCCTTCGGTGAACGCACCAAGAGCTCGCCGTACGCCAGCGTGGGCCTGGGCTTCCAGTCCAGCATCACCGAGCAGCTGTCGCTCCAGGCTGACGTGCGCAATGTGCACGGTTTCCTGCGCGGCAATACCTTCGACCCGAGCAGCAAGTCCAACAACTACTACGTCACCGTGGGCCTGAACTACGCGTTCGACAAACCGCCTGCACCGCCAGCACCGCCGCCACCGCCGCCAGTGCGTGAAGAAGTCGTCGTCGTCGTGCCGCCACCACCGCCGCCACCGCCGCCACGCTTTGAAAAGGTGACGATGTCGGCCACGGAACTGTTCGCGTTCGACAGCGCCAAGCTCGGTCCGACACAGACCAAGCTCGACGAAATCGCCCGTGTGCTGAACGCGTCGCCGGACGTCAACAACGTCGTCATCAGTGGTTATGCCGACCGCATCGGTTCGCCCAAGTACAACCTGAAACTGTCGCAGCAACGTGCTGATGCAGTCAAAGAATACCTGGTCGCCCACGGCGTGGCCGCCAACCGCCTGACGGCCGAAGGCAAGGGCTCGACCAATCCGGTCGTCACGTGCGATAACAAGAAACGTGCCGACCTGATCAAGTGCCTGGAACCTAACCGCCGCGTTGAAGTGGAACAAATCACCATCGAACGCCGCGTACAGTAAGCATTACCAGTGGCACGCCACTAGTTACTAGTTAAAAAAAGGGGCTGCGGCCCCTTTTTTTCATTGAAAGCCACCATGAATTTCACTACCCGCTATCCGAAACTGGCCAGCCTGGCGCCACTCAGCAAGCAGATGCGCAGCGTCATCGTCTGTTCCGTCACCGAATGGCTGGAACATCGCGCCTCGAGCAAGGGCGCCGCCCTCGCCTACTACACGCTGTTTTCCATCGCTCCCATCCTCGTGCTGGTGATCGCCATCGCCGGCTTCTTCTATGGCCCGGCCGCCGCGCGCGGCGAACTGATGGGACAATTGCAGGGCTTGCTGGGCACGCAGGGCGCCGAAGCCATCCAGCTGGTGCTGGCCGGCGCGAAGAACCATGAACAGGGCCGCATCGCCACCCTCATCGCCAGCGCCCTGCTGCTGTTTGGCGCCACCAGCGTGTTTGCCGAACTGAAGGCGAGCCTCGATGAAATCTGGCAAGTCCCCCCCCTGAAGGAAGCGGGTGCCTGGGACATGGTCCGCACGCGCCTGCTGTCGTTCGGCCTCGTGCTGGTGCTGGCCTTCCTGCTGATGGTGTCGCTGGTGGTGAACGCCGCCATGGCCATCCTCGCCAATTTCTGGGAAGGCGTGTGGAAGGACACGGCCGTTCTGTTTACCATCCTGTCGAACCTGATCGGCTTTGCCGTCATCGCCAGCCTGTTTGCCGTCATCTACAAGATGCTGCCGCGCGTGCGCCTGTCCTGGCGCGACGTGCTGATCGGCGCCATCGGCACGGCTTTCATGTTTTCTCTGGGAAAATACGCGATCGGCGTGTATATCGGCAATAGCGGCGTGGCCAGCAGCTATGGCGCGGCCGGTTCGCTGGTGGCCCTGCTGCTGTGGGTATATTACTCGGCGCAAATCTTCTTCCTCGGCGCCGAATTCACGCGCCAGTTCGCCCTGCAGCTGGGCAGCATGAAGGACATGCCGAAGACGGCGGACGGCGATGTGCAAGTGAAGATATTGAAACGCCACCAGTCCTGAGCTCCTGCTCCGCATGCAACAACGGCGCCCGCGGGCGCCGTTTTCTTTGCGTTGCCGCAAGCTACTCGCCCAGCAGCTCGGCCACCACTTCCATGCCCTGCACGCGCTCGGCGACGACTTTCACGATGACGATGATGGGCACGCCCAGCAGCAAGCCCCAGACGCCCCACAGCCAGCCCCAGAACAGCAGGCTGATGAAGACGGCCGTGGGATTCATGCGCGCGATGCGGCCCGTCATCCAGGTGGTGACGAAGGTGCCGACGAGGGTGGCGATGGCCATGGAAGTGCCCGTCACCAGCAAGACCATTTCCAGCGATTCGAACTGCAGGAAAGCCACCAGTCCCGTGGCGATGGTGATCAGGAGCGGGCCGAAATACGGCATGATGTGCAGCAAGCCAGCCACGATGGCCCAGGCACCCGCGTTTTCCAGGCCGATCATGCGCAGGGCGATCCACATCAGCAGCGCCAGCAAGCCATTCGTGACCAGCAACATGAACATATAGTTCTGGATCGAGGTATTGATGTCTTCCAGGATATGCACGGTGACCTTCTTGCGGCTCAGCGACGGCCCCGTCAGCTTGACGAGCTTGCGCTTGAAGGTATCGCCCGACAGCAGCAGGAAGAAGACGAGGAAGATGACCATGGTGGCCTGGCTGAGGAAACCCACGAGGCCCAGCGAACCGGCCCAGACCCAGTCCATGATCTTGAAGTTCGGTGCCTCGGCGGCCGCCGCGCGGCGGTTGTTGCGGCGCGTCTCGGCGCCGGCGGCCACCTGTTCGATTTCATTGGCCACGGCCTGCATCTTCTGGAAGGTGCTGTTCTTGCCGCCCGTATTGGCGGCGATCAGGCGCGACAGCTTGTGCGTGGCGGCGGGCAACTCTTCGACGATGGACTCGAATTCGCCCTGCACCCGCTCGACGACGACGAGCGAGCCGAACAGGATCAGGGCCGTCACGGCCGTGGCGCCGATGGCGCGCGGCACGCGCAGTTTTTCCAGCCAGGCGACGACGGGGTTGAGGGTATAGGCAATGAAGATGCCAAAAATGACGGGAATGAGGAATTTCTGCGCCCATTGCAGCGCATAGATGAAGCTGACGGTGGCGATGATGCCCAGCGCCAGGCCGCGCGCATTGACATGCAGCGGCAGGCGCAAGGTGGGATCCGCCTCCGCGGGCGCACTCGGTGAGGGCGCCACGGCGTCGCTCGATGCCAGCTCTACCGGCTCGGGCGGGATATCTGAAGGCTGGGTATGCATGAGAATCCCGCTACGGTCGGTGGAGGGCCACAGCGCCAGCCCATGGGCCGGACGCTGCGGCAGGTCGTGCCATTACTTGACGCGGATATCGTTTTTCACCGATTTCACGCCTTTGACGCCGCGGGCGACTTCGCCAGCCTTGGCGGCATCCGACGGCTGGGCCACGAAGCCGCTCAGCTGAACCACGCCCTTGAAGGTTTCAACGTTGATTTCCGTCGATTTCAGGGTCGGCTCATTGAAGATGCTGGCCTTGACTTTGGTGGTGATCGCAGCGTCGTCGATGTATTCGCCCGTGCCTTCTTTGGTCGGGGTCGAAGCGCAACCTGCCACAGCGAACAGGGAAGCGACGAAGAGGCCAGTAGCGATAGATTTAGTGAATTTCATGGTTTTTTCCTTAGGAGTGGTCAATCAACGTGCTCACAATGAGCTTCTTATACCAGTCTGGTGACAGCGCGCCGAGTCGGCGTTCAGTAGCCAAACTGGGTTTTTGCAGCCTTGACACAGTCGTCTTTGGCTGCGCCGGCTAATGCATCGCATTTTTCTGCTGCGACCTTGTACTCGGCTTTTCTTTTTGCTTCACGCGCATCGCTGCGCGCTTCGATGACTTTCTTGTCCGCCTTGGCATCGGCCAGGGCCGCCACCTTGGTGGACTTGGCCAGCTTGACGCAGACATCCTTGTCGTTGCCCGTCAGCGCATTGCAGCGCGCCAGGTCGACGTCGTAGTTGGCATCGGCAATCTTGATGCGCGCCTTGGTGTAGGCACGCAGGGTATTCGTGTATTGCGCCTGGGCCACCGCTTCATCGTAGGCGCGCACGGCCTTCGCTTCGGCGATGCAGACATCCTTCGGGTTGCCCGTGATCTTGTCGCATTCGGCGTGCGCCTGCTTGTAGTTCAGGGCTGCCTGTTCATTGGCCGCCTTGTAGGCCGCCTTCGCTTCCGGGCTGGCCGCCATGGCCTGGCCGCCCCATGCCGCACAGGCCAGACCGATGACGATGGCGGCGTAGCGTTTATGGTTCTGCATCTTCTTGTTCATCTGCTGCTCCCTGGTGGTGACAAGCATGTCTGCTTGGCATGACTACCGTTTTACGTGGATAGTCGCCACTCTTCTGTACGCTGCCGTACACAAGCAATTTATTTTGAAACAAGCAGGCCAGTAAGGAGAAATAACAACGTTTCTGCGGAAATCGGGCGCCGGCGTGACCGTCCACACGCCAATAAGTGCGTGCGGCAGCGTACAGACCGGGCATGGGGCCGTGGCTAAGATGGCGCTACACCCTCACCACGTCAGGAGAATAAAATGAAAACCAACGCCACCTTGGCTGCACTGATGCTCGCCGCCACCGCTGTCCTCAGCGGTTGCGCCAACACCGGACCATCGCAGTCGCAGTATTACCCGGCCAATCAGCCTGAGTCCGCCAGTTACGGCACCGTCGATTCCATCCAGCTGGTGCAGGGCGGTGGACAAACCAGCGGCGCCGGCGCCGTGGTCGGCGGCATCGCCGGCGCCCTGCTGGGCAACACCATCGGTTCGGGCGGCGGCCGCACGGCGGCCACCGTGGCGGGCGCCGTTGCCGGCGGCGTCGTCGGCAACCAGGTGGAGGGGCGCCGCCAGCAAGCGCAGAACTACCAGATCAGCGTGCGCCTGGACAACGGCGAATACCGCACGGTAGTGCAGGACAGCGCCCAGGACTTGCGCCCAGGCAGCCGCGTGCGCGTCGTCGACGGCCGCGTCTACCGCTATTGATCATTCGGCGCGGCGGGTACGCCAGCCCGCGCCCCAGTTGCACCACATGCAAGACTACAAGGAGATACCATGGGCACCATCATTCTGGTCATTTTGATCCTGGCCCTGGTCGGCGTCCTGCCCACCTGGCCGCACAGCCGCAACTGGGGCTACGGCCCCAGCGGAATCGCCGGCCTCGTCGTTGTGATACTGATCCTGCTGCTACTCACGGGCAGGCTGTAAAAAGAGGCGCTACGGCGCCTTTTTTATTTCAAGGAGGAAATATCATGACTATCCACACCACATTCCTGGCCGCCGTGCTGGCCTGCAGCCTGTCGCCATTCGCGCTGGCACAGACGGCCAGCCCGCAACCGGGCGACCCGGCCCGCTGGTACCAGGAAGACAGCACGGCCCAGGCCCAGCTGCGCACCTTGCGCAAGGAAATCGCCGCCGCCCTGGCCGAAGCCAAAAAAGCCTGTCGCCTGGAACCGTCCGCCACGCGCACCGCCTGCCTGAAGGACGCACAGGACACTTACCGGCAAGACATGGCCAACGCGGAAAAACTGCGCGTAGCGGCCCATCCGCAGTGAGGGGCTGTTGCGACGCTGGACAAAACCGTCGCGGGCGGAAGAGAGAGGTGGCCAAGTAGCGCAACCGTACTAAGAGTCTATCCCGCTAGGGAGCGTCTTCTGCTGGCAGCGTATCAGGAGCGCGGACAAGGCGTGAGGAGGACGTGTGGCGAGCCACGCGACGACGATCAACGCAGCCCCCCCCTTCTGAGGGGCGGCAGCAGGGGATGTATTCATCTACCGGGATAAGCTCCAAGTACGGGGGCGCCGAGCCGGTGAGCATCGCAGGCCGCCCATACCCACGCGCGACAGGGGTGGACGGGTGTCGCTAGGCAACGTCGCGCTCGTAGGGCGGCAACTCGTGCACCACGAGCGGCGTGTCTTCCGTGACAAACGCCAGCCAGCCGGCCGCCTTGATCGCGCGCAAGGCATCCTGGTAGCCCTGTTCCCAGCGCCACTCGATGGAGCCCTTGGAGAAATTGATGTCCTTGGCCGCCATGTGCCAGTCGCGGCCCGCGTACGGCAGGCGCACGATGTGCATGGTGCTGTCGCAGCCGAGCGCCACCAGCTCTTCCGCCTGCCGGTGGCTGTGCGCGTCGTCGGGCAGCCGGGCATACAGTTCACGCAATTTATGCTGCAGGGTATGCGTGTTGACGTAGTCTTCGATATGGCGCTTCGAGCGCGAGGCGAACGTGACGTCCTTTTGCCGCGTCTGCACTTCATCGAGCGTGGTCGGCTCCGGCCCTTCCGAGCTCCACAAATCGACCATGAAGACCAGCGTGTCGACGTGGGGAGTATCGTCGAGCACGGTTTCCAGCGGCGTATTCGAATACAGGCCGCCATCCCAGTACAGGTCGCCATCGACGCGCACGCCGGCAAAGCCGGGCGGCAAGGCGCCGCTGGCGCGGATGTGGTCGGCCGTCAGGCGCTGCTTCTGGCTGTCAAAGCTGGTCAGGCTGCCGCATTTCACGCGCAGGGCATTGACGGTCAGGCGCATGCCGCCGGGCTGGTTCAGGTAATCGAAGTCGACCAGGTCCTCGAGCGTCCCGGCCAGCTCGCTCGTGTCGTAGAAACTCGCTTCCTCCGGCTTGACGGCGATTCCGGCAGGAAACAGGCTGAACGCGCGTGGCTTGAAGAAGCCGGGCACGCCGCGCATGATGGTGTCGAGGGTGGCCAGCCAGATGTTCGAGCGGCGCTGCTGGTCGGACACGAGGTTCATGTCGATGCTGTCGCGGTGCGCGATGCGCTGCCAGAACTGTTTCAGGCGCACGAGGCGGTCTTCCTGTTTGTTGCCAGCCAGAATGGCCGCATTGATGGCGCCGATCGACGTGCCCACCACCCAGTCGGGCGCCAGCCCATGTTCGTGCAGCGCATGGTAGACGCCGGCCTGGTAGGCGCCCAGCGCGCCGCCGCCCTGCAGCACCAGCACGATGCGCAGGCGCGAAGGATTCAAGGAATTGACCGGTGTCTTCGAATGCATCATCAAGATAGCCCCTGTGTCCGCCGCGCGGAATGCGGCGTGAATCATTGTAAGGGATTGTGGCCCGCACTTGTGCGCGCGCTGGCGCCCGCGCGCGCAGGATGCCGGATGCGGGCAAAAAAAAGGCTCTGTCCTCGGTAAATAGGGGAAATGATGGAATCATTCCCCGGCTGCGCTGTCTGACTCTGCAGACTCACCATGCAGGGAGCAGATCATGCAGCCAGCCGAATGGATCAGCTTTATCGCGCAGTTTGCTCATCTGAGCAGACGCCAGCGGCAGGCTGGAATCGCCTTGTTGCAGGGCAATACATCCCACGACGCGACCGTGGCGCTGCTTGAAAAGGTCGCGCAGGCGCGCTTGGCCTGTCCCGCCTGCCGCTCGGCTCACCTGCACCGACATGGCCATGCGCACGGCCTGCAGCGCTACCGCTGCGTGCCCTGCGGCCGCACCTTCAATGCCTTGACGAGCACGCCGCTTGCCCGCTTGCGCCACAAGGCGCTATGGCTCGAGTATGCCGATTGCCTGCTCGACTCCGCCTCGGTGCGCCAGGCCGCTCTACAGCTGGGATTGCACCGCAACACGACGTTTCGCTGGCGCCACCGCTTTCTCAGCATAGCGAAGACGGACCGGCCGCATGGCTTGCATGGCATCGCCGAAGCTGACGAGCTCTACGTGCTGGAGTCGGAAAAAGGGGCGCGACAGATGACGCGTCCGGCCCGCCACCGGGGTGGCCGTGCGCACAAACGCGGCATATCCAATGAACAAGTCTGCATCCTGGTGGCGCGCGACCGCACCGGGCAAACCCTGGATTTCGTCACGGGCAAAGGGGCGTTGACGAAGGCACAGCTGCACCGCTGCCTATCGCCCGTGATCGACAAGGATATCCTGCTGGTCACCGATGAGCATGCGGCCTACCGGGCTTTTGCCAGCGAAGCGGGCATCAGCCACCAGACTGTCAACTTGCGCGCCGGCATCCGCGTGCAAGGCGCCGCCCACGTGCAGAACGTCAACGCCTATCACAGCCGCTTGCGGCAATGGCTACGGCCATTTCACGGCGTGGCGACGCGCTACCTGCCGAATTATCTGGGATGGCGCTGGATACTCGACGCCAGGCGCATCCGTTCACCCGAAACGTTATTGAAAGCAACGTTGGGTGCATTCCCACACTTGACAGTGACATAGCCAAAAAAAACGCCGTCGATGACGGCGTTCCTGCGCAACGGAGGCTGGCGATCAGCGCTTGCGGCGCAGCCAGCCCGTGGCTATGGCGGCCACGGCCACCAGTATCAGGGCCGGCTTGACCAGCTTCTTGCGGCCGATGAAGGACAGCGCCGTCAGCACATACGGCATCGCACCTTGCAGGCGCATGCCGCCCGGCGCCAGCAGGGATTCGACGCGGTGGCCGGCAAAGCCGACAGCCGTCTCGACCACGCCCTGCAGCAGCGAATCGGGGCGCAGCGCGTAGCCCACATTGGCGCGCGCATGCACGATGCCCACGCGATACATCTCGCCCTGGGCAATGAGCAGGCGCTTGCGGGCGGCTTGCGCCGCCAGTTTGTCGTTATCCGACATGAATTCTCCTCGTAAGGCAGTGCGGAGCGGGCGGGCGCGGCGCCGGGACGCATCCGCGCGCTGCCCGCCAGCCGCCTACATCAGCATGTCACGGTCAGCCTTCAATTCCGCCATGGTGGCCGGCATGGACAACTTTCCTTGACGCAGCATGGCGCGCGCATACATGACCAGACCGATGGCCAGCAGCACGAACACGACCGTCATGATCGCCAGGATCTTCCAGCCCAGGCTATCCCAGGCGAGGAAAACGACCAGCACGCTGCCGTAAGCGATGGCAAACAAGCCTGCCACCGTCGCCAGCGCGAAAATGACAATCAGCTGTAACACGTGATTGCGCACTTCCGACAGTTCGATGGTGGCCAGTTCCAGCCGCGACAACATCAGTCCGACGGCGTTTTTGGCCAGGCCGGCAACCGAGCCGATCAATCCCGGCCCCTGGTGAGACGTAGCAGACTTGTCCATATCGCTCCTGACAGTGGATTACTTGCGGCCCAGGATGAAGCCGACCAGCACGCCGACGCCAGCGGCAACGGCCACCGTGCGCCATGGGTTTTCCTTGACATAACCATCCGCCTGGGCAGCGATCTGCTTGGTGGCAACGATAGCCGATGCTTGCGCTTCATGCGCCTTGGCCAGCGCGGCATCCAGGGTCTTCATGCCCTTGACGCGGACTTCATCGGCTTTTTCGCCCGTCAGCGCGGCAGCGGCGCTGAACAGGGCTTGTGCATCCTTGACCAAGGTTTTGACATCGTTATTAACGGTGGTGATATTGTTTTCCAACATGGTTTAGCTCCTTAGCTGTGGATGAATGTGGTTACTATACCTACTTTACTCAAAAACACTATTCCATTAGATCGCGCATATCATCGGCGTGCTCTTCCTCGACAGCCATGATCTTGATCAACAAATGGCGTGTCGTCGGGTCGCTGTCGCCAATTTTCACGATCATCTGGCGGTATGACTCGATCGCCACTCGTTCCGCGATCAGGTTGGCACGCACCATGCTTTGCACGTCCTCGGAGTCATCATACTCGGCATGGCTACGCGCGAGCAATGTTGCCGGATTAAAATCTGGCTTGCCATTCAATTGCACGATGCGCTCGGCCAGCCAGTCCGCATGCTCCTGTTCCTGCTGCGCATGCTCGAGGAACTCGGCCTTGATGGTGCCATTGTCGCGTCCGCTCACGGTGTAGTAATGGCGTTTATAGCGCGCAATACACACGAGTTCCGTGGCCAGCGCCCCATTCAACAGGGTAATCAATTCCTGCCGGTTGCCCTGGTAGCCGGCCGTCACGGCGCCGTCATCGAGGTTTTTGGCGGCGGCGCGGATGGCCGCCGTGTCGATGCCCGACGGAATATCAACAGATGTTTGGGTCATGATGCTTCCTTTCAAGTCTTACGTGGGTATCCACCGGCCAGGAAGCGGCCGGTGCTGCCTTTCTATGCCGCGCCAGGCGGCGCAGCTCAACGGCGGGCGGGAATCGCCGTGTTATCTTCCGACAAGACGATTTCCACCCGGCGATTCAACTGGCGGTTGGCCGCGCTGTCATTGCCGGCTGCCGGATACGCGGCGCCATAGCCCTTGGTGGCGATGCGGTCGCGGCTGATGCCCTGCTCCAGCAGCGCATTGCGCACGGATTCGGCGCGGCGTTGCGACAGTTCCAGGTTGTGCGCGGAGCCGCCCGTACTATCCGTGAAACCTTCGATCAGCACGGTACGCTGGGGATTGTTTTTCAGCACGTCGGCCAGCTTGCGCGCCGTGTTCGCGCCATCGGCCGTCAAGTTCGCCTTGTCCGTACCAAACAGCACGTCGCCCAGCGTTATCACCATGCCGCGTTCGGTTTTCTTGGCGGCCAGGTCGGCCAGCTGCACTTCCAGCGCGGCGGCGCGCGCCTGCGCATCGCGGGCCGACGCTTCCGCCGTCTGCGCCTGGGCCTTGGCCGCTTCCGCATCCGCTTGCGCCGCCTGGGCCCGTGCCGTCGCCTGGTCAGCCTGCTGCGTGCGCGCATCGAGGCGCAGCTGGTCGCGCTGCTTGCCTGCATTGGCGATGTCCGCCTCGGCCGCCTTTTGTTTGGCTACCTCTTGTGCGGTCGCAATTTTTTGCTTGGCCAGGTAGGCCAGCTTGTCGACTTTCTCGCTATCGTCCTGGCGCGTGGCGGCCGCGTTGGCCGCATCGAGCGCGGCGCTCGCTTCGCGGAATTCGCGTGGCGCATAGGTCGACACCATCGGATTCGACTGCGCCGCCATGTAGTCGCCGCGCGTCTGGTCGAGCAGGCTGGTGGTGGTCGGCGCGGAGCTGCAGGCGGCAACGAGGGCGGCCATGGCCAGCAGGCCGGGGATGGTGGTGTAGGTAGCTTTTTTCATGATGGAATCCTGTTCTTATTGTTTCGGGGCTTGCTGGTTGGCACGGTCGAGCTCTTCGCGCATGACGCGGATGTTCTCGTTGATTTCATCGGCGGCCGTGGTGGCCTTGGCCGAATTGGCCTTGCTTTGCGCCAGCTTGGCATCCGCCTGCGCCTGGTCAGCCAGGTCGCGCGCCGTCTTGTAGTCGCGGTCCTTCAAGGCCTGGTTGGCCATGCGCATCTTTTCGCGGGCCGAACGCATTTCATCGGGTGCCAGGTCGGCGGCGCCGGCGCTGGCGGCATTGTCGACGGCGGCGCGCGAAACGGCCACATCGGCCGTGGCCGGCGTTTTCAGGCTGGAGCAGCCCGTCATGAAGACGAGGGCGGCGGCGCAGGCGGCCAGTGCGGCCAAGGGGGTTTTCAAGGAATCTCGGTTTGTCATTTTTCTTCTCCTGGAGAATGTATAAGCGGTGGGTACCATGTGCATCTGAAATCAGGAACTGCGTTTGATGTATGACGTTATAGGCCCGGCCTCTGCGCATATCCGTTCGGTGCCGCACATAGGGTAGGAAATCGACAATACTCTCCGCGGCAACGTGCGCCAGCGCACGTGCCCGCTAGCAATACATGAAACGAACCCGGCTTTGGAGCGATTCCTGTAGCATCGCAAATACTTGTCCAGAAAGAATCGCCCGATGCCACGCACTATCTCGCTCTCCCGCCGCCAGAAAATCGCCCTCGCCAGCGCCGCCGTACTAGTCGCCCTGCCCGTCGCTGCCGCCGTCACTCTCCTGAACATGGATTGGAACCGCGCCAAGCCGTGGCTCAATGCGCGCGCCAGCGAAGCGCTGGGTAGGCCGTTCGCCATCGCGGGCGACCTGTCGCTGACATGGCGGCAGCCGGCCCGCAACGTGGCAGAACGCACGTGGCGCGATTCCCTGCCATGGCCCCATCTGCAGGCACAGGATGTGCGCCTGGGTAACCCGAGCACCCTGGCGGACGCGGACGGCGGGGAGCCGCTGGCCAGCGTCGGCCAGCTGGCGTTCTCGCTCAATCCCCTGGCCCTGCTCGACAAGAAAATCGTCATTCCCGAATTACGCTTCGACACGCCGCAGGTGCGCTTGCTGCGCAGCAAGGACGGCAAGAACAACTGGACCTTCGACCCGCAGGACCAGCCGTCGCCATGGAAGCTCGACTTGCAAAGCGTGGTCTTCAGCAAGGGCACCGTGGTCCTGACGGATGGCCTCACGCACACGGCGATGCGCGCCGATGTCGATACGCTCGCGGACGATAAACGCTATGGCATCGCCTGGAAGCTGTCGGGCACCTACCGTGGCGAAACCGTCCAGGGCGGCGGCAAGGCGGGCGGCGTGCTGTCGCTGCAACAGCAAGGCACGCCCTTCCCCATCCAGGCCGACATGCGCGCGGGCGGCAGCAGCGTGGCCATCGAAGGCACGCTGACGCGCCCGGCCAGCCTGGCCGCGCTCGACGTACGCCTGAAGCTGTCCGGCCCCAGCATGGCGCGTTTGTATCCATTGACGGGCGTGCTGCTGCCGGAGACGCCGCGCTTCAGCACGGAAGGCCATCTGACGGGCACCCTGGCGCCCGGCGGCGGCGAATGGGTGTACGAGCAGTTCAGCGGCAAGGTCGGCTCGAGCGACATCAGCGGCAAGCTGGCCTTTTCCGCCAGCAAGCCGCGCAAGCGCCTGACGGGCGACGTCCACTCGCGCCTGCTGCAGTTTTCCGACCTGGGACCGCTCGTGGGCGCCGATTCCAGCGCCAGCAAGAAGGAGCGCGGCGTGCCCTCGACGCAGCCGGCCGGCCGCGTGCTGCCGGTGGAAACCTTCAAGACGGAGCGCTGGACCAGCCTGGACGCGGACGTGCGCTACACGGCCGACAAGATCACGCGCGACGCCGAATTGCCGATCAGCAAGCTCGACACGCATGTGGTGCTGACGGACGGCGTGCTGTCGCTGACGCCGCTCAACTTCAATGTGGCGGGCGGCACCCTGACGTCGCAGATCAAGCTTGACGGCAGCGGCAAGGTCATCGCCAATGGCATCGCCGCCGAGCTCAAGGCCAGCGCCCGCCATCTGCACATCAAGCAGCTGTTCCCCCGCCTGCCGGCGCTGCAGGCCAGCGTGGGCGAGATCAATGGCGACGCCTCGCTGTCGGCCACGGGCAATTCCGTCGCCACCTTGCTGGGCACGTCGAATGGCGAAGTGCGCGCGCTGATCAACCGGGGCAGCATCAGCAAGCTGTTGCTCGAGGAAATGGGCTTGAATATCGGCAGCATCGTGCTCACCAAGCTGGCCGGCGACAAGCAGGTCAAGCTCAATTGCATGGCCGCCGATTTCGTCGTCAACAAGGGGCTGATGCGCACGCGCCAGTTCATCGTCGACACCGATGACGCCATCCTGCATGTCGACGGCACGGTGAACCTGGCCGATGAACGGCTGGACCTGACCTTGCAGCCGGACAGCAAGGGGCTGCGCATCTTTTCGCTGCGCTCGCCCCTGTATGTGCACGGCACCTTCAGCAAGCCGGACGTGAGCGTCGACAAGGGCGTGCTGGCCCTGCGCGCGGGCGGCGCGCTGGCCTTGGCCGTGGTGGCGCCCGTGGCGGCCCTGCTGCCGCTCGTCAATGCCGGCCCCGGCGAGGACAGCGAATGCGCGGCGCTGCTGGCGCAGGCGCGCGTCAAGCCGGTGGCGCCGAAGCCGGGCAAGAGCGTGCGCAAAGGCCGCCAATAAGCTGCGCCTGGGTGCATTTACAATTGTTACACACCTATGTGCGTTGCCGAACAGACCCTATCTTGTCGCAATCCTATCCTGTGATCGTGCCTGAAACACCCAAGACGTGGCGTCACGAACTACCTTCCGGCCCCTACCTTGCCGGCGCCACGAGGTCCGAATTCACAGGAGATTTATCATGCAAACCATCAAAAAACTCGCCGCTACCACTTCCGTCGCTGCTCTGCTGCTGAGCCTTACCGCCTGCGCCAACATGTCAGGCCAGGATAAAAACACGGCCATCGGCGCCGGTGTCGGCGCCGTCGCCGGTTCCGTGCTGACGGGTGGCAGCGCCGTCGGCGCCGTCGGCGGCGCCGCCGTCGGTGGCGTGATCGGCAATCAGGTCAAGCCGAAGTAATCGGCAGGCAAAAAGCGGGGTGGGTGCGCAGGCGCCCGCCCCGCTTTTTTGCGTCCAGGTCCTGTCGGGAAAGTTTCGAATGGCTTGCCGAAGGCAGCGATTAAACGAAGACGTTGGCCATGCCGATGGCGCCCGTATCCTTGACCAGCTCGTAGCAGCGGCAAGACACGGCTTCCAGGCCGGCCGAATCGAGGATCTCGATATTGCCGCGGCTGTAGGTGATCAGTTTTTGCTGTTGCAGCGCGCTGGCCGCCTTGGTCACGCCGACGCGCCGCACGCCCAGGGTATGGGCGAGGAATTCATGCGTCAGGTGGAACTTTTCGGACTGCAGGCGGTCGCGCGTGATCAGCAGCGAACGCGCCAGGCGCGCCTCGAGCACGTGGAAACGGCTGCACACGGCGATCTGGATGGCTTGCGCCAGCAAGGTGTCGGTGTAGCGGTACAGCAGGCGCTGCAGGGAGTCGAGCTGGGCGAATTCGGCGCAAAAGTCGCTGCGCGCGATGCGGCTGGCCGTGCCGGAACGTTGCACCACGGCACGCACTTGCGCCAGGTCATGCCCCAGCGCGACGGATGCGCCCAGCACGCCTTCGCGGCCGACGGAACCCACTTCCAGGGTCATGCGGCCTTCCGCCACGGCCAGCAGCGAGATCAGGCAATCGCCGGGAAAATAAATGTAGCCGATGGGCTGGCCCGGCTCGTACAGCACGTCGCCCACGTCGACCGTGACGGTGTCGAACAGCGCCGTCAGGTGCCGAAGGTCGGACTCGGGCAGGCTGGCCAGCAAGCGGTTGCTTGCGGCGGGCGTGCTCAAGCCGGAACGGCCTGTGTCGCGGGACAGGTTCATGCTGGCGGTCATGGGTGGCATTGCCTTTTCCTGGGTGTCGTTACAACTCGACATAATTTTTACCTAGCCTACGGTGCGCCACCGGTCCTGTATGTACGGTGACGCACGGAAGCGAAGGAGACAGCACCGCACACTGGCCTGACTGGCCTGCGGCAGCGCATGCGGACGGCCTGCATCACTGATTTGCATCACTTATTTATATGCAGCACCCATTATTAAAAACCAAGGAGCACTCCATGACTACCACCACCAAATCCCTCCATCCGCTGGTGCTTGCCGCCGCCGTCGCGGTCCTGCTGTTCTGCGGCGTCGGCACGGCCGCCCTGATGGGCTGGCTGCCCTCGTCGCAGGGCGATGCCCAGCCCCTGAGCGGCAATGCCTCGGCGGAACAGCTGGCCAGCCTGCAGGCGAACCAGCCGAACCAGCCGGCAGCGGGCATGCAGCCGCTGGCCGCCCTGCCGCCGCAGCAACAGCAGCCACAGCCGCAAATGCAGCAGCCCGTGCGCCAGCCGCAGCCACAGCCACAGCCACAGCCACAATATGTGGCGGCAGCGCCGGCGCCGCAGGTGTGCGGCAATTGCGGCGTGATCGAAGCCATCCATGAAGTCAATACGCGCGCCGAAGGCAGCGGCGTGGGCGCGGCCGGCGGCGCCGTCGTCGGCGGCTTGCTGGGCAATCAGGTTGGCGGCGGTCACGGCAGGCAGCTGGCCACCGTGCTGGGCGCCGTGGGCGGTGCCGTCGCCGGCAACCAGATCGAAGGCAGCGTGCGCGCCACGCGCAGCTACAACATCGTCGTACGCCTCGACAACGGCAAGACGCGCACCGTGCACCAGAGCGCCGCGCCGAACTGGCGCCAGGGCGACCGCGTGCGCGTCGTCAACGGCGGCTTGCGCGCCATCGGCTAAGCCCGCCACGGCGACAACATGCGCGCAGCGCCGCCACGCAACTGAATGTTGCCAATTCAACACACGCCCGGCCCGTCCGGGCGTTTTCTTTTTGATAATGTTCGTTGGCGTACAGATGAGCTACCCGTGGCGCGAGATGATGCATTCAGGAAAGTTCAACGGATGTCCCATCACCACAGGAGAAGCTATGGATAGCGACAAGACAGGCGGCAACAGGATCTGGCTGGGCTTTATCGGTGGCGGCATGCTGGCCACCGCGCTCGGCTTCTGCGCGCTGGACCTGGCGCCCGCGTCCGCCAGCGCGCCCGTGTTCGGCGTCATGCTGCTGCTTACCGGCGGCCTGCTCAGCTGCCTGGCCGGCGCCGTCGGCATGGCCGGCATGCTGGCCTGGATACCGGGCATGGCCAGCGAGCCGGAACGGGCCGCGCGCCGCGCGCCGGCCGGGCACCGGACTAAATAGGTGTTGTGTACGGCAGCGTACAGATCATTTCAGAAATAAACTAGACAATAAGTCATGGCATCAACGTTGCGCGATCAACATGGCAACGTGAATGGCAAACATATGATGGCAGCGCCCGCAGCTACCGGCTTGCAAGCCGGAATCAGGCCGGCGCCGCCATCCACACACTACTCTCGGAGGACGCATCATGCTCTATACAATCGCAGTAGTACTCATCATTCTCTGGCTGCTGGGCCTGGTTACTTCCTATACCATCGGCGGCTTCATCCACATCCTGCTGGTCGTCGCCGTGATCATGGTCCTGTTGCGCCTGATCAGCGGACGCGGACTATAGACATGCCGGCTGATGCAGGCTGACGGTGGCGGCGCGCGTGCAAACGGGCGCCGCCCTTTTGCGTGCCGCTTGTGCCTGCCTTGCGCGCGATTTTCCGCGCGCTGGCAAACCGGCCCATTTTGCAGTAACGTGTGCAGGTAGTTTGCAGATAGTTCCTGGGTATGTCCCAATAACAAAACAAGGAGAAAATCCATGAAAGCATACAAAAACGGCCCTGGCGCCAAATCCCTGATCGGCATGCTGGTCCTCGCGCTGGCCGCCACGGGCTGTGCTGATATGTCCTCCACACAACGTGGCACGGCCACCGGCGCCGGCGTTGGCGCCGGCCTGGGCGCGCTGATCGGCGGCACCACGGGCGGTGGTGGCGGCGGACGTACGGCCGGCGGCGCCCTGCTCGGTGCCGCAGCCGGTGCCGTGGTCGGCAATATCTGGTCGAACCGCATGGAAAACCAGAAGCGCGCGATGGAGCAAGCCACGCAAGGCACGGGCGTGCAAGTGACGCAGACGGCCGATAACCGCCTGAAAATGGAAATCCCCAGCGATATCTCGTTCGACACCAACCGCGCCGACATCAAGGGCAACTTCCGCCCGATTCTCGACCGCTTTGCCGCGACCCTGAATGAAAACCCGAACACCACGGTCAGCATCATCGGCCACACGGACAGCACGGGCAGCGATTCGATCAACGAACCGCTGTCGGTGGAACGCGCCGCCCACACGCGCGACTACCTGTCCATGCGCGGCGTCTCACCGACCCGCATCGTCACCGAAGGCCGCGGCGCGCGCGAGCCGATCGCCTCGAACGCCGATGCGTCGGGCCGGGCGCGCAATCGCCGCGTCGAGATCTACGTCGCCGAAATGGCTCCACGGGGGTAACACCTGTCCAAACCTGCTGCGCGTAGCGACTTGCGGCCTGCGATGCTCACCGTACCTCCGTACGGTTGCGCTTCTCGGCCACAATTCGCAGACGCTCGCGAGGTTTTGTCAGGCGGTGTAACGTTCAGGCCAAAATCAACATCGCAGAATAAGAAAAGCCCGCTGGCAAGGTGACTTGCCAGCGGGCTTTTCTATGTACGGCTAAGGTTTACTTCGACGTCGTCGCCTTGGCGCCGCTCTCGCCCTCTTTCGCCACCTTGGCGAAGTCGCCGGCCGTCACGATCGAGACGGCGGCGGGTTTCAGGTGCTCGCGCAAGCCCTGGTTCACTTGCGCCAGGGTCAGGGCGGCCACCTTGGCTTCCAGGTCCTTGTCGTAGGCCATGGTGCGGTCCTGCGCCAGGTAGCCGGCCAGTTCGCGCGCCAGGCCGGCGTCCTGCGTGCGGCCCACTTCTTCCGATTGCAGCCAGCCCTTCTTCGCTTCGGCCAGTTCCTCTTGCGTGAAGCCGTCGGCCAGCACCTTGGCGATTTCCTCGCGCAGGGCCGCTTCCACCTTGCCCGTGTTTTGCGGCGCGCTGATGGCGTAGGCCATCCAGTAGCCGGCCGGCTCGCGCGACGGCACGGCCACTTGCGAACCGACGCCGTACGACAGGCCTTCCTTCTGGCGGATGCGGTCGGCCAGGCGGCTGCGCAAGGCGCCGCCGCCGAGCATGTGGTTGGCTATCAGCAAGGCCGGATAGCTGGCGGCGTCATCCTTGAGGGGGATCGGCTGGATGGCGAACAGCACGCTGTTGGCCTTGTCCGGGGTTTCCAGCGTCACTTTCTCGCCGCTGACGGCTTTGACGGCGTCGGGAATGCGCACATACGGCTGCTGCGCCTTCCAGTTGCCGTACAGGCTGGCCACTTGCGCCTTCAGCGCGGCCGCATCGAAATCGCCCACGGCGGCAAACGTGGCGTTGGCGGCGCCATAATAAGCCGCGTGGAAAGCCTTCACATCGGCAACCTTGATGGCCTTCCATTGCGCCAGTTCGGCCGGCAAGGTGGCCACGTGGCGCACATGGCCTTCCGGCGTGGCGTCGAGCAGGCGGCGGAAGGCGTTCACGGCCAGCGGTTGCGGCTCGGGCAATTCCTGCTCGGCGCGGCCGACGCGCTCGCGCTGCAACTCGAGGAATTCCGTTTCGCTCAGGGCCGGCTGTTGCAGCACTTGCGCCAGCAGGTCCATGGCGGCCGGCAAGTTCTCGCGCTTGCCCGTGAGCATTGCCGTCACGCCCTCGGCGCCGCCCGCAATCGCCACCTGCATGCCCAGCTGGTCGAACTTGTCCTTCACTTCCTGGCGCGACAGCTTGTCCGTGCCGCGCGACAGCAGGTTGGCCGTGTAGCTGCCGACGGCTGCCTTGCCGCGCAGGCTGTCCTCGCTGCCGATCTGCAGTTTCAACACGACGCTGACCGTGCTGCCCTTGGTTTTCTTCGGCAGCAAGGCGCCCTTCAAGCCGTTCGGCAAGGTGAAGCGCGTCGTGCGCGCCTCGATATTATCGGGGCTGGGGTCGAACGCCTCGCCCTGCGCCACGACGGCGCGGCCCGTGTAGCCGGCCAGCTGCGGCGCCACGTCGGCATAGGCCGGCACCACCGTGCGGTCCGGCGCGTCGGTGGGGATGAAGCGTCCCAGCGTGCGGTTCGACGTCTTCAGGTATTTCTCGGCCGCCGCCTGCACCTGCGCCGCCGTCAGCTTGTCGAGCTGATCGCGCTGCAGGAAGAACAGGCGCCAGTCGCCGGCCGCCAGCGATTCCGTCAGGGCGATCGTCAGGCTCGCCGTGTTCGAGGTGGCCAGTTCGATCTGCTTGTTCAGCTGCTGCTTGACGCGCGCCACTTCCGCTTCCGTGACGGGCTGCGACTTCAAGTCTTCCAGCACTTTCAGCATGGCGTCTTGCGCCGCATCGAGGTTGCCATCGACGGGGACGAGCGCGCCAAACAGGTTGTAGCCCGGCTCCAGGTTGCTCACGGAGTTGTATTCGATCTTGCTGGCCAGCTTGGTTTCCACCAGCGCCTTGTGCAGGCGGCCGGCCGGCGCGTCCGTCAGCACGTGGCCCAGCACTTCGATGGCGACGGCGTCCGGATTGCCGGACGGCGCCACGTGGTAGCCGGCGCCGACGAATTGCGTGCCGCCGCTGCGGCGCACCGTCACGGCGCGCTCGCCATCCTGCACGGGTTCGGCCGTGTAGGTCGGTTCGATCACGCGCGTCGGTTTCGGGATCTTGCCGAACAGTTCATTGATCTGCTTCAAGACTTTTGCTTCATCGAAGCGGCCCGCCACCATCAGCACGGCGTTATCTGGCTGGTAATATTTATGATAGAACGCGCGCAGGCGGGGAATGTTGACCTGCTCGATATCGGAACGGGCGCCGATGGTCGACTTGCCATAGTTGTGCCAATCGTAGGCGATGGCCTGGATGCGTTCGCTGGTGACGCCGATCGGGTCGCTCTCGCCCATCTCGAACTCGTTGCGCACCACCGTCATCTCGCCCTTCTGCGTCTTCGGATTCCACAGGTCGTTCTGGTCGATGGCCGCGTTGACCATGCGATCCGCTTCCATGGCCAGCATCTGGCGCAGGTTGTCGTCGTTGGCGGGGAAGGTGGCGTAGTAATTGGTGCGGTCATACCAGGTGGTGCCGTTGAACTGGGCGCCCGTCGAGTTCAGGATCTCGACCGGGGTCTTGCTGCCCTTCTTCACGCCGAAGTTGGCGCTGGGCTTGAACAGCAAGTGCTCGAGCAAATGGGCCATGCCCGTTTCGCCATAGTTTTCATGGCGCGAACCGACCAAATAGACGATATTCGTCGTCAGCGTGGGTTTGCTGGCATCGGGAAACAGCAGCACGCGCAAGCCATTAGCCAGCCGGTATTCGGTGATGCCTTCGACGGACGTGACTTTGACGGCGGCGCGGGCGGAGGCAGGCTGGGCGGTTTTCTGGGTCGGCGCGGCTTGCACCGGGGTGGCGGCAAAGGCCAGCGAAGGCGACAGGATGCCGGCGGCAAGCAGGAGGGCGGGAATGGGTTTCAAGGCGGAGTCCTGGTAACACTACGTTATAGACGCGCGCAAGCTGGAAGTGCCAGCGCGATGCAATACGAACGCAAGAATGCTCACGGGGCCCGCGCTGCGTCTTCGCCGCCACGTGAAATAATTGCTCTCATAATTTACGACATGCTTGTCACTTGCGCAAGCCCCTGTCATCAAGCTGCCATACGGGCGTGTTATACTCGACCGTTCCAGAACTATCTGCCTGTATATGAGACGAGCTCTCGTCCTGCTCTGCCTTTTTGTTTTCATCGCTTTACCCCAGGCGTTTGCCAGCATGGCTTACGCCAGCCCTTCCCCATTCCAGCATGCAATCGCGGCCGGCGCTACCGCCACGCCCGCCTTCGGCATCGATTGTCCGGACGCCAGCATCCATGCGGGACTGCCCGCCGACAGCTGCGATACCGAAGAATGCGACAACGACCCCATCACGCTGTACCCGAGCTCGCGCCAGGCCGTGCCGTTTTACGCCATCATTTGGCAAGCGGGACCGGGCGCACTTGCCGAAGCGGACGTGCGGCTGGCCACACAGCCGCCGCGCGTCCGCCACTGAATACATGCATGCTGCACCCACGCGCCCGGGGCAATTAGCCATCGGGCACGCTTTACACTGATCGACTTTACAAGGTTACACACATGGAATGGTTATTTGACCCGACAATCTGGGTCGGCCTGCTGACGCTGGTCGTACTGGAAATCGTACTGGGTATCGACAACCTGATTTTCATCGCCATCCTGGCCGAGAAGCTGCCACCGCACCAGCGCGACAAGGCGCGCGTGCTGGGCCTGACCCTGGCCCTCGTCATGCGCCTGGGCCTGCTCTCGCTGATTTCCTGGCTGGTCACGCTGACCACGCCGCTGTTTTTTGTCTGGCAATTCTCGTTCTCGGGGCGCGACCTGATCCTGCTCGTGGGCGGCCTGTTCCTGCTGTTCAAGGCCACCACCGAGCTGCATGAACGGCTCGAGGGCGTCACGCACGCACAGACGGGTCCCAAGGTGTATGCCGGTTTCGGCCTGGTGGTGGCGCAGATCGTCGTGCTCGACGCCGTCTTCTCGCTCGACGCCGTCATCACGGCCGTCGGCATGGTGGAAAACCTGTACGTGATGATGGCCGCCGTCGTCATTTCCATCGTCGTCATGATGCTGGCCTCGAAGGTGCTGACGCGCTTCGTCAACGCCCACCCGACCGTCGTCGTGCTGTGCCTGAGCTTCTTGCTGATGATCGGCCTGTCGCTGGTGGCCGAAGGCCTGGGCTTCCACATTCCGAAAGGCTATCTGTACGCCGCTATCGGTTTCTCGATTGTCATCGAGTTCTTCAATCAGCTGGCGCGCCGCAACTTCCTCAAGCTGCAATCGAACGCGCCGCTGCGCGACCGTACGGCGCAAGCCGTGCTGAGCCTGCTGGGCGGGCGCAAGGGCCGCGAAGCCGTCGAAGAGCACGAAGTCAAGGAACTGCCGGACGTCTCGGCCTTCGGCGTGGAAGAGCGCAACATGGTCAGCGGCGTGCTGACCCTGGCCGAACGCTCGATCCGCTCCGTGATGACGCCGCGCGGCGACGTGTCGTGGGTCAACCTGAACGACAGCAGCGACAAGATGCTGCGCCTGCTGCGCGACACGCCGCACAGCATGATTCCCGTCTGCAATGACGACCTCGACAATGTGGTCGGCATCGCGCGCAGCAAGGACCTCATCGAGGACCTCGTCTCGCGCGGCAAGATCGATCCGGCGAATATGCGCGAAGCCATCGTCGTGCCGGAAGCGGCCGGCGTGCTGAAGGCCATGGACACCCTGAAACGCTCGCGCGGCCAGCTGGTGCTGGTGGTCGACGAGTTCGGCACCGTGCAAGGCGTGCTCACGCCGATCGACATCCTCGAAGCCATCGCCGGCGAATTCCCCGACGAGGACGAGCAGCCCGACGTGGAAGTGCTGGGCCCCGGCCACTGGCGCATCGACGGCGCGACTGACCTGCATTACCTGGAGCAGGTATTCGAGACGGAATCGCTGGTCAGCGAAGACGGCGAGTACAACTCGCTGGCCGGCTTCCTGCTGGCGCATTTCGAGAACATGCCGGCCGTTGGCGAAGTGCTGGAACTGGACGGCTTGCGCTATGAAATCGTCGAGGCGGACGAGCGCCGCATCGCCTGCGTGGACGTGCGCCGCATCGAGCCCGATCACAGTTTGTAACACAATGGCAAGCGTGCCGCGCTTGCCATGCCGTATGCTGGGGTCTGCCTATACGGAGACCCCGCAATGAAACTATCCCTGCTACGCCTGACCCTGCTCGCCTGCGCCGCCATCGGTGCCCAGGCCAGCGCACAGACCCCCACCATCAAGCCGGGGCTGTGGCAAGTCGACAGCAAGATGGCGTCCCCTGACGCCGCCACCGACAACGCCATGTCGTTGGTGCTGCAGCAACTGGGCAACCTCCCTCCCGATCAGCGCAAACAGCTCGAAAGCATGGCCGCCAGCCGCGGCATGGCCATGCCCACCGTCGCCGCCGATGGCGCCGTGCGCGTCACGGCGTGCGTGACGCCAGAGATGGCGGCGCGCAAGCAGATTCCCACGGGCCAGCCCGGCGACTGCAAGTCGAAAAATACCGACATCGCGGGCGGCATGCAGGTGGCGTTCACGTGCGCGAACCCGAAATCGAGCGGCGAAGGCAAGGTACTGTTCAGCGGCGACCAGGCCTTCAGCATGCAGCTTGCCGTGACCACCAGCGCGCGCGGCGCGCCGGAACAGGTGAATGTGACGAGCAACGGCAAGTGGCTGGGCGCCAGCTGCCCGGCCCCATCGGCCAGCGCCGCTCAGAAACCGGGATGAAAGCCCAGGTGAAGGCGCGCTGTCATCCTGCAGCGGCCGCCTGGCGGGCGCGGCCGCTCAGAAGCCGTGACGGAAGCCCAGATTAAAGGCTGCGTCGCCGCGTCCGCTGTCGCTGGCGTTGCCCACCGTGTAGCGGGCGCCGTTCTTGTTGTGGATCTTCGCGTAGGACGCGTAGAAATCGCTGCGTTTGGATAAGGAATACGTGAGGCCGACGGCCACCTGGCTGGCGTCGCGGTTGGCCAGGTCGCGGTCGTCCTTGTGCACCCAGGACGCCAGCAGCTTGAAGCCGCCCACGGGCACGGACACGCCGAGCAAGGTGTCGCGGCTGTCCGAGGACGACATCGACAGGGCCAGCGAGCTGTAGTCATTGCTGGGATCCCACGGCGAACTGCCATAGCCCTTGTTGATGCCGATGGCGGCAAAGGCCGTCGCCACTTTCAGGTCGATATTCGCCGCGATCAGCGTATTGCGGGCCGACATGTCGATGGCGGGCGAGGTGCCGGCCGCCAGGATGAAGTTTTTCTTGCGCTGGTGCGACACGCTGAGATTCACGGCGCCGTGCGAATAGCCGAGCGTGGCGCCATACGCGCGGTTGTTCGCGCTGCTGTACGGCGACTCGCCAAAGCTGTAGATGGCGCTGGCCGACATGCCGCGCAAGGCGGGCGTCACGTACTTGACGGTATTGTCGTAGCGTTTCACGCCGTAGCCGGCCAGATTGCTGGCGCTGCCGGCCATGCCGCCCTTGAACGGGTCGGCCACGTCGGTCAGGGCCTGGTATTGCAGGTTGTACTGGCGTCCCAGGGTCAGCGCGCCGAGGCGGCCATCGAGGCCCACATAGGCCTGGCGGCCGAACAAGCGGCCCTCTTCGGACTGCCCCGTATCGTTTTCAATGCCCGTTTCCAGCGTGTAGACGGCGGCCACATCGTTGCCCAGCGCTTCGCGGCCCTGCACGCCCAGGCGCGAGCCGGAAGCGACGCCGCCCGATACCTTGGTGCTGGCGCAATTGACCTGGCAGCCGCGCTCGGCCACGATGCCCGCGTCGAGTACGCCGTACACGACAACATTACTGGATGCCGCACTGCCGGCGCCGTCGGCAGCCTGGGCCTGTCCGCAGAACGGCCACGGTGCCAGCCCTATCACAGCAAGCGCAAAATACGAGGTCTTCATGATAAATATCTCGGTAACGTGAAATGAAACTTCCCGGTATTGATCAGGACATGCGCTGTGTGTCACGTCCTAGTGTTACCTTATCCACGCTTTTTGGCAAGCAATCTGTGCGTTGTACAACAGAAACCCCAGCTTAGCGCCGGGAAAGCCGTCGCGCACTGACAACACGCAAGAGTGACCATGATTCCCGTTTTTGTCGCAAAATAAGGACGGAAGCGGGCCCTGCTTTAAAGCAATGTTCGGTGGCGAACGTTGCGCGATTTGACGCAGGCAGTACACTATTGGTTTTACCGACAGCGGCTCGCCCGTTTTTTCTGCATGCTAGCTATCCTCGAACGCATTGATCCCAACTCCAGCAATATCGACTTGCTGGTGGAATTGTTTAACTCACTGCGTCCCAAGCGCCCCCACGACAGCGCTACCGCGATCGCCAACGTGCGCACCCTGCGCCAGCTACTCAAAGGCAACCCCGCCCAGGCCCGCGCCCTGCATGAATACGTGCTGCGCGTGCTGGCCGCGCGCCGCCACGCCAGCCTGTACACGGACATCGGCGTGCTGTCGAACAGCGGTTTCTTCACAGAATTGAAACGCCGCATCGCCTACCGCATGCTGCCGCCCGCCCTCGGCGACGAATACCTGAACGACGCGCTCGACCAGGTGCTGTACCTGAATACCGATTACCTGTGGATCAGCAACGTGCCGGCCACGGACTGGCTGGAACTGTTCGACGTGCTCACCAGCGACGACATCGAACTGGCCGTCGGCGACGGCAATATCATGCTGCCCGGCATGCTCGATGCCATCCGCACCCTGTCCTACCGCGTCTGCGCCATGGGCCTGGAGCCGGAGCTGACGCGCTTCCACAGCGAAATCGAAGTCTTCCATTCGCCCTTCATGGTGCAGAACACGGAAGTGAACGCCTACCTCGATGCCTACACGAATCTGCTGCACGGCGAGATCGAACACATCGAGGACGCGCGCCACCTGCTGGTGATGCTCGACCAGTGCGACGCCGTCATCGCCAAGATCCGCAAGAAAGCCCTGTACCAGGGCACCAGCATTCCCCTCACGTATTTGCTGGTGGCGCTGGCGCAAAGCATCGAGCGCCTGCGCAAGCTGCTGTTCCTCGTCGACACGAGCGGCGAGCTGCCGGCGTCAAGCAGCGTGGACATCGACGCCATCACGGTGGACGCCACGCAAGACTTGCTGCACCCGCAGCCGGTCAGCCGCCGCCGCGCGGGCGCCGTCGGCCTGGCGCTGGAACTGATCCAGGCGCACAACAACAAGTACAAGGTCAGCGACCTGTTTTCCGACAATATCAACTTACTCGCGCGCAATGTGACGGAAAACGCCAGCCGCACGGGCGAGCACTACATCGCGGAAAACCGCCGCGAGATGGGCGCCATGTTCCTCTCCTCGGCGGGCGCCGGCATCATCATCGGCTTCATGGCCCTGTTCAAGATACTGATGTCCTACCTGCGCTCGGCGCCGCTGGTCGAAGCGTTCATGTTCAGCATGAATTACTCGATCGGCTTCATGTTCATCCATTTGCTGCACTTCACGGTGGCCACCAAGCAACCGGCCATGACGGCCTCGCGCATCGCGGCCGGCCTGCACAGCAAGGATGGGCGCAATATCGACCTCGACAGCATGGCGGAACTGATCAACAAGGTCTTCCGCACGCAAAACATGGCCGTGCTGGGCAACCTGGCGACGGCCATTCCCACGGCGTGGCTGATCGCGCTTGGCTACAAGGCAATTACCGGGCACAACCTGGTGACGCCGGAAAAGGCCATGCACCTGCTGCACGATATCGACCCCATCGGCAGCCCCGCCATCTTCTACGCCATGATCGCCGGCGTGTGCCTGTTCGTCGCCGGCCTGATTTCGGGCTACTACGACAACCAGGCGCTGTACACGCGCTGGGCGCAGCGCATCGCGCAATTGCGCGGCCTGGGCCGCGTCATCGGCCAGGAACGGCTGCAGCGCCTGGGCCTGTACCTGGAAAACAACCTGGGCGGCCTGATGGGTAACTTCTATTTCGGTATCCTGCTCGGCTCCATCGGCACCCTGGGTTTCCTCATCGGCCTGCCGATCGATATCCGCCACATCACCTTCTCGGCGGCCAACTTCGCCACGGCGCTGGTGGGACTCGACCACAACATGAGCTGGCAACTGGCCGTCAAGTCGCTGTCGGGCATCTTCGCCATCGGCACGGCCAACCTGCTGGTCAGCTTCGGCCTGGCCCTGTGGGTAGCCCTGCGTTCGCGCCAGGTACGTTTCAAGCACGGCATGCAATTGTTGAAGATCCTCGGCAAGCGCTTCCTGAAAGCGCCCATCGTCTTCTTCTTCGGCTCGAAAAACCCGCCACCCCTGGCATTGGCCGATGACTCGGCAAACCTGTCACCCACGACCAAGGCTCAAAAATGACCGCAAGGCGCATGCAACCCTGCCTCACCGCCCTCCTGCTGTGCTGGACCCTGGCTGCATGCGCCTCGCTGCCCAATGTCAAGAATCTCAATACCACGCTGGAACCGGTGGCCAAGCCCAAGGTGATCACGGGCAAGGGCGCAGTGCTGAACGTCAACAGCCGCGCCGCCCTGCTCAACAAGCGCTGGGCCAGGTCCGGCATGGACTTGAAGACCCAGGCCGCGCTGGAAGAGGCGGCCACGGGCGTGCCTTTGATCAAGGGCAACAAGGTGACCCTGCTGTTTGACGGCCCGCAAACGATGGACGCCATGTTCAAGGCCATCAGCGAAGCGAAGGACAGCATCAACCTGGAAACATATATCTTCGACCAGGATCCGCTGGGCCTGAAGTTTGCCGACATGCTGATCGAAAAGCAGCAAGCGGGCGTGACGGTCAACGTCATCTACGACAGCGTGGGCACGCTCGGCGTGCCGCAGGCGTTTTTCGACCGCATGCGCGCGGCCGGCATCCACCTGGTGGCCTTCAACCCCGTCAATCCGGCCAAGCTGAAGGGCGACGACTGGAAGATCAACAACCGCGACCACCGCAAGGTGCTGATCGTCGACGGCAAGACGGCATTTACGGGCGGCATCAATATCAGCGATACCTATGCCAAGAGCTCACTGTTCCGCTCGAAATCGAAAGCCACCGACAAGAAAGACGTGGGCTGGCGCGATACCCACGTGAAAGTGGAAGGCCCGGCCGTGGCCGCCTTCCAGTGGCTGTTCATCCGCACCTGGGCCCAGCAAGACCAGGCCGACTTGCCGGATGCCAATTATTTCCCCACCCTGTCCGAAGTGGGCGACAAGCTGGTGCGCGTCGTGGCCAGCGAGCCGGACGGCGGCTTTGAAATCTACAAGGCGTATATCCTGGCCATCCAGGAAGCGAAGAAATCCATCCACATCACGTCCGCCTATTTCGTGCCCGACCAGCAAACGGTCGACGCCCTGATCGCGGCCGCCAAGCGGGGCGTGGACGTCACCGTGGTGCTGCCCGGCGTCTCCGACAGCGGCCTGGTGTTCCATGCGGGACACGCGCTGTACGACCAGCTGCTGGCCGGCGGCATCCGCATTTTTCATCTGAAACTGGCCGTGCTGCACGCCAAGACGGCCGTCATCGACGGCGCCTGGTCAACCGTGGGCTCGACCAACATCGACATGCGCAGCTTCCTGCATAACAGCGAACTGAACGTGATCGTGCTGGGCGACAGCTTCGGCCGCGAAATGGAAAACGCCTTCCAGGAAGACTTGCGCGACTCGGAAGAGATCACCAGGGCAAAATGGGAAACCCGGCCCATCTCCGACCGCATGAAGGAGTGGGCGGCCCGCTTCATGAACTACTGGCTATAACGGCGTAGCCATCAAAAAGTCCAGGGCGTTGTTGCATTGCCTCGCCGTACTGTTCGCACTGTCTTCGGCAACGCGCCTGGCCCTGGCCATTTTGCCGGCCACTCCTGATGCCGCTTGCCGCCTACCCCATTAATTCTGACTACAGCGGCCGCAAGCTGGCCCACACGCCGCCCTCGCGCGCGAACGCCTCCGTGCTGACTTTTTCAAAGTCGGCCTGCTCTTCATTCCAACTGTAGCGCTCGACGCGGATGCAGCTGTTTTCCACGCGCAGCACATTGAACGAGTTCGACTCGCCCCTGCCCCGTGTGGACGTGGCCGTGCCCGCCTGCACCATCAGCGCGGCGTAACCGGCGATCTTGTAGCGCTCGGCCGTGTTGGCCGCCACGCTGGCATGCAAATGGCCTGCCAGCAATAAATCCACGCCGCATTCGGAAAACATCTGCAGCGCCTGCGGCGCGCGGTCGACCAGGTCATCGTCATCGAAATGCTCGGGCAAGTCAAACGGATGGTGCGTGACGATGATGCGCGTCAACCCGGGCGGCAAGCTGCCCAGGCGCCGGCGCAGGAAATCGATCTGTTCGTGGCTGATGCGGCCATCCTTGAACGTCAGCGAGCGGGCCGTGTTGATGCCCAGCACGGCGATTTCCTCGTCGATATATTCAGGCGTCAAGTCGTCCGTCACATGGCGCCGGTACTTGACCAGCGGGGTGAGGAAACGGGAAAAGACGTTGTAGAGCGGCACGTCATGGTTGCCCGGCACCACGATCTGCGGCCCCGGCAAGCTGTCGAGAAATTGCCGTGCTTCCTGGAACTGGGCGCTGCGCGCGCGCTGCGTCAGGTCGCCCGAGACCACCACCACGTCCGGTTCCAGGCGCTCGACCAGCGCGCGCAAGGGCGCCAGCAAGGCCGCATCGACCCTGCCGAAATGCAAATCCGATAAGTGCACGAGGGTGCGCATGGGCTACTCCCTGGCCGGGGCCGTGACAGGCGTGGGTGCCGGCACCAGCACCTGCAGCGCGGCGGGACGGATACGGTAATGCAGCGGCGTGTTCATGATGGTCACCTCGCCATCGGTGGCCACGCGCAGGCGCCTGTGCCTGGTCGCAATTTCCAGGTCGGTGGCCGTCAGCACGTCAAAATCCTTGGCCTGCGACAACTTGCCGAACAGCGCATGCAAGGCCAGCTTCAGCAAGCCCAGGCGGCCGGGACGCTGCGCCACGTACAGGCTCAGCTGCCCGCCATCAAGCCGCTCGCGCTCGCCGATATTCAAGCCTTCCATCAGGTATTCATTATTGCCGATGAAGACGAAGGGCGTGCGCCGCGCATGCACGGCATCGTTGAGTTTCAATTGCACGCTGAGAAACGGATAGCGGCGCAAGGCCGCCACCAGGGCCCAGCTGAAGGCCAGCCACTTGCCGCGGCCCAGCCGGCGCTGCTGCTTTTCGCGGTCGCGCACGATGTCGGGATACAGGCCGAGGCTGGAATTGTTCAGGAAGATGCGGCCATTGACCTCGCCCACGTCGACCTTGTGCGGCACGCCCTGCGCCACGTTGGCGATGGCCGCATCGAGGTCCAAGGGAATGTTCAAGTCCTTGGCAAAATGGTTCAAGGTCCCCAGCGGCAAGACGCCGAACGGCGTGCCGCTGCCGACGACGACGGAGGCGACGGCATTGATGGTGCCGTCGCCTCCGCCGGCCACGACGACAGGCGCGCCATCGCGCAAGGCTTGCCCGGCCGTGGCGATCATCTCGGCGCCGCTGGCGGCCAGCGTGATGGCGGCATCGAGCCCCACGGCCGCAAATTTCGCTTCGAGCTGCTGCGCCCAGTCGGGCGCGTAGCCGCAACCGGCTCCCGCATTGATGATGACGGCAATCTTGGACAGGACAATTCCCCTTATTTGGTGAGCCGGATATGCCGGCGGCGGCGCAGGGTCGACACGCCGGCGATGCAGATGGCCAGCCAGCCATAGCTTTCCGCCATCGCCGCCAGCACGTCGCTCAGGTAATGCGCGCCCAGGTAAATGCGGCTGAAACCCACCAGCGCCGCCATGAAAAAGGCGCCCAGCGCGATGGCGATGCGCTTGCCCCACGCACCCGGCGCCGTCTGGCAAATCAGGTAGGCGCCCAGCAAGCCGTACAGCGCCGTCGAGGTCGCCGTGTGGCCGCTGGGGAAGCTGTACGTGCTGAGGGCCGTCTGCAGGAGGGGCTCGTCAAAGCTGGGCCGCGCGCGGACAAAAATGTACTTTAGCAGCAGGTTCAAAAACATGGCGCCCGGCATGGTAATCACCAGGGTAAACAGCCAGTAGGTGGCGCCCTTGCGGTACAGATACCAGCCCAGCAAGGTGGCCAGGGTGATGGCGCCGATCACGCCATGCAGGTGCGTGACGACCAGCAGGCCAGCGGTGATCCACGGCACCGCGTGCTGGTTGAACCATTGCGCCACCTGCAGGTCGATCACCGTGATCTGCTGCATGCCCATGACGGCTTCGGCGATCTCGTGGAAGACCACGATGGCCACCAGCATCAGGGCCACGCCCACCGTCATATGCAGGCCCAGCTCGCCTTCGGGCGACAGTCTGGCCTCGACGAAGCGGCGCAGTTTCGTGGTCACGCCCATGTCATTTTTCTCTTGCAAACTGCTTACTCCTCAAATCAGGCGCGGTGATCAAAAAAACCACACCAGTAAAAAAAATACTGTTTATTCATACAGTAGCTGTGTATTCATACAGTAGTTATGCTATTCTGATGACTCGTTCAACACATCTCCCTCAAAGGAATTGTCATGGCAACATTGAATAGCGGTTTTGGCTCACGGTTCGGCCTGGAATACGCCCCAAGCTCTTTCCTCGTCCGCATGGGCAAGCGCGAAATCCTCGTCTGCCGCGACTTCCGCAAGCGCTACTACACCGTCAATCCCTTGATCGAGTGCGGTACGGGCATCGAGCCGGGCTATGTTGAAGTGCTGCTGATGCGCCGCTGGTTGTTGATCTTATCTAAAGCGCATTAAATACGCCTTAAAATCGACTGCGCAGCGCGATGCGCGGCCTGCGATGCCGCTGTCTGCAAGTACAGCTGCGTTTTCTGGCCACAACAGGCTGCCGCCCTCCACGATTTTTTCGGCGTATTCCGGGGCTTTCAACGACCTTTTGAAAGCCCCGCCCGGCCACGCCGGAGACGCCCCGGTACCGGCCAGCGGCAACGCTGGCCGACCCCTCATTACTGTGTGCGTTCCGGTGCGGCCGGGCTGGCAGGTGTATCAGCAAGTGCGCTGGCAGGTACGCTGGCAGGTGCGCTGCCAGCAGGCGCCTCGCCGAACACATTCGCTTCATACCACAGGGTGACGAACAGCACCATCACGACGGGGCCGATGAACAGGCCCACGAGGCCCAGGGTTTCCACGCCGCCCAGGATGCCGAACAGCACGGCCAGGAAGGGCAAGCGGGTAGCGTTGCCGATCATGCCAGGCCGCACGAAATGGTCGGCCACGAACAGCACGATGGTGCCCCATGCGGCCACGCCGATGGCGGCGCCCACATTGCCCTGGAACACCAGCACGGCGGCGGCGCACAGGTAAGCCAGCGGCGCGCCAAACGGGATGATGGCCAGGATGCCGGTGGCGAACGCCCACAGGGCCGGCGACGGCAAGCCGGCGATGGCGTAGGCAATGCCGATCAGCACGCCTTCGGCCAGCCCCACCAGCACCAGGCCGTTGACGGTGGCGCGTATGGCCGTGGGAATCTTTTGCGCATAGCGGCCCCACCGTTCAGGACGCAGGAAATGGCTGCCGACGGCCGTGATCTGGCGCGTCAGCGCTTCGCCATCCTTGTAAAAGAAAAACAGGCACAGGAAGGCCAGGCCAAAGTCGACGAGGCGATGGAACACGTCCGCGCCGAGGATTTTCAGCATGTCGCGCGCGGAATGAAAACCGCCCACGGCGCTGCCCGCAAAGAAGTGGCTGAGGCCGTGCGGCTGGCTCAGGGTGGCTTGCCACCAGTCGCCGATGGCGCCGCCGGCCAGCGGAATATGCGCCACCCAGTCCGGCACGGGCAAGCCGTCGGCATTCGCATGGACGATGAAATTGGCCAGCACGGGCACTTCGCGCGCGGCCTGCGCCACGCCGAACAGCACGGGGATGATGAAGATGCAGGCAAACGCCAGGGTCAGCGCCGCGGCCGCGATGATGGTGCGCTGCCCCAGCGCCGCGCGCACGCGCAGGTACAGGGGCCAGGTGGCCACGCACAGGATGCCGGCCCACACGAGCGGCAAAAAGAAACGCTGCATGACGAACGCCGTCACGGCGATCAGTGCCAGGGAAAAGCCTGCGCTGAGCATATCGCGCTGGGTATCGGTCATACCACTCCATTCGTGCCGCGCACCGGGAACGGTGACGGGGCTTGGCTACGCGCCAGTTGCGCAGGCGTAGCGTAACACGGAGATTCGCTGAGTCACACGAGCCCCAGCTCCGCCGGCTTGACGCCGGCAAACACGTGCTCGAGTTGCGCCGGCGTCAAGCCGAAGGTGCGGCGCAGCAAGCCGCCCAGCACGGCGCGGTATTCGTTCAGCACGGGCATGTCGCGGTTCTGGAACAGCGTCGCCTGCGAAATGGCCACTTGTTCGCCCGCCACCTGCCTGCCGTTGATGCCGCCGCCCAGCACCCAGAACACGCTGCCGTGGCCGTGGTCCGTGCCACGGTTGCCATTTTCGCGGAAGGTGCGGCCAAATTCGCTGACGACGACGACGACGGTCTTGCGCCAGGCGCCGCCCATTTCCTGCGCAAACGCGGCCAGGCCACGCCCCAGCTCGTCGAAGCGCCCCGCCAGGTAGCCATTCGCGCCGCCCTGCCCCACGTGCGTATCCCAGCCGCCCACGTCGACGAAGCCGAGGTTGTATTTGTCCTTCATCAAGCGGGCGATGCGCTGCGCTTCGAGCTCAAAACCCTTGGTGCTGATGGCGTTGCGGTTGGCCGCCTGCATCTCTCCCGTCAATTCCTTCGTCACGTCGTCGCGCACGACAAAGCCCGCGCTGACCGGTTGCTGCAGGGGCGTGCCCCGGTACATGGCGGCGATGATCTGGCTTTGACGCGCATCAATGCCGGACTTGCCCACGGAGCGCAGCGCCATGTTCGGCACTTGCACGCCGCCCTGGAAAATCAGCGGCAGCTGGTCCGTGAAAGCGATGGCATGGCTGGCCTTGTCGCCGTTCAGGCTTTGCGCCAGCCGGTTCAAAAAGCCCGAGCGGAAGTCGCGGCGCTGATTGATTTCTTGCCCCAGCTCTATCGTATCCTGCGTCTCGAAATGGCTGCGCGTTAAATCCGTCGTGCCGGCAAACGGGATGAAGGCCGCCTCGCCGCCTTGAAACAGCGGATAGACGGTCTCGCGCAGCGATGGATGCAGGGCCCAGTCCCCGTTCAGGGGCAGCGCGCCATTTTCCGCGCCAGGCTTCGCGATGGCGATATTCGGCCGCGCCGCATAGTAAAAATCGCTGCCGACCGGCACCAGCAAGTTGTTCGCGTCATAGCCGCCGCGCAGGAACACGAACAGCAGCTTCGCATCCGTGGCGGGCGCGGCCAGCAGGCTGCCCGCATGGGATAGCAGGGGCGCGGCGGCCAAGGCTTTCAACAGGTCACGACGGTTCATGGCGACTCCTTTCAGTAGTTAACGCCTGAACAAAACCGCAGCGAGCGGCAGTGCCTTGTGGCGAGGAAGCGCAGCTGTGCTTTGGCGCAGTGAGCATCGCAGGCCGCAAGTCGCGACGCGCAGCAGGTTTTGGCAGGCATTTTCAACGGTGCATCATCTCTGGCGAGGACAGGAGGAAAGTATTCCACTCCTGCGGCGAGGCGGCCTGTTCCAGGGCCTGGCGCGTGGCGGGGCTCAGGGTCGCTTGCAGCGACTGGTAATACAGGGCGCTGGCCAGTTGCGGAAACGCGACTTTTTCCTGCGGCTGCGGGCCATCCGTCTTGAACAGGCCGGCGCTGCCCGAACCGATGGTGCGGGCGATATCGAAGCGCGTCGTCATCTGGCCGGGGCTGGCCCAGGACGCATCGGCCAGCGGATAGCCGTCCGGCGTCTGGCGCCCGTACAGGGGCTGGCCCATGCGCGACAGCCAGTTCAGCATCGGTCCCGCATTCAGGATGGGCTTGTCGTCATAGCTGAGGCGCACGGCCGACACCACATAATGCATGGGGTCCTTGAATTTCTTCCCCAGCGACAGCCTGAATTCGGGACTGGCAAACAGGGTCTGCAGCACGTCGGCGATCATGCCGTCGCTGTGCTCGAACGTGGCCGCCATGCGCGCCACCAGCGCGTCAGGCGGATTGTCGCCGACGAAATACTGGGCCAGCTTGCCGCTGATAAAGCGCGCCGTGGCGGGGCTGCGGCTCAGGCGGTCCAGCGCTTCATCGAGCTCGGCCAGCCCCCTGCCCTTCACGGTTTGCCCCAGGAATTGCTTGTCGCCGTAATCGTGGCGGTTCGGATTGAACTCGAACAAGCCGCGGCGCACGTACTGCGATTGCAGCGCCGGCTTCACTTTCGGCGCCTCCGTGCCCAGGTTCACGCCCACCCCGGTCAGGATGCGCGCCAGTTCCTGGACGTCGGCCTGGCTGTAACCGCCATTCACGCCCAGGGTATGCAGCTCCATCAGCTCGCGCGCATAGTTTTCATTGATGCGCTTGACGGCATTGGCTTCATTGTCCAGATAGCGCAGCATGGCCGGATGGTGGACGGTGGCGCCCAGCAAGTCGCGGAATTTCCCCAGAGCATGCGGGGCGATGGCGTTCGCTTCGTAATCGCCGACCATGGCGCGCAAGTTGTGCTTGCCCTGGTGCACGCTGAAATGGTTGAGCCAGAACCAGCTCAGCTGCTGCTGCAACTGGTTAGTCGAATACACGTCGAGCAGCAGCGAGCGCGTGGCCGCCTCGCGCGCCAGGCGGTTCAGTTCCTGCTGATAATCCTTTTGCGCCTGCTGCTTCGCCGCGTCGTCCGGCACGGCGGCCGCATCCCTGCGCTTCTGCTCCATGGCCATGACCAGTTGGTCGAGCGGCACCTGGCTGATGCTCATGGCGTCGATCTGCGCCTGGATGGCGGGCGGCAGGCTGGCCTTGCCTGGATGCAATTGTCCCTGCAGGTAGCGCGGCCACCCCTCCTTTTGCAGCTGGCGCACGCTGCCCGCATTCACGCCCCAGCTGGCACGCTCGAGCATGGCGATGCCTTGCGCGGCATGCTCGGGCGGGGCGACAGGCGCGGTCGCGGCGCAGCCGGCCAGCAAGAGCAGGGAAATGACGGTCGTTGGCAGCAGTCGATGGTGGAACATGGCGATCCTTCAAGCGATGTCAAGCAGAATGCATGAGGGTACGCCCAGGTTGACCTGCGCATGATTGCCATTTGCAACGAGTTGTAATGAAGCATGTATTTATGCCAAGGCTGCGCACTGTTCCCGCAAGAAATCGCGCAACTGCAGCACCAGCGGCGTCGCCTGCGCCCGGTGCATGCAGACGAGGTGCAGGGGCGTGGCTTCGCCCGCCACTTCGGGCAACAGCACCTGCAGGCGGCCGGCGGCCAGGTCGGCGGACAGGTCCAGCCGCGATTTATAGGCAATGCCGAGGCCCGCCACGGCCCAGCGGCGCACCAGGTCGGCATCGTCGGCGCTGCGGTTGCCGCGCACCTGTACCGTCACCTGCTCGCGCTGCGGCAGGCGGTAAAACGTCCAGCGGTCGTGCAAGCCATCCTCGAGCGCAAAACACAGGCAATTGTGCTGCGACAAGTCTTCCAGCGCCAGCAGGGGGCCATGCGCGCGCAGGTAATCGGGCGAGGCGACCAGCACGCGGTCGTTGGCCGGCGCAATGGGCATGGCGATCCTCGTCGAATCGTCCTGCTGGCCATAGCGCAAGGCAATATCGACTTGCTGGCGCACCATGTCGGCCACCCGGTCGCTGACGCTGAGCTGGTACTGCAGCTTCGGATGGCGCGACTGGAACTCATCCAGCCAGCCCAGCATCAGGTTGCGGCCGAGATCGGATGGCATGGCAATTTTCAAGGTTCCGCCGAAACTGTCCTTGCCGGCCAGCAGTGCGTCATGGCCCGCGCGCAGCAGGCGCAAGGCTTCCCGCGCATGTTCGAGGTATTGCGCGCCTTCGACCGTCAGGCTCAGCGAACGCGTCGTGCGGGCCAGCAGGCGCAGGCCCAATTCCCCTTCCAGGCGCTTGACGGCGGCGCTGGCCAGCGCGGGCGAGATGCCGAGCTCGCGCGCGGCGGCCGACAGGCTGCCCCGGTCGGCCGTGCGCACAAACACCTGCAAGTCATCGAGTCGCAGCAATTTTCAGCATTCCTTTGAAAGTGTTTCGGTACGCGCCCTCTTTTTCTCGGGCGGGAAAGCCACCATCATACGTCATCCCCTGTTCACTCTTAGTCAAGGACACCCATGAAAGCCATCGCCTACCGTCACAGCCTGCCCATCGCGGATGCCGACGCCCTGCTCGACATCGAGCTGCCCACGCCCGTCGCCACGGGCCGCGACCTGCTCGTCGCCGTGCACGCCATTTCCGTCAATCCCGTCGACACCAAGGTGCGCAAGAATCGCCAGCCGAAAGAGGGCCAGGCCGAAGTGCTGGGCTGGGATGCGGCCGGCGTCGTCACGGCCGTGGGCCCGGACGTCACCCTGTTCCAGGTCGGCGACAAGGTCTGGTATGCGGGCGCCATCAACCGCCCCGGCAGCAACAGCCAGTTCCAGCTGGTCGACGAGCGCATCGTGGGCCACATGCCGGCCAGCCTCGATTTCGCCCCCGCCGCCGCCCTGCCGCTGACGGCGATCACGGCCTGGGAATTGCTGTTCGACCGCCTGCAGATCAGCCGCGACAAGAATCTCGGCGGCAAGTCGCTGCTGGTGATCGGCGCGGCCGGCGGCGTCGGTTCCGTGCTGGTGCAGCTGGCGCGGCAGCTGACGGGCGTGACCATCATCGGCACGGCGTCGCGCCCGGAAACGGCGGACTGGGTCAGGGAACTGGGCGCCCACCACGTGATCGACCACAGCCTGCCGCTGGCCGCCGAAATCACGCGCCTCGGCTTGCCGCCCGTCGACTATGTGATCAGCCTGAACCAGACCGACAAGCACTTCGAGCAGATCGTCGAGCTGATCGCGCCCCAAGGCAAGTTTGCCCTGATCGACGACCCCGAACACATCGACGTGCGCAAATTCAAGGGCAAGAGCGTGTCCCTGCACTGGGAGCTGATGTTTACCCGTTCCCTGTTCCAGACTGCGGACATGATCCAGCAACATGAATTGCTCGAGGAACTGGCGCAGCTGGTGGACGCGGGCGTCATCAAGACCACCCTGGCCGAGCGCTTCGGCACCATCAACGCGGCCAACCTGAAGCGCGCGCATGCCCTGCTCGAAAGCAACACGGCAAAAGGCAAGATTGTGCTGGAAAATTTCCAGTAATCAGGTAATCAGGATGGCCCGGAAATCGTTGACATTCGTCAAGGTCGGGCCCGTGACCACGGAATCTCCCAGCGCCTGGAAGAAGCCGTGGCCATCGTTGTTGTCCAGGCTGTCGCGGGGATGGATGCCCAGCGCCCAGGCGCGCCGCAGGGTATCGGGTTCGAGATAAGCGCCGGCGATGTCTTCCTGGCCGTCGACGCCATCGGTGTCGCCGGCCAGCGCGTGGATTCCCTCCTGCCCTTCCAGCGCGATGCCCAGCGCCAGCAAAAATTCCACGTTGCGCCCGCCGCGGCCGTTGCCGCGCACGGTCACCGTCGTTTCACCGCCCGACAGCAAGACGCAGGGGGCGGGAAACGGCTGGCCCCGCAGGGCCGTCTGGCGCGCGATGCCGGCCATCACCGTGCCCACGTCGCGCGCCTCGCCTTCCAGGCTGTCGCCCAGTATATACGGCGTGACACCGGCCGCGCGCGCCACGCTAGCTGCCGCTTCGAGCGCCAGCTGCGGCGTGGCGATCAAGGTCGTTCGCGTGCGCGCCAGGCGCGGATCAGCGGGTTTCACGGATTCGCCACGTCCGCTCTCCAGCGCTTTTTGTATATTATCCGGCAAGACCAGGCCATAGCGGCGCACGATGGCCAGCGCGTCCGCGCAGCTCGTGGCGTCGCCCACCGTGGGACCGGACGCGATGTCGCCGAGCTTGTCGCCGGGCACGTCCGAAATCGCCAAAGTGATGACTTGCGCCGGGTGGCAGGCGGCAGCGAGGCGCCCGCCCTTGATGGCCGACAAGTGGCGGCGCACGCAATTCATTTCGCCGATGGTGGCGCCGGATGCCAGCAGCGCGCGGTTCAGGGCTTGCTTGTCGGCCAAAGTGATGCCGTCCAGCGGCAGGGCCAGCAGGGACGAGCCGCCGCCCGAGATCAGGCACAGCACCGTGTCATCAGGCTGCAAGTTGGCCACCAGATCGAGCATGCGCCGCGCGGCCGCCATGCCGGTCGCATCCGGCACGGGATGCGACGCTTCCACGATGTCGATGCGCGCGCACGGCACGGCATAGCCGTAGCGCGTGACGACGAGGCCCGACAGCGGCCCCGGCCAGTGCTGCTCGACGGCCTGGGCCATGGCGGCAGACGCCTTGCCGGCGCCAATGACGATCAGGCGTCCCTTCGGGACGGGCGGCAGATGGGGCGGCACGCAGTGCGACGGCTGCGCCGCCTCGACGGCGGCATGGAACATGGCTTGCAGCAAGGCGCGCGGCGCTGGGGTCGTCGTCATTTTGTCTCCTCGGGATGCGAACCCGATCATAGCAGTGCCGGCGCCGTCCGCGCCAGCGGCTGCCAAATTGCCTGTCAGCTACAATGACGGCTTGACCACATCACAGGAATACCATGAACGACGCCATCGAATGGACCAGCCTGGCCCGCACCTTCGGCCTGTTTACCGTCACGGCCGTGGCGGAACTGCTGGGCTGCTACCTGCCCATGCTGTGGCTAAGCAACAAGGGCAGCGCCTGGCTGCTGTTGCCGGCCGCCATCAGCCTGCTGATCTTCGTGTGGCTGCTGACCCTGCATCCAGCCGCCAGCGGCAGAGTCTACGCCACGTATGGCGCCATCTATATCGCCACGGCCCTGGGCTGGCTGTGGCTGGTGGACGGCATCACGCCGGCCTGGACCGACATCGCCGGCGTGGGCCTGGCCCTGGCCGGCGCCGCCGTCATTGCCATGGGGCACAAGACGGCGTAAGGCCCATCAGGCGGCATGGCGGCGGAAGTTCGTTTCCGCCGACCAGGCCGCACCGGCGCGCGACAGCAGCACGGCTTCGCCATCGGCCAGCCAGTCGTCGGCGTCGGCGATCTTCCACATGGCGTGCAGCAGCTTGCGGCGTAGGTCCGGGTCGCTGATTTCTTCCAGCAGGCTGTCGATCACGCCATGGCCCAGCTGGATGGCGCCATGCACGGTCGAGGTCAGCATGTCGTCGCACAGGTCTTGCAGCAGCTGCTGGAAGGCGGCAGGCTCCAGGTCGATATGCTCGAGGATCTTGCTGCTGTGCAGGGCCTGCAATTCCGAACTGTCGAGGTTGCCATCGACGATCATCATCAGGGCCAGGATACGTCCCGCTGCCTGGGGACTGTTTACCGAATACGTACGCATGATTCCATTCTTTCATTGTGATTGATTAAAAAGCGCGCCACCGCCATGCGGGGCGCGCGGTACTGCGGTTTACTTTTTGTCGCCAGGCTTGATGAACACGCTGGCCACGCAGCTGGCCACGATCAGCACGGCCACCACCAGCAACGATGCTTCGACGGGCACGTGGTACCACGGCATGATCAGCATTTTCGAGCCGATGAACACCAGCACCATCGCCAGGCCATACTTGAGCATATGGAAGCGGTCAGCCACGTCCACCAGCAGGAAGTACAGGGCCCGCAAGCCCATGATGGCGAACAGGTTCGACGTGAACACGATGAACGGATCCGTCGTGATGGCAAAGATGGCCGGGATCGAATCGACGGCGAAGATCAGGTCCGTCACCTCGATCAGGATCAGCACGAGGAACAGCGGCGTGACATAGCGCAAACCGCCCTTGGCCACGAAGAACCGTTCGCCGTGGTCGCCATCGGCCACCCGCAAGTGGCGGCGGGCAAAGCGCAGCACCGGGTTGTTCGCCACGTCCGGCTCGGCATCGGCCGCCACCAGCATGCGCATGCCGGTAATCAACAGGAAGGCGCCAAACAGGTACAGCACCCAGCTGAACTCGCTCACCACCCATGCGCCGGCCAGTATCATCACGGCACGCATGACGATGGCGCCCAGCACGCCGTAGATCAGGACCCGGCGCTGGTACTGGAGCGGCACCTGGAAGGCGCTGAAGATCAGCAGGAAGACGAAGACGTTATCGACCGACAGCGCTTTCTCGATCAGGTAGCCGGAAAAGAATTCCAGCGCCTTCTGGTTCGCCACCTCGGCGCCGGCCGTGCCGTTCAGATACCACCACAGGCCGCCGTTGAACAGCATGGCCAGGCTGACCCATACCAGCGACCACGTGGCCGCTTCCTTGACGCCGACCTTGTGCGCCTTGTTGCCGCCGAAGACGAACAGGTCCAGCGCCAGCATCAGCAGCACGAAGACGATGAAACCGGCCCACATGGGGGCCGTGGCAATGCTCTCCAGGCCGTTCATCGTTGGCCTCCGCTACAGTCTCTGCCTGTATTCCAGCACATGGTGTTCTCCTTGCATGAATGAAGCAGTCATCATATGCCGAATCAAAACATCGAACAAATCGAATATAATTTACGAATACATCGAAAAATTCGATGCATCAATACAAGGATCCGCGATGTCCGCACTCAACTTCAAGCATTTGCGTTACTTCTGGATGGTGGCCAAGACGGGCAGCATCGCCCGCGCGGCCGAGCAGCTGCACCTGACGCCGCAGTCGATTTCCGGCCAGCTCGGCGACTTCGCCGACAGCCTGGGCGTGGAACTGTTCCGCCGCAGCGGGCGCAAGCTGGAATTGACGGACACGGGCAGGCGCATCCTCAGCCATGCGGAAGAAATCTTCAGCGCCGGCGATGAATTGCTCGAGATCGTGCGCGACCAGTCGCGCACGGCGACGACCACGTTCCGCGTCGGCTGCGCCGATTCCGTGTCGAAGCTGATCGCCTGCCGCCTCGTCGAACCGGCGCTGGGCCTGGCGGAGCCGCTGCGCATGATTTGCCGCGAGGGCCGGCTGGCCAGCCTGCTGGCGGACCTGGCCGTGCACCGGCTGGACCTGATCATCGCCGACCGCCCCATGCCGTCCCACCTGAGCGTGCGCGGCTTCAATCACCTGCTTGGCGAAAGCGGCATGACCGTGTTCGGCACGCCGGCCCTGGCCGCCACCCTGGAAGGCGGCTTTCCCCAGTGCCTGAACCGCGCCCCGCTGCTGCTGCCGGGCGAGGACTTCGCCATCTACGGCCGCCTGCTGCAGTGGCTCGGCGAAAACAATCTGCACCCGCGCATCGTCGGCGAGTTCGACGACAGCGCCATGATGCAAGCCTTCGGCCAGTCCGGCGCCGGCCTGTTCTTCGCCCCCACCGTGATCGCGCCCCAGGTGTGCGAACAGCATGGCGTGGTGGCGCTGGGCCGGGTCGACAGCCTCGTCGAGCAAGTGTATGCGATCACCACGGAGCGGCGCCTGAGCCATCCGGCCACCATCGCCATCAGCCAGAGCGCGCGGCACGAACTGTTCGTGTGAGTCCTACTCGTCGCTGAGCACCACCTTGCCCGCCTGCCCGCCCCGCTCCAGCAGCGCATGGGCCTGGCGCAAGGTGGCCGCATCGATGGGCGAGAAGCGCCGCCTCACGGTGTGGCGCAGCACGCCCTCGTCGATCAGCCCCGCCACGCGGTGCAGGATGCGCTGCTGCTCCAGCAGGTCGGCCGTGCCGTACAGGGGCCGCGTGAACACCATTTCCCAGTGCAGCGACACGCTCTTGCCCTTCAGCGGCGCCGCATCGAACATAGCGTGGTCGTCGATGACGGCCAGCTTGCCGTGCGGCGCGATGAGTTCCACCAGCGCCGCGCAGTGCCGTGCCGTGTGCGACAGGGCGGCAACGTGCGCGACCGGCGCCACGTTCAATGCCGCCACCTGCGCCGGCAAGGGCAGCGTGTGGTCGATCACGTGGTGCGCCCCCATGGCGCGGCACCACTCCATGCTGTCGCCGCGCGACGCCGTGGCGATCACCGTCAGGCCCGTCAACTGGCGCGCCAGTTGGATCAGCATGGAACCGACGCCGCCCGCACCACCGAGCACGAGCAGGCTGCCGCGCGGCTGCCTGTCGCCAGGCGCGATGGCAAAGCGCTCGAACAGCAGCTGCCACGCCGTCAGCGCCGCCAGCGGCACGCCGGCCGCCTGGGCAAAATCCAGGGTCGCCGGCATGCGCCCCGCGATGCGCTCGTCGACCAGGTGATAGTCGGCGTTCGCGCCCGCGCGGTCGAACGAGCCCGCGTAATACACGGCCTGCCCGGGCGCGAACAGGGTCACGGCGCTGCCCACCGCATGCACGACGCCGGCCGCATCCCAGCCCAGGGTGACGACGCCGTCCGGCACCGGCACCAGCCCGGCGCGCACCTTGACATCGAGCGGGTTGACGCCGACGGCGCGCACGCGCACCAGCACGTCGCGCGGGCCGGGCACGGGCATTGCCCCCATCGTGTCGAACAGGCCATGCTCGTCGTCCACGCCGCTGCCCTTGCTGAAACCGATCATCTTCATTGCATGCTCCTGCAAATTAAAACCGCATGGTAGGCAATCGCGTCACAAAGAAAAATATGCTTCAATACGTTTCACTACTGACCAAACTGTCATGAATCATGAAGATTGAACCCAACGACAAACTGTCCGGCGTGGCCCTGTTCGTGCAACTGGCGCAGGCGGGCAGCTTTGTCGCCGCCGCGCGCCAGGCCGGCGTCTCGCCATCGGCCGTCAGCAAGAGCCTGGCCCGCCTCGAACACCGGCTGGGCGCGCGCCTGTTCCAGCGCAGCACGCGCCAGCTGAGCCTGACGGCCGAAGGCAAGCTGTTCCTCGCGCGCAGCGAGCGCATCCTGGCGGAAATGCAGGCCGCCCAGGAGGAACTAACGGGCAATCTGGCACCACAGGGAAGGCTGCGGCTGGGCTTGCCGGAACTGGGCGGCCTGTTCCTGCCCGCGCTGGCCGATTTCGCCGCGCGCTATCCGGCCATCGCGCTCGAGCTGGACTTTTCCGACGCGCTGGCCGATGTCGTCGGCGACGGCTTCGACGCCGTCATCCGCATCGGCGCGCCGCGCGATTCGCGCCTGGCCGCGCGCAAGCTGGGCCAGTTCCGCTCCTGCCTCGTGGCCTCCCCCGCCTACCTGGCGCGCCACGGCACGCCGCAGCACCCCCTTGAGCTGCAACAGCATGCTTGTCTGCACTACCGCTTCCGCCACAGCGGCAAGGTCGAACCATGGCAGCTGCGTCAGGACGATGGCGAGGCAGCGCCGGACTTGCCGCAGTCCATGATCTGCAACAACGTCGAAGCGCGCCTGCACTTCGCCCGGCAAGGCCTGGGCATCGCCTGGCTGCCCGACTTTTATGTGCGCAGCGCCATCGATGACGGCAGCCTGGCCGAGGTGCTGGCCGGGTACGCCATCGTCGGCCATCCGGCCCACAGTTGCTGGCTGCTGTGGCCATCCGGGCCGCACCTGGCGCCGAAGGTACGGGCGCTCGTCGATTTCCTGGCCGCAGCGGCCATTCTGTCGCCTGCTGCCCACACATAAGGCACGCGAAATACATTTGAACAAATACATCTATATAATGGGAGGTCTCCCCGACGCCCTGCGCGCCCCTTCCTGGACTTGCCGCAATGAAGCACTTGCACGACATCCCCTCTGCCTTCAAGCATGAATTTGCCAACCCGCGCCTGTGGTGGTCGCGCGCCGTCGTCGTCGGCATGGCCGCCATCGCGGGCCTCGTCGTCGTCGGCTTTACGTGGCTGGCGGAGGAAGCGCTCGAGCTGTTCCTGTTCTTGAATGGCAAGGCCTGGTGGTTCGCCCTGCTGTGGACGCCGGCCTGCGCCGCCCTGCTCGTCTGGCTGACGCGCCGCTACGCGATGGGCGCGGCCGGCTCCGGCATTCCGCAAGTGATGGCCACGCTGGACCCGGCCGTGGCAGCGGAGCAGCATTCGCTGTTTGTGTCCCTGAAACTCAGCGCCGCGAAGATAGGCCTGACGGCGGGCGGCTTGCTGGGCGGACTGTCGCTGGGGCGCGAAGGGCCTTCCGTGCAGATCGCCGCCGGCGTGATGCTGGCCGCGCGCCGCTGGCTGCCGCGCCATTCCCAGGTGAGCGCCCATTCGCTGCTGGTGGCCGGCGGCGCGGCCGGCATCGCGGCCGCCTTCAATACGCCGCTGGCCGGCGTCATGTTCGCCATCGAGGAACTGTCGCGCTCGCCGGAGCAGCGCAACAGCGGCCTGATCGTGGCAGGCATCGTACTGGCCGGCATGATGGCCGTTTCCATCCACGGCAACGCCACCCATTTCGGCATCATTCATCCTGGCCCCATCGGCCTGGCGCTGGCCCTGCCCGGCTTGCTGGTGACCCTGGTGGCGGGCGTGGCCGGCGGCCTGTTCGCGCGGCTGCTGCTGGCGTCCGCCCGCGGCAACCCGCTGGGCAGGCTGTCCGCCTGGCGCACTAGCCGGCCCGTGCTGTTCGCCGCCGTCTGCGGCCTGGCTGTGGCGGCCATCGGCATCGCCAGCCACGGCGCCACGTTCGGCAGCGGCACCGTGGCCACGCGCGCCATGCTCGACGGCGCCAGCGAGGCCACGCCCGCCTTTGTTGCCTTCAAGTACGTGGCCACGTGGCTGACCGTCTGGTCGGGCGTGCCGGCCGGCATCTTCGCCCCCTCGCTGGCCATCGGCGCCGGTATCGGGCATGACATTGCGCAACTGCTGCACTACCCGCACGCGCCGGCCCTGATCGCGCTGGGCATGGTGGGTTTCCTGGCCGCCGCCACGCAGGCGCCGCTGACGGCCTTCATCATTGTCATGGAAATGGTCGATGGCCACGGCATGGTGCTGAGCCTGATGGCTTGCGCCGTCGTGGCCAGCACGGTGTCGCGCGTGCTCAGCGAGCCGCTGTACGGCGCGCTGGCGCAGCTGCAGCTGCAACGGCTGCCGCAGACCAGCCGGGACGCTACATCGTAAACGGAAACGGCTGCAATCCCGCCTTGCGGTCGTCGGGAGCGACCACGGCCAGCAAGGCGTTCAAGCCCTGGTTCAGGTGCGCCAGGCTGTCGGCGTCGAGCTGGCCCAGCGCGCTGGGCAGCAAGCCCCGCGCCGGCTGCGGCGCGCCGGCGATGACGGCCTGACCCTCGGCCGTCAGGGTCAGGGTCACGACGCGCTGGTCGGGCTGGTCGCGCGCCTTGCGCACATAGCTTTTCTTCACCAGCGCGTCGACGAGGTTACTGGCCGTCGTCTGGTGGATGGACATCTTGACGGCCAGTTCGCCCATGCGCAGGCCTGGCCGCTCCAGCAGTTCCTGCATCACCCATAATTGCGCGCCCGACACGCCGCACTGCTTCTCGATCTGCGCCGAGTGCCGCTGCGCCGCGCGCATAACGACGCGCATGTTTTGCAAGGCCAGGCTTTGCGCCTTGGCCAGCGCCGATACTTCCGCTTCCACCACCATTGCCTCCAGTTATCAGATCCGGCATCGCGCCTGCTGGCGGACCGGAATCCCTACATGATACCTGCATCGGCTAGCGCGCTCCCACTTCCGCCTGGCCGGCAGGCAGTAACTGCCCAGCCTGCCAAGCCTGCTCCTGCACCAGCCTGCCATTCCTGTCCCAGTGGCGCTCGATGCCGTGCTTCTGGCCGTGCGCGTACGGCACGAGCTGCTGCAGGCTGCCGTCGTCGTACCATGTCTGCAGCAAGCCGTGGCGCTGGCCGTCGCGCATGGGGGTCACGCTGGCGCGCACGCCGTTGTCATGCCACTGCGTCACGTCGCCCTGCTCGCGCCCCTGCGCATCCTGCCGCCAGGCGACCGATGGCTTGCCGTTGCTGCCCCACTTTTGCATGCTCAAGAGCCTGCCCTTGCGGTACAGGGCCTTTTGCGCCAGCTGGCCATTGTCATGGCTGTCAAACGACCAGCCATCGGGTTCGCCGTCCACCCAGACCTTGCGCGCGCGCAAGCTGCCGTCCTGCGCATAGGTGAGGAACTCGCCATCCTGCTTGTCATGGATAAAATGACTGCGCTGGAACAGCGTGCCATCGGCGTAAAACACGTCTTGCCGCCCATGCATCCTGCCGCCCTTCAGGAAGGCGCGGCTGCTCACCTTGCCATTCGGCCCGTACGACACATATTCGCCATCGGCCATCTGCCTGCCGTGGTAGCGAATGCGGTGCATCAGCTGGCCATTTTCATGGTACGTCACGGCGATGCTGTCGCGCCCGTTCGGCAGCCGGGTCACCTTCTGCCTGACCTGCCCATTTTCATACAATGACGTGCCGCCGGCCAGCGCATCCGGAACCTGCGCCTGCGCCGCCAGCGGCACGGCCGTCATCAGCGCCGCCATCAGCGCCAGGCGCATGGTCCGCATAGTCTGTCCATACCGCATGCTGATCCCTGTCATGAAATTGAGCGCTATTTGACGGCCACCGGCTGTCCATCCTGCCACGCCTGCTCCAGCACCAGCTTGCCGGCCTTGTCCCAGTGGCGCTCGATGCCGTGCTTCTTGCCGTGTTCATAGGGCACGATCTGCTGCAGGCTGCCATCGGTATGCCAGATTTGCAGCAGGCCGTGGCGCTGGCCTGCGACAAACGGGGTCACGCTGGCGCGCACGCCGTTTGCATGCCAATCGGTCGTATCGCCGTGGTCGCGCCCCTGCGCGTCTTTCTGCCACGCAAAATTGGGCCGGCCATTCGGGGCCCATGTTTGCAAGCTGAGCACGGCGCCCTTCCGGTACAGCGTTTTGTTCGACACGACGCCATTGTCATGGCTTTCAAACGACCAGCCGTCGGGCTGGTCGTGCACCCAGACGGTCATCGCCAGCACGCTGCCGTCCTGGGCATACCGGACAAACTCGCCCTCGCGCTTGCCATCGACGAAGCGTCCGCGCCGGTGCAGCTTGCCGTCCGCATAAAACAATTCCTGCACGCCATGCATCTTGCCATTGCGTTGATACGAGCGGCTGCTGACGGCCCCATTCGCGCCATACGACACATGCTCGCCATCGGCCATCTCGTCGCCGTGATACAGCGTGCGGTTCATCAGCTGGCCATTCTCGTGATACGTTTCCGAGATGCTGTCGCGCCCGTTCGGCAGCGCGGTCACCTTCTGCTGCACCTGGCCATTCTCGAAGTACACGCAGCCGCCGAGCAGCTCCTCTCCCTGGGCATTGAAGTAGGTCTCGCGCAGCAGCTGGCCACTCTCGTAGTAATACTTGCGAAAACGCACGAACTTGATCTGGCTCAGGTCCAGGTCGGTGGCATAGGTTTCAAAGGCCGGCACGCCCGGCGTGTCGGGAAATTCGAGCCGCACATGCCAGGCGCCCAGCGCCTCGTCGCGCACGGGCGGCGTGCGCAGCGCGTACGCGGCGCGGCGCTGATTGCTCGGTACGAAATTTTCATCCAGATACATGGTCTGTTCTTCCTCTTGCGCCTGATCGGACGCCGTCGCCGGCAATGCTGTCTGCGCCTGCCCCATCAACGGCAAGGCCGTGCTCATGCCCATCGCGGCGGCCAGCAGCCAGCGCATCGTCTGTCGGTTCTTCATGTTGCTCCATTGCTCATATTGCCTTGCGGCTGCCATCATAAAGGCAAGCGCCGTTCGCCACGGGCACGATTGCCGCTCCCGACAAAAAAAAGCCGGAACCGGACCTGCTGGTCCGGTTCCGGCCTCGTGGCTGGCTGGCGCGGCAGGCGCGCCGCACGTCAAGCCACGCCGTCCTTGACGGGCGACAACTGGCTCGCATGCAGGCGCGCATACGCGCCGCCCTGCTGCAGCAAGGCCGCATGACTGCCCGATTCCACCAGCCGCCCGCCCTGCATGACGACGATGCGGTCGGCGCTTTCGATGGTCGACAATCGGTGGGCGATGACGATGGTGGTGCGGTTGCGCATCAGCACTTCCAGCGCCGCCTGCACCGAACGTTCCGACTCCGTGTCCAGCGCGCTGGTGGCCTCGTCGAGCAGCAGGATGGGCGCATCCTTGTACAGCGCGCGCGCGATCGCCAGGCGCTGGCGCTGGCCGCCCGACAGGCGCGAACCGTTCTGGCCCGCCTGCGTGGCGTAGCCTTGCGGCAGCTGCATGATGAAGTCGTGCGCATAGGCGGCGCGCGCCGACGCTTCGATCCTGTCCTGGTCCGGCGCCGAGTCGCCATAGGCGATATTCGCCGCCATCGTGTCATTGAACAGGATCACGTCCTGGCTGACGAGGGCGAACTGGCGCCGCAGGGCCAGCAAGGCGTAGTCGCGCAAGTCGACGCCGTCGAGCAGGATCTGGCCGCCGCTGACGTCATAGAAGCGCGGCAGCAGGCCCAGCAAGGTAGTCTTGCCGCCGCCCGAGCCGCCCACCAGGGCCACCGTTTCGCCGGCGCGGATGTCGAGCGAGATATTGCTCAGGGCCGTGGGCGCATCGGGATCGTCGCTGTTGTAGCGGAAATCCACGTTCCGCAGCGACAGGTTGCCCTGCACCGTGGCCGGCGCGATGGCGCCCGGGTCCGGTTCCAGCGGCGTGTCGATCAGGCTGAACACGGATTCGGCCGCCGCCAGGCCACGCTGCAGCGGCTCATTGATCTTGGTCAAGTTCTTGATCGGCGACTGCATCGCCATCAGCGCGCCCATGAAGGCGACGAAGGCGCCCGGCGTGATGGCGCCGCTTTGCGCGCGCAGCATGGCGAAATAAATCACGGAGGACAGGGTAATGCCGACCAGCATCATGATGAAGCCGGAATTCATGGCCGAGGTGGCCGCGTGCTTGACGGCCAGCTGGCGGTTGCGCTTGACCACGTCGACGAAGCGCGCCTGCTCATAATCCTGCCCGCCGAATATTTTCACGACGCGCTGGCCGCCGATGCTTTCGTCGAGCACGGAAGTCAGCTCGCCCACGGCTTGCTGCGAACTCTTGCTCAGGTGGCGCATGCGCCGTCCCGCCAGGGTCACCACCAGGGCCACGATGGGCATCGACGCCATGCAGAACAGGGCCAGCTTGACGTCTATGCTGAACAGCAAGATCAGGTAGCCGATGGTGGCGACGGAATCGCGCACCATCACGTTGAGCACATTCAAGCCCGCCTGCGACACCTGGCTGGCGTCGAAGGCCACGCGCGACTGCGTCAGGCTGGTGGTGGTGGTGTCGAAAAAGCGGCTGGGCAGGCGCATGATGGTGGCGAACATCTTTTCGCGCAGGTCGGCCTGCACCCGGCTCGATAGCCATACGGAACCGTAATCGCCGGCAAAGCTCGACACCATGCGCAGCACGGCCAGGCCCAGGATGGTGGCGGGTATCACCCAGATATCCACCTGCCCCGCCTGTGCCGGCAGGAAGCGGTCGACCCAGCCCTGCAACATGCCCATCACGCCGGACACGGGCGCCACCTGTGCGCTGGCCGTGTCGCGCATGGCGTCGACGACGTTTTGCAATTGCCGGATCAATAACACATCGGTGGCGGACGCCACGCCCACGGCCAGCAGGGTGCCGGCTACGATGGCGCCATAGCGGCGGAACTGGCTGGCCAGGCGGAAAAACAGGAGGCGACTTTGCTGCATGCGGGGGAAAGATGAAGGTAAAACGTGATTCTAACCGCTGTGTAGCTTGCCTATGAGAAAGTCGCCGCCCTGCCGGGAAAATACACGGCAGGGTGTGGCGCAATCAAAACAGGGGCATCAGACCTTCGCCACTTTCCACGCTTCGGCGCCGCTCTTGCACACTTTCAGCTTCAGGGTCTGTTCCTGGCCCTTGGCGCTCAAGGCCACCTGCACCTTGCGGCATACCTGGGCATCGGTCTTTTCCGTGTCGCTGGCCGTGATGTCGGCGTGGATGCGCACGGAATTGCGCAAGCCTTCATTGCTCCATGGCGTCGTTTCGCCATCCTTTTTCTCGTTCAGCACGGCCGTCACGGCCTTGACGAACACGGGCTTGTCATTCTTGTTCAGATACGCCATGGGCGTGTCGGCGAGAAAGCCCAGGCCGACGGCCGAGGCGCCGGCGCTGACGACGACGCTGCCGACGATCAGGGCGGACAGCAGTTTTTTGGTAGGGATACGCATCGGAAGACTCCTGTGGGGTGACTGGTCAATAATTGGCGATTGTACCGGCAACGGCAGCTTAACCGGGATCCGCAGGCGAAACACCCATCTTCAACAGGGCGTCGATGCCGGGCACGAAATAGATGGCCGACGACAGCGCCGTGGAAAAATCGAGCAGCCGGTCCGTCCTGGCGACGCCGTCGTCGCCGACGCCATACATTTGCCGCAACATGCCCATGGTCACCGTGATGTCCTTGCAAAAACCGACAAACATGATGCCCGCTTCCGTGGCATTGCCGTAATTGGCATTGCGGCGCACGATATCGACTTCCTCGCCGTTGCGCCGGAACTGGTTGCGCCCCACATGGCTATCCTCGGGCTGCGGCGACAATTCGTGGCTGCCGGCCTTGGTGCGGCCCCACACCTGCTCGGCCGCGTGCACGGGCAAGGCGCGCAGGCGCTCCACGTCCATCCGCCATTTCTGGAGCAGCACGGTGGAACCGCCCGCCCCCTGGTCGCCGTCGGCAATGATGGCCACGCCATTGGCGCGAAACGGATTCGGATTGGCGACGCCGTCGGCAAAGCCGTCGAACGTCACATTGTTATGGTACGGGAAACACACCTGCTCGCTGGCCAGGTCGGCGTAAGGACCGAGCAACGTCACGGCCGCGCGCATGCTGTCATACAGGGTGGCCGCGTTCGATTGCGTGATCCACACCCACAGGTCGTGCTGGGTGGCGGGCGCGCGCATGCCGTTGATGCCGACGAGATCGTCGGCAAACGAGTGCAGATTGTCCGGCAGGCCGGCCGCGGACGCGGCGCGCCACAGCTCGGGCTTGAATCCCAGCACGATATTGGCCGTGCCGCCCGTCAATTGATGATGGCGGTTGAGGGTGGGGTCGCCGATGCCCGTCGTGCCCGCGTTCCACAAGGCGCCCAGGGCCTTGAACAAGGATCCCATGGCGACGCCCGCCTTCAGCGTGAACTGCAAATGCACTTCGTCGCGCGCGACGATGGACAACATGCTCTGTGGAATAGCCATGGCCAGTGTTTCCCTTTCATTCTGTCTATCGATCTTAAACCAGGAAGCGGCAAATGCCCGTTTCATTTCGGCAACATGCGATGGCACGCAGCCGCCTTACCCCCGCCAGCGCCGACAAAAAGCCATTCCCGGCCATGATTTGGCAGATAATGCAATGACGTAGAGCAAGAATACAAACACGGATACCACTGCATGAAACTGTATGAAAAGCTCGTTGGCGACATCGAACAACTGGTGGCCAAGGGCGTGCTGCTGCCCGGCGAACGCATTCCCTCGGTGCGCCAGACCAGCCAGCAGCACAAGCTGAGCATCACCACCGTGCTGCGCGCCTACGTCAAGCTGGAGAGCATGGGCGTGATTGAAAGCCGGCCCCAGTCCGGCTACTTCGTGCGCCAGCGCGCCAGCGACGCGGCCACGCCGGCCATGTGCATGCAGGCGTCGCATCCCAGCCCCGTGCCGGCCGAAGTGCACGTCAGCCGCCTGGTGCTGTCGACGCTGCGCTCGATCGGCCTGAACGACGCCATCCCGCTCGGTTCGCCCTACCCCGACCCGTCGCTGTTTCCCTGGGAACGCATCAACCAGTATGCGGGCAGCGTGGCGCGCCGCAACCGCGCCTGGAGCGTGACGGACGACCTGCCGCCGGGCAACCCGCAACTGATACGCGAAATCGCCCGCCGCTACCTGGAAAACGGCCTGGCCGTCGATCCGGATGAAATCATCGTCACCGTGGGCGCCACGGAAGCGATCAACCTGTGCCTGCAAGCCGTGGCCAGGCCGGGCGACACCATCGCCGTCGAATCGCCCACCTTCTATGCCATGCTGGTGGCCGTCGAGCGGCTGGGCATGAAAGTGGTGGAAGTGTCCACCGACCCGTATGAAGGCATCAGCATCGAGGCGCTGGCCGACATCATGGCCCAGCAGCCGATCGCCGCCGTCATGGTGATGCCGAACTTCCAGAACCCGCTCGGCTTCCAGATGTCCGACCAGCGCAAGCTGGCCCTGTACCAGCTGCTGGAGCGGCACGACGTGCCCGCCATCGAGAACGGCGTCTACAACGAACTGTATTTCGGCGACGCCCACCCCTCGTCGCTGAAATCGTTCGACCGCAAGGGCCTGGTGCTGCACTGCGCCTCGTTTTCCAAGAGCCTGAGCGCGGCGCACCGCGTGGGCTGGGCGCTGGCCGGACGCTACCGCGGCAAGGTCGAGGAACTGAAATTCCTCAACACGCTGACCACCTCGTCGTTTCCGCAGCTGGCCATCGCCGAATACCTGCAAAACGATGGCTATGAACAGCACCTGCGCCGCGTGCGCAAGGCCTATGCCCAGCAGGCGCGCATCATGGCGGCCGCCGTGCAGCGCTTCTTTCCTGCCGGTACCAAGATCTCGCACCCGCAGGGCGGCTACGTGCTGTGGGTGGAATTGCCCGGTAATGTGGATTCCATGCAACTGTACCGGCGCGCGCTGGAATGCCGGATCACGGTGGGGCCGGGCCGCATGTTTTCCGTCAGTCATGCCTACAAGCATTGCATCCGCCTCAATTACAGCTATCCGTGGAGCGTGGGCGTCGAGCAAGCGATCATCCTGCTGGGCAAGCTCATCACCGAATTCCTGTAGCCGTTCCCGCGCCGTCAGCCGCCCACCAGCGACATGCGCACGGTGCGATACTGCTTGCGCTCGCCGAGCTGGGCCAGGGCGCCGCGCACTTCCGAATAGCGGTCGCCGCGGCGCTGCCAGTGCTGGCGCAGCACGGTTTCCAGCCCTGGTGCGGAGTCAAGCTGGGGCCGCAGGTCGACGCCATCATGGGCGAACAGGCACAGGAACATCTTGCCGTCCGACGATACGCGCACCCTGCTGCAATCGCCGCAGAACGGCTGCGACACGCTGGAAATGAAACCCACTTCGCCGCCGCCGTCGCGGTAGTGAAAGCGGCTGGCCGTCTCGTGCGACACGGGTTTGCCATCCGCCTGCGCGAGCAGCGGGAACTCGGCTTCGATCAGCGCGCGCGCCTCGTCCGAGGTGACGACATGCGTGCGCGACCAGGCACCGATGCCGCCCACATCCATGAATTCGATCAGGCGCAGCACCACGCCCGTATGGCGGAAATGGCGCGCCAGCGGCAGGATCTGGCTGTCGTTGACGCCTTTTTGCACGACCATGTTGACCTTCACGGGGTTCAGGCCCACGGCTTGCGCTACCTCAATACCGTGCAACACTTTCTCGACGGGAAAATCGACGCCGTTCATGCGCTGGAAAATGCCATTGTCCAGGCTATCGAGGCTGACCGTGACGCGCGCCAGGCCCGCATCCTTGAGCGCGCGCGCCTTGGCCGCCAGCAAGCTGCCATTCGTCGTCAGCGCCACCGTCACGGCGCGGCCATCCGGCGTGGCCAGGCGCGCCAGGCGCTCGATCAGCTGCTCGAGGTTCTTGCGCAGCAACGGCTCGCCGCCCGTGATACGGATCTTGTCGACGCCGAGGCGCACGAAGGCGCGCGCCATGGTCTCGATCTGTGCGAAGGACAGGCGTTCGCTCGATGGCAGGAAGGGATAGTCGCTGGGATACAGCTCGGCCGGCATGCAATAGGTGCAGCGAAAATTGCACTGGTCGATCACGGAAATGCGCAAGTCCGTCAATGGGCGGCCCAGCATGTCCACGCACGGTTCAAACGGTGCATGGACCGGCCCTGCGGCAAACTCGTCGGCGGCCAGCGGCATGCCGGGCTGCCAGATCGCCTGTTGCGGATACAGTATGGTGTTCATTTGCGCCCCCTGCTTATTCAATCGTCAGCGTCCAGCATAAGGCCGATGGCGATCCTTCTAGAGGTACAGTCCGGCCTCCGGCGATAGAGTACAGACGCGCGTCGTGGCCGCTATGGCGCGGGCGGCGCGGCAAATATGCTGGCGCACAGCTCGGCCCCCGCCGCGCTGAGCAACGCGCTGCCGCCGCCATTCTCGGCCGTGGCCACGACCGCCAGTCCCGCGCTGGACAGTGCATTGAGCTGGCGCAACAATGTGCTCATCTGTACTCCCGCCCGCTTGGCCAGCTTGGCCAGCGACCACGGCTTTTCCGGCGCGTCCTGGCGCGCTTGCCACAACAGCGCCAGCAACGCCACCAGCGCCTCGTCGATTCCCGCATTTTCCTGTTGCATCTTCTTCCTCGCGCAAGACCGGGCGCGCACGCTGCACTGCCCTCGCCTGCATCATAAATCAGGGACAGTGCCGGCGCGACGCAAATCGCCCGCGCCCCATCTGTACTCTGTTTTTTTGCCCGGAACTGTGCGCCTACGGGGCAGCGCGCCGCCCCTACCATGTGACTGTCCCATCGCATATCACCAGGAGAGTCATCATGAGCAAGCCAAAGTCCGACGCGCGCATCGCGCCCTACACCCATGCCGCGGCCGGCTGGGGTGCCCTCAAGTACGTGGCCATCAACCTGTTCAAGGAAAAAGTCAGCGCGGGCAACTACCGCTCGCTGTTCGAGCAAAACCAGCCCGATGGTTTCGACTGTCCCGGCTGCGCCTGGCCCGACCGCGAACACGCGTCGACGTTCGAATTCTGCGAAAACGGCGTCAAGGCCGTGGCCGCCGAATCGACGAGCAAGCGCGTGCGCCCCGAGTTCTTCCAGGAGCACACCGTCACGCAGCTGATGGAACAGTCGGACTATGCGCTGGAACAACATGGCCGCCTGACGGACCCCATGGTGTACGACGCCGCCAGCGACAAATACCAGGCCATTTCCTGGGACGATGCCTTTGCCCTGGTGGCGCACCACCTGCACGCGCTCGACGACCCCAACCAGGCCGCCTTCTACACGTCGGGCCGCGCCAGCAACGAGGCGGCCTTCCTGTATCAACTCTTCGTGCGCGCCTACGGCACGAATAACTTCCCCGATTGCTCCAACCTGTGCCACGAAGCGACGAGCCGCGGCTTGCCGGAAACGGTGGGCATCGGCAAGGGCACGGTGCTGCTCGACGATTTCGAGCATGCGGACACCCTGCTGCTGTTCGGCCAGAACCCGGCCACCAACCACCCGCGCATGCTGGGCGAATTGCGCGAAGCGTCGCGCCGCGGCGCCGTCATCGTCTCCATCAATCCGCTGCACGAGCGGGGCCTGGAGCGCTTCACGAGCCCGCAGCATCCGCTGGAAATGCTGACGGGCGGCAGCACGAACATTTGCTCGCTGTTCATCTGCCCCACCCTGGGCGGCGACTTCGCGCTGATCAAGGCCATGGCCAAGCGCGTGATCGAGCTCGATGACGCCGCCGTCGCCCACGGCCAGGAGCGCGTGCTCGACTGCGCTTTCATCGCCGAGCACACGAGCGGCTTCGACGCCTTCGCCGCCGACCTGCGCGCCGAAAGCTGGGACTTGCTGCTGGCCGAATCGGGCGTGGCGCGCGACAAGATCGAGGAATTGACGCAGATCTATGTGAAGGGCAAGGCCGTCATCGCCACCTGGGGCATGGGCGTGACGCAGCACAAGAATTCGCTGGCCACCGTGCAAATCCTGTCGAACTTGATGATGATGCGCGGCAATATCGGCAAGCGCGGCGCGGGACTGTGCCCCGTGCGCGGCCATTCGAACGTGCAGGGCGACCGCACCATGGGCATCGAGGAACAGCCGACCAAGGAATTCCTCGACCGCCTGGGCCTCGTCTTCAACTTCGAGCCGCCGCGCCACCACGGCTACGACGCCGTCGGCACCATCGAGGCGATGCTGGAAAAGAAAGTCAAAGTGTTTGTCGCGCTGGGCGGCAATTTCTCGATGGCCACGCCGGACACGCCGCGCACCTGGGACGCGCTGCGCTCGTGCGACCTGACCGTGCATATCGCCACCAAGCTCAACCGCAGCCACCTCGTGCACGGCAAGGATGCGCTGATCCTGCCCACCCTGGGCCGCACGGAAATCGACGTGCAGGCGGGCGTGGCGCAGGGCGTGACGGTGGAAGATTCGATGAGCATGGTGCACATCTCGTTCGGCATGAACCAGCCCGCCTCGCCCAATTTGCGCTCGGAAATCGCCATCGTGGCCGGCATGGCGCAAGCGACCCTGGGCAGCGCGAAGATCGACTGGCTGCGCTACTCGGGCAACTATGCGCTGCTGCGCGATTCCATCGAACAGGTCTTCGACGACTTTTTCGACTACAACTTGCGCGTGGCCAAGCCCGGTGGCTTCCACCTGGAAATCGCCTCGCGCGAACGCGTGTGGAAGACGGCCAGCGGCAAGGCGCAATTCCTCGTCAACGCCGTGGAACAGGACACGCCGATCCACCGTGCGCGCCAGCAATATGGCGAGCGCCTGATGGTGCTGATGACCACGCGCTCGCACGACCAGTACAACACGACGATCTACGCCATGGACGACCGCTACCGCGGCGTGTTCGGCCAGCGCCGCGTGGTCTTCATCAACAAGGACGACCTGGCCATGCTGGGCTTTGCGGCCGGCGACTGGGTCGACCTGATCGGCGTGTGGCATGACGGCATAGCACGCCGGGCCGACCGTTTCCTGCTGGTCGAGTACGACATCCCGCGCGGCTGCATCGGCGCCTACTACCCGGAAACCAATCCGCTGGTGCCGCTCGACAGCGTGGGCCATGGTTCGCGCACGCCGACCTTCAAATCCATCCCCGTGCTGCTGGCGCCTTCGGCCGCCATCAGCTGAACAGGAGATCGCCATGTTCGGTTTCGATACGCTGGACCTGTCGCGCGCGCAATTCGCGATGACGGCCATCTTCCACATCCTGTGGCCCATATTGACGATCAGCCTGTCGCTGTTCCTGTTCGTCGTCGAGGCGCTGTGGCTGCGCACCAGCGACCCTGTGTACTACCGCCACGCGCGCTTCTGGGGCAAGCTGCTGGTGCTGAACTTTGCCGTCGGCGTCGTCAGCGGCATCCCCCTGGAATTCCAGTTCGGCACCAACTGGGCGCCGTTTTCGCACCACTCGGGCCAGTTCATCGGCAACATCCTCGGCTTCGAGGGTGCCATGGCCTTCATGCTGGAAGCGGGCTTCATCGGCATCATGATGTTCGGCTGGGGCCGCGTACCGAAGGGCGTGCACCTGTTTGCCACCGGCATGGTGGCGCTCGGTTCCAGCATTTCCTCGTTCTGGATCATGGTCGCCAATTCCTGGATGCAGACGCCGGCCGGCGTGCGCGTGGTTGACGGCAAGATCATCGTCACCGATTACGTGGCCGCCATCTTCAACCCGGACATGGCCTGGGCCGTGGGCCACATGTGGGTGGCCGCCGTAGAAACGGGCTTGTTCGTCATCGCCGGCATTTCCGCCTGGTATATGTTCAAGCGCCGCGAACCGGCCTTCTTCGCCCGCTCGTTCAAGCTGGCCCTGATGTTGCTGCTCGTCATCGCGCCGCTGCAGGTGTGGCTGGGCGACTCCAGCGGCGTCGACGTCTTCCAGACCCAGCCCGCCAAGGGCGCGGCCATCGAAGGCCACTGGCACACGAACCGCGATGGCGAGGGCGCGGCCTGGTCGCTGCTGGCCTGGCCCAACCAGGCGGAGCAAAAGAACGACTGGTCGCTGGAAGTGCCCGGCATGCTCAGCGTGATCGCCACGCATAGCGCCACGGGCAAGATCACGGGCCTGGCCGACATCGCCCGCGCAGACCAGCCGCCCATGCTGCCGCTGCTGTACTACGCGTTCCGCGCCATGGCCGGCATCGGCATGTGGTTCGTGCTGCTGGCGTTCTGGACGGTAGTGGTGTGGCGCAAGGAGGGCGGACGGGTGGAAGCATTTTTGCGCAACCGCAAGCTGCTGCTGGCCTGGGTACTGACCATCCCGCTGCCCTACATCGCCGTCGAATGCGGCTGGATCGTGCGCGAAGTGGGACGCCAGCCGTGGGTCGTCTACGGCCTGCTGCGCACGCGCGACGCCGTCTCGGACGTGGCGGCCCCCGCCGTGGCCGGCAGCATGCTGATGTTCTGCGTGTTTTACCTGGTGCTGTTCGTCACCTTCTTTGTGTTCGCCAAGAAATGGCTGCGCAAGGGCCCCGACGTGACGCTGCCGCCGCCGGAGGCCGCCCATGCCGTCGGCGCCCTGCTGAAGACCACGCACTGAGATGCGCCCCCATCAACCAAGGAGTGTGTAATGGATATGAATTCTCAAGCCATGCTGGACAACGCCTGGTTCGGCCTCATCGGCCTGATGCTGGTGTTTTACGTCGTCACGGATGGCTTCGACCTGGGCGTGGGCATCCTCAGCCTGTTCACGCGCCGCGAGCAGGAACGCAACCTGATCTTCCAGTCGATCGAACACGTGTGGGACGCCAACGAAACCTGGCTGGTGGTGGTGGGCGGCGCCCTGTTCGGCGCCTTTCCCGGCGCCTACGCCACCTTGCTCGAGGCACTGTACATCCCCATCATGCTGCTGATCGCCAGCCTGATCCTGCGCGGCGCCTCAATCGAATTTCGCCATGCGGCCGGCAACAAGCGGCTGTGGGACCTCGCCTTTGGCGTGGGCAGCCTGCTGGCGGCCGTGGCGCAGGGCGTGGTGCTGGGCGAAGTCATCACGGGCTTGCAGCCGGGCTGGCTGAGCGGCGTCTTTACGGCGTGCACGGCGGCGGGCGTGGTGGCCGGCTATTGCCTGCTGGGCAGCACGTATCTGATCAAGAAGACGGGCGGCCAGCTGGAAGCGGCGGCGCGCCGCTACGCGACGGCCAGCGTGCTGGCCACGGTGGCGGCGGCCATCGTGCTGTCGGCCGGCACCATGGTCTTCAGCGCCATCGGCCATGAACGCTGGGCGCAGCCGGGCGTGTTCGGCGTGCTGCTGTCGCTGGCCACCGTCGCCGCCAGCGCCTTTATTTACATCCTGTGGGCCGTGCACGTGAATGGCGTGCGCGGGCCGTTCCGCGGCGCCATCGTGCTGTTCCTGTCTTCGTTCGCGGGCCTGGCCATCAGCTTCTTCCCCGACCTGGTGCCGGGCAAGCTGACGATTGCCGCGGCCGCGTCCGATGAACCGACCCTGATCTTCATGCTGATCGGCATGGGTTCCATGTTGCCGATCATGATCGGCTACAACCTGTTCCAATACTACGTCTTCGAGGGCAAAGTCGTGCCCCGCAAGCATTGAGCGATATCACATCATGATCATCCGGCCCACCACCAACTGGTTCCGCATGCTGTTCGTCTGGGATGGCTCGGTGCTGCAAACCATCATTCCGCAGTTGCTGCTGATGCTGGTGATCAGTTCGCTTGCCCTGCTGACGGACGGCCGCATCTTCGGCGTCAAGATTCCGCTCGACACGGCGCCCTTTCCCATGGTCGGCATCAGCCTGGCGATCTTCCTCGGCTTTCGCAACAATGCCAGCTATGCGCGCTTCGCCGAGGCGCGGCATATCTGGGGGCAATTGCTGATCGCCGCGCGGGCCCTCGCTTCGCAGGCGATCACGTATCTGCCACGGCAAACGAGCGGTCTCGACCACGAGTTGCTGCTGAACCGGATGATCGCCTTCGTCTACGCGCTCAAGCACCAGCTGCGCCAGACGGACCCGCAGCACGACCTGGCGCGCTACCTGCCGGCCGAGGAAGTACTGCGCCTGCAAGGCATGCAATACCAACCCGTCGCCGTGCTGCATGCGGTGCGCACCATGCTGCACGAGGCCGTGCAGCGCCAGCCGGGCCAGCCGCAGCTGCTGTGGATGCTCGACACCCAGCTCAACGACCTGGCCGCCACCGTGGCCGGCTGCGAGCGCATCAAGAACACGCCGATACCGTATCCGTATGGCGTGCTGGTGCACCGCACCGTGTACATGTACTGCTTTTTACTGCCGCTGGGCCTGGTGGACGCCATCGGCGTGGCCACGCCCCTCATTTCCGTCTTTGTCGCCTACACCCTGTTTGCGCTGGAAGCCATCGCGCAGCAGATCGCCGAACCGTTCGGCCTGGCGCCCAACTGCCTGGCCCTCAACGCCATGACGCGCGAAACGGAACGCTCCTTGCGGGAACTCAACGGCGACGCCCTGCCGCCGTCGTTGCGGCCCTGCCCACGCTATCAGATCGATTAACGGGAGAACAGCATGGAATGCGACATCACCACCACCGAGCGCGACGGTTACCTGGAAGTGCCCATCGTGCGCCATCAGGGAGGCGCGGCCACGGCCGGCCGCGACGTGGTGGCCGAGGAATATCCCGTGGCCCTCGTCTACAACGGCATCGCCCACGCGGTGATGATGGCGACGCCGCGCGACCTCGAGGAATTCGCCGTCGGTTTTACTTTGACCGAAGGCATCGTCGGCAGCGTACGCGACATCTACGACCTCGATGTGTGTTGCGGCGAGGACAGCGCGGAAGTGCGGCTGACCATCGCGCAGCCGGATTTGATCAAGCTCAAGGGACGCCGCCGCGCACTGGCCGGGCGCACCGGTTGCGGCGTGTGCGGCATCGAAAGCCTGGCCCTGCTGGACCTGGTGCCGGAAAAGATCACGCGGCCCCTGCCGCCGCTGGTCGCCAGCAGCGCCATCATCGGGCGCGCCGCGCGCGAGCTGCTGCCCTGCCAGGAGCTGATGCACAAGACGGGCGGCGTGCATGCGGCCGCCTGGTGCACGGCCGAGGGCGCCATCGTGAAGGTGTTCGAGGACGTGGGCCGGCATAACGGCCTGGACAAGCTGATCGGTTACCTGGCCCTGCACCGCATCGCCATGCATGACGGCTTCGTTTTCCTGTCGAGCCGCGCCAGCTATGAACTGGTGCGCAAGTCGGCGCGCATGCATATCCCGCTCGTCGCCACCATCTCGGCGCCCACCTCGCTGGCCATCCGCATCGCGCGCCAGGCCGGCATGCAGCTGGCCAGTTTTTGCCGCCGCGACGGCTTTGTCGAGTACACGGCGGGCGACGGGGAAAATAACGGCCAGCATGCACCTTGAGTGGCCCTTGCTACATTCTTTGCCGTAAAGCAAGTGCACGCTTGACTTGATGCCGCCAGCCGCTTCCAATGGTCATGGTTTCCACATTAACCTTGCCCGTGCCAGCGCACGGCGCGGCAGCGATGAAAGGATGGCGCGATGGCCCAGGCACAGCAACAGCATCTGGCGGACACCTGGCACACGGGCGGCATGAAACCGCGCGCCTGCAACTGCGGCGGCACCGTGTTTACCATCCTGCACCAGCGGGTGATGGCGGACATGCGGCGCCGGCAATTTCTCGGCGGCGCGGCCGCCATGCTGGCGCCGTTCATCGGCCTGTCCGCCGGCCATGCCAGCGCCCAGCAGCCGCAAGTGCAGGATCGTCCCTTGCTGCTGACCAATCTGCGCCTGTTCGACGGCACGGGCAAGGCGCCCCGCTCCGGCATCCACGTGCTGGTGACGGGGCCAACCATTACCGCCCTGCTGCCGGCCGGCGAAAAGGTCGAGGGCGCGCGAGTGATCGATTGCCAGGGCAAGCTGGTGATGCCGGGCCTGATCGACGCCCACTGGCACACCATGCTGGCCGCCATCAACCAGGTGACGGCCATGACGTCCGATGTCGGCTATCTGTACCTGGTGGCGGCGCAGGAAGCGCGGCGCACCCTGCTGCGCGGCTTTACTGCCGTGCGCGATCCGGGCGGCCCCGCGTTTGCATTACAGCGCGCCATCGATGAAGGCATCGTCGACGGCCCGCGCATCTTCCCGTCCGGCGCCATGATTTCGCAAACCTCGGGCCACGGCGACTTCCGCCTGCGCTCGGACATCCCGCGCGCGGCGAATGCGCCGCTGGGCATGGCGGAAACGGCGGGCATGGCCATGATCGCCGATGGCGAGGCGGAAGTGCTGCGCCGCGTGCGCGAACAGCTGATGCTGGGCGCGACGCAGATCAAGATGATGGCGGGCGGCGGCGTCGCGTCCATGTACGACCCGCTCGACAGCACGCAGTATTCGGAGCGCGAACTGCGCGCCGGCGTGGAAGCGGCCGCCGACTGGGGCACCTACGTGATGACCCACGTCTACACGCCGAAAGGCATACAGCGCGCCATCCGCGCTGGCGTGCGCAGCATCGAGCACGGCCAGCTGGCCGACGAGGAATCCGCCCGCATGATGCGCGACACGGGCACATGGTGGAGCTTGCAGCCCTTCCTGCAAGACGCGGACGCGAATGTGTATCCCGATGCGGCGCGCAAGGCCAGCCAGAGGATCGTCTCAGAAGGCACTGTGAAGGCGTATGCGCTGGCGCAAAAGTACGGCATCAAGACGGGCTGGGGCACGGACATCCTGTTCAACGCGAAAAACACGCCCACGCAGGGGCGCCAGCTGGCCAAGCTCACGCGCTTTTATGATCCGCTCACCCTGCTGGCCCAGGCGACGGGACAGAATGGCGAATTGCTGGCCCTGTCCGGACAGCGCTCGCCCTACCCCGGCACCTTGGGCCGTCTGGCCGCGGGCACCCTGGCCGACTTGCTGGTGGCCGATGGCGATCCGACGAAAAACCTCGATTTCCTCGCGCAGCCGGAAGAAAACCTGCTGCTGATCATGAAAAACGGACGCATCTACAAGGATAGGCTCAGCGCCCCACTGGCGAGCTGAGGGGCTGGCGCACCGGCAAGTACGTTGGCAAGCACGGCTGCTTGCCGCATAATGCGCCCATGTTCAAACTGACCTTTCTCGGCACGTCTTCCGGCGTGCCCACGCGCTACCGCAACGTCACGTCGCTGGCCCTGCAAACGACGCACAACCGCGACTGGTGGATGATCGATTGCGGCGAAGCGACGCAGCACCGGCTGCAGCGCATCCCCCTGACCGTGCACGACCTGGTGGGCATCTGCATCACCCATGTGCATGGCGACCACAGCTATGGGCTGCCGGGCCTGCTGGCCAGCGCCTCGATGACGGGGCGCACCAAGCCGCTGCTGCTGATCGCCCCGGCCGCCATCAAGGCGTGGATCGACGCCACCCTGCTGCATACGGAACTGTTCCTGACGTATCCGCTGATTCACATCGACGTGGACAGCGCGCCAGTCGTGCATGAAGAAGCGGGCTTGCGCATCGAACGCCACGCGCTGTCGCACCGCGCACCCAGCGTCGCTTATCGTTTTACGCTGGAAACGAGCAAATGGAAGCTGGACAAGGCCGCCCTGCAGGCGACGGGCGTGGCGCCCGGTCCGGCCTGGGGCCTGCTGCAAACGGGCCACGATGCGCGGCTCGACGACGGCACGCTAGTGTCGGCGGCAACGTTCCGCCAGCTGGAAACGCAGCGCGCCACGGTGGTGATCGGCGGCGACAACGACACGCCAGCGTTGCTGGCGGAGGCTTGCACGGGCGCACAATTGCTCGTGCATGAAGCCACCTACACGGAAGCGATGCTGCAGAAAGTGGGGCCCGGCCCCACGCACAGTTCCGTGCAGCGTGTGGCGCAGTTTGCCGAGTCGAACGGCTTGCCGAACCTGATCCTCACGCACTTCAGCGCCCGCTACCACAACCCGGCCGGCATGGCCGAGCTGGAAGCGGAAGCGCGGCTCCATTATTCCGGCCAGCTGTTTTTGGCGCGCGACTTCGACAGCTATGAACTCGATGCGGCGGGCGTGCTCGGCAAGCTGGATACGCCGCACGGCAAATAAGCGGCGCGGGCAATGGAGATTACTCCGCGTCCGTGCGTTCGGCCGCCTTCCCCGCCGCCGCATTGACGGCCACCGCCGTGGCATTCACGGAGGTCGTGGCGGTGGTCACGCTTTTTGTCACCATGCGCGTGTAATCGGCCACATTCACGCCCGCCTGCGTGGTATAGCCGCTCACATGCTGGCCGACTCTCACCTTGTTCACCGAGAAACCCGATTTGAGCATCCGGCCCAGCGAGGCGATCACGATGGCCAGCAGGGGCAGCGATGCGAACAGCAGCAGCAATTCGCTGAATGGATCGCTTTTGCGCGACAGCCACGCCGTCAGGAAAAGACAGAACACGCCATATGCGAGCGGGCTATACAGGGGATGGTGGATTTCCGGCGCCAGCGCGGCGATAAACACGACGAGTATCAAGGCCGCCTTGAATGCGATGGGCAGCAATACCTGCAATGCCGCCAATACGCTGGTCAATGCATACAGTATCAGCAAGACGTCGGCGATCCAGCCGACGACGGGAATGAAAGCGCACAGCATCAATATCCCGATCAGCAGCAATGATCCCGCGATACCCTCCAGGATGGCGACCCGATTCCGGTACAGATGCGCCACCAACGATAGCAGACAGGTTGCGGCGGCCGTAATGGCGGCCAATGGCAGCCGGTCTTCCTTGCCCGCCGCGTAATACAGCAAGACATAGGGAAAAACCAGCAGCATTAATATCGAGAGCCGGAAACCGCCCGCTTTCTTCAGCACAGTCATATGATCCATCTTATATATAGTGAGCGGCACGGTAGCAATGCGCGAAGCCGGCCTTGCCGGCTTGTTGTTCGTGACCCGGCAATTCCTATATTGTAATTCTAAAAATTTCTCAAAGGAAATATTTATTGGATAATAAGTGGGTTTCCGGGGAATTGAATAACCTTGCGGCAATAATGAATTAATGCGGATCGGTGCCGTATTGCGCCGCATAGTCGGCGGCCAGCGCGCGCGCCGCCTGCTGCTGCGATGGCGTGAGTATTTCCAGCAACTGGTCGCGGTTCTTGATCGATTGCGCGCTGCCCGCCTCGGCCGGCATGGCGATCCACGCGTACGCCTGCACATAGTCGAGTTCCACGCCCTGTCCTTGCGCATACAGCAAGCCATATTCATTCTGCGCCGACAGTGAACCGGCCTCGGCCGCCTGCTTGTACCAGAAGGCCGCCTCGGCATAGTCTTGTGGCACGTCGACGCCCTTGCGGTATGCCTGCGCCAGGTTGAATTGCGACTGGCCATCGCCCGCCTCCGCCGCCTGGCGTCCATACGCGAGCGACTGCGCCATGTCTTGCGGCACGCCATCGCCGCTCGCATACATCAGGGCCAGGTTGGCCAGCGATGGCGGAAAGCCCGCCTGCGCGGCAGCCGTAAAGTTCCACGGCTTTCCCCAGGTCCTGTTCCACGCCATGGCCCTGGTAATACAGGCTGGCCAGCAAATGCTGGCCGGCTGGATCGCCGCTTTTTGCCGCGGCGTCGAATTGGCGGAACGCTTCCGCATGATTGCCATCGTTATAAGCGAGGATGCCCGCTTCATTAAAGGATGCGGCAGAGACGGTCATAAAGACTCCTGGAATGGGGAATGTCGGGCATTGTACACAGCAGCGTAGCAGCGGAATGCACGATAGGGTATGGTGTGGCGCCGGGCCGGAATCATGCAGTATGATCTTTCACCGCCCGATGCAATCCGGCGTTTTATCGAATCACCCTGCCATGAATCCTGTCCATGAAACTGATCGCCCTGCTTTTATCCTTGATTGCCACGTCGGCTTACTGCGGAACGCTGCATCTGGAAAAAGCCGCGACAGGCAAGGTGCGTCAAAGCGTGCAGATTCGCTATGCGGACCACGATGAAGTGCAGCGCTATCGCGTCAATATCCAAGGCGCGTGGATAAAGGGCCGTTGCAGCAGCGGCGGCATGGGCAATTTGCAGGCCTTGCTGCTGGATATGAATTTTGACGGCAATGCCGACCTGTGGGTCACCGGCTACACGGATAGCCAGGGGCGCATACGCTGCTCCGATGTGTGGCTATGGGATACGAAAGCGGGGAAATACCGCTTCGACAAACCATTATCGGCCATACCGAATCTGGAAATCAGCATACCCGCACGGCAAATTGAAGGCGGCATTGGCAATTGCGGCTGCGCGGCGCAATGCTTTTATGAAGACAGGTATGCGTGGCGGGCAAATATATTAACGACCATCGCCCGGCGCGAACAGGATTGCGAACGCTATCGGGAATATCGCTTGAATGAAAATAATGACCTGGTACTCATCAAGGATGAAATCATCGATACCGGCAAGCCAGATCGACGGGGAAGTGAAAACAATACCTTGTATGACTGGCGAAACCATGCGCAGACCATGCGGAAATCCGGGGAATGAATTTACCGGACCCTCTTCACCAATTAAACCAGACATGACGACACATCGAACATCCATTACCTTTCATGCCGCCAATGCGGACGACACGGCCGCGTTCATCGAATTGCGCGGCAAGACCCGGCAAAACGCCGTTTCCCAGGAACGCCTGGCGGAAGTGGGCATTACGGCCGACTCCTGGGCGGAGATGATGCGCTCGGGGAACTTGCCCGGCCACGTCTGTCATCGCGACGGCCAGCTGGCCGGTTATTGCTTTGGCGACCGCGACACGGGCGAAATCGTCGTCCTGGCGCTGCTGCCGGACTGCGAGGGCCTGGGAATAGGCAAGACCTTGCTGGCACGGGTCATGGCGGAGCTGCGCGCGCAAGGCCACGCACGGCTGTTCCTCGGCTGCTCCAACGATCCATCCTCGCGCTCGTACGGCTTTTACCGCTACCTGGGCTGGACGGCGACGGGGGAAACGGACAAGTATGGCGACGACGTGCTGGAATTCCGCTTTGCCGCCTAGCGTCTAGCCAGGTACGCGGTTGGCATCCCACAGCCGCATCAGCTGGCTGATCGCCACATCGAACACGGGGTAGCCGATGCCGTCGCGCGCCTGGATGGACAGGCCCGACAGGAAAGCATCGAAGACGGCGGCGAACGAGGCCGCGTCCATCTCCGCCGGCAATTCGCCGCGGGCGATAGCGCGCCCGACGCAGCGTACGAAACCGGCGCGCGTGCGTGAGCGCGACTGCGTAAGCGGCGCGGCCACGGCCGCATGTTCGGCCGTCGGCGCGCTCATGCAGCCGAGCGCCACCATGCAGCCGGGCGGATGCCCCGGCTCCGACTGCATGCTTGCCGACTGGCGCAAGGCCAGCTCGACCGCCTGCCGTGGCGCCAGGCCATCGTCCCACAAACATTCCGTCACGCGCGCGTACGTGTCCAGGTAGCACTGCGCCGCCTCGCGGAACAGCGCTTCCTTCGAGCCGAACGCCGCATAAAAGCTGGGCGCGGAAATGCCGCCGCCCAGACCCGCCTTGAGCTGGCTCAAGGAAGTCGATTCGTAGCCCTGCTGCCAGAATAAAAACATCGCCTGTTCGATCGCCTGCTGCCGGTCAAACGTGCGCGGCCGTCCCATTTGCGCCATTCCCCACTCCTTTTCCTTAGCCACATACATACTACTCGATACAGAAGTCGTTGACAACGCGCCCCCGCTTCGCCTATATTTGTACCGAACGATACATATGTACCGCCATCACGGTCATGGGCATGCCTGCGCCCGGCCGCCTCGTAAAATCTCTAAGGATATTTGCCTTGAATCACGCCACTCTCACCGCCGGAGCCAGCCATGCGCCGGCCGACCGCCTTCCCGTCTCGGGCCTGCTGGCCCTGGCCATGACAGGTTTTATCTGCATCGTCACGGAAACCTTGCCCGCCGGCCTGTTACCGCACATCAGCGCCGGGCTGGACATCAGTGCCGCGCTGGCCGGGCAGATGGTCACGGCCTACGCGCTCGGCTCGCTGCTGGCGGCCATTCCCCTGACCATCGCCACGCGCGGCTGGCGCCGCCGCAACGTGCTGCTGCTGACCATCATCGGCTTTCTCGTGTTCAATACCGTCACGGCACTGTCGTCGCACTACTGGCTGACACTGGCGGCGCGCTTCTTTGCCGGCATGGCGGCCGGGCTGGCCTGGAGCTTGCTGGCCGGCTACGCGCGGCGCATGGTGGCGCCGCAGCAGCAAGGCCGCGCCCTGGCGCTGGCCATGGTGGGCGCACCCATCGCCCTCTCGCTGGGCGTACCGCTGGGCACCCTGCTCGGCTCGCTCGTCGGCTGGCGCGCCGCATTCTGGATCATTTCCGCGCTGACCCTGGCCCTGATCGCCTGGGTGCTGGCGAAGGTACCGGACTATCCGGGCCAGTCCGCGCATGAACGCATGCCCTTGCGCCGCGTCTTCACGACGCCGGGCGTGCGCCCCGTGCTGGCCGTCGTCATCGCCTGGATGCTCGCGCACAACATTCTCTACACCTACATCGCCCCGTTCGTGGCGCCAGCCGGATTGACGGCGCGCATCGATCTGGTGCTGCTCGTCTTCGGCGCCGCGGCCATGGCCGGCATCTGGATCACGGGCAAGCTGGTCGAGCGCCACCTGCGTGCCACCGTGCTGGCCAGCCTGGCCACCTTTGCCGCGACGGCCCTCGTGCTGGGTGTCGCGTCGCACTTGCCTGCCGTCATCTATGTCGGCATGACCGTCTGGGGCTTGAGCTTTGGCGGCGCGGCCACCCTGCTGCAAACGGCGCTGGCCGATACGGCTGGCAGCGGCGCCGACGTGGCGCTGTCGATGAACGTGGTGGCGTGGAATGGCGCCATCGCGGCAGCCGGTGTCGTCGGTGGCGCCTTGCTGGAAACGTGGGGGGCGAGCGCCTTTCCCTGGGCCATGGCGAGCTTGCTGGCGTTGGCCTTCCTGATCGCCTGGTCGGCCCGCGCGCACGGCTTCCGGCCGGGGCGGCGCAGCGGCGGCGCGCCCGTGGCCGGGCATTGAGGCGGCGCCTTTAATTAGTCGCCGGCACCGTCACGATGCGGGGGAGATGTCCCGTATACGCGAGGAAACGGCGCAGGGCGGCATGCGACAGCGCCACCGTGGCCGTGTTACGCAGCGGATGGGCTTGCATGTATGTGGCATCCCACACGGCCTGGTCGAGCACCAGCTCCACCGCATGCGCGCTATCGTGCAGCAATGCGAACAGGCTGACGGCACCGGGCGCGATGCCCAGGTGCTGCAGCAGGCGCTCGGGCGAGGCCATGCTGAGCTTACTGGCCGGCAACAACTTTCCCAGCGCCGCCAGGTCGATGCGCTTGTCGAAGGGCACGATGACGAGAAAATGCCGGCGGCCCTTGTCGTCGCGCACGAACAGGTTTTTCACCATCAGGCCGGGCATGGCCGGCACATGGATGAGCGCTTCGTCTATCGTATGCACGGCCGGATGCTCGACGATTCGATAGTCGCCGGCGCTGCTTGCCAGCCAGCGGGACAGGGATTCTTGCATTGCCATTTCAATCAACTCGAACAAGTGCGCGATGGACGATTGTAGCGGGTCGCTGCACCGTTCGCCTGCCATCATCGTTCTGGCTTGATCTCCGCTTCCTCCTTGTCGGCCGCCGCCAGCCCCCAGTCATTCCAGCCTTCGCCAAACAGCTCGACCGGATGCTGCGTGCGCTCGGAACCATTCCCGCAGCGCATGGCGTCCGGCGGGCAATACTTGTCGCAACCCCAGCAGATGCGCTCGGGGTTCTTCGGATGCAGGGGAAACGGTTTGGCCATGGGGAGGGGCGACGAGGTCGATGAAAGTATCTCGACAACTGTAGGCCGGGCGCCGGGGGCGGTCAAACGAATTTCGGCTGGGAATTTGTCCGAGATCAATTCCAGGCAAATCGGTGGCATGCAAATGGTATGGCGACCGATCTCACTCCCTGCCCCGGCTGCCGGAAATGGCCACGTCCAGCACGGTTCGCGCATAGTGAATGCCGCCATCGGCAGCCGGCTGCGCCTTCAACTCGTCCAGCACGTAGCGAATCGCCACCGTGGCGCCGGCGATGAACAGCTTGCTATCCCGCTTGTGGTTCGTGTAGATGCTTTCCTCGACCGTCGAGCCATCGTCGAGGCGCAAGGTAATGCTGTTGACTTCATCGCCGCGGCGGCTGTCCTGGCCGGCGAAGTAGCTTCGTTCGATGATGCCCGTCACCGTTTGCGTCTGGATGCGCCCGGTGCGGATGCTTTCCCACCATGCGTCGGAGGCGAACAGGCCATGGCTGCCTTTCAGGCCGAAACGGGGTTTGCCAGGGTCGAGGGTGAGGGCTTGGGTCTTGGCGATGCGGGTCGGGTCTTTTGCCAGCGCATCGGTGAGGGTATAGACAGGTTGCATGAAGGTGCAGGATCTCTTGAAAGCGGTCAGCATAGCGTATGCGACGACGATGCCGGGTTTGAAGGGGCCGCCTGCGCCCCGCATCCTCAGCGTATTCCACCCGGATTTTCAAGGCCGGTATCGCGTGCACATCCCTTCCTCTCAACGCTTGCGCCTGACGACGTAGGCATTGCCAGCCAGTTCAAAATCGAGCGTCGGATAGTAGGACATGGCATCGGGGGCGGCAAGCAGTATCAAGGATACTTCGTCGCCGATGATTGCCTGGGTGCGCTTGACCAGCTCCTTGCCTATGCCCAAACCCTGGTATTGCCTGTTGACGGCCAGGTCCGAGAGATAGCAGCAATACGCATAGTCGGTCAGCGAGCGCGACAACCCTACCAGCTCATTATCCACCCATGCCGACAGCAAGAGGCAAGGCGCGGCGAACATGCGCGCAATTCTCGGGAGATTGTCGGTCGGCCGCTTGATTCCAGATTGATCGAAGACCCGGACGACATCCACGGGATCAAGAGGAAAGTTATGACGATATTCGACAGTGATATTTTTCATTGGTTCAAAGGTGTAAGGCCGCGCGCATGGCGTTTTGCGTCGAGGATCTGAGCGCAGGGGATTTCTCCGGACATTGCTCGTTTCCGCATATTCATAGTAGTTACGAGGATAAGGGAATATCCCCCGATGCGATAGTATAAGCAGCGGTGCGCTAAGCATGGGGACGCATGCGACATGCGCGAGAGTTCCGCACCTTTCGATACCAACAAGCTGTTTTTACTTCAATTTGTATCCGAGTAGCAGGCCTGTAACCGCCACGCATCTGACGCTCATTCAACCGCCAGGAACTTCAGGAAGCGCTGGCCTTCATACTCCAACTCGCCATCGAATGCGAAGCCGATTCTTGCAAGACCACGCATGCGAGTGCGGCTGGGCGGCAACAGGATACTGACCGGGCCAATGCCCAGTTCTTTCCGGCGATGCATGAAATGGCGCACCAGCGCGGGGCCATGTCCCCAGAATCGAGGGAGCAATACGAGTGCGAGATCAGCTTCGCCCCCTTCCTTCTGGAAACCGCCCCAGCCGGCAAAAGCGCCATCAATCCGGATCGACCACGGCCCATAGCCATTCGCGTGCCACTGCGCGTCCTTGCCTTTCGCCCATTCCATCACAGCGTGCTCCGTCCAGCTGTCGCTAGCGAGCGGCATGTGGCGGATGACGTCCCGGTGGTTTAATAGCGCGCGCCATTCTTCGCCGGGAATATCGGAGAGCGCGTGGAAGGTGAAGGTCATGGCCGTCTTGTCAGTTTAAGGAGCATGGGATGAACTGGGGCTCAACGCCATTAGAGCACGTAGCGCCCTTATTATCGTGCCACGAAAAGTACTTCATCACCAGTGAAGAGCAAGGGCGGTGGACTCGGGATTGCTGACCGTAGACGGGATTGGCGCAGACGGGACAGTTCCGCCCTCGCGGCGTTCGCAAGAGTATGGCGGGAAAGTCAGATGGGGAGCGATAATCCTGCCAGCAAACGATCAAGCTGTCGGCAGGCTGTGTGAGAATGTACGAGCTGGAAATGTGGAACCCGCCATATTTCCATCTGATATGGAATAAACTTGGCGAGGATGGCAAATATGTTGCTACCGTTACGATGGAATGAACGCGTGTACGCCTCCCTTATTGCCTCCCTTTTTCTTGTTGCCGGTATCTCATCGGCATTAGCGAGCACGCTACACGAGGATCGGACGCGAGGTGACATACATGGCTTGTTTGAGATCAGGGATGCTGCTGTGAAATTTATTGCAGCAGAAAATCTCAAAAATGGAACAGAGTGGCAGGCTCTGGAGCCGAACCGGAAAATTCTGGTTGCCAAATGCGCGCTACCTTTACGTGTAAAATGGGTTCCGAAGAGCCATGGTCTGTCCGGCCCTCATGTTGCCGTGATCTGTTCCAGGACCGTCAAGCCCGCGCCACTAGATAAATGGGAAGTATTCGTGCCAATCGCCGAGGGACCGCTCGCGCATACATGATGGCATCGCGACCATGATCGAGTGCACGCGATTTCCACGCTTCCTCATCCGGTACTGGCCGTCGGTGCCCTGTCGAATGGCGATGCAAGACAAGAAACGCCAAGCCACTTGCGCCTGGTTGTCGCGCGAAGCGGAGCAGCTGCAGCCTGCAGGCTTTTTGCTGGGACAAATCGTGTTCGCTCACAAGGGAAGTATCGGGCCAGCCGAGATACTGGTCCGGGTCGAGTATCATCATTCTCCGTTTTTCGTCATCGGGCTAGGGGCAACGCCGCATGAACGGAGGTCCATCGGCATGTACCGCCAGCATCGAAGTCGACAGCAGCAAACTTGCTGCCGGAATTCCCCTCTCCCGGCGATGGCGGCCGGCATCCCATCGGCACGCCCGATGCGCCAGGGGAAACGCTCGTCCAGTCTCATGGCAAGGTCCACAGAAATGGTCTGCGTGAGCAATGCAGAACTGTTTGCGCTCAGCAAAATGCTGTTCAATTTGATCGCCACGAAACGCGGCGTAGCGCGACAACAAAGTCCGCCGCACGTCGCCGAACCGACCGCACGAAAAATCGTTCAAGGCATGTCAAATTGCAGAAAAATATACTTCATTTCATAAAAGCAATAAAGTAAAATTATTATTTATGAAATTTTATTGGAATATAGGGATTATGAAATTTTCCTCGAAACTATCTAAAATAAGCATTTGCCTGCTTTTCTCCATGTTGAGCGGCAGCGCATTAGCTGGCTGGACCACGGCCAAGATATCATCCATCGTGGTCTATGAAGATGGCGATGTCGTTTATATCATTCCCGAAGGAGGCGTAAAGAATGCCCCTGCATGTCACGGTTCCAACGGCGACTACCTCTCATTTTCCTTAAAGCGTCCGCGTGCAAAAGAATATTACGCCGGCTTGCTTGCTGCCTATCTTGCCGGAAAAACTGTCAAGTTAAGAGGCGCAGATGTCTGCAAGGATCAATCGTTTTCTGAAACTCTCATGTATTTCGAGCTCACTTAAATTCAGTTGCGGCGGCCACGTCCGACACGGCCCTTCGCATCTCACACGCAGGGCCTGCAGGCGCCCTGCTCGCTTCCGCCAGGCAATAAAAACCGCCCGAAGGCGGTTTCATTATTTCTTGGCGTAGCGGTGCAATGCGAATAGCTAAGCCATATGCGGCTTTAACGAACTTTCAAGAGCCGTAGCTACTAAACTACCTATCTACGGACAAGCTTGCCGATACATCGCTTGTCAGACCCATATGCGGTATAACCAATAGCTCTCATCCGACTGTGCAAGTGTAATCAACTCGCGCGGGCTTGCGCCCACCAATTCGCGTGCATCACGCGACAGATGAGCCTGATCCGCATAGCCCGAACGGGCCGCCACGTCGGACAGCGACGTTTTCCCCTGCTGCTGCTCGCGCGTCGCAGCCACTAACGATTCCTCGGCCCGCGCCAGGCGGCGCAGCATACGCAAGGGATGCCCAGTCCACGTCCGTACACGACGCTCCACCATTCGTGCGCTGCGTCCCGCGCCTGCCGTGGCGGCCCGCAGGGCGAGCGCTTGCAGCCAGTCGTGGATCGGCGCCCACAATGCGCCCTCGGAGCCTCGCTCCAGGCGCCATCGCGGCTCCAGCCAGTCTTCCAGCACGGCGATGCGAGCCTCATCGTCCGCAGCCATCAGCAAGGGCGCCGACAATGCCCGCCATTCTTCACCGAGCGCAGCGCCAAGTTCGGCCATATTGTTGATCTGGGCGGACATGTCCATCCCGGTCAGCCTATGCAGCGCATCAGCAAAGAACAGCACCGTAATCGTGTGCACGGGGCCGGGATTGGCAGTAACGCACGGCTGCGTGCGCGGGCCGGAAAAGACCGCGTCACCGGGGCCTGCCTCCTCGCCGGTGGCCGGCTCCACCAATGTGGCGCTTCCCTCGATCATCCATGTAATGGCGCAGAACGGCGTCGCTGGAAAGCGATTAAGACGCTGTGCTGGCGGCAACGGAGCAGAGCCGATGGTGCTGCGTACCAGCCAGGCCCGTACGCAGGAAGCCAGCGCCACGCGGGGGGCAACGAGGCGTGCAACAGTCGGCGGATAGATGGCATCAGGTGGCGTCATGAAAGCATTGTAGCGTGTCGCAAACGTTCAAGACTTGCTTGACTGGCCAAACGATACTGCCTGCATCACATGCCAACCGAGGGAGCTTCATGAATACCGCTGCCATGCCCATTTCACGCGAGATCGCCGATTTGCCTGCTCCACCCACGCTGCCGTTCCTCGGCAATGCGCACCAGCTCAACCCACGGAATATCCACCAGACCATGGAAAAATGGAGCGGAAGCTACGGTCCGATATTCCGGGCAAGGATAGGGAGCCGACAGGTGGTGGTGCTGTCTGACAGCGCCGCAATCAGCCAGGTACTGCGTGCGCGGCCCGACACCTTCCGCCGCCCCGCCGTGACGGCCGACATCTCGGCCGAACTGGGCGGCGCGCCCGGTCTGCTGCTGGCCGAGGGCGATGAATGGCTAACGCAGCGCCGCATGGTGATGCACAGCTTTTCGCCATCCATGGTCAAAGCGTATTTTGTGCGTCTGCGTCAAGTCGGCCTGCGACTGGCGCAGCGCTGGAGCACTGCGGCACAAGCGCAGCAGGAGATGGATCTTTCTGGTGACCTCAAACGCTACACGGTCGATGTGATTGCCGGCCTCGCCTTTGGTGAAGACGTCAATACGCTGCTCAACGGCGACGACAAGCTGCAGGAAGACGTCAGCGAAGTGATGGCCGGGGTGGCCCGCCGCTCGCTGATGCCCTTCCCTTACTGGCGCTGGCTGCGGCTTCCCGCAGACCGGCGCCTGGAACGCAGCGTACGCGCACTGCAGGCGGCAACGGACGGTTTCATCGCCCAGGCACGCAAGGCGCTTGCGGCAGATTCTGCTCTGCGCGCCCAGCCCGTCAACATGCTGCAGGCTATGCTGTTGGCGGCCGAGAAACCAGGCAGCGGCGTCAACCATGCCGTCATTTCTGGCAATGTCTCCACCATGCTGCTGGGCGGCCAGGAAACAACTGCCAGCGCGCTGGCATGGCTGATATGGCTGCTGTGGCGGAATCCGACGGCATTGAAACAGGCGCAACAGGAAGTGCTGAACAAGGTATCCGATACCCGCACGATGACGCCCGAACAGATGGATAGCCTCGACTATGTGGAAGCATGTGCGCTTGAAGCCATGCGCCTGAAGCCGCCCGCGCCATTCTTGCCGCTGCAGGCGCTGTGCGAGACCACCGTATTGGATGTGCGCCTGCCGGCGGACACCCTGCTGTGGTGCGTATTGCGGCACGACAGCGTGGCCGAGGCTTTCATGCCCGCCGCACAGCGTTTCAACCCGGAGCGTTGGCTTGGTGACGATGGCGCTGCCCGCCGGTTGTCTCTACCGTTTGGCGCCGGGCCAAGAATGTGCCCAGGGCGCTACCTGGCACTGATGGAAATCAAAGTAGCGATGGTAACGCTGCTGGCCAACTTCGACGTGAATCAAGTTCGGCCACTGACTGGTGCCGCCCCCAATGAAGTGATGGGTTTCACGATGATGCCCACGCCGCTGGCGATCACCTTGCGCCAGCGCGAATCGGCGGTCATGGATTGACCGCGCTTGGACGGGGCTATTTTTTGTGGAGTACGTTATCTCTAGCGTGGCGGCAAACCGCCCCACCGCTCCAACGCCATGGGGCAGGTCCGGGCAGTAGGCAAGCACGGCAGGTTCGATTCCCGCCGTCTCCACCAATCAATTCTTAGAATCAAGCAGTAGCAAGAAGAAGGCTGTCATTATTGGGGTTGTTTTTGGGCTGTTTTAGCCTGGGAATGACAACAAAATGACAGCTTTCTTTCGCCCGCAAACTAATCCCTCTCGCCATCACTCGGTGGCTCGGCTCGCCGCTCAGCCTCTAACCTTTGTGGTTCACCCATATCCACCTTCATGCTTTCGTTCATCGTCTCAGAGTCAACGATACGAAAACTATAACCATTTGCCAAGTCGCCCTGGTAATAAATCACTGCTGATATGTATTTACCACCAATAATTTCTCTATCTTTGTAAGGGAAACGGCTAGGACGATAGATTCCTACGGGAGTTCGCAGCCCGCCCCAAAGAAACGAAATAAATTTCGACTCAGGATTCATATAAGATGCAGGAACGGCATCTCCAGAAGTTACTCTAGGCTGTCCATACTTGGCCACAAGCATAACAATAAGACTATCTCGATTAATTGGGGGACTAAAACCCTGGTCAACAAAAACACTGGCCAGAAGGTCTCCTTGTGCTTTGCCAGAAAAAATAAAACGCGCTGAAATACAATTTTGTTGCAAATCACTGGTATCAGTCGAGCGACATGAATTATCTATAATTCCTTGATCATCCCCAGCCATGATCGCAAGAATATCAAATGAATTTTCTCTAGACTCCAACTTAACGTGAGGAAATTCATTTTCAGACAATTGCAACACTTTATCCGACGCATCGCCGAGAGAAATATTGCGATACTGCAGCATCGCTTCAGCTCCAACACTTAGAGGAAGACCCAATAAATAGATCGGCAAAAATCGCCGCACACACCGAGAAAGGTTTATCATTTTCACAGCTATAAAATATTCAAATATTGCTTCACGCATATAATTTTATCGATCCGCCAACATAAAAATGCCGTCAAATCAAAGCGGACACTTAGCGAAGCCATGCATATTACGCGCACGGCCATGCTCTACCCGACCTGTTCGAATGGCATGCGGTGAGCACGGAATTGAGCCATGGCACGAATACGCCGCAAGCTGCCGCTCCGCTCGCCAGCCTAGAATAAATGTAGACCACAGGACCGCAATTCAGCCCCTCCAGGAACTGAAAACAGCCATTCCCGCGCCACCCACCACGCGCACAAAAAACCGCTCAAAGTGCGTCAAAATGCATCATAACGCACGCCCCCTCTTCGCCCTGCCACGCCAGTCCTCATGCGCCTTCGTCCATGGCGCACATTTGAGTCAAAAGGCCCCTATTTAGCGGGCAGGTGTGGAGGGGGACAACTGCGCGCGCCGGGCCGAAACGGGCTTTCTTCTTGCCTTTGCGGCAACATCATGCGCTTGGACGAGAAAAAGCCGCCTCATGGGCGGCCTGTGGGGTGGCTGCAGGTCCGCGCACAGCAGCACGACACGGTAGACGCCCTAGTGTACCGCTACCTGGGCGGCGGCACGGGCTATGTCGAGCAAACACTGGAATTCAACCACGGATTGGCGCGCCACGGCGCCGTGCTTCCGGCCGGGCTGATCGTCACCCTGCCCGAGCCGGCACCCAGCACGGGCCAGGCGGCCGCAGCCGATCTTGTACAGCTATGGGACTGATCCTGGCATTTACCCTTTATCCATCATGAAAAATCTCTTCCCCCTTACCCCGGAGTATCAAGCAATGTCCGCAGAATCGTTTGGTGGTTTCGCCACCCTGGTCAAACTGTACGGCTTCAAGGCAGCGCTGGGCATGATCGGCGCGGCCATGCTGTACATCGTGCTGCCGCCGTTGAATAGCGACGGCACCTTCAACAAGGGCGAATTCGTCGCCCGCCTGGCCTGCGCCGGCGTGTTCTCTTGCCTGCTGGGCAGCACCGTGTATCAGCTGCTATGCGCCCAGCTCCCCGCCATCGGCGCCATGGTCAACGCCTCCGCCATCGACCTCATCGTCGGCGCGCCCGGCTGGTGGGTATCGCGCGCCGTGGCCCTGTGGTTCCAGCGCCGCAGCGACAAGGACATCGCCGAGCTGGTCAAAGACGCGAAGGAACATTGATGGCCGCCACGGAAAACCCGCTGATTGCGCGCACCATCGACGCCATCCTGCGCGCCGAAGGCGGCTATGTGAACGACCCGCAAGACAAGGGCGGAGAAACAAATTACGGCATCACTGTCGCCGTGGCGCGCGCCAATGGCTACACGGGACCGATGCGCGACCTTCCCGTGACGGTGGCGCGCGCCATCTACACGGCCCGCTATATCACGGAGCCGAAGTTCGACCAGGTGCTGACCCTGCATGCAGGCATCGGCGCCGAAGTGATCGACACGGGTGTCAACATGGGGCCGCACCGCGCGGCCGAGTTCCTGCAGCGCTGGCTGAACGGTTTCAACGACACGGGCGCGCGATATCCTGCGCTATTCGTCGATGGCCGCCTCGGCGCGCAATCGCTGGGCGCCCTTGAATCCTTCCTGAAATGGCGCGGCCAGGATGGCGCCACCGCGCTGCTGCGCGCCTTGAACGGCCTGCAGGCGGCGCGTTACCTGGACATCACCGAGGCCAACAAGACCCAGCGCCGTTTCCTGTTCGGCTGGATCAAGGAACGGGTGGCCATGTGACTACGACCACCTGGCGCCCGCTGGCCGCTGTTCTCGTGTGCGGCGCTCTGGCCGGCTGGACGGCGCAAGGCTGGCGCAAGGACGCCAGCATCGCCGAACTGCAAAGGGCGGCAGCCACCGACAAGACCACCGCCGCCACCGCGCTGGCCCAGGCCACCGCCCGCGTGCTTACCTTGGAGCGCGCCGCCGGCACAGCCCTGGCGCAGCGCGCCGACCACCTCACCCAAGAGCAAACCCATGCGAAAACTGAACGTGACCTTTTTAACGATGACGTGCGCAGCGGCGCTGTGCGCCTGTCAATCCCCGTCGTCAGCGGCCAGTGCGCCGCCACTGCAGATACCTCCTCTGCCGCAGGCCATCGGATTGAAGCGCGCGCCGAACTTGACCCAGCGACTGCGGCAGCTCTTGACACCATTGCCGGTGACGGTGACGACGCCACCCGCCAGCTAAACGCCTGCATCGACGCCTACAACACCATGCGGAACACCTACCATGTACAAACCGAATAGCCTGCGCCAGCACTTGGCCGCCGCCATTCCCGACTTGCAGCGCGACCCCGACCGCCTGCTCGTATTCGCCGACGAAGGCAACGTAGTGGCCAGTGCTACCGTCTCGCTCTCCTTCGAATACCGCTTCAAGCTCAACCTGATCGTCACCGACTATGCGGGCGATGCCGACGCCATCATGGTGGCCCTGATCGCCTGGCTGAAAGTCCACCAGCTCGACCTGATGGCCAACGAGGAAACGCGCAAGCACGGCATCGCCTTCGAGGTCGATTTTAATAACCATGAAACGGTCGACATTTCCATCAAGCTGGACCTGACCGAGCGCGTGGCCGTCAAGACCGTCGAGGCGGGCCGCCTCGACATCAAGCACCTGGCCGAGATACAGCACATGCCGGCCTATGCGGACGAGTTCTGGAAACTGTACGCCGGCGAGAAGCTGCTGGCGGAATGGCGCACGCCCGAGGCCACGCCATGAGCGACGACCTGCACGCGCTGGAAGCCTGGGCTGGCGCCCTGTTGGCCAAGCTGCAGCCCGCCCAGCGCCGCGCCATCAATCACAAGGTGGCCATCGACCTGCGCCGCAGCCAGGCGCAGCGCATCAAGGCCCAGCAAGGGCCGGATGGTGCGGCCTATCCGGCGCGAAAGCGGCGCAAGGAATTCAAGGGGAAGAACGGGCGCATCAAGCGTCAGAAGGAGGCGATGTTCGCCAAGATTCGCACCGCAAAATACCTCAAGGTGCATGCCGATCCAGGCCAGTTAACTATCGGCTTCCTGGGTAAGGTGATGCACGTCGCGCGAGTACATCATGAAGGCTTGACGGATAGCGTCTCAAAAAAGGGCCCAAAATACAGCTACCCGGCCCGGCCGCTGCTGGGATTCAGTGCAGCGGATCGGACGTTGATCCGTGAATCCCTGCTGCATCATTTGGAACAGTTATAAATGAACCAATTCAAACTTCAACTGAAAAAAGTTATCATTTACGTTAGAGTTGAACGAATTACCGCTATCGGCAAGCAGCGGACAGTCGACGCCGCGATCATCTAGCCCCGTGACACTCACATTTCATGCGTTGAAAGATTTCTTGGACATTGCCATAACTTCCTTGTATTGTTTTACCGTAACTTTTACGCCCACTACGATGGCCTCGACTATTTCGTCGTGTAGTCTAAAGCTTTAACAAACTTATCAGATGAACGAAAAAGAGATCATTGAACGCTTTAAAGCCGCCCAAGACAGTTTGGTTATTCAGCAATCAGATTTTTCCCTGGCGGCAATTTTTGACATGGTCGATAGAGAATCGATCGATATCAGTCCTGGCTATCAGAGGCGAGATCGGTGGAACGTTGAGAAGCAGTCGGCTTTAATTGAGTCGTTTCTGTTGAATGTTCCTGTGCCTCCCGTATATCTATCTGAAGACGAGTATGGGAGCTACAGCGTAATTGACGGGAAGCAGCGGATAACTGCGGTGTGCGACTTTTTGAGCGGAAAACTACGATTGAAGCAGCTAAAAAAGTTCCCTGAACTAGATGGATTTTCTTTTGGCGAACTACCAGTACAACTTCAGAACGCGCTTACAGTTCGTCCTTACATTCGTGTCACCACTTTGTTGAAGCAATCAAATCAACAGCTCAAATACGAAGTTTTTTTGCGTTTGAACACGGGTGGCGATACTCTCAAGCCGCAGGAAATACGGAACGTTGCCTACTCTGGCGCGCTTAATGACCTTCTACTTGAGTTGTCGGAAGACGATTATCTGCGCGAAAGGATGAAGATTACCAGCGAGAAGTCGCCCGCCTTCAGAGCAATGGACGACGTTGAACACGTCCTTCGTTTTTTTACAATCCATCAGTACTGGCAAGGCATGCGGAACGTTTTGAGCGAGGAAATGGATCGCTTTATGGAAACTAATCGGGATGCTGACGCTAACGTTGAGCGACGCCTTTTCGACAAGGCTATCCGAGCTTGTCAAAATGTTTTTGGTGAACATGCGTTTCACAAGCCAACACCGGGAGGATGGCGGGAACAATTTATTTCGCCCCTGTATGATGCTCAGATGGTAGCCATGGCGATTATCCCTCCCGACGATATTGATGTTTTAGTAACGCGATCTAGTCAGGTGCATCAAGCAATCAGGGATAGATTCGAGCACGATGGCGAATTTGTGAAATCCGTTTCTCAATCGACGAACAATTCGGCTTCGGTGCGTCGACGCGTTCAAACGATGGTGGATATCCTTACAGAAGTGGCTGGACGCTAGCATGACATCAGCGAAGTCATTGTTCTTAGAGCGTATGGAGTCGTTGACGGCGTCCACTCAAATCGAGGCGGTAACGAATCGCCCACTCACTGACCGTGCCCACAACAACGTGGCAAGGATTTTAAGAAATGGACTGGCTGTGGTGGGATTTGCATCTCTAGAAGACTTTATAAAATCGCGGGTCTCTGAAGTCTTAAATGAGGTCGGTCGTACCGGAGTTCCATTCCGTGAACTGCCGGAGCGGCTACGTTTCGCATCGACGTTCGAATCTATTTCCGCCTTATCGTATCAGATGACAATTCGCGACAAAGCTACCCGCTTGGCTTACATCCAAGAACATGCCGCAAAGATTGCTTCGACCGCTGCAACAGCCTATGAGATTACACCTCATGCATTTGGTTATGATCAAGCGAACGTCAACAGTGATACGGTTAAGGCAATTTTGAAAAGTTTTCTGATCGATGATCCTTGGGGGGAAATGACCAAAATTGCCGCCAGGATCGGATTAGTAGGCATGCCACTGGAAGAGACATTCAAAAGCGCTGCAAATCGGCGGAATAGAGCTGCGCATGTAGCACATCACGATACTCCGCAGACTGACATCCAACAGTATACGAAGGAAGCGCACGCTATAGCGATTACGTTCGATGCGCTATTGACAAAAGCGCTGAGAAACATGCAGCAGCACAATGCTCGCTACCTCAATGGACAAGAGCGGATCAATTCTCTTTCCGTGAAAATACGGAGTGTGCGTTTTCGTGGCGGTGTCTGGCGGGAAGAGCTCGAGGGGGCGCGCCGCGCAGTCAAAACTGACCCAAACTTACTTTCCCTTCAAGGCGCTGCAAAGAACAGGTCTGCCTTAGCCAAAGATCTTTATATCGAATATAGCTCTGCCGGGGAAATTGCAAACTGGGCGTGCAATTAACAAAACGGCTGAACCATGGAGAGCCGCCTATGGTTACTGCGCAAGGTCCGCAATGGGGCAAAATCAGTGCTTTGATAATGACCGTAGCCACTAAGCTGCATATCAACCCGCCCCCGCGTGCATCCGCGCGCGGACTTCGGCAACATGCACTGCATGAACGCCGACCTGTCCGACCTCTCCCGCTTACTGCAAAACCTGATCCGCCTGGGCACCATCGCCGAGGTCGACGGGGCCAAGGCACGTGTCCAGCTCGGCCCGACACTCATCACCGAATGGCTGAAATGGGCCACACGGCGCGCAGGCAGCACGCGCACCTGGTCGGCGCCGACAGTTGGCGAACAAGTGATCGTCTTTTCCCCGGGCGGCGACCTGACACGCGGCATCATCCTGCCCGCGCTGCACTCACAGGAGTTTGACGCGCCCGAAACCAACGACAGCATCCACACCGCCCATTACCCCGACGGTGCCGTGGTGCAGTACGACCACGCGGCCCATGCCCTGACGGCCATCCTGCCCGGCGGCACCGCCACCATCACCGCCGACAAGGTGACGTCGGACGCGCCCAGCACCATCTGCACGGGCGACCTGGAGTTTGAAACGAAGACGGAAGCGGCCGAGGCCGAGCGCGAGGAAGAGAAAGACCCGGACGACGGAATCACGGGCGTGGTGACCAAGTAGAAGAACGTGGCCAGGAAGAAGAAACAGACAGGTCAGGAAATGGCCGGATCAGTGGGTAATCTCAAGACGTTGCACCACCTCTATACGACCAAGCAGAATGCAGAAAGCGCCGTCAAAAAAGGAATGGAATCGCATTATAGAAATGTGCGACATCATCCGCGAAAACTGCGAGGAGGCTTGGATGCCTGAGAAGAATGAGGCCAATCACGGCGATAAAACAGTATGAACCTATACGCGGGTACATTCAGTAGACTAGTTTATGACCAGATGGGACCTGCTAGCTGGAGCACTGATTCACAACTCAATTATTTTTGTCAGGGCACGATACCTTCTGGTTAATTGGGCGCCATTAGTGGGGGTAATACCTTACACGTTTTCGATGAAATCGTGAAAAAGCTGATACTATATCCAAATGCGGAACATATTGCCTATTTGGTAATTTGCTCCACCTATTAGGTAACTACGGAGATAATGAAATGAACGCATTTATGGAAGGCTTCATTAAGGGCGCACGGGAGACTCCTCGAGGCTTCTTCTCGCCGGCGGTCGCAATTTGGCATTTGCTGGAGAAGATGTTTAAGTTCACCACCTCAGTGATCGCTTCCAAGAAAAATTAGTTTTCTCTAAGCAGTCTGCCTTCGGTAGGCTGCTTCCCAGAACCATTCCCCTGGAAAAGACGTGAACGACGGCTCGCACATCAATAAATTGGTTTCGAACTAGCGTATCGAAATCACCATCACTAATATCCAGACCACCAGCATCTACCCAGCGCTCGAAAAAGTCAGTACATGAACTGATACCTTCAGCAATCATTGGGTCTACGCAAGCAGTAGCCGGCGCAGAAGCGGCATAAACCTGCGCCACCCAATCCGCTCAGCGGCTGCTTTCGCCCCAAAGCAGACGTTTAGAAACGTTCAATCTGACGCACTTTCTCCTGACAAATCAAACGCTCTGCTATACGGTCGGCCAAGTCGGGTTTGATTCTTATCATCCATTTTTGAAACGACGACGCTCTAACCTTAAGCACATAGATTGCCCATGCGCACATTGGTGCAGGCACGACCAACTCAAAGAAGTATCGCCCTTGGTCGTCTTCCACCAAGGTATAAACGAAATTCTGTCTGCGTATTTCCTTCATTCACCCCTCTTATTTGGCGTCTCGACGAAGTGTCTTTATTCGTTGGGCGGCAAGGAGGTACCGTGCGACTTCTATGCCGACAAAGCCGTGCGGGATGCGGTACGGAACGCAGGGGGTAAAGAGCTGCAGGACGCCATGGACCTGAACTACCTGACCGGCCAGCGACCTGCGGACGTGCTCAAGATGCGCGACGGCGATTTGAAGGATGGGGCGTTGCAGGTGCGCCAGGGCAAGAGCAACAAGCTGCTGCGCATCGTGCTCGAGCACGACGGCATCAAGTCCGAACTGGCGAAGGTCATCGAGCGCATCCACGCGCGCCCGCACCGGTCGCGCACCACCTTCATCGTCTCGCTGCCGAATGGTTGCCAGGTCAAGAAGTGGCATTTGCACCTGCGCTTCGATAGCGCCCGGAAAGCTGAGGCAGAACTGGCGCTAAAGGCTGGCGACGAGGAGCTGGCCAGCCGTATCGAGGCCTTCCAGTTCCGCGATATCCGGGCGCGCTCTGCCAGTGACATTGCCGACCTGGGCGCCGCCAGCTCCCTGCCGGGGCATAGTGAAAAAGTCATCACGGAAAAGGTCTATCGGCGCATTGGCCAGGCTGTCCGACCTACCCGCTAGCTGTCAGTTGCGGAAACCATTTCCGCAAATTGACGCTAAGTTGAAACTCAGCTTTTACATCAGGGATTTTGCAGGTGACGACACAAAAAAATAAGCCCTTGATAATCAAGGGCTTATTTCAATATTTCTGGCGGAAGCGGTGAGATTCGAACTCACGAACAGTGTAACCCGTCGCTAGTTTTCAAGACTAGTGCCTTCAACCACTCGGCCACGCTTCCAGATGGCAGCATTATACATAAAGGTCAGTGGCTTACCAATGGCTAGCGCTCTCGGGGGCTTATTTCCCCCAGCGGCAAGGACTGGGGGCGTACCGACGGGGATGAGCCCGGCTCTTCAGCCAAGGATTCAATACCTGTGCAGGCATCAGAGCAACAGCCTTACACGCCCCAGTTTTCCCGCAGCGCCGTCTCGAACTCCCGCGCCGGCAGCGGGCGCGAGAACAAATAGCCCTGCACTTCATCGCAACCCGAACTCTTCAAAAATTCCAGCTGCTCCGCCGTTTCCACGCCTTCCGCGATCACCTTGTGGTGCAGCTGCTGGGCAATGCTGATGATGGTGCTGGCGATGGCGCAGTCGCTGGCATCGGTGGGGATGCCGGTGGTGAACGAGCGGTCGATCTTTAACGTGTCGATGGGGAAACGCTTGAGGTAGGACAAGCTCGAGTAGCCGGTGCCGAAATCGTCCAGCGACAAGGCCACGCCCAGCGCCGTGATGCGGTCCATGATGCCGATCACGCGCTCGATGTTATGCATCAGCGTGCTTTCCGTGATTTCCAGTTCCAGCCAGGCCGCTTCCAGGCCGTAGCGGGCCAGGGTTGCCGCCACCCTCGCCGGCAGGGCCGCCGTGAATTCGCGGGCGGAAACGTTGACGGCCAGGCGGATCGGCGGCAGGCCGGCCAGTTTCCACGCTTGCGCCTGGGCGCAAGCCGCCTCCAGCACCCACTCGCCCACTTGCACCACCAGGCCCGTCGATTCGGCCAGGGGGATGAATTCGGCGGGCGGGATCATGCCGTGCTGCGGGTGATGCCAGCGCACCAGCGCCTCGGCGCCGATGATGCGGCCGCTGGCCAGCGCGTATTTCGGCTGGTAGTGCAGCAGCAGTTGCTGCTCCGACAGGGCTTGGCGCAAGCCCGTTTCCAGGCGCATGCGCGCCTGCATGCCCAGATTCATGTCCTGGCTGTAGAAAGCCACGCTTTCCGCTTCGCCGCCACTGTCCTGCTTGGCGCGGTACATGGCGATGTCGGCCAGGCGCAGCAGGGTTTCCGCATCCTGCCCGTCCTGCGGATACACGCTGATGCCGATGCTGGCGCCCACGCGCAGGTCGTGGCCCTCGATCAGGAACGGCTCCACCAGCGACGCCAGCAGCTTTTGCGACACCATGCTCGCTTCAAAGTGCTGGCCGATGTCGAACAGGCCGACGGCGAATTCGTCGCCACCCAGGCGCGCCACCAGGTCCTGGTCGCGTAGTGCCTGCCGGAAACGCAGCGAGACTTGCCGCAGCAATTCATCGCCGATGCGCCGGCCCAGGGTGTCGTTGATCAGTTTAAAACGGTTCAGGTCGATGAACAGCACGCAGCCGAGCATCTTGCTGCGCTGCGCCACGCTCAAGGCCTGGTCGACCAGCTTGGCCAGCAGGGTGCGGTTAGGCAGGCTCGTCAGCGGGTCGTAATACGCGAGGTGGTGCAAGCGCTCTTCGGCCAGCTTGCGCTCGGTGATGTCCGTCAAGTAGGCGATCAATCCGATGCGCTTGTCGTCCATGTCGTGCAGCGGCGACAGGGACAGGCTGGCCCAGAAGATCTCGCCCGACTTCTTTCGGCGGCGCACCTCCATCAGGCGCCCTCCCTGCTCCAGGAAGGCGTCGTGGAAACCCGTGTCTTCCTCGTCATACAGGAACAGGATGTTGCGCCCCACGGCTTCCACCGAGGAATAGCCGAACAGGCGCTCGGCGCCCTTGTTCCAGCTGGTGATGTAGCCCGTCAAGTCCATCGTCAGCACGGATTCGTGCAACTGGTCGAGGATTTGCGTCTGCTGCGCCAGCAAGGCTTCGACTTGCGCGTAGGCATGGGTCGAGCGTTGCGCCAGCGTATGTACTTGCAGCACGCCCGCCGTCAGGGATGCCAGGCTGGCCAGGTGGCGGCGGTCGGCGTCGTTGTACAGGCTGCGCCCGGCCACGGCGAAATGGCCGAAGCAATGGCCGTCAAAACTGATTTCCTGCAGCAAGGCGGGCGTATCGCGCGCAAAAGGCGCTGGCGGCGGGCCGCCATCGGCGCTGGCCGAAGGCAGGAACTGGCAATACGGGCTGGCCATCACGGCGCTGGCAATGCGCCCCAGTTCGGCCACCAGCGCCTGGCCACGCAAACGCACGACGGCGTCGCACAGGGCGGCGCTGTCACTGAGGTAATCCGACACCGGAAGCACGGTCATGCTAGAGGTTCCGGCTGACCTGGATGGCCCACTGGTACGCCTGTAGCAGGCTGCGCCAATAAGTTTCTCCATCGATGCCGGCGCGGTGCAAGCCCTCGGGCGGCGGCGCCGGACATTCGACCAGCGCCAGCAAGGTGCCCAGTTCGCCATTGCGCTCAAGCAAGGCGGCACTGACTTCGGGCGCCAGGTTCAGGGTGGCGATGATGTCCAGCATCGGCATGCCCAGCAGGATGTCGAGCAGCGAAAACACGCCGGCCATGAAGGCCAGGTCCTGCGCGTCGCGGTCGCCGCCGCGCAACTGGCACAGCGCTTCCATCTGCGCCGCGCGCACGGCCGCCAGCGGCAACAGCGCATGGATCTTGCCATCGTCCTGCTGGCGCGCATACAGCAGCAGTTGCAGCCAGCGCTGCAGCTGGCGCCGGCCCAGCAGGGTGATGGCCTGGCTGAAGCTGGTAATCGGCGCCGTGAAGCCGAAGGCGGCCGAGTTGACCAGTTTCAACAAATGATAGCTGAGCGATGGATCTTGCTTGAGCGGCACTTCCAGCTCATACGCGTCAGCGTCGCGGGCCAGCAAGCCCAGCAGCGCCAGCAGGCGCTTGCGCGAGGTGGCGTCCTCCGGCTCGCTTTGCTGGCGCGCATGGTGCAAGGCGTAGTCGCCGGCAAACCAGCTGACGCCGAGATCTTGCAATGCAGCAAGCTTCTGCGCATCGCCGATGTTGTAGGCCAGGTGCGGCCCCGGCAGCGACAGCAATTGATGCAGGCCCGGCAGTTCGCCGGCCGCGTCGATGCTCAGCGCGCGCGCCTCGACCTGCGCCGCCGTCACGGGACCGGCGCTGGCGCCGTCGAGGATGATGCGGTAGCCGGCATCGCGCCATTGCTGGCATTTCTTCTGGATCTGTTTGTCGCCGGCAAACGTGGCCGGCAAGCGGAAGATGGTGCGTTGCGGCGCCAGTTGCGCCAGCACGGCCTCGTCCACACCATGCGGGTCGGCCAGGGGAATGATGCAGTCGAGCGGCGCCAGGAAGGCATACGCATCGGCAGTGGCCAGCGCCGCGGTCAGCGCCGTCATTAGCGGCGCCGTCGATGGCTGCGGTACATGCAAGGTGACAGCGACCCACTCATTATGAGCATTGGCAACTGCTTGTAATCCCACCAATGGAAACAGGTTTGATTCAGATGCTGACATCGGTATCTCAGTGTGGGTAGGGCGCCATAGTAAATAAACTGACCAGCATTGGCAACCCTGGCCCGGCAGGGATGCCATTTCGACAGCAAGAATCATTCTATCCGAATCTCACCCACGAAACAGTTTAATATTGGCAATAAATGTTCAAAAAAAACATTCCCCCGCGAGACCCGCCTGTCATGCGGGTTTGAAAAAAATACACTGCTACGCGCAGGCAGAAATCAAGCGCCGCCGCCATCGAACTGCGCGTGCTCGACCGCGTATTTGATCAGTTCAGCCTGGCCTTCGATACCGAGCTTGCGCTTGATGTTCAGCCGGTGCGTCTCCACCGTGCGCACGCTCAGGTCGAGGTCGCGGGCGATCTGCTTGTTCGACTGGCCCGCCGCGATGTGCTGCAGCACCTGCTGCTCGCGCGTGGTGAGGAAGGAGTCGTGCACCTGCGGGCGCGACAGCTGGCGCGCCAGGGCCGCGCTGTAATAAATGCCGCCGGACATCACCGTCTCGATGGCGAACACAATATCTTTCCCTGGAGCATCTTTTAGCACATAGCCGCGCGCGCCCGCCTGCAGCGCCTGCGACACGTATTCGAGCTTGTCGTGCATGGACAGGATCAGCACGGCGATCTGCGGAAACGCCTGCTTGAACAGCGCGGTCGCCTCGATGCCATTCGTGCCGCGCATGTTGATATCCATCAATACCAGGTCCACCTGATGCGCGCGCGCCTGGGCCAGCGCCTCGTCGGCGCCGCCCGCCTCGGCCACCACGTCGAAATGCGCCACCGCTTCCAGGCGCGCGCGCAAGCCGTCGCGCACGAGGGGGTGGTCGTCCACCAGCAGGATCTTGATCGTTTCGGTCATGGTATGTATCAGTGTGTTGGGGGAAGGTCCAGCCGCGCCAGCACCAGGGTGCCGGCCGGCGAGGACGTGATGTGCAGGCTGCCGCCGATGGCTTCCATGCGTTCCGTCATGTTGCGCAAGCCGATGCCGCGCTGCGGATGCAGGGCGATGCCGTCGAAGTCGAAGCCGCCGCCATTGTCGCGGATGCGCAGCTCTACCCCCTTGCCCGCTTCGTGCAGGCTCACTTCCACGCCGCTGGCGTGGGCATGGCGCTCGCAATTGGTCAGCGCTTCCTGGGCAATGCGGAACAGCACGGTATTGACCATGTCGGGCAAGCCTTCGCCCGCGGTCGGCGGACTGGCCGCGAAACTGGCCTGGGCGCTGCTGCTGTCGTTAAATTCGTGCACCAGGTGGTCGAGCGCGGCGGCCAGACCCAGGTCGTCGAGGATGGCCGGGCGCAGGTTGTGCGAAATGCGCCGCACCTCGCCCAGCACCTTGTTGAGTTGCTCGGCGGCACGCTCGAACGTGGCGGGCGCTTTTTCCTTCTGTTCATGATTGCCGGCCAGGCGCGCGATGCCGGCCTCGATCTGCAGCTTGATCGACACCAGCCACTGGCTGATGCCGTCATGCAAGTCGCGCGACAGCCGCGCCCGCTCCTCTTCCTGCGACTCCACCACGCGCTGCGCCAGCACTTTCAGCTTGGCATCGGCCACGCGCAGCTCGCGCAAGTTCAGCGCCAGGCCGGAACCGGCCACCAGCAAGGCGCCGAGGATGGCGATGGCGGCGATCAGTTCCATGGTCGAGCGGATATTGCGCGACTGCTGGGCGTCCACCTTGGCCAGCGCCTGGTCCACATCGTCCATATAGATGCCGGTGCCCATCATCCAGCCCCATTCCGGCATCAAAATCACATAGCCGAGCTTGGGCGCGGACTTGTTCGTCGACGGCTTGATCCAGTTGTAGCGTTCGAAACCGCCGCCGCTGTTCGCCCGCTGCATCAGGCGCTGAATGGTCAGGTTGCCCTCGGCGTCGCGCAATTCCCACAGGTTCTGTCCCACCAGCTCAGGCTGGCGCGGGTGCATCAGCGACTTGCCCTGCAAATCGTAGATGAAGAAATAGCCGTCGTCGCCATAGCTGAGCGAGGCGAGGATGCGCTTGGCTTCCTCTTGCGTGGCGGCATCCTTGCGCCCCGACTGGTACAGCGAGGCGATGGAATGGCTGGCCAGCGTCACGTAATGCTTGAGTTCGGCCTCCTTGCTGGCCAGGTAGGCTTGCTGGATGGTGGCGCGCTGCTGCTCGGCCAGCGTGATGGCCTGGTGCCGCACGGCAAACGCGATCGCGCACATGGCCAGGATCAGCGGCGTGATGGCCAGGAAGATGACTTTCTGTCTGAGTTTCATGGCCTGGCGCGCTCCGGCGTCGTCGATGCTGGTGGAAATCCGTGATTTTACGTCGCGGCGCCGTGTTTGATCTGCGTAGTAATACTGAGCGTTACTGCGTAGTGCTGCGCTTGCGGCAATTATACGATTCCTGAATACTCGCCATAAGCTGCCGATACAGCAAAAGCAACATCAACCTGGCGACGACCAGGAGCGGCGGCACACCATCATCGCACGGCACAGCGCCCGTCAAATCTCTGGAGGAAGCATGAACCGCATTTTCAAACAGCTCGGCTGGGCAGCGCTTGCGCTGGCAGGCGCCGGGTCCCTGGGCGTCGTCGCCCTGCAACGTGGCGAGCCGATCAGTGCGATCTGGATCGTCGTCGCCGCCATCTGCGTCTACCTGATCGCCTACCGCTTCTACAGCCTGTTCATTGCCGACAAGGTGCTGGGCCTGGATGCCCGCCGCATGACGCCCGCCTTCAAGCACAACGATGGCCTCGACCACGTGCCGACGAATAAATATGTGCTGTTCGGCCACCACTTCGCGGCGATTGCCGGCGCCGGCCCCCTGGTCGGCCCCGTGCTGGCCGCGCAGATGGGCTATCTGCCCGGCATGCTGTGGATTTTGGCCGGCGTCGTGTTTGCCGGTGCCGTGCAGGATTTCATCGTGCTGTTCATTTCCATGCGCCGCGACGGCCGCTCGCTGGGCGACCTGATCAAGGCTGAACTGGGCGAGATTCCCGGCATGATCGCCCTGCTGGGCTGCTTCATGATCATGGTCATCATCCTGGCCGTGCTGGCCTTGATCGTCGTCAAGGCGCTGACCGGCTCCCCATGGGGCAGCTTCACCGTCATGGCGACGATTCCCATCGCCCTGTTCATGGGCGTGTATTCGCGCTTCATCCGCGTCGGCCGCATCGGCGAAATTTCCATCATCGGCTTCGTGCTGCTGATGCTGGCCATCATCGGCGGCCAGTACGTGCAGGAACACGCCGTGCTCGGCCCGATGTTCACCTTCACGGGCACGGAACTGACGTGGATGCTGATCGGCTACGGTTTCATCGCTTCCGTGCTGCCCGTGTGGCTGCTGCTGGCGCCGCGCGACTACCTGTCGACCTTCCTGAAGATCGGCACCATCCTCGGCCTGGCCATCGGCATCATCGTCGTCGCGCCTTACCTGAAAATGCCGGCCATGACCAAGTTCATCGACGGCTCCGGCCCTGTCTGGTCAGGCAATCTGTTCCCCTTCCTGTTCATTACCATCGCCTGCGGCGCCGTCTCCGGCTTCCACGCGCTGATTTCCTCGGGCACCACGCCGAAGATGATCGAAAACGAAAGCCATGCCCGCTTCATCGGCTATGGCGCCATGCTGATGGAATCGTTTGTCGCCATCATGGCCCTGGTGGCCGCCTCGACCATCGAGCCCGGCATCTATTTCGCCATGAACAGCCCGGCCGCCCTGATCGGCACCACGGCAGAGTCCGCTGCACAGGCGATCTCGCAATGGGGCTTCTATGTGACGCCGGAAATGCTGACGCAGACGGCGAAGGATGTTGGCGAGCACAGCATCATCTCGCGCGCCGGCGGCGCGCCGACCCTGGCCGTCGGCATGGCGCAGATCCTCTCCGGCGCCATCGGCGGCAAGGCCATGATGGCCTTCTGGTACCACTTCGCGATTCTGTTCGAAGCGCTGTTCATCCTGACGGCCGTCGATGCGGGCACGCGTGCCGGTCGCTTCATGCTGCAGGATTTGCTGGGCAGCTTCGTGCCTAGTCTGAAACAGACGGAAAACGTCATCGCCAACCTGCTGGCCACGGGCCTGTGCGTGGCGGCCTGGGGCTACTTCCTGTACCAGGGCGTGGTCGATCCGCTGGGCGGCATCAATACCCTGTGGCCGCTGTTCGGCATCGCCAACCAGATGCTGGCCGCCATCGCGCTGATCCTCGGCACCTGCGTGCTGTTCAAGATGAAACGGGGCCAGTACGCGTGGGTGACGATCCTGCCGACCATCTGGCTGCTGCTGTGCACGCTGACGGCGGGCTGGCAAAAGATTTTCGACGCCAATCCGCGCGTCGGCTTCCTCGCGCATGCCAAGAAATACTCGGCGGCATTGGATGAAGGCACCCTGCTGGCGCCGGCCAAGTCGGTGGCGCAGATGCAGCAGATCATCTTCAACGATTACCTGGACGCCGGCCTGGCCGCCTTCTTCGTCATCGTCGTCGTCAGCGTGCTGTTCTTCGGCATCCGCACGATTCTGAAGGCGCGCGCCGACAGCAAGCCAAGCACCAAGGAAACGCCGTTCCAGGCCATGCCCACGGTGCAATGATGATCGACGAAATCATCAAGGCTGGACGTTACCTGGGGCAAAGCATGCGGCTGATGTGCGGCTTGCCCGAGTACGACACCTATGTGGCGCACCGGGAAGTAAGCCATCCCGGCGAGCCGATGATGACGTATGAAGAGTTCTTCCGCGAACGCCAGGAAGCCCGCTATGGCGGGGCGGGCAAGCGCGGCGGCTGCTGCTAAGACACCGGACCCAGCCTGCTGCGCGTCGGTATAAGCGGCTTGCGATGCTCGCCGTACTTGAGTACGGTTGCGCTTCTCGGCCACCTCTCCCTTCCGCTCGCGACGGCTGGCTCAGGTGTTGTTATTCAGCAATAATTTGAGGGCGGTCTTGTGAGACCGCCCTATCCATTCTCTCTCGTATAAGTTCCCCTCCCCCTTTCTTCCATTAGACCCACATCAACATCAGGGTGTGTCTTCGCGTCTATATTTTTCCAATAGGAATTAAAAAACAGTCAACGGATCGAACGGAGAGCGCCGCAGCCATGTTCAATTTCCAACGCTCCAGCATCAGCCAGAAGCTGACCATGATCTCGGTGCTGTCGTCGGGCTGCGCGCTGCTGCTGGTATTCGTCGCGTTTGCCCTGACGTCCGTGCTCAGCCACAAAGACGATGAAGGCAAGCAATTGTTGTCGCTGGCGGGCGTCATCGGCGCGGCCGGGGCGGCACCCTTGCTGGCGGGCAGGCCGGCGCAGGCGGAGCAAGTGCTGGCGGCGCTGGCGGCGCGCGACGAGATCGCCCAGGCGGCCCTGTTCGACGCCGGCGGCCGCCTGCTGGCCCAGTACCGCGCGCCCCAGCATGCGCAGGGATTGGCGCCGCTGCAGAACCTGGAGCCGGCCCTGCTGGCCGGCCTGGCCACGGAAAGCATGGCGCAAGCGACGGGTCGTACCCTGGCGCCCGCCATGCGCCTGTACCGCCCCATCTATTGGACACAGGACAAGGCGCCCAAGTTCATCGGCGTCGTGCTGATCGAGGCCGACCTGAACCACATGTGGCGCGACATCGGCCGCCACGTGGGCGCCATCGGCGGCGCCACCGTGCTGTCCTTCCTGATCGCCGTGTTCCTGGCGCGGCGTTTCAAGAGCGTGATCGCCGAACCGATCACCAAGCTCATTGATACAGCGCAAAAAGTCTCGAGCAGCCAGACCTACAGCCACCGCATCGCCCACCAGCGCAGCGACGAGCTGGGCGTGCTGATCGACAGCTTCAACGACATGCTGGCGCAGATCGACAGCCGCGACAGCACCCTGGCCAATTACCGCGACCAGCTCGAACGCCAGGTGGGCGTGCGCACGGCGCAGCTGGAGAAGGCCAAGGATGCGGCCGAGGCGGCCAGCCAGGCGAAAAGCGCCTTCCTCGCCACCATGAGCCATGAAATCCGCACGCCCATGAACGGCGTGCTGGGCATGACGGAGCTGCTGCTGGCCAGCCCGCTGACGGCGCAGCAGCGCCACTACACGAGCATGGTGCAGCGTTCGGGGCAGAATTTGCTGGTGATCATCAACGACATCCTCGACTTTTCCAAGATCGAGGCGGGCAAGCTCAGCGTCGAATACATCCGCTTCAATTTCCGCGAGCTGCTCGACGATATCGAGCACGTGTTCGCGCCGCAGGCGGAAGCAAAGAATATCTGCCTGGAATTCGACATCGCCAACGATATCCCGATCGCCATCTGCGGCGACCCGAACCGCCTGCGCCAGATCATCGTCAATCTGCTGGGCAACGCCATCAAGTTCACGGAAACGGGCAAGGTCACGGTGAAGGTGGAAGTGTGCTGCGAGGACGCGCCCAGCGTGGGCTTGCGCTTCGAGGTGCACGACACGGGCATCGGCGTGTCGAACGAGGCGCAGAGCCGCATCTTCGAATCGTTCTCGCAGGCCGACGGCTCGACCACGCGCAAGCATGGCGGCACGGGCCTGGGCCTGACGATCTCGAAACAGCTGGTGGAGCTGATGGGCGGAAAAATCGGCGTCGACAATGCTTTAACGCAAGGCTCGATCTTCTGGTTCGAAGTAAATTTCGATAAGCGCCGGGTCGACAGCGATGACCCGTCCTTCAATCTGAAAACCACGCGAGGGTTACGCGCCTTGATCGTCGACCACACACCCGCCACGCGCGCCGTGCTGGAGCGGCAACTGGCCAGCTGGCACATCGTCAGCGACAGCGCCGGCACGGCCAGCGACTGCCTGGCGCGCCTGCGTGCGGCCGCGCAGGCCGGCACGCCGTATGCCGTGGCCCTGCTCGACATGGAATTGCCGCGCACCAGCGGCCTGGCCCTGGCCGCCACCATCAAGAGCGACCCGCTGCTGGCCGACCTGAAACTCTTGTTGCTGAGCACGGAACAGGGTGCGGCCGATCCCGTCCAGCGGCGCGAGGCGGGCGTGGCCTTCCAGCTGATCAAGCCGGCCCGCGAATGCGACCTGTTCGACTGCATCGTCACGCCGCCGCGCGCCAGCGACAGCCTGCGCATCCATCCGCCGCACGCTTCGCGCCAGGTGGGCCGGCGCCAGCGCCGCCGCGTGCTGCTGGCCGAGGACAATGCCGTCAATGTGGAAGTGGCGCTGGCCATGCTCGACAGCCTGGGCCTGGACGTGGTGTGCGCCCACAACGGCGAGGAAGCGCTGCAGGCGGCGCAGGCCGAGGATTTCGACCTGATCCTGATGGATTGCCAGATGCCCGTGATGGACGGTTTTGCCGCCACAGCGGAAATCCGCCGCCACGAACAGCAGTGCGGCCACGCGCGCGTGCTGCCCATCGTCGCCATCACGGCCAACGCGCTGCAGGGCGACCGCGAAGCGTGCCTGGCGGCCGGCATGGACGACTACCTGAGCAAGCCGTTCACGCAGCAAGACCTCGGCCACACGATCGCGCGCTGGATCACCCTGCCGCGCGCGGCCACCGTGCACCACAGCGAGACGCCAGAGCCGGCGATGCAGGTGCAGCCCCAGGCACAGCAGGCACCGCCACCGATGCCGGCACCCGCGGCCGCGGCCCAGCCGGCCGGCCAGCCGCTGAACCGGCAGGCGCTGGAAAACATCCGCGCCCTGTCCGGCACGGATGGCGACGCGCTGCTCGAGCGCGTCATCCTCGCCTTCACGGGCGAGACGCCGCGCCAGCTGGCCGCCATGCGCGACGCCATCGCCGGCGCCGATGCGGAAGCGCTGCGCAAGGTGGCGCACAGCCTGAAGTCCGGCAGCGCCAACGTGGGCGCCGACGGCCTGGCGCAACTGTGCAAGGAGATGGAGAAACTGGGCCGCGCCGGCAGCACGGAAGGCGCGGCCAGCCTGCTGCAGCAGATGCAGCAGGCATTCCTGGCGGTGCGCGAATCGCTGAGCGCCATCCTCGTGAAGGAACACTGACATGACAGCGCCCCTCTCCCCTCCCCGCGGCCTGGTGCTGGTGGCCGACGACGATCCCGTGATGCGCTTGCTGATGCGGCAGATGCTCACGCAGGTGGGCCTGGACGTGATCGAGGCCGAGGATGGCGTGCAGGCGCTGGCCAGCTACAAGCACAGCGGGCCGGACCTGGTCATGCTCGACGTCGACATGCCGGCCCTGGACGGCTTTGCCGTGTGCCGCGAAATCCGCCGCCAGGAAGTGGGCGGCACGGTGCCCATCATCATGGTCACGGGCGGCGACGAACTGGAAGCCGTCACGCGCGCCTACGAGGTAGGCGCCACCGACTTCATTTCCAAGCCCATCAACTGGCCCATCCTCGGCCACCGCGTGCTGTACGTGCTGCGCGCCAGCGACGCCATCGCCCGCCTGCGCATCGCCGACGCGCACAACCGCGCCGTACTGGCCGCCATCCCCGACACCTTCTTTCGCCTGAACCATGAGGGCTATTATCTCGACTACGAACAGGGCCACGACGCCAGCGCCGGCTTTTCCATCGAAAACTGCGTGGGCAGCCATATCCGCGACGTGCTGCCGCCCGAGATCGCCGCGCGCCTGCTGGACCAGGCGCACGCCGTGCTGGCCACGCAGCACATCCGCTCGGTCGACTACACGCTCACGCACGGCGACAGCACGCGCCACTTCGAGGCGCGCCTGGTGGCAACGGGCGCCGACGAGGTGCTGGGCCTCGTGCGCGACATCAGCGAACGCAAGCGCACCGAGGAACAGATCCGCCGCCTCGCCTATTGCGACAGCCTGACGGGCATCCCGAACCGCCAGGCCTTCCTGGAAACGCTGGAGCGCGAACTGTCCCGCTCGAAGGAGCACGACAAGAAATTCGCCGTGCTGTTCATGGACCTCGATGCCTTCAAGCGCATCAACGACACCTTGGGCCACGACGTGGGCGACCACTTGCTCAAGGTGGTGTCCGAGCGCCTGCGCGAAACCATCCGTCCCAGCGACCTGGTGCTGCGCGCCGAACACGAGTTTGAGCCCACCTCCGGCGGCAGCAACCTGGCGCGCCTGGGCGGCGATGAATTCACCATATTGATACCCGACCTGGAGCGGGTGGAAGATGCGCTGAACGTGGCGCACCGCGTCAAGGAAGCCATGCGCCGGCCCTTCATGATCGAATCGCACGAGATTTTCGTCACGGCCAGCATCGGCATCTCGCTGTATCCGGAAGATGGCGAGGATTGCAACTCGCTGCTCAAATATGCGGACACGGCCATGTACCACGCGAAGAACTGCGGCAAGAACAACGCCAAGCTGTACAGCTCCTCGCTGACGATGGAAATCATGAGCCACGTCAAGATGGAAGTGGGCCTGAGGAAGGCCTTGCAGAACAACGAGCTGTATCTGCTGTACCAGCCGCAGATCGACGTGCCCAGCACGCAGATCGTCGGCGTCGAAGCGCTCGTGCGCTGGCGCCATCCGGAACGGGGCATCATTTCGCCCACGGAATTCATCCCGCTGGCCGAAGAGACGGGTCTCATCGTGCCGATCGGCGAATGGGTGCTGCGCACGGCCTGCAACCAGGCCAAGGCGTGGCAAAGCGATGGCGGGCGCGCCATCCGCATGGCCGTCAACCTGTCGGCCAAGCAGTTCAAGGATGAAAACCTGATGCAGATCGTGCTCTCGGTGCTGGCCGACACGGGCCTGGACGCGCGCCTGCTGGAGCTGGAATTGACGGAAGGCACCTTGATGGACGACGCGCGCGCCACCATGGTGACCTTGGAGCAGTTGCGCGGCATCGGCGTGTACCTGTCCATCGACGACTTCGGCACGGGATATTCGTCGATGAATTACTTAAAACGCTTCGACGTGCGGGCCTTGAAGATCGACAAGAGCTTTATCGCCGGCCTGCCGCAGGACGCGGAAAACGCGGCCATCACGCGCGCCATCATCGCCATGGCGCATGGCTTGAAGATGGTGGTGGTGGCCGAGGGCGTGGAGACGGACGAGCAATTGCTGATGCTGGAAGAATATGGCTGCGACATGGCCCAGGGCTACTTTCTCGGCCACCCGTCGCCGCACGACGCCATCACGGCCATGCTGCTCAAGCAGGCCGGCCAGATGGCCAGCCTGGAAGCTAGAGCACTTCGAAGGCAAGGATTTGCGTGACTTGCTGCGCGTTGAAGTTATCGTCGGAAATCATCACCAGGCTGCGCCGGCCGTTCGCCAGGCGCGGTCCCCAGCTGATGCCTTCGATATTGTCGACCCGCGGCAGGCCGGTCTTTTCCAGGTCCAGCAGCAGGCGCTTGCGCGCCGGCACGTAGGCCGCGCCCGCCAGCGCGGGGATGGACTGGATGTCGGTGGCGCCCTGCGTATCCATTTCGTACACGCGCACGTGGTTGGCGTAGACGCCGTCCGCGTTTTCCACACCGGCCCGCTCCACCACCAGCAATTGATGGTCGTTGACGGCGAGGATTTCCGACACGCCATTGTCCGCTTCGCGTCCCGGCGCCGGCCGCGACGCCACCGGTTCGATAGCATACGCATACTGGCCCAGCACGGCGCCGGCGCGGTCCAGCCGCGTGATGCGCACGACGGAACCGCGATCGGGCGTGGCCAGCGGGCCATCCTGGTACAGGGCCGCTTCCATGCCCAGCCACAGGCTCTTGCCATCGCTGGCAAACGACAGCGCCTCAAAGCTCATGTTGTTGCGCGAGCCGGTTTCGTCCTTCGACACGCGGAACATGGCGGGAGTCGGCAAGGTGGCCAGGTAACGCCCGTCGCGGTCCGCGTGGCGCACGAACGGGTGCAAGCCCACCTTGCGGTTGCCTTCGCTGCCATACCACAGGCTGCCGTCGCGGGGATCGACGCGGATGGTTTCGATGTCGGCCACCGCGTCGCCCTGCTCCAGCCTGGCATGCGCCAGGTTCGGATAGCGGCTGCCGTCGGGCTGCGTGAAGAAATGCACGCTGTTGAAGGTCACGCCGGTGAATGCCGCGCTGTCGTAGGCGAGCGTGGCGCGGTAGAAACGGGCCGGATTGATTTCCGAGCGGTCATCGCTTTCCATCACCCAGGTGCCACTGGCCGCATCGTAGTCGATGCCGGACAGGCCGCCCACCGTGGTGCCCTGGAACGGCTGCTTCAAGGCGATGCGCTGCTCGCCGATCAGGCGCAGGCCCGTGATCGGCGCATCGTGGGGAAAGCTGGCGCAGGCGGACAGGAGGATGGCGGCACTGGCCAGGGCAAGCGCGGCGGGCACGCGGTGAAAAAATCGATGCATGATAAGTATCAGGTAATTTGCGTAGGTCGGATTAGCGGGGCAAAGCCCCGTGTAATCCGACAACATGGTTGGCCCGGCTGGTGTGTGAACGAAAGATACAGGAGCGGCCTGTGGCGATGTCGGATTACGCGGCGTACCGCCGCCAATCCGACCGACACCTTATTACAGCACGCCGTCGGCCTTCAGGCGCGCGATGGCGGCCGCGTCATAACCGAGCGACGCCAGCACCTCGTCGTTATGCTGGCCCAGGGTCGGTCCCAGCCACTGCGTCCTGCCCGGCGTGGCCGACAGTTTCGGGCTGATGGCCGGCAATTTGACGGGCGTGCCGTCGGCGAAATGGTGCTGTTCAAACATGTCGCGGGCGAGAAACTGCGGATCGCTCAGCATGTCGCGCACCGAGTAGATTTTGCCGGCGGGCACGTCGGCCGCCTGCAGCACGGCCAGCGCGCTGTCTATCGTGTGCGTGGCGCACCAGGCGCCGATGGCGTCGTCGATCTCCTGCGTGCGCGCCACCCTGCCATCGTTGCGCGCCAGTTGCGGGTCGCCCGCCATGTCGATGCGGCCCATGGCCAGCATCAGCCGCTTGAAGATGGCGTCGCCATTGCCGGCGATGACGATGTTTTCGCCATCGCCCGTCGTGTAGGTATTCGAGGGCACGATGCCGGGCAGCGAGCCGCCCGTGCGCTCGCGCACGACGCCCGCCTGGTCGTATTCGGGCACCAGCGATTCCATCAGGTTGAACACGGATTCGTACAGGGCCACGTCGACCATCTGCCCTTCGCCGTGCTCGCGCCCGCCCGTCACGTCGCGGTGGCGCAGCGCCATCATGGCGCCGATCACGCCGTGCAGGGCCGCCACCGAGTCGCCGATGGACACGCCCACGCGCACGGGCGGACGGTCGGCAAAGCCGGATACATAGCGCAAGCCGCCCATGGCTTCGCCGATGGCGCCGAAACCGGGCAAATCCTTCATGGGACCCGTCTGGCCAAAGCCGGACAGGCGCACCATGATGAGGGAAGGCTTGACCTGCTTGAGCTGCGCATAGCCGAGATCCCACTTCTCCAGCACGCCGGGGCGGTAATTCTCGATGATGATGTCCGCTTCCAGGGCCAGCTGGCGCGCGATGGCGCGGCCTTCCGGCGACTTCAGGTTCAGCGTGAGACTTTTCTTGTTGCGCGCCTGCACCGACCACCACAGCGAAGTGCCATCCTTCAGCACGCGCCAGGTACGGATGGGGTCGCCGCCATCGGGCGACTCGATCTTGATCACGTCGGCGCCGAATTCGGCCAGCATGCGGGCGCAGAACGGTCCCGCGATCAGGGTGCCCAGTTCCAGGACTTTGATGCCTTTGAGGGGGCCGGAAGATGCGGAAGCGTCTGTCATGTCGTGTTCAGGTTGCCCTGCGGTCGAGCATCGCGCGGGCGATGGTGCCCGCGTCGACGTATTCCAGTTCGCCCCCCACGGGCACGCCGCGGGCCAAGCGGCTCACGCGCAAGCCCCGCGCCTTCAGCATTTCGCTGATGTAATGGGCCGTCGCTTCGCCTTCATTCGTGAAGTTGGTGGCCAGCACCACTTCGCCGACCACGCCATCGTTGGCGCGGTTCAGCAATTTTTCGAGGTGGATATCTTTCGGGCCGATGCCGTCGAGCGGAGACAATCGCCCCATGAGCACGAAATACAGGCCCTTGTAGGTGAGCGTCTGCTCGATCATCAGCTGGTCGGCCGGCGTTTCCACCACGCACAGCAAGCGCTTGTCGCGCTCTTCGTCGAGACAGGTCTCGCACACTTCATGTTCGGTAAAGGTATTGCACAGGCCGCAGTGATGCACGGCATCGACGGCCTGGAACAGGGCGCGCGACAGCATGGCCGCGCCTTCCCTATCGTGCTGCAACAAATGAAATGCCATCCGCTGCGCCGACTTGGGGCCGACGCCGGGCAGGCGCCGCAGCGCCTCGGTCAAAAATTCAAGCGACTTGGACATGGATCAACCTTGCCCCGTGCCGCAGATCGAGCGCATGCGGCGTGTCATCAGAATGGCATTTTGAAGCCGGCTGGCAAGTTCATGCCGCCGGTCAAGCCTGCCATTTTTTCAGCGGACGTCGCTTCCGCCTTGCGCACGGCGTCGTTGAAGGCGGCGGCCACCAGGTCTTCCAGCATATCCTTGTCGTCAGCCAGCAGCGACGGGTCGATCGATACGCGCTTGACGTCGTTCTTGCAGGTCATGACGATTTTCACGAGGCCGGCGCCCGACTGGCCTTCCACTTCCACCAGCGCCAGTTGTTCCTGGGCCTTTTTCATGTTGTCTTGCATTGCTTGCGCCTGCTTCATCAGGCCAGCCAGTTGATTTTTCATCATGAGAATGCTCCGTTCAATTCAGTTTGTGAGTGTGTTAATCATCAATGCAGGGTCGGCGCGGCGGAGCCGGCCGGTGCAGGGGTAATCGTTCCCGGCACGACAAAAGCGTCGAATGCACGCTTCATGTCGAGCACGAAGGGGTCGCTGGCGATGGTTGCTTCCGCTTGCAGCTGGCACGCCTCGCGGTGCGCCTGCGCTTCCGCGCTGGCCGTGTACCAGACGGCGCCCAGTTCCGTATCGACATTCACCTTGCGCCCGAAGCGCTCGGTCAGCGCGGCCGCCAGTTTTTCCACGTTGGCGGGACTGCGCCACGTGTCGATCGGCACGCGCAGGCGGAACGTGGTGCTGTGGCCGTCGTGCAGGCATTCGATCAGCTCGGCCTGCACGGCCAGCTGCTGGGCCACGCCGCGCAAGGGCAGCACGGCGGCGACGGCCGGCCAGTTGCCGTCCCAGTCCAGGCCGGGCACGGGCGTGATCACATACGGTGCGCTGGGCGCGGCTTGCTTGGCGGCACGCTGCGGCATGATGACGGCCGGCTGCTCGTTGCCTTGCATGGCTGGCGCGCCAGCCGGCGCCGAGACGGCGGCCGAGGCGCTGTCGTCGGAGAATTCGGTGACCCATGGCGGCAAGTCGTCGTCGGCCGGCGCCTGCTGTGGCGCCGCCGCAGGACGCGCCTGCTGCACGGGCGCGGGCGCGACTACCGGCGCGTCCATCACGGCCACCGGTGGCGCGTCGTCCCACGGCGCCGGCGCTTTCGCGGCGGCAGGCGGTGGCGGCGCAGCCTGGACAGGCACGGCCGGCGCGGTGGCTGGCGCGGCTACGGCGGTGGCCGGGGCTGGCG
>NZ_JBXAKS010000011.1:0-202769 GCF_058798675.1 Janthinobacterium sp. GW822-FHT07H10
GTAGCAGCGCCGGCATGCCGGCGCCAGGCGCCGGGACGCCGGCAGGGGGCACGGCCGCTGCCGCGCCCGGGGCAGCGACGGCGGCCGGGGGCAGCGCGCGCTGCATGGCTTGCAGCGCTTCGCGCGCCAGCGAAAAGCCGGGACTGTCCCGGCCCAGGCGCGCATCGGCGGCCTGCTCGAGTTCCGCCAGCGCGTCCAGGCAGAACTGGGCGTCGGCGGCGAAGGCGGCGCGGAACTGCGCCGAATTGTTGCGCCGCGCAGCCTCCATGTCCGCCAGTTTCACGCCGTTGACGCCATCCTGGTTGCTGGCGGCCCGCTTGCGCGCCGCGTCGAAGTCGATGCTCGACCAGCCGCCGGACTGCCTGTCCGTCAAGGCCATGGCGCGCACCAGGGCGGGCGTGCGCGCGAGAATCCAGCTCAGGTTGCCGATGCGCTGCTCGTGGTCGCCGTCATCGGCTTGCGGATACAGGCCCAGGTCCCAGTATTGCCGGCACAGGCCGGCCAGCAGCCGGTAGCCCTGGCCCAGCCCCTGCAAATGGTCTTGCCTGGCGCTCGCTTCGGCCAGCCAGGCGGCCAGCCGCAAGTCCTTGCTTTTTTCGGCCAGCAGCGCGGCGCAGCGGCGCTGCACGAAATCCCAGTCGGCTTCCTTCAGGTCGGTGACCCATTCGCCCTGGTCGAGCGAGGGATCGTCGAACTTGCGCGCCTGGCTGATCGCATCGAGGTCGGCGGAAAAGGAGAGGTCGATGCCGCACGGTTGTACGGCGCTGATGGGAAGGAGAAGCTGGTCGGCTGAAATCATGGTATTCCCGAAAATGGTGGCGGATGGCTTGGCGGGTGTGGCGGCCAGGTCTTACTGGACCATGCGAAATTCGATGCGGCGGTTGCGCGCGCGGCCGTCGATGCTGTCGTTGCTGGCGATGGGCCGGTCCGGCCCCTGGCCCGAGGCACTCAGCAAGTCGCCATCGATGCCCTTGGCCGCCAGATAGGCCTTGACCGCCTCGGCGCGCGCCTGGCTCAGGTGCTGATTGCTGGCGCGCAGCCCCTGGTTGTCCGTGTGGCCGATGATGTCGACCTTGCGTCCCGCCAGCTTTTGCAGCGCCGCGCCCATTTCGTCGAGGATGGCGCGGCCGGACGGCGTCAGCGTGGTCTTGCCGCTTTCGAACTCGATGGTGCGGTTGGCCAGCGTGCTGTCGAGGATATTCTGGTCCGCCGCGGAGACGCGCAAGCCATTGTTGACGGTGTAGGTGGGATTGAGGCTGGTGGCGATATCGCTGGCGATCTTTTGTCGCTGCGCCTCGTTGGCCACTTCGCCGCGCACGCTGACGACGCTGCCGTCGATCGTCAGCTGGCCACGGCGGATCTGCTTCAGGTCGGGCGTCAGCAGTTTTTGCACGTAGGCGTTCCAGTTGGCCGGCAGCGCGACCTGGCCGACGGCGATCTGGTCGACCACCTTGTCGGCGCCATACAGGTCGCGCAGGCGGGCCAGCACGGCGGCCTTGGACGCCTCGTCGGGCACCGTGCCGCTGGCCAGCACCTGGCCAGGCTGCGGCGTGGCGGCCGCCGGTATCGCGGGCATGGCGGCAGGGGCGGCCGCCGCCTGGGCGCGGGCGCCGGACGCGGCAAGCGCCAGGCAGGCGAGGAGGGCAATCCGGAATTGGCGCATGATCAGGTCCCGATGAAGGCGGCGCGAAACGAGTCGTGCGCCGATTTGAGTGACAGGTTCGCCTGCGCGAGGTAGGTTGAAACCTTCTTGATGGCGTAGTCGGCGCCCACGTGTTCCTCGACCCAGGCCAGGTCGTCGAAGGCGATGTGGTGCTCCAGCGCCGCCTGCGGCTCCATGATGGCGTGCAGCGTCTGTGCCGAGGCGCCGCAAAAGCCCAGCACCAGCGCGTGGCGGCCGCGGATGCGGGTGAGGAACAGCGCCAGTTCGAAGTCGGCGCGCGCCAGGAAGGGCGCGATCAGGTGCATCCAGAACGCCGCCACCAGGTTGCGGTACAGCGGGTCGTCCGGCAGCGGCAGTTCCAGGCTTTTTTCCAGCCGGCTGGAACTGCTGGCCATGACGGGCTGCAGCAGCATGCCCAATGCCAGCAGCACTTGCCGCACCGAGCCGCCAAAGCCCGTCGGCGCCAGCAGCGCGTCGAGGGCGCCGACCGTCTGCAGGTCGAGGAAGTCGTCGAAGGCGGCGTCATAGGCGCTGCTGCGCAAGTCCAGCTCGATGCTGGCGCTGGCTGCCGCCTGCAGCGCGGCAGCCGCTTCGGCGCCGCGCAGGCCGCCGCTGAGCGCATCGAGCCGGTTCCACAGGCGCGACAGCACCAGCGGGCTGGTGGGCACGAAGCCGGCCGGGTTGCCCACTTCCATCGCGCTCATCATCAGGAAGGGAAAGCGGCGCGACGAGGCGTCGCTGCTGGCGGCGATGTGGCCGGCGATGGCGCGTCCGCGGCGCGGGCCGATGAAGGCGAAATGCAGCGGCGCCAGCGCGTCATACGTGAGCTTCCAGCGCGCGTCGGCGCTCATCAGGTCCATGGCGTTGGCGAGCCAGTCGTCGAGCATCTTCAGCAGCGCGGGATTGTCGCCGCTCTTGACGAAGTCGCCACGGCTGGGGATCTTGCCGAAATAGCCGATCGCGGTGGGTGTCGGGCGGCTCATGGCGTGTTCCCGGCCAGTGCGGCGCCCGTGTCGGGGACGCTGTTGACCACCGTTTCCGGCAGCTTCAGGCCGCGGAAACCCTGGCCGCCGGCGGGGGCCGCCGCCGGTGCCGGCGTGGTGACGATCTTCAGGTTGGCCGTCACGGTGACGCCGCTGTTTTCCCAGCTCAGTTCGAATACGCCGCCTTCCTTGCGCGTGCGCTTGGCCGAATCGATCATTTTCTTCAGGCCGAAATGGCCGGGCTCATTCAGCAGCACCACGTTGCGCCCTTCCGGCGTGATGGCGCTGATGCGCGAACCGGGCACGCCTTGCGGGTTGGGCCAGACCATGTGTATCCACGGCTGCGGCTGGCCGCGCCAGCGCAGCGCCTGGCCATCGATCTCGATCGTGTATTCGCTGGCGCCGGGCGCGCTCAGCGCCTGCAAGTCGAAGCGCGTCTGCGCTTCGGCGGCGCCGGCCGCCGTCGCCACGCCGTTCGCGCTGAGCGGTGCGATCCAGCCCGGCAGGCTGGCCACCACGGGCGGCGCCAGGCTGATGCCCATCGATGCCCACGTCCTGGCGCTGATGCTGTCGCCGCGGCGCACCACCAGCGGCCCGATGGCGGTATTGAAGAACTTGGCGATGGCGCCTTCCGGGCCGAAGACCTGGCCGATGTCGGCGTTGCTCGCCTCGGTGCGGGAATCGGGCGCGAACGGGTATTTCGCCGCCAGCGTTTTCTGGAACGGTTCGAGCACCTGCGCCAGCCAGACCTTGTTGATTTCCGTTTCGGTGGGCTTGACGATGACGGCGAAGGTTTGCATCAGCGGGCGCACCAGCAGCGGCCGGATGGCCTGCTTTTGCGGATCGCTCATGCCCGTCAGCATCTGTTCGTCGACATATTTCAGGGTATCGGCCAGTTCCGAACCGCTGCCGTCCAGCGTTTGCTGCATCAGCTGCTTGGCGCCGGGCCCCGTGTCGCCCTGGTTCTTGATCTGGTTGAGGCGCACGCGCAGCTTGGACAGCGTGGCCAGGTAGCCGCGCATCGGCGAGGCATCCTTGTCCCGGGCGACGACCAGGCGGGCCACGCCGGAAAATTCGCGGCCGACGGGTCCCATCGGCAGGGCGCTGCCGGCCTGGCCGCCGGCCACGGCCGGTTTCTGGCGCAGCACCGTTTCCTTGAACCAGTCCATCACCCCGCGCTGCGCCCGCTGCAAGCCCTGGCCCAGCAGCGAAGGATTGTCCCACGAGGTTTCCTGGTACACCGTCTCGATCAGCTTGTTGATGGGCGACGATTGCGGGTCGCCGAGGCGGTTCATGGCTTGCGCCGCGTTGTCGAAGCCGTTCAATTCGCGGATGCTGACGCCCTGGAGGAATTTCTGCCATTCCTTCGCATAGTCGTTCTTGTACAGTTCGACGAGGGCTTTCTGGATCTGCTCGGGGCTGCCTTCCAGGGTCAGGTCGTCCTTCGACGCCGTTTTCAATACCCAGTCGGCGCTTTGCAATTCGCGGTTGGCCGCTTCCTGGAACGCTTGCTGGATGTATTTCTCCCAAGCGTCACGGGTAAACGTGCCGGGGATGGCGTAGCTGCCCAGCACCAGTTCCTTGTCCTGCTCGCCAACGATGCGGGCCACCGTCATCGACGGGAAGCGCGTGGCGGCGCGCGCCTTGACGTCGGCATACACGCGGTCGCGCGCCGGCATGCCGCGCACGACGCGGCGCAGGCTGTCGCGCGACTGGTCGACGAGGGCCAGCTTGCTGTCGATCTGCGGCCACGACGGATCATTGATCTGCGTCAGGTAGAACGAGATCATGCGCTCGGCGCTGCGTATCATCTGTTCGCGCGGCATGCTGCCCCGGTTGGCGTCGAGCCAGCCGCGCCAGTAACGGGTCAGCTGGTCGTTCAGGTGGCTGGCCTCGGCACGCGACTTGTCGCTCAGCATCAGATACGTCTTCAAGCCGTTGTAGGCGTCTTCCACGTTCGCCGGCGCGGCATCTTTGAATTGCTGGACGGCAGGTGTGGCGGAAGGCGCCGCCGGGGCAGCCGCAGCCGGGGCGACGGCGACAGTGGCCGTTGCTGCCGGCACGGCGGCCGCTGGCGGCGTGCCGGCCATCGGCTGCAGGCGGCCGGCGCCCGCATTGACTTCCGACAAGAACGCTTCCAGCGATTGCGTCACCGGCTTGAGCATGACTTCGCGCACGCCGGAAAAATATTCTTCGCGCAGCTTGCGCTCCAGGAAGTCGCCCTGGTACAGGCCCAGGCTGAGGGCCAGCGGGCGCTTGCTGCGGTACGCTTCCAGCTGTTCGATGCGGTCCTGCAGGATTTCCAGCGCCTCGAAGCGCGAATGCAGGTCCAGGCGCTTGTCCTGCACCTTGATGGCTTGGTCCAGGTCGGCCTGCACATTGGCCGCCAGCTGGCGGTTGGCCAGGTAGGACCAGCTCCAGCCGCCCAGCGCCAGGCCGGCCAGCGCGATGGCGGCAAAGAAGGTGGCGTAGCGCAGCCGGGTCTTGCGCGGGCTGGCGTACTGGGCCACCAGGTCCTTGTCGGCGAAGATGACCTTGCGGAACAGGTTGAGCAGGAAGTAGCCGTGCTGGTCCTGTACCGCCGCCTGTTCCTGCGGCTGCAGCTTGAGGTCGAAGCGCTGCGCCACCCGTTCCGACGAGGCCGAGACCGACACGCCTTCCTGCAAGGCGCTGGTGAAATAGAAGCCACGGAACACGGGCTTGAACTGGAACGGGTTTTCCTCGAACAGGGTGGCGATGAAGGTGCGCAGCGGCCCCTTGATCGAGCTGAATTCCAGCGGAAACGTAAACACGCCGGGCGGCATGCGCTCGCGGCCCAGCAGGGCCATGCTGGCCAGGCTGAGGTCCTTCAAACCATCGTACAGTTCGTCGAAGCGCTGGTCGAACTGTTCCAGCACGTCCTGTTTCGAACTGCTCACGCTGTAGGGCAGGGTGGCGCCCCAGACCTTGTCGCGCTCGCTGCGTTCGGCATCCTGGAAAAATTCGGTGAAGCCCGTGATCAGGTCGGCCTTGGTGAATACCACGTACACGGGGGCGTGGACTTCCAGCTTTTCCGTCAGTTCCTGCACGCGCTGGCGCAGGTTCTTCGCCAGTTCGATGGCGAATTCGGGCCGGCTGCCCGTCAGTTCGGCGATGCTGACGGCGATGATGATGCCGTTGATGGGCGCCCGCTTGCGGTGCTTTTTCAGCAGGCCGAGAAAGCCGAACCATTCGGCGCGGTCTTCGTCGTTGACGGAGTAGCGGCCTGCCGTGTCGAGCAGGATGCCGTCGGTGGTGAAGAACCAGTCGCAATTGCGGGTGCCGCCCAGGCCTTGCACGATCTTGCTGTCGACAAAGGGGAATTGCAGGCCGGAATTGGCGATGGCCGTGCTTTTGCCGGCGGCGGGGTTGCCGATGATCATATACCAGGGCAATTCATACAGGGCCGCGTCGCCCGACAGCTGGCCCAGCCTGGAGGTCTTGATGGTGCCGATCGCTTCGAGCATGCGTTTGCGGATGGCTTCGGTTTCCTCGCGCTGCACCGCTCCCGCCTTCGGCGCGGCGCCGGCCGCCTGCTGTTCCAGCATGTTGCTGAAGCTGGCGCCGTCGCGCCGCCGCCGCCGCTGGCGCCACCACCACGCGATGGCGACCAGCAGCGCCGCCGCGGCCAGGACCGCCAGCACGGGCAGGTAAGGCCATTCGAAGATGACGGTGCACACCAGGAGCAGCAGGACAAAAGCCACGCCGCCCAGGATGAGCAGGCTGAAGCGGGTAGTGAGGAGGTGCCAAAATCGTTGCATCATAGTGTAGTGAGCAAGCCGTTAATGTGCGTGGGTGGAAGGTGTCAGCGTCAGCCGGCGGCGTCGCCGTTGCCGGCGGGCGGGCCGACGACGATGGCGCCGTAGTGCAGTGGATCGAGGTTGCTGAGGCATAAGACCTGGCCGCCGCTGGCCGCCGCGTGCTGCGCCAGTGCCAGCGCCGCCAGGGCGGCGACGGGACCGGCATGGCCGCACGCCGCGCCGACGCTCAACACCTGGGTGCCGAGATCGAGTTCAGGCAGCAGGGCGCTGGTGCAATTCATCAGTTCGAGCATGCGGCCGGCGCGCTGGTCCGTATCGGCGCTTACCAGCGTGATGTCGGCGCTGGCCACGGCGGCGCTGGCCAGCGCCTGCGTGGCGAGGCTTGCCAGCAAGCCCGGCTCGCCCTGCTTGCGTGGCCCGGCGGCGCTGTCGCGCGCCTGCGCGGCTCCGCGGTGCAGCAGTACGGACGCCGGCGCTTCCAGCAGCGCCGCTTCGGCCGAGTTCGCCAATAGCAGGCCGGCCGCGCCTTCCCCTGGTATCTGTCCGTCGGCCTGCCCGGCGCTGAACAGCTGCTCCCTGCTGGCCCAGTCGTGCACGCTCATCTCGCCGATGTAGGAGTTGCAGGCCAGTACGATGGCCAGGACAGGTTGCCCGTCCTGCGCCGCGCGCGCGGCAATCTGTGCGAGCAGCGCGAACGGCGCCGGTTGCGGTGTGGCGGACAGCGTCGGCAAGGCCAGCTTTTCGGGCGGCCAGCCCTGCTCCAGCAGCAGCCGGTGCAGCCAGGCGCTGCCCGCCTGCGACTGGGCGGGGCTCCACGCCGCCGGCAGCAGCAGGTGCAGTTGCAGCGTGGGCAGCGCCATGGCCGCGCGGGCCGAGGCGGGCGCCATCAACCATGCGGGCAGCAGCGGATGCCGCATGGCTGCGTACATCAGGTCGGCCAGCACTTCGCCGCCCAGGGCCAGCGCGCGCACATCCTCGGGATTGAAGGGGAAGCGTTCTGCATCCAATCCTGGCTGCGGATGCTGGCGCAGCCAGGCGGCCAGGGTTTGCTGCTGCGTGTCTTCCTGTACCCCGGCCACTTTTCCACACAGCAAAGGGTAGCCGTTTTCATCGAGCAGGTCCGGGTCGAGCGCGGGACGGGCCTGCCTCGCTTGCATGGCCGTAGTCAGTTCCTCGGGCGTGGCGCCGCCCGGCATGCGCAGGGCGGCCGCGACGATATGCAGCGGCGCCGGCGGCGCTGCCGTGGGCGCGGCGTCGGCCGGTGGCGTCGCCGCGACGGCCGCCGCCATGGCGGGCCTGGCCGCCAGCCTGGCCAGCAGCTTTTTGCCCAGCCAGAAGGCCAGCAACAGCGACAGCGGCAGCAACAGCATGGCGCCGGCCAGGTCGCCCGCCGTCGGCACGCGCGTGCCGGCGCGCCAGTACCAGATGGCGCCGCCCCAGCACAGCGCGAACACGGCCAGCACCAGCAGGCAGCGCCGCAGCCACGCGCGCATCAGCGCTGTTCCTCGTGCCGGCGCGCGCTCATGCCTGGTCCGTGGTCGCTTGCTGGCTGGCGATCAGCACCGCGCCGCAGCTGGTCTTGTCGCCATGGCGGGCCACCGGCCGGCCATCGACGACCAGGCTCGGGTCGCCGCTGACGATGGGACAGACGCCGTGGCCCGGCAGGGGACAGGCAACCTTGTCGCCCACGCGCGCGATGCCGATGCCGCCGCTGTCGCTCACGGTCGACGCTTCGAGCACGGTGCCGCCGTGCGAGGTTTTATCGCCCAATCTGATTACCGGACCCGCCATATGCGCTCCTGTCAGCTTTTTTCATCACACCGGGCAAACGCAGCTCGGTATGTCCGAAATCCATCATTTTCCAGCGACCGCCCCACGTCATGCCGACCGATTCGGCCACTTCGCCATACAACTGATAGCCGCGCATGGCCCACGCATCCTTTTCCGAGATGACCAGCTTGCCGTCGCGCAAAAATGCGCTATCGGCGGCCAGGCCATACTGGTGCCAGCTCTGGAAGGCGGCCGCGTTGCTTACGCTGGGCCCCATGGCCGCCAGGGTGTTTTGCCGCTCCGGACTGCGATAGCCCTCCAGCAGCGCCATGTCGTAGCCATGCTTTTCCTTCATTATTTTAAAGACAAGCAATAAACGTTGCGCGTATTCCGTATTCAACAGTGTCCAGTTGCGGCTGGCAGATATCAGCAAGGGCCGCTCCAGCCGCACTTCTTCGGTGGCAAACACGAGCGGCGGGAGGTCGACGGGCGGCACCAGTTGCTCGCCCTGCAGCAGGCTGGCGACCTGGGCATTCATTTCACGCGTGGAGACGTCGTAGGCGCCCAGCATGCGCTTGCTGTCCGTCATGAGGACTAGTGCCGTCGGCAGGCTGATCACCGCCATGCCCGCCAGGCACAGCAGGTAGTGGCGCCGCAGGAAGGCCGCCGTGTGGCCGAGCGCCGCCGTCCCGCCCTGGCGCACGCTGGCCAGGCCCGCCTGCCGCTGTCTGGCGAAGCGGCTGACGTACGCGGCAAGGCGTTGCTCCGCGCCATACATTGCTTGCATGACGAAATCGCGCCCGGCCGGAAACAGCGCCAGCCAGCTGACCAGGCATGCCAGTATGAAATACAGTGCTACCGCGAGTAGAAACACGCGCACCTCAATCAAAAGAATGTTTGGCTGCAGAGTTTGTGCTATCCGCGGCGCGATGCCGGTGCATGGACACGGATATTGCTCGGGAGTATATCTTACAAAACTGCTAATTAACGGGCGGTGCATTTCAATTGTGCGGGGGTGCGCACTGTTGATTTTATGGCACGCGTCATCATTTTGTTGAATAGCGTAAAGTCTTGCAAATATTACAGGAGCTCACATTTTGCGACCTCACGACGACAGCCCCAGGGCCTCGGCCCGGCCCAGCCTATTGACGCCAGCGCAGCAGGCCGAGGCCGACCGTAACCGTATCCTGACCACGCTGCAAGGCGGCAAGGGCGGGGCTGTCGCAGGCGGCGCGACGGGTGGCCGGCTGGCGGTACGCTATGGGGCCGGGGCGGCTGCCGCCCTGTTGCTGCTGGCGGCCGGTGTCTGGCTGGGGCAGCGGGGAGCGGACGCACAGGCGCCGGTGGTCGCGGCCTTGCCGGCCGCCGCCGCGACTGTCCCGGATGCGCCGCCCGCCGTCGCCCGCATTCATGACGAGGTGCCGGCCGCCATCGACCCGGCGCCGCGGCAAAGCCTGAATGACATGCTGACGGCCGCTCCCGCCCGTAGCGCCGCCACGCCTGCCGGCGATGTGTTGAGCAAAGCCCTGGAAACGCCCTCGGCGCCTGCGGCGCGGCCGGCCAAAACGCCAGCCAGGAGTGTCCCTAAAGCATCTCATCCGCCGGCGAAGAAGCCGGCCGCCAAGGCCGAGACGGCGCCAGCTGCCAGCCGCGAGGAAGAAAGCGACATCGCCTTGCTGGCGGCCCTCGTGGCCCACGCGCAAGTTGCTCCTGTTCCCGCACCGCCCGTCGCCAGCCTGCAATCCCAGCTTCAGCAATGCGCCAGGTTGAAACGGACGGCCGCCGACGCCTGCCGCGAACGCGTCTGCAAGGGCCGCGGCGCCGGCAATGCGCAATGCAAGGCGGCCAGGTCCGCCGCGAGGGCCGGCGCATGAGCGGCGCGCGCGCCGACCAGGCCGCGCAGGTCGGCGCGTCGCTGGCCGGTTTCAGCAGCGTGACGCGGCTGTACGAGCTGGTCCTGGGCGGCGAGGGCGGCGATGCGGGGGACGCATTGCTGGTGGAAGCGTTTGCGTCCGACGAGCGCTTGCACGGGGTGGGCGCGCGCGACATCATCGTGCTGTCCACCAATGCCAATCTGGCGCTGGCGCCGCTGCTGGGCCAGCCTGCTACCTTGCAGGTCAGCCTCGCCGACGGCAGCCGCGCCGCATTCAGCGGCCATGTCAGCGAGGCGGCCATGCTGGGCAGCGAAGGGGGACTGGCCCGTTTCCGGCTGCGCCTGACGCCATGGCTGTGGCTGCTGAGCCAGGCGCGCAATAGCCGCGTGTGGCAAGACAAGAGCGTGATCGAGATCGTCGACAGCGTCTTCGACGCCTATGCGCCGCAGGCCGTCTGGCGCTGGAGCGATGACACGGGGCCGTTCATGCAGGAGGCGTCGCCGCGCAGCTATTGCTGCCAGTACCGCGAATCGGACCTGGCCTTCGTCAGCCGCCTGCTGGCCGAAGAAGGACTGGCATGGCGTTTCGAAGAACAGGATGGCGGCCACTGCCTGGTGCTGTTCGCCGACAGCAGCGCGCTGAGCGCCGTGCCGGAAGACGCCAGCAGCGCTGCCGGCGGCGGCTTGCGTTTCCATGGCGCGCGGGCCATGGAACAGGCCGATGCGGTTCAGGCGATCAGCCGTGGGCGGGCGCTGAGCACGTCGGTCGCGACCGTCCTCAGCTACGATTACAAGGCCAAGAAAGCCGTCAGCGCCAGCGTGCCGACGCGGCTGGCGCCCGGTGGCAAGAACGCCATGGTGCTGGAAAGCTATGATGCGCCGGGCCAGTATTTCTATGCCGATGCCGCCCAGGCCGCGCGCTATGCCTTGCTGCAGATGCAGGCCATCGAAGCGCGCAGCGAACGCTGGGAGGCGCGCTCCACCGTGCGCACCTTGCGCGCCGGCACCCGTTTTACGCTGACGCAAGGTCCATTGCAGCAGGAGGGCGGCGCGGCGCCCGCGCTGGTCGTGTTGCGCGTGTGCAGCGTGGGCGTCAATAATTTGCCGGCGCCGGCCCGCGAGGGGCTGGCTGAGCTGTTCGGCCCCATTCCCGCCTTGCTGCAGGAAGGCCTGGCCGACCAGGCGTTGGCACCGCGCGACATCGCGCATTTCGGACAGGTGATCGCGCAGGCGGCCGAGAGCGGCTATGCCAACCATATTGAAGCGATCTCGGCCGATACGCCATGGCGCCCGGCACAGGACGGCGGCGACGTGCGCCACCATCCGAAACCCACGGCCTTGGGCAGCCAGAGCGCGATCGTGGTGGGCGCCGATGGCGGCAATGCGGCCGGCGGCGCCAGCGAGATTTACTGCGACAGGCTGGGCCGGGTGCGCATCCGCTTTCACTGGCAGCAGGACGGCAGTGCGACTTGCTGGGTGCGCGTGGCGCAGCGCTCGGCCGGTGGCGGCATGGGCAGCCAGTTCCTGCCGCGCATCGGCCAGGAAGTGCTGGTGCAATTCCTGGAAAACGATATCGACCGCCCCATCATCGTCGGCGCGCTGTACAACGGCCAGGGCGAGGGCGGCCTGGCGCCGACGCCGGGCGGCGCCGCCAGCGCGAATGCGAGCGCCGCCGGCGTGTTCGAGGCGGCGCACGACCACGCCCCATCGGCGCAGGGCAACGTGGCCGGTGGCAACAGTCCGCTGTGGCATGGCGCGGCGGGCGGCACTGCGGGCCACCGCAACGGCACGGCGCAATGGGGCATCCGCAGCAAGGAATTCGGCGCCAGCGGCTATAACCAGCTGCTGTTCGACGATACGGACCAGCAGGGCCGCATCCAGCTCAAAAGCAGCCATGGCGCAAGCGAGCTCAATCTTGGCCACCTGATCCACGCGGCAGACAATTACCGGGGCAGCCTGCGCGGCACGGGCGCCGAGTTGCGCACGGATCACTATGGCGCCGTGCGGGCGGGCGCGGGCTTGCTGGTCTCCAGCTACCTCGTCAACCATGACGTGCAGGCGCGCGACCCGGCCGGCGACAATGCGCCTGGCATGGTATTGCTCAAGCAGGCGGCCAAGCTGGGCGAAACGTTCAGCGCCGCCGCCGTCACGCACCAGACCGTGGCCCTGGCCGGCCATCTGGGCGCGGCCAAGGCGGATGCCAGCGTGCTGGACGACAAGGCGGCGCCGCTGAAGGCATTCCTGACGACGGCGTCGGGCATGCTCAGCCAGGACAATACGACAGCCGCCAGGCGCGACGCGGCCGCCAAGCCCACGACTCCCGGCGACGACAAGCTGCCGCACAGCAGCGACGCCATCATTGCCATCGCTGCCCGGGCCGGGCTTGGCGTGCTGGCCGGCAAGGATATCCAGTTGGCGAACGGCGAAACCGTGTCGCTGATGAGCGGACTCGATACGCAGTTCGTCGGCGGCGGCCAGCTGCGCGTGCATGCCGGCCAGGCCATCGGCACCCTGGGCGGCGTCGTCAAGGCGGGCGAGAACAATATCGGCCTGCAGATGATCGCCGCCAAGCAAGCCATCGACCTGCAGGCGCAGGCCGACGTGCTCAAGGTGCAGGCGCGCGACGAAGTCAATGTGATCAGCGCCACGGCGCACATCGACTGGGCGGCGGCGAAAAGCATCCGTTTGTCGACGGCGGGCGGGGCGAATATCACTATCGAGGGCGGCAACATCACCATCCAGTGTCCGGGCAAGATCACGATCCATGCCGGCAAGAAAAGTTTTATCGGCCCGGAAAGCATGGCGTATGCGATGCCCGGTTTGCCCAGCAGCATATGCGTGGAGTGCCTGAAAAAGTCCCTGATGGCCGGCTCCGCTTTCACCATGGCAGGATAGACGATGCTGATTGCCCCTTATACGGATGGCTGGCTGGCGCAGTGCGACACCTTGGCGCGCGAGGCGGCGCCGGCAAACGCGCGGCTGTATCTCTTGCTCGACGGCGTCTTCCTGCCGGGGCTGCAGCGCAAGCTGGCCACGCTGTCGCCGGCCCTGCTGTTTGAAAGCTTGCCAGGCTGCAATGACGCCACGCGCGACGTATCGCCGCTGCTGCTGGCGTATCCCGGCCCGGGCATGGGCATGGCCGAGGCGTCCTGGCTGCAGCGCTGCAGCGGCTGGCCCATGCTGAGCGCCATCGCCACGCGGGAAAGCCAGGCGGCACTGGCCGAAAGGCTGGCGGCCTGGTGCGTCATCGAAGGCGAAGGCCAGCGCTTCAATTTCCGTTTCCCCGACACGCGCCGGCTGCCGGCCATCTATGCCGCGCTGACACCGGTGCAGCAGGCGCAGCTGGCTGGGCCCGCCGTCAGCTGGTCCTATATCGCCCGCGACGGCAACTGGCGGCAGTTGCCGGTACCTGGGCTGGACAGTGCGCTGGCGGAGCGGCCCGTGGCGCTGAGCGAGCAGCAGTTTGCCAGCCTGATCGGCGACAGCGAAGCCGATGAAATCCTCGCCATGCTGCATGAGCGCGGGCACGACCACAGCCATGACCGCCATGGCGCCTACCGCGGCGTGGCGCAAGCCCTGGCCGCCATCCAGGGCGAGCCGCTCGATTACTATGAAAAGGCCGACTGGTGCGAGCGTTGGCTGCAGAGTGGCGCAGCGCCCGATGCCGCGCGGCCGCCTGAAACCAGCCTGCAAGCGCAGGGGGACGCATGATGATCGTTCGAACAGCCGCCGGCGCGGGCTGGCGCGCGTTGGCAATGGGCGTGCTGTTGCTGCCCATGCTGAGCGCTTGCGCCGACAAGAACGTGCCGGTCAGCATACACGGCGTCAATTACAGCGGAGAAGTCTTTCGTTACGCCATCGTCGATCCCGCCAACAAGGACAATGCGGGCGGCGGCGAAACGATCGACCCGTATGCCGCCGGCGGCACGATGTGCTGCTACGACTTGCCCCGGCGCTGGCGACCCGGCATTCAGGTGCAGGTGGACGCCACCTACTGGCTGCCCCGGAAGGCTGATGGCAGCCTGCCGGAAGTGAAGCAGACGCAGGTGCTCGAAGTTCCCGCGTATGCCGACGGCAAGCCGGGCGAGCTGTGGGTGCTGCGCGGCGCCGATGGAAAGCTGGCGATCATTTCCAGCGACTACCAGCCCGATCACGCCAGCTGGCCGGGGAAGGTCAAGGGCTGGCCGCTGCCGTCGCTGGAATATCGGCGAGAGAAATGGGATGCCTACATTCAGCATGAAGAGGGCGGCGTCGAATTGTGGGAAAAGCTGCTTGAACAGATGCGCCTGGCGCCGCTCAAACATGCCAGGGAAGTGTGGGAGTCTGAGCGGAAATCAGACCCGAAAGCGTTCAGCGACTATACGGGACCTGACGATACGCGCTTTCACGCGTATTTGCGCGCGGACTATGCCCGTTTGCTGGCTGGCAGCCGAAGCAAATTGGAACAGTTAAAAAAGGAGCGTCCATGAGTTTCAGATTGATCGAGCCCGTCCCCGCGGAGTTTTCCAAGGCTGCCGATTTCGATACCTTGTTTTCTGCTATTGAATCGAGAAAAATACGCAAGACAGCGGAGGAGATCGAGAAGTCTGTCGTCAAGCCTCCCTGCGCAACCTGCAAAACCAATCTCTTTTTGGGTTTTTTCTTTGACGGCACGAAAAATAATTATATCCAGGCCGACGCCGGGAAGAATCACTCGAACGTCGCCCGCCTGTATGACTGTTTTCCAGGCCTGAGCACGCCGACGGTGCTGCCCGATGCCACCGATTGGGTACACGAAAAGGCAGCGTATTCGCATTTCTTCAAGGTGTATATTCCTGGCGTGGCGTCGCCGTTCGAGCAGATCGGCGACAGCGGCAAGGGCTTGCAACTGACGCGGGGCGCGGCTGCCGGTTATGGCGGTGAAGCGCGCATTCTGTGGGCGCTGCTGCAGGCGATTAATAATATACACCGCTATTTTTTGAAGAAACCCCTGTTATCGCCCGATGAAACAAAGTCGATCCTGAATAGAATCGTGCTCGACAGGGCACGGCGGCGCCTGATGAAACCGCGCCAGCGGTTTGAACGCGAGATGCCGAATGACGAGCAGAATGAAAAGACGCGTCTCGAATTTGAAAAAATCCTGAAGCGCCTGCATGCGGCAATCGCCGTGCACATGCCGGATAAATATGGCAATGTCAGGCAAAAAGACCCGGCGACGGTGAAGAAAATCTTCATTTCCATTTTTGGTTTTTCGCGCGGTGCCACCCAGGCGCGCGCCTTTGTCAACTGGCTCATGTCGATGTGCACGCTCGATGCCCATCTGTGTAAAAAAGCGGGCGTGATGACGCTCGGTGGTTTCGAGGTGGCATTCAATTTCCTCGGCCTGTTCGATACGGTGGCATCCGTCGGCCTGGGCAATACCCTGGGTAATAGCCTGCTGGGCAAGATGTTCGATGGCCATGGCGGCTGGGCCGATACCGATGACAGCTTGCGCATCCCCCCGGGTATCCCATGCCTGCACCTGGTCGCCGCGCATGAATTGCGGCGCAGCTTTCCGCTCGATTCGATTTCCGTCAAGCAGGCGTTGCCGCCGAATTGCGATGAGGTGGTCGTCCCTGGCGTGCACTCCGACCTCGGTTGCGGCTACATGCCGGGCGAGCAGGGCCGTGGTCTGGACAAGATGGGGGCCGACATGCTGTCGCGCATTCCGCTGATCTATATGTACCGGGCGGCCAGGCTGGCAGGCGTGCCCCTGAAGCTGGAATTCGCCAGCGCCGTGGCCAAGGAGCGTTTCAAGGTTGCGCCGGAGACGATCACGGCGCTGAACGCTTACCTGGCCACGTGCAAGGTGAAGACGGGCACCTTGACTGCCATCATGCGCGAACAGGGCAAGAATCATATCTTGTGGCACAGGTCGCGACGACCGACCAGCAAAACCCCGCTGGAATCGACGGCCAGCTTTGGCCGCGCCTCGAACTTCGACAAGAACGATCTGCAAAGCGCCAACCAGGAATTTGAACAGGAAATTCGGGCGTTCGAGACCTGGCTGGCAGAGAAGGGCAAAGGCTACAGAGCCAAGGCGCAGGAGCCGGGTTTTGACAATGACCACGACAATGAATGGGAAGAGATCGCGACCTGGTGGGGCAGCGCGCCGCAGCCTGGCGCCGAGACGCTCCATTTTTTTGACAATTACGTGCACGACTCGCGTGCCTGGTTTAAGTTAATTCCCGGAAATCCTGACAATGAAGGGGATTTGATCGAGAAGTTGCAATCCTGGAGCGCGAAGCGAAAAAGGGTGCAGCAACTGAATGTCAGCGGAGCACTGGCCCACGAGGAACGGCAAAAGATGATGGCGCGCGCCTACGGCATGAAATCGACAACGGGCCTGCAGCCCTATACGCCGATGAAGGATGGCCTGGACGATGCGCAGCGCAAGGCTGTCGAGGAGTTTGATCGCACGGGCAAGATTCCGCGCATGCAGACGGAGGGACGCGAACCATTCGATTCAAGCTGGGCCAGCTATGGCCTGTCCGGCCGGGCCGGCTATTTGCGTTACCGCAAGGTGTACAGCGGCTATGACAGCGTGCTGATCTCGAGAAATGGCAAGGCGACGGAAGAAGCCATCGCCTGAGCAGCCAGGCAAGCGGGCTTGTCTTGCCGCTATCGGGCGCGGGACGCCGCGGTGGCTTGCTGGTCGCACTCGCGCACGGCCGCTTTGCATGCGGAAAACGCCTGCAGATAGGTCACGGTGGCTTGCCGCTCTTCGACCAGTTCTGCCACCCGCTGTGTGAGCTGCTGCGGTGTCGACGAGGGCAGTTTCTCCAGTTTCTTGCTGATGTCTTTGAGAAAACGTTGCTGACGCGCCAGCTCCGCCGCCAGCACGGCCTTGTGCTCGGCAGCGGGCAGGGCCGGATACGGCCTGCCATTGCCGGCCTTGACGCTGCCATCCGAGGTCATCGACAGCGATTCGTGCGGGGCGCGAAATTCCAGCGCCAGCTTGCCATCGGCTTGCACGACGACCAGCAGCTCGTCGGTAGCATTGCCGGCCGGCAGCGCCAGCGTGCGCGTTTCCCGCTTGCCGTCCGGCAGCCAGCGGTATTCGATGTTGACCTGCAGGGGCTGCTGCGATGCGGCCGGCAGGTAGAAACAGCAATTGGCGGCGCTGCTCATGTAGGGATTCAGCGGATCCGTATCGACGGCATTCGCGGGATTGCCGGCGTCGCTGACGCCGACCTGGATGGGACGCGCGCTGTAGTTCAAGGTGCTGACCGATATCTTCGCTTCATCGGCCCCGGGCCGGTAGTCGTGCTGGCCGCGCTCGCCGCGTTCGGCATGGCCTGCCAGCAGCGGCCGGCGCTGCATGGACTGGATGCCGATGGCAAAGATATGGCTCAGGTAGCCGGTTTCCGAGCGGCCGTCGCGCGAATAGCTGTCGCCGGGCGTGTGGTAGAGGTAGCCGATGTCGGCGATCGCCAGGGCGTGCACCTTGCTGTCCTGGGGAAATAATGCTTGCTCCAGATAGCGATCCCTGGCGCCCATGACCTTGGCGGAAAGGACGCCGGCCCACGCCCGTTCCCCCGCGAAGCGGGGAAAGACGTTGAATTCGCCGTGGATGAACGGTTCGACCTTCAGCACATCCCGGGTCATGCCCGTGACGGGATCGATGACGGAATAAATCCCCGGGAAGGGCGTGTCGGCGGCATGCGAAGGCGGCGCCACGGCGAAGAACAGGCAGCCAGCCCCGGCGATGGCCGCCATGACGGCGGTTTTGCTTTGCCTGCTGCTTCCAGTAGCGGTAAAGGCGGGCATGCTCAGTTCTCCAGATAGCGCCAGACGGTCAATCCATATCCGGAACCAAGGTCGAGCATGGGCTGCTCCCGCTCGTACGACATGGCGCGCGCGGGAATATCGAGCGATTCCCACGTTCCCGCCTTGGGACAGGGATCGCCGGCCTTGGCGCGCAATTCGTTTGCCGGCACAGGGCCGCTGCCGGCCGGCGCATAGTCCATGCGTGCCTGCCGGAAGAAGGCCGTCAGGTCTGCCGGATAGAATTTGGCATCGCGATAGCTGCTGTCGTCGATATCGAGCAGGCAAGTAATGGCCGCCGCTTCCCATGACCAGTAGCCTGAAAAGGAGGTGTCGCGCTCGTGGCTGCCATAGTAGGGCTCGCGACGGCTGGCGTAATACCATTCGTCCAGGTAGTCCTGCATCAACGCCGGGCGATCATTTTTTTCTGCGGCGAATATCTTGAGCGTCTTGAAGTAGGGCAGGTGGCGCGTGCATTCCGGCCAGGCGGTATCCCGGCCGGCGATGGAAAATGCCAGCAGGCGTTCGACCAGCCCATCTTTTTCATGGTTGTTGAAATCGATGACTGGCGCCAGGCGGGGTAGCAAATTGCCCCAACCCAGGAGTATGCCCAGGCAGATCATCCGGTTGACCTGTTCGTACGCGACGTCGGGCAGGGCGAAGTGGGGAAATCCCTGTTCCGCGGCGCTTGCCTGCACGTCGAAAGCCTTGTCATATTTGGCATACGCTTCCCAGTATTCCAGTATCGTGGGATACAGCGCGCGCAGATCGGCCGTGGCATGGCCGGCGCTGTATGCGAGGGAGAGCTGGTCGATGCCGTCCCAGGCCCGCTCGCGCGTCGCCGTCATGAAATTTTCGGGGGGAATATTCTGCAGTACTTCCGCCGGCTGTTGCAAACCTGCCTGCACCATGTCGAAACCCTCGTCCTGGCTGGTTTTGCTTTCAACATAAATGGCGTATGACAACAGCAATTCTCTGCGGGATGCGAGAAAAGTCTTTTCATCCAGTGTCTGCATGCTTATTTCCTTAATATGTTGTCTGGAATATCCAGCATCAATTGGATTTCATGATTGCTTCCCTTCGACTGCCGATGCTTGTTCAACTGACGACCGGTGACCAGCGAGATCCAGCGCAGATACGGGGGCTTGGCGTCAGGGTTGAGGAGCTGGCCTGTGGCGTATTTTTTCATCAAGGGCTTGATGGTGAGTCCGGTAGCCGTCAGTTTTTCCTGCTGGAGCGAGCGGGCTATCCATGCGTGGCTCATTTGCGTGGGCAGCTTCGTTTCCTTATTTTCCCTGTTCAAGCCTTTTCTCAGTTCTTTTTCATCCGCTTCCTTGTTTCCCATTCTGGCGCTTTGATTTGCATGGGCATCGCGGTCCGCGTTATCGAAAATATTCGGTTTGTTATTGTTTGGCGTGGGATTCGCCGCTTCGTCCGCCCTCAGGGAACTGAATTTTTCCTGCAGATCGGCGGGCAGCGCCGCCATCAGGCGAAAGGAGTCGAAGATGCTCGACTTGGTTTCACCGACAATGAAAGGCTGGCTAAGGCCGGCGCCCTTGAACCACAGGTGATCGAGTCCGGTGTGCGGCACGCTATGCTCTTCCGTCAGCTTGCCGGCATTGTTTGCCTTCTTGAACAGCGCATGTCTTTTCTTCACGAAGTAATCGGTGATGTGCTCGGCCGGCACGCCGGTGCGCCATTTCTGTTTTTTCTTTTCGCCTTTTTTCTTGGTATTGACCTTGCTGGAATTCGGCTTGGCCTGATTTCCTGTGACATCCTTGTTCTTTTTCGCGGCGAGCCTCTTTTCGGCCTTGCTGGCGGCCTTTGCTTCCTTGCCGGCGATATCCTTCCCCACCTCCCGTGCTTCATGCTGCACGGTCTTTCCCGTGGCGTTGCCGACGGCGGCCGTGTTATGCGGCAAGTCATGGCCCATCATCTTGCCGTGCAGTTTTTTCAGTTCGGCGAAGGCGTCCTCGATCATTTTCGGACCGCGTTTCTGGATTGCCTGCATTTCCTGGATCAACAGCTTGACTTCCGACTTTCCCGCCACGGCTTTGACGACCCAGCTGTCAATGCCGTCGATGAAGGTGTCGATCACGCCCTTGAAGAGTCCCTTGCTTTCATGCGCCAGCACGTTCCAGTCGATCTTGCGCATGAATTTTTCGACGTTGCCGCGCAGCTTGGGCGAGACGGCTTCCAGCACGCGGCCGAAATTGTGCCCCTTGTTCATCAGCTTGAAACCGACCTTGAGCGTATCGCCCACGGCCGGTACGCAACCGACCAGGGTGATGGCCAGTTCCACCCAGGCGCCGATGGCGGACGGTGATTTGCTGATGACGATGATGCCAAGGATCAGGTCGCGCGCATCCATGGCCTGTCCCACGCCAGGGACGACACCGAGTATGCCGGTGATGATGATGTGCGCGGGAGAGGAACCGGAGCCGGTGACGAGGTCGCTCAGCCAGGTACCGATGCCGTCATCGGCTTGCCTGAGCGCGCGGCTGGCTGGCGAGGCGCCACGGATGGTGCTGGCCGGGACGGCTGGCGTGAGGCCGCTCATGACTCGCCGTCTTGCTGATCGTGCAAGTCGCGGTAGCTTTTGCTTGCGGCCTTGTCCGCACTGCTGTCTTCGTCCTTGTAGCGATAATCGTCGTAGTGAAAATCGTATTCCAGGGTGCTGGCGGTGGCGCCTGCAGGAAAGTCATCCGCCATGTCGTCTAGCTCATCCGGAAAGAAATTGTCTTTGTAATAGGCTGCCTCCTGTGCCAGGTAACGTTCGAGGACCGATTGCGCCTCGTCGTCACTTTTCGGCTTGCTGCCAGCCAGCTGGTTCGGTTTCTGCTTGTGGCGTGGAACCGCTTCCCTTTCGTCTTCGCCGTAGATCACGACGGCATTGCGATCAGGCAGGTTTTCCAGGCGGGCAAAGCCGTTGGCATCGAGCTTGCCTTCAAGGCGGGTGCCGTTGTCGAACAGCAAGACGTACGGCGCCCCCACCATGGGCTGTAAATCATCCCAGCGATAATTCAATTCCATGAAATTGCTTGCATCCCCAGCCTGCGGTAACAACGGTAATTTTGGGGTGCTGCTGGCCGGCCCCGTCAATTCCTTCATGCTGGCCTTGAAGTCGATTTTTCCGGGGCCGTGCAGCATGATGTTGCCGCCTTCGAGGCGGATGTAGGCGCCCTGGGCCGTCATCAGCACGTGCTGCTGGGCCGCCACGCCGACGCTCTTGGCCGTGCTGGTGACGGTGACGGCCTTGTCCGCCGTGAGCCGCGTTTCGTCGGCCTGGCTCTGGCTGCTGACCTTGCCGCTGGCCGCATGCAGGCGAATGCCGGTTTCCTGGTTCGGCTTGTCATTGTTGCTGGCCTTGCCGTAGGTAAACAGGCTGATGCCTTTCCCCAGCGCATACATGCTGTTGCCCTGCGCGGCGAAGTTGATGTCGGCGCCGGCCGTCACGCTGGCGCTGCCGCCCGCGGTGAGCACGGCAGTGGCGGGCGTGGTGGCGGCGATGCCCGACGGGCTGGACAATTGCAGATGCGCTTCGCTGTAAGCGCTGGCGTGGCCCTGGCCGCCCGCTGCCTGCTGGCCCTGTCCTGGGTCCGCCGCCTGGCCGGCGGCCGTTGCGCCCAGGACGGTCATGCTGTGTTCCATTTGCACGATGGCGGGCAAGGTGGCCGCCTCCGGCGCCGTGTCCGGCTGCGTCTGCGCCGCCGTTGCTGGCGGGCCGGCGTCCTCCGGGATGGCGAGCTGGAGTGCCTGATGCTTGTGCGCCTGCTCGGCCAGCGAGGTTTGTAATTGCAGGCTTTGCCGGACTTGCTCCAGCGCTTCCTGCGCATCCATCTGGCTGCCGGCGCCGCCATCGCGGCCATGCGCCGACAGCAGCAGGCCCGCTCCCGCGCGCAGAGCGGCGCTGTGTTCCGTTTTCAGCTCGGCGCCGAAACCGGCCGGCGCCAGCCGCTGGTTATCGCTCTGGTGGCGCAAATGGCCCAGGTTCAGCTCGGCCGTGCCCGCGTGCACGCCCGCATGGCGCTGCAGGGCGACGCGGGCCTGGCCCGGGCTGTCGTCGAACACCAGCTGGCTGTAGGCACCGGCGCCGCCCTGGCTCGCCTGCATCGCCTGGGTCTTGATGCCAGACAGCGCGGCAGGGTGGGCGTGGGCGCCGGTCTGGCCGGGAAACCAGGCCGGTGCATTGCCCGTCGCCGCGCCCGTGCCTTGGCTGACCTGGTTGCTTTGCGCATCGGCCTGGCCACGGCCGTTGTACAGCGTGCCGATCACGACGGGGCGGTCGATATTGCCCTCCAGGAAGTCGACCAGTACTTCCTGGCCCACGCGGGGCAGGGCATTGCTGCCCCAGTTGGCCCCGGCGACGGGCGCCAGCGGCGTTGCCACCCGCACCCAGGTGCCGGCGCTGTCGTCGCCGGGCGCGCCCGCATGGCCATCGGCGGCAGGATGGGCCAGCCGGCTGTGGCTTTGCGCGCCGCGCTGCCAGTGGAACTGCACCTTGATGCGGTGGTCGCGGTCCGTATGCAGCTGCGCGCCGGCCGGCCCCACGACGATGGCCGTCTGCTGGCCGAAGACGGTGGGGCGCGGATGCAGCAAGTGGCCGTGGCTGTCGGCGCGGCTGCTGCGGTACGGTATCTTGCTGCGGATGGCGTCGATACGGTTGCGATAGGGCGCGCGCTCGGCGATCGACTTGCCTGCCGCCAGCAGGCTGTCCGTTTCCGCATCGCCGGTCAGCATGTCCAGCAAGCCCTGGCCAAAGCGCTGCAGCAGGCCGCCGCCCAGTTCCGCGTCCAGATTGTTGTGCATCAGGTGCACGGTGCGCACGACGAGGAAGCTGCGTTCGTCGTCATTGGCCGCCGCATCGGTCTGCGCCTGGCCGGTGAGCGCGAAGGTGGTGCCTGGCGCCAGGGTGCGCACGGTGCCGGCGCCGACAAAGACTTCCTTGCCCGCCGTCAGCGCCTGCAGCTGCTGCTCGGCGATGCGCTGGCCCTGCTCGCGCGAGGCATAGGCATAGGCGCCGGGCGCGTCGCGGCTGACCAGCGGCATGCCGTCGGCGGCGGCGCCGCCAGCGCTGACGGGACGCTCGCCGCGCGTGCGGTAATCCCAGCTCGACAGCTCGATGCCGTTGGTTTGCTGGCGCACATGCATGCGCCAGCGGTCGATGCTGTCCTGCGGCATGACGGCGCCGGGCTGGGTGTAGGCGATGCTGGCCTGGGCATTCGGCTTGAAGCTGCCGTTATGGTCGGCGATCACGATGGTGTGGCTGCCCAGGCTGGCGCTGCCCGCGTCGCCCAGGTGCTCGACATGGTAAAACAGGCCTTCCTCGCTCATCAGCCGTTCCGCGAAGGCCCAGTCGCTTTCCTGGTACTGCGTGCAGATGCTGCGCTTCGGATAGCGCGTGCGGTCGAGCAGCTCGAAGCGCCAGGCCGGCGCCAGCATGCCCTGGCCCTGGTAGCGCTGGAACAGGACCTCGAGGATGTCGGGCACCGCCATGTCCTGGAAGATGCGGCTGTCGCGGCCGTGTGCGAGAAAGGCGCTCCACGGCTCCATCGTCAGCTTGTAGCGGGCAAAGCCGCCGTTCGCGCCGGCCAGTTCGACGGCGGTGACGTGGCCGTGGAACGGGCGCCAGCCGCCATCGGCCATGAGCAATTCCAGCAGGACGGGCTGGCCGATCAGCGACTTGAGCGGAATGGCCGCGTCGAGCGAGAGGGCGGTGATATGGAACACGCATCCCTGGCTCAAGCCTTCCTCGCCACGCACGGATTCGGCCAGCAGCTTGTCCGGGCCCAGCGGCGTGCTCAGCTTCAGCAGGCGCGTGGCCTGGCTGACGCCGTTGGCGACGGGTGACGGCGACGCGCTTGCTTGGACCAATTCGGACATTGAAGGGAACTCCGTGTGGCGAAATGAGCGTACTTGCAATTAATTCAATGACTTGCTTATAAGATTACACCTTAGAAATAGCGATTTCACAAGCGCGATTCAATTGAATCGCGCGCCAGGGGCTGTCTTGCGCAGGCCGTGCGGGCGATTTTGTCTCCGTCAGGTAGAGTGCCGTTCTTGCCAATTCCACCATCAATAAAAAATTGTGCAAAATATTATGTAGAAGCAACATGATGGCGGGCCGGGCCTGTTTCCGGCCGTCATTGCCGTGCCACGTGAACCGGAGAAAGTATGAATACGATGAAATGCGCCGCCGCCGCGCTGTGTGCCAGCCTGTCGCCCGCCATGGCGGCGTCCGCCCCCGTCGCACCGCCGTTCCTCGATGTGCTCGCCTATCAATATGCCAATTGCGTCCGGCCCGCCTATCACCAGGCCGACCTGCGGGTGCAGGATGGGGCGGGGCGCTACCGGATCGAGGTCAAGGGCGAGGCGTACACGGTCGAACTGCAGGAACGCATGGGCTTTTCGCTGCAGGCGGGCATCGGCGGGCCGGTGGCGGCCGTGGTCAAGCTCGACCGGCCGCCGGCGGGGCAATTCGAGGAACAGGCGCGCTGGCGTGAGCGCTGGCTGCGCGATGTGGCCGAACGCAGCGGCGTGGTCCTCGAAGAGCGGGCGCTGGCCGGCGGCGCGCGCCTGCTGGCCGTGAACAAGGGCGAGATCAAGGGAAATTATGTGGGCCAGTCCCTGCTGATCGATCCGCAACGGCTGTTGTTCATCGATATCGCGTGGCCGAATGCCCTGGACACGTATCGCGGCGCGGACGGCTTGCGGCACGTGCGGCAGGTGCAGGATGACGTCTGGCAGCACATGCTGTCCTGTTCGCCCGCTGCCTGACGCCGGCGGCGCTCGCATATCCCTACTGCGCACACGTGCATGCGCAAATAATAATGATTCTCATTTATAATGCGGCTCAATGGGGTGGCGATGGGCCGGCGCAATGGCGCCACGCGTGTGAAGGAGGGCATGATGGGCAGTTTGTACGGTAACGAGGATTTGATTGCGCACGAACATCGCGTGCTGATGGGCGAATATGGACGGGCGCAGGCCCGTTGCAGTGCGCAATTGGCCGGGCAGGCGGCGCGCATTGCGCAGCTGGAAGCGGAATTGATGCGCGCGCGGGCACAGGTCGTCATCCGCGACACGAAGCTGGCGCTGGCGCGCGAGGAACTGGCCGAGCTGGCTGCCGCCGCGCCGGGTTTGCCGACGCGCGCGCGGCTGGCGCGCAAGGTCGAATGGCTCAGCGAGCGGGTGCAGGACCTGATGCGCGAATTGCTGCGCCTGCAGTGGGTGCCTGCGCCCTCGGCCGTGCCCCGTGCCGCGCTGCAAGTGGACCTGCTGGCGGGCGTGCGCGAAAAGGCCGTGCTGTATGTGGGTAACTATTTGCACCCGGAAGCGGGCCAGGATGCGGATGGCGCCAACGTGGCGCAGCAAGCCATCGAGCAGGCCGGCGGACGCTTCCTGCATCACGCGGGCGGCGACGATGGCGCAGACGATGCGGCGGCGCTGGAAGCGGGCCTGGTGGCGGCCGACCTGGTGATTTGCCAGACGGGTTGCGTCAGCCATGACGCCTATTGGCGCGTGCACGACCACTGCAAGCGCACGGGCAAGCAGTGCGTGCTGGTGGACCAGCCGCAAGCCATGCACTTCGTGCGCAAGGAAGCGCTGGCCACCTGATTTCGCGCCGCTTAACGCCTGCTTAATCCGCATGGGGCAGAATGGTCGTCCATTCGACGAGATAGAGAGCGCCCATGCTGTCCCTGCAAATCGGCCCCCTGGCCCTGCCCACAGGCCTGGTCCTGCTGATCGTTTCGCTGTGCGTGGCCTACGGCGTGGCGCATTGGCTGCAACGCCGGCGCCAGATGCCCGATGCCGGCCCCCTCGTGTCCGACATGCTGATCGCCGGGCTGCTGGCGGCGCGGCTGGCCTTCGTGCTGCGCTGGCATGAACAGTACCTGGCGGCGCCCTGGTCCATCATCAATATCCGCGATGGCGGTTTCCTGGCACCGGCCGGCATCGCCTGCGCGCTGCTGGTGGCCGCGTGGCGCTGCCGGCGTCCCGCCATGGCGGCCGCGCGCCGTCCGCTGGCGCTCAGCGTGGCGTCGGGCGCGCTGGCCTGGGGCGTGCTGAGTGCGGGCCTGGGGCTGGCATATGACAAGCCGACGGCCCTGCCGGCCGTGGCGCTGCAGACTGTCGACGGCGCGCCGACGACCCTGGCGGCGCTGGCCGGCGGCAAGCCCATGGTGGTCAACCTGTGGGCCAGCTGGTGCCCGCCGTGCCGGCGCGAGATGCCCGTGCTGGCCGCCGCGCAGAAGGCGCATGCCGGTATCGTCTTCGTGTATGCGAACCAGCGCGAGGACGCCGCCCCCGTCCACGCCTTCCTTGCGCCGGGCGGCCTGGCGCTGCGCAATGTGGTGCTCGACAGCGAGGCGGCGCTGGGCAAGGCGGCCGGTTCCTCGGCCCTGCCCACCACCCTGTTCTACGACGCGCAAGGGCGATTGGTCGATACGCACCTGGGCGAATTGTCCGATGCGTCGCTGGCCAGCAAGCTGCAAAAGATCGCCGATCCTGCCTCATAAAACGTCGTCGCCATGCAGCCGCCCGTCCGCCAGGATGCGCGGCTTTTTTTGCGCCTTGCCGCGGCCGTGGCGGTTTCTGATAGTATACCCCCCTATAGTATTTATCGAGACGAAATCATGGGACACACATCGCACAACAAGACCAGGCTGCTCAATCGCGTGAAGCGCATCCGCGGCCAGGTGGAAGGCCTGGAGCGGGGCCTGGAAGAGGGGCGCGACTGCGGCGAGGTGCTGCAGCTGATCGCCGCCGTGCGCGGCGCCGTGAATGGCCTGATGGCGGAAGTCATCGAGGAGCACCTGCGCGAGCACGTGGCCAGCCCGGACATCGGCAGCGACGAGCGGGCCAGGGGCGCCGACGATATCGCGGGCATTTTGCGCACCTACCTCAAATGACACGGCAAGGAAGAACGGCATGAAACAGCAAAACATGGCGGAAGACCTCTCCGCCTGGCAGCACGAGCATGTGTTTGACGGCGCCAATGGCAAGGCGGAAAGCCGCGCGCGCCTCGTCATGTGGATCACCCTGGCCACCATGGCGCTGGAAATCGCCGCCGGCTGGTGGTACAACTCCATGGCCTTGCTGGCCGATGGCTGGCATATGAGTTCGCACTCGCTGGCCATCGGCCTGGCCGCGTTTGCGTATGCGGCGGCGCGCCGCTATGCGCGCGATCCCCGCTTTGCCTTCGGCACGTGGAAGATCGAAGTGCTGGCCGGCTACACGAGCGCCATCCTGCTGCTGGGCGTGGCCGTGCTGATGCTGGCCGCTTCCGTCGAGCGCCTGTTCTCGCCGCAGGCCATCCACTATCCCGAGGCGATGGCGGTGGCCGCCTTTGGCTTGCTGGTGAACCTGGCGTGCGCGCTGATCCTCGGCGGCCACCATGACCACGGCCACCACCATGGGCATGAGCATCACGAGCATCACGAGCACAACGGCCACCACCATGGCGAAGACCTGAACATGAAGGCCGCGTATGTCCACGTGCTGGCCGACGCCGCCACGTCCGTGCTGGCCATCGTCGCGCTGGCGGGCGCCTGGCTGTACGGCTGGCGCTGGCTCGATCCCGTGATGGGCATCGTCGGCGCCGTGCTGGTGGCGCTGTGGGCGAAAAAGCTGATGCAGGAGACGGGCAAGGTCTTGCTGGACCGCGAAATGGACCACCCCGTGGTGCAGGAAATCCGCGAGGCGGTGGAGGTGGACAGCGCCGGCGACACGCCGCGCATCGTCGACCTCCACGTCTGGCGCGTGGGCAAGCAACTGTATTCGTGCGCCTTGTCCGTCGTCAGCCGCGATCCGGCCTTGACGGCCGCCGAGCTGCGCGCGCGCATCGGCGTCCACGAGGAAATCGTCCACAGCACCATCGAAATTGTGCGCCGTACTTGATAATGATGGCTAAAAAAGCACGCTGATGCGGGGCGTAGGCAGTATACTGTCGGCTTTTACAGCACAACGCTGTTCACCAGACAGAGAGAAGTATGAGCACATTACCACCATGCCCGCAATGCAAATCCGAATTCACGTACGAAGATGGCAGCCAGTTGATCTGCCCTGAATGCGCGCATGAATGGTCGGCCACGGCTGGCGATGCGGTGGAAGAGGGCGCCAAGGTGTACCGCGACGCGGCCGGCAATATCCTGCAGGACGGCGACACGGTCAGCGTCATCAAGGACTTGAAGCTGAAGGGCGGCGGCGGCGTCGTCAAGATGGGCACCAAGGTCAAGAACATCCGCCTGGTCGATGCCGACCATGACATCGACTGCAAGATCGGCGGCTTCGGCTCGATGAGCCTGAAGACGGAATTCGTCAAAAAAGTCTAACGCTTTTACCCGTAATACGGCGCGCCGGGCTTCATTCCTGCGCGCCGTTTTCTTATTCAGACGCCATGCAAATCGACCACCTCCGCCAGCGCCTGCGCGCGCTCGGCGCCAAGCCCCTGCACGAACAGCGCGTGCTGCGCGACTGGATACAGGCGCAGCCGCATGATCAGGGCCGGCGCCGCGCCGAGGATTTCCTGCCGCTGCCCGTGCGGCTGGCCTTGCCTGCGCTGGACCTCGAATTGCAGGGCATGCTCAAGCTGCTCAGCACCCATCCGGGCGCGGACGGCTCGGCGCGCCTGCTGGTGGGACTGCATGATGGCCAGACGGTGGAAAGCGTGCTGCTGCCGCGCGACGGCCTGTGCGTCTCCAGCCAGGTCGGCTGCGCCGTCGGCTGCCAGTTCTGCATGACGGGCCGCGATGGCCTGATCCGCCAGGTGACGAGCGGCGAGATCGTCGCGCAGGTGGTGCTGGCGCGCACGCTGCGCCCCGTGAAGAAGGTCGTCTTCATGGGCATGGGCGAACCGGCGCATAACCTGAATAATGTGATGGAAGCGATCGAGTTGCTGGGCACCGAGGGTAATATCGGCCACAAGAACCTCGTGTTTTCCACCGTGGGCGACCCGCGCGCCTTCGAGCGCCTGCCGCAGGGACGGGTGAAGCCCGCGCTGGCGCTGTCGCTGCACACGACCAAACAGGACTTGCGCGAGCAGCTGCTGCCGCGCGCGCCCAGGCTGTCTCCGCGCGAACTGGTGGACTTCGGCGAGTCGTATGCGCGCCTGACCGGCTATCCGGTGCAATATCAATGGACCCTGATGGAAGGCGTCAACGATGGCGACGACGAGATGGATGGCATCGTCGACCTGCTGAAGGGGAAATATGCGGTGCTGAACATGATCCCGTATAACACCATCGACGACTTGCCGTTCCGGCGCCCCAGCTGGGACAAGGCGCGGGCCATCGCCGCCGCATTGCACGAGCGGGGCGTGCTGACCAAATTGCGCGATTCGGCGGGGCAGGACGTGGAAGGGGGCTGCGGGCAGCTACGCGCGCGCGAGGCGAAAGGCAAGGTCATTCCCATCCGTGCCGGCGTGACGGCGTAGGTCGGATTAGCGGAGCGTAATCCGACATTCGCACATACGCCAACAATGGTGTCGGATTACGCGGTGCCCGCTAATCCGACCTGCCCGGTTCACACCCCGCCGAGCAGATCGTTTTCATTCAGGATCGCAAACGCGATCTCGGGATGCGCGGCCAGGCAGCGCCGCACGGCGGCGGGGATGGCGGCGCGCGTCTTGCGGCACAGGCCCGGACGCTCGAGCAGGCGGATCTGGAAGCCGCGCACGGTGCGCACTTCGCCGCCGCCCGGCGCAATCTGCAGTTCCACTCCCAGGTTGGCCTGCAGGCGCTGCTGCAGCTGTTTCAGCTGCGCATACGTGGCAATGCCGTCGATATGCGCGAGCAGGCGCTTTTCTTCCGTCAGGTTCAGGCGCAGGATGGTGACATCCGCCTGCGGATCGGCGAGCAGCCGCTCGCGCTCGCAGTCGCACAGCTGCGGCGGGCACTCCTTGCGGACTTCAAAATCGACGATGCGCATGCGGGCGTTCCAGTGGCGTTCTATTGGCGATCCGGGATGAATCAAGTATCGGCCGGCGCCCGGCGCCTGTCAATCTGCGCCGCACAATCCACGCACAATCGCGCGCCGCCGTCAGCGGGGGCTGACGATCAGGCGCCAGCGGATCGCGCCCTGCTCGCTGCTGTGCTGGTGGTGGTTTTGCGGCGGCATGACGTGGCCTTCCGTCGAGACGATTTCATGCGCGCAGCCGTCGCAGCGGTAAATGCCCGAATACGGCACGGCTTCGCCGGGCGACGTCAGTTCGTCGAAGCGCGGATGCATGGAGCGGGCCACGTAGCTGGGATTCTTGTAGTCGGCCATGGGTTCCTCTGGAAGTGTGCGATGGCCCCATTCTGGCACACAATTGCATGCGCGCTTGACCGCGTGCCTTGGCGCGCGCACTCTCCCTATGTTGTAATGTTGATCATTCATACTGACGACCCAAGACCATGAGAACCCGCATCAAGATCTGCTGCATCGCTTCCATCGACGAGGCGCAACTGGCGATTGCGGCCGGCGCCGACGCGCTGGGGCTGGTGGGCGCCATGCCGTCCGGCCCCGGCCCGATCCCCGACGCGCGCATTGCGCAGATCGCCGCGTGGACGCCGCCGCCCGTGTCCACCTTCCTGCTGACATCCGAAACGACGGCGCAGGCCATCGCCGGGCACGTGCGCGCCACGCAGCCGACCACCGTGCAGATCGTCGGCCATGTCGACCCGGGCGAGGTGGCCGAACTGGCGCGCCTGCTGCCCCACGTGCGGCGCGTGCAGGTGATCCACGTGGAGGGAGACGAGGCGCTGGAGCTGATTCCCGCCTACGCGCCCCATGTGCATGCGTTTTTGCTCGACTCGGGCCGCCCCGGCGCGCCTGTCCCGGAACTGGGCGGCACGGGCCGCACGCACGACTGGGGCATCAGCGCGCGCTTCGTGCGCGCCAGCCCGCGTCCCGTCTTCCTGGCTGGCGGCCTCGATGCGGCCAATGTGACGGACGCGCTGCGCCAGGTGCGCCCGTACGGCATCGACCTGTGCTCGCGCGTGCGCACCGACGGCAAGCTCGATGTCATGAAACTGGCCTTGCTGATGGCGGCCGTGCGCGAGGCCGATGCGGCGCTGTACGCGGAAGGTTAATCCGCCGCCTGCAGCCCGTTCATCTCGCGCACGAACGCTTCCGTGAACGCGGCCACCATGCCGCTGGCCGCGCGCGGCGAGATCAGGCCGACGACGGAATGCGACTCGTCGTCGGGCAGGGCGATAAAACGCACGCCGGGCGGCGCCACCAGGCGCATGCTGTCGGGGACGATGGCGATGCCCATGTTGGCTTCGATCAGGTTCAGCTGCGACGTCTTGCGCGACAGGGCGCGCGCCGCCTTCGGAAAGAAACCCTGCGCCAGGCACAGGCCCGCCACCAGGTAGCTGAGGCCGCCGCGTTCCTTGTGCGGGATCGAGACGAACGCTTCGTCGCGCAGGGCGGCAATGGTTGTGCTCTGCAGCACCGCCAGCGGCGACGCCGCCGACACGGCCACCACCAGCTTTTCCGCGTACAGGTCACGCACGACGATGTTGGCGTGCTTGCGCAGGGTGGGCAGGCGCACGAGGCCCAGGTCGGCACGGCCTTCCTCGATGTCGGCCGCCTGGTTTTCCGACGAGCCTTTCGAGATATCGAGCGAGACGCCGGGAAACTGCGCCAGCAGCCGGTTCAGCACGGCGCCGATGGCGGGCGTGAGCGTGACCGAGCTTGAATGCAGCAGGCGGATGATGCCTTGCGCCCCTTGTCCCACGTGGCGCGTCTGGCGCACGGTTTCCTCGATATCTTCGAGGATGCGCCTGGCGCGTTCATAAAATACCTGGCCGGCCGGCGTGAGCTCGATATGGCGCGCGTCGCGCGTGAGCAGCAGCGCCTGCACCTCGTTTTCCAGCTCCTTGATTTGCCGGCTCAGGGCCGACTGGGCGATATACAGCTTTTCCGCCGCGCGCGAGTAGCTGCCCGCATCGACAATCTCGACAAAGTACTTGAACTGTTTGAGGGAAATCAATCGTATGCCTTTTCGAGATCGTTGACTGCCTGATTTGATATTAGCCTGGGTCCCGCAAGCACGCTACAGTGGACTGGTCTGCTGTCACTGCAAAGGAAAGACCATGCTGGAATTGATCGGGCTACTGGGGCTGCTCGTCAGTATTATCGTAAAACTGATTTTCGTCCAGGTCGGCGGGGCGGCCGAGGGCAAGGAAGATTAGTATGCCAGGGTCGCCACATGCGGTGCCGGCAACGTCAGCGCCTGCAGGCGGCAAGCTGGCGCGGCCGCGCTCCACTCCGCCAGCGGCAAGCCCGCGCACTTGAGCGTTGCCTCGCGCGCCGTCCAGGCCTGCGCCAGCCGCAGCGGGCGCTGCGCGGCGGGGCAGGCGGCCAGTTCCCGCGTCACCAGCGGCCCCAGGTAGTCGCGTGCCAGATTCGCCCAGTCGGGAATGTCCTGCACGCGCATGACGTCGATGCCGACGGCGCCATGCAGGCCGATGGCGGCCAGCGAGATGCCCTCGTCATGGCTGAACGACAGGCCCGCAGTTCGGCCGGCCAGCAGCAAACGGGGAGGGCTGCCTGGCGTCGATTCCAGCGCGATGGCGGCGATGTCCAGCTTCAGCCACCGCGCCACGGCCTCGCGCACGGCTAGCCGCAACCGCCGTCGTGCCTCGGGGCGCGAGGTCGGGGCAGGGATGCCGATCACCAGCAATCCATCCCCGGACCAGTACTGCGTCGCCTCCATCACGTCCGCAGCGGCGCGGCCGGGCAGCCGGCCCAGTTGCTGCCGGCGGGGATGTGTTCGCCCTTCATCACCAGGGTCAGCGGGCCCAGGCGCGCATTGTCGCCCACCCTGGCGCTGTACAGCACGGAGCTGCGCGGGCCCATGTAGACGCGCTTGCCGATCTCCACGTGGTCGATCTTCATCACGCGGTCTTCGAACAGATGCGTCTGGGGACAGGTGAGGGCGTTCAATTCGCTGTAGTCGCCGATGTGCACGCAATCGAATTCCGTGATGTCGGTGGTATCCATGTAGACGCCGCGGCCGATCTTGCAGCCGAACAGGCGGAAGGCCAGCGGCAGCCACGGCGTGCCGCGCAGGTAGCGCATGAAGTTGGGCACGGCGATGCCTTCGTACAGATTCGTCACGCCTTCCGATACCCACACGAACGGCGTCCACATGGGCGCCGCGTGCTTGCGGTAGCGCCCCAGCAGCAGCCACTTGAACAGCAGGACGACGACGAAATTGCCGATGCCGTAGGCGATGCCGGCAATCGCCAGGTCGCCCACCACTTCGCCCCAGCGTCCGGCGCCGGCGATCGGCATCACGTCGAGCACCAGCGTGTAGCCGACGGCGATCACCACCGCGTGCGGCGCGACGATGCGGAACGCTTCGATCAGGCTGCGGCCCAGGCGGCGCAGGATGGATGGCTTGAAGGTCAGGTGCTCGGCAAAGCCGCTGACCTGTTCGCGCGCCGGCAGGTGCATGGGCGGAGAACCGAGCCAGGTGTCGCCGCTGTGCATCTGTTCGTTGCGCGGCGCGTGCGTGTGCACGCCGATCAGCACGTGCTCGGGCAGGACGGTGCCGTCCGGGATGTAGCTGCCGTTGCCGACGAAGCTGCGGTGCGAGATGACGGTGGGGCGCATGGTCATCCAGCCGCCGTCGATCTGTTCGTCGCCGAGCATGACGGCGTCGGCGATGAAGGTGTCGTCGCCCAGGGTCAGCATGTCGGGCACCACGCCCAGCGCCGTGGAAATCTCGGCACCCTTGCCCACCTTGGCGCCCAGCAGCCGGTACCAGTACGGCGCGTACACGGTGGCGTAAATGCCGTGCAGCACGTTCAGGCTCGATTCCTGGATGTGGCTGACGAGCCACTTGGCGCAATAGATATTGCTGTGCACAGGCGAGCTGCCCGGTTTCAGGCGCGGCAGCGCGCCCCAGCGGATGGCCGCCGACAGCAGTGCCGTCAGCACGATCAGCACGGCGCTGGCGGGGAAGGCCAGCACAAAGTAGCGGGCCAGCTGCGTCGTCACGTCGCGGCCCTGCAGCCACGGCATCATTTCGCGTTCGTCGAACCAGTCGATCAGCACGAAGCTGGGGAAGACGGGCATGAAGAACAGCACGGCGATGAGCACCATGCCGTAGCAGAAGAACACGGTTTCGCCCATCAGGCGCAGGCGCGAGACGGCAGGACGCGGCGGCTGGCTGGCCGGGTCGTAGGGGCCGATGTCGCGCGCGGGCGAACCGGTCCAGATGCGGCCCGCCGGCACGGCCACGCCGTCTGCCAGTGCCGACTGCCCTTCCAGATGGGCGAAGGCAGCCATGCTGGTATTGCCTTCCATGATCGCGTAGGAGCTGATGCAGCAATCGTCGGCGATGCGGATCTGGCCCAGCAGCAGCCGACCCCGTTCGACCCGGGCGTTTTCGAAGTTGACGGCATTACCCACGCTGACGTTGTCGCCGATGTCCAGCAAATCGGGCGCGCGCAGGGTCATCGAGCCGATGACGACTTCCTTGCCCACTTTCGCGCCCAGCGCGCGCAGCCACCAGCTGTTCAGCGACGAGCCGCTGAGCAGGTAGGTGGGCGCCGATTCGACCAGGCGGTCGGCCAGCCACCAGCGGTAATACGTGACGCCCCACAGCGGATAGCTGCCCGCTTTCAGGCGTCCGGCGATCAGCCACTTGCCGCCGATGGCGATGGCAAATTCGGCCAGTGTCGCCAGCAGGAAGACGCCGATCGAGGCGGCGACGGCGCGCGGCACCGTGTCGCCCGCGTCGCCCGTGAAGAAGTGGTAGGTGAAGAAGGGCGCCAGCCATTGCGCCATGCGCAGGGTCACCAGGCCCGGCACGGCCGCCGCCTGCGCCGCGCCGCAGATCCAGCGTTTCCACGTCGAGGGCGGCGTCCACTCGGCTTCCGGCGTGGCCAGTGCGGGCGCTTCATTGAGCACGGCGGCGATCTTGCCGATCTGGCGGTTCTGGTAAATGTCGCGCACCGTCATGTGCGCGTAGGCCGGATTGGCGCGCAGGCTGGACGCCAGGCGCGCGGCCAGGAACGAGTGGCCACCGAGGTCGCTGAAGAAATCGAGCTGGCGCAGTATCGCCTGGCCAGGGAACAGCTGCGCCAGCGCCGCGAACAGGGCTGTCTCGGCCGGCGTTTCCGGCACGTCCGATGCACCGGCTTCGCCCGGCGGCGGGGCGGACAAAGGCATGGCTTTCAACGCTTTGCGGTCGATCTTGCCGGAAGTGAGGCGCGGCATCAGCGGCAGCAGTTCGAAGCGGCCCGGCACCATGTACGGCGGCAGGTGCAGGTTCAAGGCCGCGCGCAGGGTTTTCGCCGCCAGCGCGTCTTCCTGCGCATCGTCGCTGCCGACGATGTAGGCCACCAGCTGGTCGATGCCGTCGTCCTTGCGCAGCAACACGGCCACCGTGCCCACGCCGGGCTGCTGCGCCAGCACGGCTTCGATCTCGCCCAGCTCGACGCGAAAACCGCGGATCTTCACCTGGTCGTCGGCGCGGCCCAGGCACAGCACCTGGCCGTCAGGATCGATGCGCGCCAGGTCGCCCGTGCGGTACAGGCGCGCATCGTCGGGACAGGTGCTCCACGGATTGGGCAGGAATTTTTCCAGCGTCAGGTCGGGCCGGCCCAGGTAACCCTCGGCCAGGCCGGGGCCGATGATGCACAGCTCTCCCGTCTCGCCGCGTGGCAGCAGGGCCACTGGACGGTTTTCTCCCGGCTCGGCCACCTGCAGCACCAGCAAGCCGTAATTGGGCAGCGGCGTGCCGATGGTGACGGGCTCTCCCGGCCGCAGGCGGGCCAGGCTGCACGACACGGTGGCCTCGGTGGGGCCATAGGTGTTGAACATGGCGCGGCCCGGGCGCGACCAGCGCTCGACCAGCGATTCCGGGCACATTTCGCCGCCCAGGTTGATCAGGCGCAGGCTCGGCACGTCCTCCGCGAACAGGGCCAGCAGGGTCGGCACGGCATGCAGCACGGTGACGTGGTTGGCCGCCAGCGCGCGCGGCAGCGCTTCCGGGTCGCCCGAGATGTCCTTGGGGCCCAGCCACAGGGTGGCGCCCACCAGGTAGGCAATCCAGATTTCCTCGAACGACATGTCGAAGGCCACGGAAAAGCCCTGGTAGACGGTGTCGTCCTGCCGCACTTCGAGCACGGCGTTTTCGCTGCGCAGGAAGTGGCAGATGCTGCGCTGGCTGATCAGGATGCCCTTCGGCTTGCCCGTGGAACCGGACGTGTAGATCACATACGCGGGGTGGTCGGGCTGCACGGCGCCGCGCGCGGGCAGGCGTTCTCCCGGCGTGGCGGGCGCCAGCAGGCTTTCCGCCGTCCATACGGGGCGTTGGACTCCGGCAGCTTCCAGGCGCGGCGCAAATTGCGCGCAGCTGACGACGCCGGCCCCATTGGCGTCGTCGAGGCACACTTGCAGGCGCTCGACGGGCGTGTCTTCGTCGACGGGCAGCCAGGCGGCGCCCGCCTTGGCGATGGCCGCCTGCATCAGCAGCAGGTGGGCGCCGCGCGGCAGCCACAGCCCCACGATATCGCCGGGCTGGACGCCGGCCGCCACCAGGCGCGCCGCCGCCAGGCCGGCCTGGGCATCGAGTTCCGCATAGGTGATGCGGCGCGCGCCGTCGATCAGTGCGACTTGCTGCGGGCAGCGGCGCGCCGTCGCTTCCAGCAGGTCGGCCAGCACTTCCTCGCGCAGCAAATCCGGTCGCGGCGGACCGTACAGGATGTCGGCGTGGGTGGAGGGGGTGCCTGGGCTGGCTGCGGTGAAATCGTTCATGGATGACGCTTATCTGTAGTGCTGTGTGATGGATCAGACGGGCCGCGCGTGGTGCGCGGCGCAGTTGATACATTACAGCAAGCAGGGCATTTCAGCGTTGCAGAACGGGGAATTTTGTGGGGCTTTCAGCAATTATGTGGCTGCAGGCTCAATTGCCATGGTTACGGAATGTAAAACGGGGAAACATGGCGCCCAGTTGCGCCAGGGTCTGCGCCGCCGGATAGCCGTGCAGGGGGCGGCCGGCCAGCGCCGCATCGAGGCAGCCGTCGGCGCGGAACTGCTGCAGCACGTAGTTGCTGACGCCTTTGCCGGCCAGGGTGGCGGCCAGGGCCAGCAGCTGTTCATCGGGCAGCAGGTCCGGGTGGGCCGTGGTGCGGCATTCGTAGGCGACGCCGCTGGCCAGGATGGCGTCCAGGCAGGCGCGCGCCGGATCGCCGCTGCCGGCGACGCGGGTCACATGACGATAGTCGGCAAACGGCGCCTTGATGTCGAAGCCCACCCAGTCGAGCAGGGGCAGCACCTCGGTCAGGCGCTGCGGATAGATGCAGGCCGTATGCAGGCCGATGCCGAAGCCCAGCGCCTTGACCTCGACGATGGCGCGTCCCAGCGCCGGGTCCATGCAGGCCTCGCCGCCGCTGAAGACGACGGCGTCGACCAGGCCCACGCGGCGGCGCAGCCAGGTCAGGACGTCGCGCCAGGGCATCGCGCCGTCCGGCGTGCGCGCCTGCAGGTGCGGATTGTGGCAATAGCCGCAGCGCCACGGGCAGCCCTGCACGAAGACCACGGCCGCCAGCTTGCCCGGATAGTCGCTGGCGGAAAAGGGCGTCAGGCCGCCCACTTTCAGTTCAGCCGCCATGGCAGGCGGGCTGGCCAAGCCGGGCGCCCGTTTCCGTAAAGTACTGGCGCTCGTGGAATTCGCCCTGTTTGCCGATGTTGAACGAGGCAACGGGACGGTGATAGCCCATCACGCGGGTCCAGATTTCGCAGCGCTGGCGTTCGCTGTCGACGAGAGTGATGGCGGGAGTGAAGTCGGGACGTGCGTTCATGGCGTTTCCTCAAGAGATGCAACAGGGTGGGCCTGCTTGCGGGCGATGAGCTCCGCGTCGCAGGTGGGACAGAATTCGTGCTTGCCGGCCAGGTAGCCGTGGCGCGGGCAGATGGAAAACGTGGGCGTGACCGTGATGTAGGGCAGCGAGAAGCGGCTCAGGGCGCGCTTCACGAGTTCGCGGCAGGCGTTGGCGTCCGACAGCGCTTCCGTCATGTACAGGTGCAGCACCGTGCCCCCCGTATACTTGCGCTGCAGCGCATCCTGCAGTTCCAGCGCCTCGAACGGGTCGTCCGTATGGCCCACGGGCAGCTGCGAGGAATTCGTGTAGTAGGGGTTGTCCGGCGTGCCCGCCTGCAGGATGGCGGGGAAGCGCTTGCGGTCTTCGCGGGCGAAGCGGTAGGTCGTGCCCTCGGCCGGCGTCGCTTCCAGGTTGTACATATGCCCCGTCTCTTCCTGGAATGCCAGCATGCGGGCGCGCACGTGGTCGAGCAGGCGCACGGCCAGCGCATGGCCTTCGGGCGCCGTGATGTCATAGGCGTCGCCGCTGAAATTGCGGATCATCTCGTTGATGCCGTTCACGCCCAGCGTGGAAAAGTGGTTGCGCAGGGTGCCCAGGTAGCGTTTCGTGTAGGGGAACAGGCCTTGCTGCATCAGTTCCTCGATGGTGGTGCGCTTGATTTCCAGGCTGGTCTTGCCCAGTTCCAGCAGGCGGTCCAGGTCGGCCAGCAGCGCTTTCTCGTCGCCGCGCCACAAATGGCCCAGGCGCGCGCAGTTGACCGTCACCACGCCGAGGGATCCGGTCTGCTCGGCCGAACCGAACAGGCCGTTGCCGCGTTTCAGCAGTTCGCGCAAGTCCAGCTGCAATCGGCAGCACATGGAGCGGATCATGTTCGGCTTGAGTTCCGAATTGATGAAATTCTGGAAGTAGGGCAGGCCGTAGCGGGCCGTCATCTCGAACAGGCGTTCGGCGTTCTCGCTATGCCAGTCGAAGTCCTCGGTGATGTTGTAGGTCGGGATGGGGAACGTGAAGACGCGACCCTTGGCGTCGCCCGCCATCATGATCTCGATGTAGGCGCGGTTGATCATGTCCATCTCGGCCTGCAGCTCGCCATAGCAGAAGTCCATCTCCTGGCCGGCGATGACGGGGATCTGCTCGCGCAGGTCGTCCGGGCAGACCCAGTCGAAGGTGAGGTTGGTGAACGGCGTCTGCGTGCCCCAGCGCGATGGCACGTTGAGGTTGAAGATCAGCTCCTGCATGGACTGGCGCACGTCCTCGTAGCGCAGGCTGTCCTTGCGGATGAAGGGCGCCATGTAGGTGTCGAAGGAGCTGAACGCCTGCGCGCCGGCCCATTCGTTTTGCAGCGTGCCGAGGAAGTTGACGATCTGGCCGATGGCGCTCGACATATGCTTCGGCGGGCTCGATTCGATCTTGCCCGGCACGCCATTCAAGCCTTCGTGCAGCAGGGTGCGCAGCGACCAGCCGGCGCAATAGCCGGCCAGCATGTCGAGGTCGTGGATGTGCAGGGCCGCTTCGCGGTGCGCCGCACCCACAGCCGGCGGGTACACCTGGTCGAGCCAGTAGTTGGCGATGACCTTGCCCGAGACGTTGAGGATCAGGCCGCCCAGGGAATAACCCTGGTTGGCGTTGGCGTTCACGCGCCAGTCGCGCCGGTCCAGATATTCATTGACGGACGCGGCGACATCGACCTGGCCGGGGGCTGCTCTTGCTGGTGCTGTAGTTGACATGGAATCTCCAATAAACACAACATGCGGTGTTTTCATGGAGATTAATCACTAAATGTAGTGACGTCAAAGGGGGCGTACAGTTGCTTGCCAAATCCTTGACGCAGGTGAAAAAAGCGCCCCCGTTTACTTTTTCGCGCGCCCCTGGCGCAGGATGAAGCAGCTCAGGCCGAACCAGGCGGCGCCGCAGACGGCGATGCTGAGGAGGGAGGCGGGCAGCACGTGCGCCCAGATTTCCAGCGGCGAGAACGTGCTCCAGCTGGCGACGCGCAAGTCGAAGGTGACGTAGTTCGCCAGCAGCCAGTAGACGGCCAGCAGGCCCGTGCAGATGGCCGCCTGGCGCGGCACGGACATGGCGCGGCGCGCCAAGGCGGCCTGCAGGAACAGCAGCAGCACGCCCGGATACGCGCCCAGTACCTCGGGCGACAGGATGGACAGCGTCTCGGCGTCAAGGCCGTCGGCCGGCGCCGCCCACTGCACCTGCAGCACGGTGAGGAACAGGGTCAGCAGGAAGATCAGCAGCGGTTTGCGGGGCATGGCGGTCAGTGGAATCGGGTAATGGGACGGGCATTTTACAGCCAGGTCAAGCAATTCGCGCGCGTGCCGGCCATGCATGCATTCCTTCACCTGGGTCAAGGACTGGGCGCCATGGGCGGGGCTATAGTCTGCACCCTGAGCCGACACAGGAATGTGAATATCATGATGCTTGAAGCAACCACCGCCACCCGCGTGGCCGGACCGCTGGAACTGGTCTGTCCCGCCGGCAGCCTGCCCGCCCTGAAAGCGGCCGTCGACAATGGCGCCGACACCGTGTACCTGGGTTTTCGCGACGCCACCAACGCGCGCAATTTCGCCGGCCTCAATTTCGACGAGAAGGCCATCGCCGAGGGCGTGCGCTATGCGCACCAGTATGGACGCAAGGTCTTGCTGGCCTTGAATACCTATCCGCAGCCGCACAACTGGGCCGTATGGCGCAGCGCCATCGACCGCGCCGCGCAGGCCGGCATCGACGCCATGATCGTCGCCGATCCGGGCCTGATGGCGTATGCGGCCCAGCACCAGCCGCAGCTGCGCCTGCACCTGTCCGTGCAGGGGTCGGCCACCAATTACGAGGCCATCAATTTTTACCATGAACACTTCGGCATCGCCCGCGCCGTGCTGCCGCGCGTGCTGTCCATGGCGCAGGTCGAGCAATTGATCGCCAAGACGGATGTCGAGATCGAGGTCTTCGGCTTCGGCAGCCTGTGCGTGATGGTCGAGGGCCGCTGCGCGCTGTCCTCGTATGCGACGGGCGAGGCGCCGAATACCCACGGCGTGTGCTCGCCGGCCAAGGCCGTGCGCTGGCTGGAGACGCCGAACGGCCTGGAGTCGCGCCTGAACGGCGTGCTGATCGACCGTTACGCGCCGGGCGAGAACGCCAGCTACCCGACCCTGTGCAAGGGACGTTTCGAGGTCAACGACGAAGAGTATTACGCGATCGAGGAGCCGGCCAGCCTGAATACCCTGGCGCTGCTGCCGCAATTGATCGCCATGGGCGTGCGCGCCGTGAAGATCGAAGGGCGCCAGCGCAGCCCCGCCTACGTGGCGCAGGTGACGCGCGTGTGGCGCGAGGCGATCGACGCCTGCCGCGAAGGCAATGCGCGCTACGCCGTCAAGCCGGGCTGGATGGCGGCCATGGACAAGCTGGCCGAGGGCCAGCAGCACACGTTGGGCGCTTACCACCGCTCCTGGAAATAAAGGATGAACATGCTGAAACTCTCTTTGGGCCCCTTGCTGTACTACTGGCCGCGCGCCACCGTGTTCGAGTTTTACCAGCAGATCGCCGGCACCGCCGTCGATATCGTCTACCTGGGCGAAACCGTGTGCTCGCGCCGGCATGAACTGCGCCTGGCCGACTGGCTCGACATCGCCGACATGCTGGCCGCAGCCGGCAAGGAAGTGGTGCTGTCGACGCAGGCGCTGATCGAGGCGGGCGCCGAACTGGCGACCCTGCGCCGCATCACGGGCAATGGCCGCTATGCGGTCGAGGCGAACGACATGGGCGCCGTGCACTGCATGGCGAAGGGCGCGCCTTTCGTCGCCGGCCCGCACCTGAACCTGTTCAATGGTCCCAGCCTGCAATTGCTGGCGCGCCTGGGCGCCCGGCGCTGGGTGATGCCGCTGGAAATGGGCCAGGAAGCGCTGGCCGAGATGCAGCGCCAGAAACCGGAGGGGCTGGAAACGGAAGTCTTTGCCTATGGCCGCATGCCGCTGGCGTTTTCCGCGCGCTGCTTCACGGCGCGCAACCGCAACCTGCCGAAGGACGATTGCGGCTACAGCTGCCTGGAAGAGCCGGATGGCCTGCTGCTGCGCACGCGCGACGAAGTGCCGTTCCTCGTGCTCAACGGCACGCAGACGCAGTCGGCGCTGGTCTACAACCTGGTGCGCGAACTCGACGCCATGCACGCCATGGGCGTGTCCGTCGCGCGCCTCAGCCCGCAAGCCATGCACACGGATACAGTCATCGCCATTTTCGACCGCGCGCGGCGCGGCCAGGTCAGCGGCGTCGGTGCGCAGGCCCAGCTGGCGGCCTGCCAGCCGGCCGGCGCCTGCGACGGCTACTGGCATGGCCAGCCCGGCATGGAACAGCACGCCGCTCATTGAACGCATCGAAAGGAAGCACCATGCAAGATCAACTGGAACGATTGCCCGTCCCCGTGCCGGCCCCCGCCCAGGCCAGGGCTGGCCTGCCGAAGGGACCGCTGGCTTACCGGCTGCCGGAACCGCTGGCCGAATTGCTGTCGAAGCTGCCGCCGTATCCGGCGTCCTGGCTGTTCGTGCAGGGGCTGAACCGCCTGCTGGCGCCCCAGTTGCCCGACGATGTGCGGCAGAGCCTGGAAGGCCGCAGTCTGCGCTTGCGGCTGCTGGATGCGGGCATCGCCTTCGATTTCGAGTGGCAGGGCACGGTCTTCGTGGCCGAGCGCTATGTCGACGTGCCCGAGCTGTGCATCGCCGCCAGCGTGCACGACCTGATGCTGCTGGCGCGGCGCCAGGAAGATCCCGACACCCTGTTTTTCAGCCGCCGCCTGAGCCTGGAAGGCGATACGGAGCTGGGGCTGCTGTTCAAGAACACGCTCGACGCCATCGAGCTGCCGCCGTTCGACCTGCAGGCGCTGGGGCCGCGCCGCGTGCTGGCCCATCTGCGCGACCGCGGCGCGCGCGGCGGCTGACCGGCCGGGAAGGGGTTCAGTGGCGGCAGTGGCCGCAGGCGCCGCTGCACGACGGCAGCTGCTCCCCATCGGATGCCTCGCCCATGAAACCGGCATCGTTGACGGCGGCCAGCAGGCGCTCCTGGCTGGCCAGCCGCTCGTCGAATTGCACCGTGGCGCCGTGGCGGGCCAGCGAGACGCACACCGTGGCCACGCCGCTGACGGCTTCGAGCGCGCCCGTCAGCCTGTCGGCGCAGCCTTCGTGATCCATTCCGATAATATTCAAACGCGCTGTCTGCATGGATTCCTCTTGTTTTTCAGATAAAAAAAGAGCGTAGGCGAGGGGCGTGCATGCCGTCCAGAGCAGCACGCACAAATTTTTTTATATTTGTGCTTTTATTGATCTGGATTAATTCCAGCTCATCCAGGACTGCCTGAAACTACTGTTGTTTTGTACACAGTTTCCATATTCCAGTCGACAAGCGTGCTCTGCTGCGCGAGAATGTTATTCTGATAAGAATATGCTGGAAAGGAGGGGCCATGCAGCGCCGCCCCCTGCTCATGCTCGCCTGCCTGTGGCCGCTGGATGCGGCCATCGGCGCGCCGTCGCTGCCGCAAGCACTGCTATACCCGCGCCACCAGGCGCAAGACGATCCGCAGCAAGCCTATGTGACGGCCTTGCTGCGGCTGGCGCTCGCCCGTTCGGGCCATGCCTACGTACTGCGCCGTTCCGCACTGCGCATGGTGCAGACGCGCGCCATGCAGGAAATCGCCACGGCGACGGGCAGCGTGGATGTCGTCTGGGCCATGACCAGCCGCGCCAGCGAAGCGCAGTTGTTGCCGGTGCGCATACCCATCGACCGTGGCCTGATCGGCTGGCGCGTGGCCCTGGTGCAGGCGCGCCAGGCTCAGCTGCTGCGCCAGGTGCGCAGCCTGGCCGACCTGGCGCGCCTGTCCGCCGGGCAGATGCGCGACTGGCCCGACGCGGCCATCCTGCAGGCGAACGGCTTGCGCATCGATACGTCGAGCACTTATGAGGGCTTGTTCCAGCAACTGGCGGCGGGCCGCATCGATTACTTTCCCCGTTCCGTGATCGAGGCGCAAAGCGAGCTGGCCAGCCATGCGCGGCTGCCGCTGGCGCTCGATACGCACCTGGTGATCCGCTATCCGGCGGCCCTGTATTTTTTTGTCGGCAAGCACCGGCCCGAACTGGCCCGCCACATCGAGGCGGGACTGGAAAAAATGCTCGTCGATGGCAGTTTCGCCCAGCTGTTCCAGCGCCATTTCGGCCGCCTGGCGGACCAGCTGAAGCTGGCCCAGCGCCATGTACTGGACCTGGCCAATCCGGACCTGCCCGAAGAGACGCCATTGGCGCGCAAGGCGCTCTGGTACCGTCCAAAATATTACTAGTGGTATTGTTGATCGGTGTCAAATAGGCACTTCAATCGTGCGCAGCCTGTTTGAGAAATATCAAGACGAGTTCAACAGAACACCTGTTGACACTTAGAAAATTTTCGCCGAACATGATTCCACGTTACAACATTTTCCCAGTGCTTCCCCCTCTATGGCAGGTGTTGCGCGGGACCCCATACGCCCGTTCGACAGCCAGCGCCTGCCAGCCCAAGAACGCGCAGCCATCCGTATCTTTTCGAAGGTTTGCTCATGCTCGATTCGATCGCGTCGGTATTGCACCAGGTTCCCGAATTGGCCTTGTTCCTGGCCCTGGCCCTGGGCTACGCGGTGGGACAGATACGCTTCGGTCCGATCCAGCTGGGCGGCGTGTGCGGCACCCTGATCGCCGCGCTGCTGATCGGCCAGGTGGGCATCACCCTGGACGCCAGCGTGAAGAATGTCTTCTTCATGCTGTTCATCTTTGCCCTCGGGTATGCGGGCGGCCCGCAGTTCTTTGCCAACCTGAATGCCAAGGGCTTGCGCCTCGGCATACTGTGCCTGATCGAAGTGGTGGCGGTGCTGGCCCTGGTGCTGCTGGCCACGCGCATCATGGGCCTGGACCAGGGTACGGCGGCCGGCATGATGGCGGGCGCGGCGACGGAGTCGGCCGTCGTCGGCACGGCCACGGACGCCATTTCCAAGCTGGCCTTGCCGGCGGCCCGCATCGCCGAGCTGCAGGCGAACGTCGTCACCGCCTATTCGATTACGTATATCTTCGGCCTGATCACCATCGTCATCGCCACCAGCCAGATTTTCCCCATCTTGTTGCGCGTCAACCTGCGCGAGGAAGCGGACAAATTGTGGGCGCAGATGGGCGGCGCGCAGGCGGACGCCGACGCCTTGCAGGCGACGCCGGAAATGGTGGGCCGCGCCTACCGCATCAGCCGTGGCGCGGGGCGCCGTCTCGATGCCTTGCAACATATTTTTGCGGGCCGCGCCAGCATCACGCGCGTGCGCCGGCATGGCAAGGTGCTGGCTTTGGTGCCGGAACTGCGCCTGCGCACCAACGATGAAGTGCTGGTGATCGGCCACCGGCCCGCGCTGGTGGCGGCCGAAGCCATCCTGGGCGAGGAATTCGCCGATACGACGGGCTTGAACATGGCCGTCTCCGCCGTCGAAGTGGTGCTGCAGCAGGCGTCGCTGGTGGGCCAGTCGCTGCGCCAGGTGGCGCTGCCGGCCGGCGTGCATGTGGCGGCCGTCGTGCGCGGCGAACACAGCATGCCCCCGCTGCCGGACCTGACCTTGCAGCGCGACGACGTGCTGCGCCTGTATGGCACGACGGAAGGGCGCGACTTGAACACGGCCCTGGCCGCCATCGGCAAGCGCGTGCCCACGGGCGACCGCAGCAATATCGTGTATGCCAGCATCGGCATCGTGCTGGGCGTGTATATCGGCGGTTTTTCCGCCAGGCTGGGCGGCATTCCCTTTTCGCTGGGCACGGGGGGCGGCGCCTTGCTGACGGGCCTCGTGTTTGGCTGGTACCAGGCGCGCAAGCCCGGCATGCCGGGCATCCACCCCAGCGCGCTCGACATGATGAAGGATATCGGCCTGGCCACCTTCATCGCCTGCGTGGGCCTGGCGTCGGGGCCGCAGGCGATCGACCTGATCCGCCAGTACGGCCTGTCGCTGCCGCTGATGGGCGTCCTGATCGCCGTCATCCCCGCCTCGATCTCCTTGTGCGTCGGGCACTTTTTCCTGAAGCTGGAAGCGCCCGTGCTGCTGGGCGCCATTGCCGGCCAGCAGTGCAGCACGCCGGCCCTGTCCGCCGTGCAGAACGCGGCCGGCAATTCGACGCCCTTGCTGGGCTACACGATTACCTATGCCATCTCGAATGTGGTGTTGCCCCTGATGGGGCCCCTGATCGTGGCCCTGGCCGGCTCGGTGCACGCGTGAGCGCGGCCGCGGGCCGGTTTCAATGAATTCCTTCAAAACGAAAGGCGGTTAGCATGGAATGGTTGCATGAGTTATTCAAGAAGTCGCCTGAAATTGCCTTGTTCCTCTCTCTGGCAGTGGGCTACTACATCGGCAAGATCAAGTTCGGCTCGTTTCAGCTGGGCGGGGTCGCCGGTTCACTCCTGGTGGCGGTGCTCGTCAGCCAGGTGGGCGTCGCCATCGACCCGGGCGTCAAGTCGGTGCTGTTTGCCCTGTTCATTTATGCGGTCGGCTATGAAAGCGGCCCGCAATTCTTCAATTCCCTGGGCCGCCAGTCGGTGCGCGAAATCATCCTGGCCGTGGTGCTGGCCGTGACGGCGCTGTTGACGGTGGTCATCATGGCCAAGATCTTCGGCCTCGACAAGGGCCTGGCGGCCGGCGTGGCGGCGGGCGGCTTGACGCAGTCGGCCATCATCGGCACGGCCGGCGACGCCATCACCAAGCTGGGCCTGGCGGCCGACGAAGTGGCGCGCCTGCAAGGCAATGTGGCTGTCGGCTATGCCGTGACCTATGTGTTCGGTTCGTTCGGCGCCATCATCGTCTGCGTCAATATCCTGCCGAAGCTCATGGGCCGCACCATCCGCGAAGACGCGATCAAGGCGGAAACGGCGCTGCAAGCGGGCGTGCAGGTGCTGGGACCCGGCCAGACGCCGGCCGCGCCCGACCTCATCGGCCGCATCTATGAAGTGGGCCCGGGCGCCGGCCGCTCCGTGGCGGAGATCGAAAGCGCCAATCCGAACACGGCCATCACCATCGAGCGCGTCAAGCGCAATGGCCAGATCGTCGACGTCAGCCCCGACCTCGTGCTGGCGGCCGACGACATCGTGCTGCTGGTGGGGCGCCGCGAAGCCATGCTCAGCGTGTCTTCCCAGCTGGGCAAGGAATTGCATGCCGTCGAAGGCATGGAACTGGTCATGCAGCGCCGCGACATGGTGCTGACCAACAAGGTGTACCACAACAAGACGGTGGGCGAGATCCGCAACGCGACGGCGCCGGGCGTGCGCCACGGCATCTTTGTCGTGCAGCTGAGCCGCATGGGCAAGATCCTGCCCATGCAGTCGGAAACCGTCGTGCAGACGGGCGACGTGGTGACCATCTATGGCGCCGAGCAGGACGTCAAGCGCGTGGCGGCCGAAGTGGGCTACATGATCGTGCCGAGCGCCAAGACGGACTTCGTCTACATGGGCGCCGGCCTCGTCGTCGGCCTGCTGGTGGGCTTGCTGGTGGCGCGCATCGGTTCGATTCCGCTGACCCTGGGCAGCGGCGGCGGCGTGCTGCTGTCGGGCCTCGTATTCGGCTGGTTCCGCGCCAAACGCCAGACCTTTGGCTACATGCCGAGCGGCGCCGTGCAAATCCTGAAGGACCTGGGCCTGGCCGGCTTCGTCGCCGTCGTCGGCCTCACGTCGGGCCTGCAAGCGGTGGAAACCGTGCGCCAGCACGGCCTGACCCTGTTCGGCGTGGGCGTCGTCGTGACCATCCTGCCGATGATACTGACCATGTTGATCGGCCGCTATATCTTGCGCTACGACAACGTTGCCGTGTTTGCCGGTGCCTTGTCCGGCTCGCGCAGCGCCAACCCCGCCTTCGGCGAAGTGCTGAACGCGGCGCAAAACTCGATTCCCACGGTGCCATTTGCCATCACGTATGCCTTGGCCAATGTCTTCCTGACCTTGCTGGGCCCGCTTGTCGTGGCCTTTGTCTAGTCAGCGAGTGTTTGTACTACCCCAGCCGCCGGTACGGGGCTTCCTCACTGTAAGTTGATAAGGAGTAGCAGAAATGGATTTCAGTAACCCAAGCAAACTCGCCCTGTTGAGCCCATTCGAATTGAAGGATGCGCTGATCCAGACGGCCAAGCAAAGCAACCGTTTGATGCTGAACGCGGGCCGCGGCAACCCGAACTTCCTGGCCACCACGCCGCGCCACGGTTTCTTCCAGTTCGGCCAGTTCGCCATGACGGAAGCGGAGCGTTCCTATGTTTACATGGAAGACGTGGGCGGCTTCCCCACGCGCGACGGCATCGAGGCGCGCTTTGAAATCTTCGTGCGCAAGCATGCCGATACGCCGGGCGTGCATTTCATCGAGGCGGCCGTGTCGTACGTGCGCGACCAGCTGGGCCTGAGCGCTGGCGACTTCATCTACGAGATGTGCGAAGCGATTCTCGGTTGTAACTATCCGGTGCCGGACCGCATGCTGCGCCTGTCCGAGAAGATCGTCGGCCAGTATATCCACCGCGAAATGGTGGGCGACCATCCTTTTGTCGGCAACTTCGACATGTACGCCGTCGAAGGCGGTACGGCGGCCATGACCTATCTGTTCGCCAGCCTGAAATCGAACCACATCATCCAGGAAGGCGACACCATCGCCCTGGGCATGCCGATCTTCACGCCGTATATCGAAATTCCCCAGCTGAACGATTACAAGCTGAACACCGTGCATATCGACGCACCGCAATCGAATAATTGGCAATTCACCAAGAAAGAGCTGGACAAGCTGCTCGACCCGAAAGTCAAGGCCTTCTTCCTCGTCAATCCGAGCAATCCGCCATCCGTCAAGATCGACGACGAGACGCTCGAATACATCGCCAAGATCATCAAGAAGCGCCCGGACCTGATCATCCTTACCGATGACGTGTATGGCACGTTTGCCGACAATTTCGTCTCGCTGTTTGCCATGTGCCCGTACAACACCATCCTCGTCTACTCGTTCTCGAAATACTTCGGCGCAACGGGCTGGCGCATGGGCGTGGTGGCCACGCACGAGAACAATATCCTCGACGAAAAAATTTCCAAACTGCCGGAAACCGTCAAGAAGCAGCTCGATGCGCGCTACCACTCGATTACCACGGAGCCGCGCAAGCTCAAATTCATCGACCGCCTGGTGGCCGACAGCCGCACGGTGGCGCTGAACCACACGGCCGGCCTGTCGACGCCCGTACAGGCGCAGATGACCCTGTTCTCCCTGTTCTCGCTGATGGATGAGGAGCAAAAGTACAAGCAGTCGATGAAGCGTATCGTGCTGCGCCGCAAGGAAGCGCTGTACCGCGAACTGGGCTTGCCGATGGTGCACGACGCCAACTCCGTGCGCTACTATCACTTGCTGGACATGGAATCGCTGGCCGCGCAGATGCATGGCGAGGAATTCTCGCAGTGGCTGCTGAAAAAGCTGAAACCGAACGAAGCGCTGTTCCGCCTGGCCGAGGAAACGGGCGTGATCCTGCTGCCGGGCCGCGGCTTCGGCACCACGCATCCGTCGGGCCGCGTCTCGCTGGCCAACCTGAACGAGTACGACTACGCCAATATCGGCCGCGCCATCCGTGGCATGGCGTCCGAGTTCTTCGCCGTATTTGAGAAGGAAAAGGCGGGCAAGGGCGCCAAGAAAGCTAAAAAGTAAGGGCTTGCTGGCCAACTGACCGCAACGGGCGCTTCGCAGGAGGCGCCCGTTTTTGCGTGGAAGCGACAGTTTCCTCCAGTGCAGGCTGGAATGGACTTCCTTGCATATAATTGCTATTGTGAAAGTATAAACATGGCAATCCCGTGCTTTCCCCTCATTCATTGACTGGACGCTACATGGGCAGATTGCAAGCACACATCTCATTATTACTGGCCAGCGCCATGGGCGCGGCCTTGCCGGTCCAGGCGCAAACGCCGGCGGGCGCGCCGCTGACCTTTGGCGAAGCGCTGCAGCAAGCCGCCTCGGCCTCGGGCGCGGTGCAGGGCGCGGCGCTCGACGTGCGCGCGAAAACGTTGAAGGCCGAGGCCTTGTCGAATATCGACGGCCCGTCGGTGGACTTGACGGCGTTTCGCGGCCGCCTGTCGACGGACTTGAATATCGATACCAGCGGCCTGTCCGGCGTGGTGGGCGGCATCGAGTCGGTGCTGCCGCCGATACCGGGCTTGCCTACGCCCCATATTCCCAATTCCCTGAACCGCGAAGTGGTCACTGACCTGACCTCGTTCGGCTTGCTGGGCATGTGGCCCATCTACACGGGCGGGCGCCTGGACGCCGTCAAGGGCCTGGCCTCCAGCCTGACCCTGGCCGCGCAAGCGGAGCGCGCGGAGGCGGAAGAACAGCTGGCCACGCTGGTGGCGCAGCGCTATTTCCAGTTATTGCTGGCGAAACGGGTGGTGGCCGTGCGCGCCGAAGTGACTGCCGGCGTCATCGAGCACCAGCGCGACGCGGCCAAGCTGGAAAAGGGCGGCCTGATTTCGCGCGCCGAGCGGCTGCGCGCCGACGTGGCCCTGGACAGCGCCCGCAGCGACGAGGCGCATGCGCGCAGCGACGAGGAAATCGCCCAGGTGGCGCTCGACCGTTTGCTCGCCGTCCATACGCAGGTGCGCCCCAGTACGCCGCTGTTCGTCAACAGCTTGCCGGTCGGCACCTTGCAATCGTTCATCAGCACGGGCATGCGCGAAAATGCGAACTGGAAAAAGATCGACAGCAAGCGCGTACAGGCCGAGCAAGCCTTGAAGCTGCACGGCAAGGAATACGCGCCCACCGTGTTTGCCATCGGTAACTACAATTTGAATCGCGGCAATGAAAAGCTCGTGCGCTCGAACTGGGCCATCGGCCTGGTGGTGGCCGTGCCGCTGGTGCACCGCATCAATACGGGCAAGATGATCGCCGCCGCCAAGCTGGACCAGGAACGGGTGGAAGTGGTGGCGCGCCAGGCCGAGCGCGACATTCCTACCCTGATCGAGAAAAACTGGCGCGCGCTGGAAAACGCCCGCATCCAGTACCTGTCCACGGCATCGTCGGTGGAGCTGGCGCGCGAAAATATCCGCCTGCAGACGGTAGCTTTCCAGCAAGGGCAGGTGACGTCGCTGGAAGTGGTCGACGCGCGCCTGAACCTGGCCAAGGTCGAGACCCAGCGCGCGCAGACGGCCTATAACTATGTGATGGGCCTGGCGCAATTGCTGGAAGCGACAGGCGAGACGCAGCGTCTGGGCAGCCTGGCCGCCGCGGCCGACATCCAATTACCTGTGGACACCAAATAATGAGCAATTCCAAAAAACCATTGGCCATCGGCGCTGCCATCATCGTGCTGGCCTTCGTGGGCTGGGGCCTGTACCAGGCGTTCCAGCCGCAGCGCCTGCCCTTGCAGGGGCAGATGGATGCGCAGGAAGTCAACGTTTCGTCGAAAGTGCCGGGCCGGGTGGGCGAGCTGTACGTCAAGCTGGGCCAGAATGTGCAGAAAAACCAGTTGCTGTTCCAGCTGACGAGCCCGGAAGTGGACGCGAAGATCGCCCAGGCCACGGCGGCCACGCAGGCGGCCGATGCCGTGGCGAAAAAAGCGGAAGCGGGCGCGCGCCCCGAGGAAATCGCGGCCGCGAAAGCCAACTGGGAACGGGCGCAGACGGGCGCCACCATCGCCAAAACGACATTTACCCGCGTCAACAATATGTTCGAGCAAGGCGTGATCGCGCGCCAGAAACGCGACGAGGCGGAAGCGCAGTGGCGCGCCGCCGAGCAGCTGGCGCAGGCTGCGCGCGCGCAATATGACATGGCGCAAAAGGGCGCCCGTGCGGAAGACAAGACGGCGGCCGCCGCCCAGGCGCGCCAGGTGGGCGCCGTGCTGACGGAAGCGCAGATCGCCCTGGCCGAAACGAAGATCGGCGCGCCGGTGGCGGGCCAGGTCAGCAAGATCCAGATACAGCCCGGCGAACTGGCGCCGCAAGGCTTCCCCGTGATTACCCTCGTGAACCTCGACGACGCCTGGGCCGTGCTGCAGGTGCGCGAAGATGAGATGGGGGCGTTTTCCATGGGCAGCACGCACACGGCCAACGTGCCGGCCCTGAAACAGCAGCTGAGCTTCAAGGTCAGTTCCGTGGCCGTGCTGCCGGACTTCGCCACGTGGCGCGCGGCCCGTCCGGGCGGCACGGACTTGCGCACGTTCGAGATACGCCTGCGCCCGGCCATCAAGGTCGATGGCTTGCGTCCCGGCATGTCGGTCGTGTTTCCGCCGCTCTGATCGCCGATGAGCGAGACGGACAAAGAACAGCCGGCGGCGCTGGCGCGCGAGTGGGCGCGGCTGCGCGGCGATTTCTGGGATCTTGGCATGCTCAGCTGGATTCCCGTCGTGCTGTGCGGCATGCTGTGGCTGATTTTTTCCGCCGGCATCGCGCGCGACTTGCCCATCGTCGTCATCGACAATGACAATTCCGCCCTGTCGCGGCAACTGACGCGCTGGCTCGACGCCTCGCCGGGGATGAGCGTGGCGGCGAAAGTGGCGTCCAGCGACGATGCCTTGCATCACATCCGCGAACGTACGGCCTTCGGCTACCTCGTGATCCCCGGTGATTTTGAAAAACAGTTGCTGGGCGGCCGGCAAGCCACCGTGCAATGGTTGTACAACGCGCAATTTTCCTCGCATGCGGGCGCCTTGCTGCGCGACGTGCGCACCGTCAGCACCACCCTGTCGGCCGGCATCGAGATGACGGCCCGGGGCAAGAAGGGCATGTCGACGGTGCAGGCGGCGGCCCAGTTCGAACCGATCCGCACCACCCTGAACAGCCTGTACAACGACAACATCAGCTATGAAGCGTTTTTGACCCTGGCGCTGATGCCGGCCATGCTGCAGATTTTCATCGTCGTCGCCGTCGTCACCTCCATCGGGCGAGAGTTGCGCGACGGCACCGTGCCGCAGTGGCTGGCCTCGGCAAACGGCAGCTGGCTGCGGGCCGTCGGCGCCAAGCTGCTGTTTCCCTTGCTTGCCTATGTTGCGCTGGCGCTGCTGTATCTGCTGTTCTTCAGCCCGGCGCGGGGCTGGGCCGTGGCGGGCAGCTTGCCGGCCTTGCTGCTGAGCATGTTGCTGCTCGTGCTTGCCTACTGCGGCCTGGCCACCTTGCTGATCGGCGCCACCTTGTCCCTGCGCCTGGCGCTGTCGGGCGCGGCCTTCATCACGGCGCCGGCCTTCGCATTTGCGGGACAGGCGTTCCCGCTGCTGTCGATGCCGCCGCTGGCGCGCGCCTGGGCCGAAGCCTTGCCGCTCACGCATTATCTGCAGCTGCAAACGAAATACTGGCTGGCCGGCGCGCCATGGCGCTATGGCGTCCAGGAAATGCTGATACTGGCCGGTATCGCCATCGGCTGCGGCGCCGTGGGCCTGTTGCTGCTGGCGCGCCGCGCGAATAGGCCCGATGCATGGGGGCGCACATGATCTGGTCCGCCTTTCTCGCCACCTGGCGCGCCATGCTGACGGACAAGGGCGCGCTGACCTTGCTGTTTGTCGGCGGCATCATTTACTCGTTTTTTTACCCCTTGCCGTATTCGACGGAAATCGTCCAGCGCGTGCCTGTGGCGGTCGTCGACCAGGACCGCAGCGCCATGTCGCGCCAGATGACGCGCTTTGCCATGGCCCATCCATCGCTGGAGGTGATTGCCGTGACGCCAGACTTGCCCGTGGCGCAAGACTTGCTGTGGCGCGAGCAGGTCATGGGCGTGCTGATCATTCCCGACGGCTTGCAGACGGACGTGCTGGCCGGCCGCGCCGCCCATGCGCAAGTGGCGGGCAATGGCTTGTATCTGATGTTGAACAAGGTGGCCCTGAATGGCCTGGCCGAAGTGGTGGGCACGGTGTCGGCCGGCATCGAATTGAAACGCCTGGGCGCGGGCACGCCATCGGCCATCCAGGCCAACCAGCAGCGCTCGCCCATCGCCTTCGATGCCGTGCCCCTGTTTAACATCAAGGAAGGCTATGGCGCCTATGTCGTGCCCGGCGTGGCGACCTTGATCGTGCAGCAGACTTTGCTGATCGGCATGACCATGCTGTTCGGCACCTGGTACCAGCGCAAGGCGTTCCCGCTGGCGCAACGGCGCACGGCGGGCGGCTACTTCGGCATGCTGCTGGCGTTTGCCTCGGTGGCATTCCTCAACTGCTGCTATTTCTTCGGCTTCGTCTTCTGGTTCCAGGATTACCCGCGCGGCGGCAACTTTGGCGGCATGCTCTTGCTGCTGCTGTTGTTTTCGCTGGCGGAAGCGGCCTTCGGCATGCTGCTGGGCATGCTGTTCCGCACGCGCGAGCGGGGCACGCAGCTGATGATCGCCACCTCGATGCCGGTGCTGTTCCTGGCCGGCCTGACCTGGCCCGTGTCGTCCATGCCCGTCGTGCTGCAATGGCTGCGCTGGCTGTTGCCGTCCACGGCCGGCATCCAGGGCTTTGTTGCGCTCAATCAAATGGGCGCCTCGCTGCATGAAATCCGCCATGAAGTGGCAGGATTGCTGTGCTTGCTGGTGGCCTGCGTGGCGCTGGGCTGGTGGCGCTGGCGCAAGATGGAAGAGACGCTTGTCGATTTGAACAAGGCGTAACGGGCACGATATGCAATAATTTCGTTTTCACATTAAATAACAACGCCAGACAAAACCGACGCGCAGCAGGTTTTGATCGGCGCCAACCAGCCATGTCCGCCTTCAACCTGTTCCAGCGCCTGTCCCAAGCCCCCACCAAGCCGAAGGCGGCGCCCGCTGCGCGGCAGTTCGATGTGGCGGACCTGTACCAGGGACCCATCGCGCTGGGCGGCGATGGCGAGGCGCAAGCGCGGCCTTTCGATGAAAAACTGCGCCAGGCCTATTTCTGGATCGTCAACCACGCCATCATCAGCCCCCATTACGACATCGAGTACAACGATGGCCCGTCGCAGACGTATGCCGTGGGCGACAGCCGGCGCACGCTCAACTTGCCGTCGGCGCAAAGCTATTCCAGTTTTATTCTGCTGCCGCTGCTGACGTTCGCCACGCGCCGCAAATGCCTGTTCGTCGGCGGTCCGGGGCGGGGCAAGACGGCCAGCGCCCTGCTGATGGGCGTGCTGGCCGGCTCCACCGTCAAGGAAGTCAAGCGCGCCATGCAGCACGGCCATCCGCAGATGACGGTGGCCGACTTGCTCGGCAATCCGCTGCCGGCCGACCTGGTCAACGCGCAAAGCATGGACGATATCCGCATCGCCTGGCGCGCCTGGCTGGGCATGCGCGTGAAAATCGTCGATGAATACAACCGCATCCCCACGCGCACGCAAAGCGCGCTGCTCACCGTCATGGGCGACAACTACGCGGAAGTGCTGAACCATATCTATGAGTGTCCGGAAGCGGCCTGGTATCTGACGGCCAACGACGACCAGGGCGGCGGCACCTATCAGGTGATCGAGGCGCTGCGCGACCGGGTCGACGTGACGGTGCAGGCGCTGGCCTTCAATCCGCGCTTTTTAAGTGAATTGCTGCTGCGCGTGGAAGAAAACGTGCGCCCTGAGGAACTGGTGCCGCCCGAGATCATCTTCACGGAAGCGGAGGTCGACCAGATCGGCGCATCGATCCGCCAGGTTGCCGTGCCCGACGCCGTGCGCCGCCGCCTGGAGTTTTTCGCCAGCCAGTTCGAGCTGTTCGAGACGGCCGGCGGCCAGTTCGAATACATGACCAAGGATACGGCGCGCCTGTCCGGCGCGGACCGGGGCGCCGCGCAGGCGGCCGACAATGGGCGCGACCGCCTGAAGGACCTCGGCTGCCAGACCTTGAACGGCATCTCCGTGCGCACCCTGATGGCGCTGCTGATCTACGCCAAGGCCATGGCGTATTTTCGCGGCACCAGCGAGGTGGCGCTGGAAGACTTGCGCCAGGTGCTGCCGTTCGTGCTGCATAACAAGCTGCAGCCGGACCCGGATGCGCCCTTTTTCGCCCTGCCGGAAAACGCCGCCTACCGCAGCGACAGGCTGGGCTGGCTGCGCCGCCTGTTCGATTTGTCGAACGATGAATTCAACCGCCTGGACCTCGACCGCGATGATCCCGTCGGCGTGCTGTCGGCCGAATTCGACCTGGGCCTCGACGGCGTCAGCGAGCGCGAGACCCTGGCGCGCCTGAACCGCATCGAAAAGCTGATCGGCGAACGTACAAAAGGGCGCAAGCTGTATGGTCCCCTGTACGACGACCTGCTGAAATTGAAGTATCTGCATCAGCGCTATACGAATTACCGCAGCTGGCTGCGTTCGCAATGAATTACGCGCTGAACGTTGACCATTGCCGCGGCTTTCTCGATGCGCTGGCCATGTTGAACGGCGAGGCCAGCGACCTGTGCGCAAGCTACGAGCTGCAGCGCCTGCCCGACGCGCCGGACCTGGTCACGGCGCTGGGCTTGCGCGTCGAGGATTACGCCTTGAATGTGATCGCCCCGGCGCGCGACCTGCCGGCGCCCCTGTGGCACATCACGGTGGCGCCGTGCGGGCGCGCGCAGCTGGAACAGGTATGCCAGCGCTGGTTCTTCTCGTCGGACCACATGCAGACGGCGCCGCCCGGCCGTTTTCGCGCCTGCCTCGTCAACGCTTTCCTCGAAGCGCTGGACATGTCGCTGAGCGGATTTACGGTGCACAGCGTGAAGATGACGCAGCCGCCTGGCGTCTGGTATGCGATCCACTGGGACGAGATCGCGTTCGAATCCGGGAACGAGCGCTATCTGCTGCACTTTTCGCACAGCGATTGAGGGACGGCGATGATTTCTCCTGCCTTTGCGGCCATCCTTGCCAGCGGCCGCGCCCAGTTCAACGGCCGCGCGGCGGAAGCGCGCCGGCGTTTTCCCGCGCTCGACATGGCCGCCTTCGGCGCCTTTTTGCACGATGGCGTCGATCCGCTGGTGGCGGCGGTGGCCGCTGCCGCGCCCGAGCGGGCCGGCAGCGTCACCCTGGCCGCCTACGACATGGCACTGGAACTGGTGGGCCATGGCCTGGCCGGCCCGGCCGCGAAAAACCCTTTTCTGAATGGCGTGTGGCGCGCGCTGGCGCCGCAGTTTGCGCCGCTGCTGGCGACGGCTGCCGTGGACGTGCTGGGCTTGCTCAGCAACGCTGCCATCCACCTTGCGGGCGTGGCGGGCGCGCGCCCCGCGCAATGGCAGCGCGAACTGGCGGCGCTGGCGCCGCAGATCAGTGCTGTGGCTGACTTGCGCGCCGTGGGCCAGGTGCTGGCCTGGCGCGCCGGCGTCGCGCATTTCCGCCTGGGCGCGCTGGCCGCCGCCGATACCCTGCCGCCCGCGCTGGCGCTGGCCGCCTTTGGCGAACCGGGTGCGCACTGGCCGCACGTCCACGCGCAATTGCTGGCCAATCCGTGGCGCGGCAATGCCGAAGGCAGGGAGTTCGGCAGCTTCAGTGGCTTCGGTGGCGCCTTCGGCACGCCGCCGCAGGTGCGCGCCACGGCCGAGGGCTTTGTCGTGTGCAGCGGCGAACGCCATTATCTGCTGGTGGCCGATGCCTGTGGCGCCGTGCTGCATGGCGCCACGGCGGAAGAATACGCGCAGGCGTCAACCGACGTACCGGCGTCCGTGCGCCTTGAGGGCGCCGCCGTGCAGATCGGCGCGCGCCGCATTGAACTTGACCTGCCGGCGGGCGAGATCGCCATCGCCGCCAATGCGCATACCGTGGCCATCACGTCGCCTTACACGCATGCGATCCGCCTGCTGCCGCTCGCATGAAACCGGGCGCCGACACCGCGTTGATCGACACCTGGCACGCCGCCTGGCCCGAGGCGCTGGCCGTGTGGAGCAAGTTCACGCGCCTGCGCGACCCGAGCCTGTGCGCCAGCCGTGTCCAGGCCAGCAAGGAAGGCCTGTCCGGCAGTTTCGCCATGATCCGCCTGCTGGACCAGAGCGTGGTGGTCGATCTGCCGCTGGTGACGGAGCTGGGCCTGGACGACTATGCGCTGGAAATCCTCGCGCATGAAGTGGGCCACCACATCCTTGCGCCGGGCAGCGCCGGCGACCAGTTTCGCCTGCTGGCCCGCATGCGCCGCGCCTTGCCCACGCTGGAGCAGCACGCGCCCATGGTGGCCAACCTGTACACGGACCTGTTCATCAACGACCGCCTGCAGCGCCAGGCGAACCTGCGCATGGCGGACATTTACCGCAAGCTGCAGCAGGGCAGGGAGCCGGCAGCGGATGGCAAGGCCAGGGCCAGCGGCGGCGTATGGACCCTGTACATGCGCATCTATGAAAACCTGTGGCAGCTGAAAAAGGGCGAGCTGGGGGGCGCAGCGACCGGTAGTGATGCGGACGAGCGCCTGGATACGGATGCCTGGCTGGGCGCGCGCCTGATCCGCGTCTACGCGAACGACTGGATGCTGGCGGCGGGCCGCTTCGCCACCTTGCTGCTGCCTTACCTGGTGGAAGACACGGATGCCTTGAGTCCGAGCCGCTATCTGCACGACACGCGCGACGCGGCGCGCGGCTGCCAGACGTATGGCGCGCAGCAGATCGAGGATGACGAGGAGGACGGCGCCATCCATCCCGTGCACGACCAGCGCATCTCGGGCCTCGATGGCGAAGAAGCCGCCGCCGATGCGCCGGCCAGGGCGGCTGGCGGCCAGCTGCGCGAGCCGTTCGAGCTGGGCGACATCCTGAAGGCGTCGGGCGTGGACCTGAGCGACCATGAAATCGCCATCCGCTACTATCGCGAGCGGGCCTTGCCGCACCTGGTGGCGTTTCCATCGCGTCCAGCGCCCGAATCGCAGGAGCCGCAGATGGAGGGGCTGGAAGCGTGGGAAACCGGCGATCCGCTGGAAGACATCGACTGGCTGCAGTCGGTGCTGCAGTCGCCCCGGCCCGTGCCGGGTGTGACCACGGTGCGCCGCGTGTACGGCCGCGAGCCGGCGCGCGCCGTGGACGCCATGCCCGTCGACCTGGACATGTATGTCGACAGCTCCGGTTCCATGCCGAATCCGCAGGCGCACACCTCTTTTCTGACCCTGGCCGGCGCCGTCATCGCGCTGTCGGCCCTGCGCGCCGGCTCGAAAGTGCAGGTGACACTGTGGAGCGGCAAGAACGAGGTGATGCAGACGCCCGGTTTCGTGCGCGACGAAGACATGATCCTCGGCGTGCTGACGGGATTTTTTGGCGGCGGCACCTGTTTCCCCATTCACTGTCTGCGCAAGACCTATGCGGCCAGGCGCGAACGGCCGGCGCACATCCTGATGATTTCCGACGACGGCATCACCACCATGTTCGACGGCGATGAACAGGGCAACAGCGGCTGGGATATTGCCGCCAAGGCGCTGGCCCAGGGTGGCGCGGGCGGCACCATGGCCCTGAACCTGGAACGCGGCTGGGATGGCGCGGCAACCCACACGTGGCTGCAGCAAACCTATGAGGACCTGAAACGCGCGCGCCGCGAACAGGGCTGGGATATCCACGCCGTCGAGCGCTACGAGGATTTGCTGGACTTTGCGCGGGCGTTCAGCCGGCGCCACTATATAAAATCATGACATGCATACTCCCGGTCCCCACCTTGAAATCCTGACCCACCGCCTGGCCGACACCCCCGTCGAATTCCTGGGTGAGCCGCGCATCGCCGGCGTCGCCAACGCGCAGGCCGTGGCGGTGCCTGCGCTGGTCAATGATATTCTGCTGCTGCATGGTGCGCGCGCGCCTGCCGCCTCGCTGCAGGGTTTTCACGGCGCCCACGTGAAGGCGGACCGCAACCGGTTGGCACTGGCCATGGTCCTGTGCTGGCTGCTGGCCGCCGACTGGTTCATCGCGCAGGGGCTGGCGCAGCAGGACTTGCTGCAGGTGCTGGGCGAGGCGGCGCGCGAGCTGGCCGCGGCCACGCCGGCCCACCAGTTCACGCACGATCCCGAGCGGCGCGAGGAACTGGCGCGCATCGTGCTGGCGCGCCTGGGTTTCCGGCCCGCCGATGAAAGCGTGGCGCAGGCCACGGACAGGCTGTCGGCCATCAGCGGCACGGAGCGCCGCAGGCTGCTCGAAGCGAGCCGCCTGGCCGAGCAGCGCGCGCGAGAGATACGCGAAGCGCTGGCCAAGAAGGCGGCCGAGGAATCGGCCGACAAGTGGTCGCGCGAATGAGCGTGGATGCGAATCTGCCTGGCGGCGCCTGGGCATCCGACCGCGAATATTGTCCCACGCTGACGCAGGCGGGCAGGGACATGCTGGAGCGTTTGCGCAGTCACCCTTCTGCGCCCCGCTACCGCAACCGCAGCGGCAACAAGCTGCTGGCAGAAGAAGTCGACGCGCTGCGCGCCTATGAGCGCGAGGTGATGGAGGCCGGCATCGGCTGGAGCGCCGATGCGCCGCCGCCCTGGCTGGCGGATTTCCTCAGAAAGACCTATGCCGCCGTCCCCTATTACCGCGCCTGCGGTTCGCCGCCCGCGCGCCTTGTCGACGTGGCGCCCATCAGCCGCGCCGAGCTGGCGCACGACATCGCCGCCTTCGTGCCCGACGATGCGGACCTGGCGCGCATGATCAATTTCCAGACCACGGGCACCACGGGCCACCCGCTGCTGATCGCCTCGCACCCGCTGGTGGCCGGGCGCTACCTGGCTTTCCACAAGCGCGCGCTGCAGCGGTTCGGCGTGACCTTGCGGCATGGCGCGGGACAGGTGGGCGTTATGCTGCTGGGGCACCAGCGCCGCTGCTTCACCTATGTCTCCGTCACGCCCACGATGGGGGAGTCGGGGCTGGCGAAGATCAACCTGCACGTGGACGACTGGCGCGACCCTGACGATCGCGCGCGCTACCTCGACGCCATGGCGCCCGAGCTGATCGCGGGCGACCCCATCTCGTTTGCCGAGCTGTTGACCCTGCCCATGGCGCACCGGCCGGCCGCGCTGCTGTCCGTGTCGATGATGCTGTTGCCGGGCATGCGCGCGCGTCTCGAAGCGGCTTTCGGCTGTCCCGTGCTCGATATCTATTCGCTCAACGAGGTGGGACCCGTGGCCGTCTATGACGAGCAGGCGGGCGGCCACGTGCTGCTGCAGCACCGGCTGTACGTGGAAATCCTCGATGCGGCTGGCCGGCCCGTGCCCGAGGGCACGCGCGGGGAGATCACGCTGACGGGCGGCTTCAATTTCTGCCTGCCCCTCGTGCGCTACCGCACGGGCGACTACGCTTCGCTGGCGCATGGTCCGCACGGTCCCGTGCTGGTTGGACTGGCGGGCCGCAGTCCCCTGCGCTACAAAACGATCCACGGCGGGTGGATCAATAATATCGACATCACGCACGCCCTGAAGCCGCTGGCCATCGCCGTGTTTGGCGTGCACCAGCAGGGCGACGCCTCCGTCGTGCTGCGCCTGGCGCCGAACGCCATGCCGCATGAGGATCAGGCGCGCGCCTTGCTGGCGCCTTTCTTTGGCGCCATCGGCGTGGAAGTCTTGCTGGCGGAAGACAAGATCATTCAATACACGTCGGATTTGCGGGAAGCGGTGGCATGACAGGATTTGCAGTGAACAAATACAAGCGCGGCCTGGTGGTGGGTAAATTCTGCCCGCTGCACCTGGGCCATGAACTGCTGATACGGCGCGCGCTGGATGCCAGCGAAGAGCTGCTGGTGGTCAGCTACACCAAGCCCGAATTTCCCAGGCTGGAACCGGCGCGCAGGGAAGGCTGGCTGCGCGCGCAATTTCCTCAGGCGGCGGTCGTGGTGCTGGACGATGCGCGCCTGGCCGCCCTGTGCGCGGCGCGCGGCGTGCCGGCACGGACCTTGCCGCATAACGATGATGATGGCGATCTCCATCGCCACTTCATGGGCTGGCTATGCTGGACGGTGCTGGAGCTGCCCGTCGATGCCGTCTTCAGCAGCGAAGAGTATGGCCCCGGCTTTGCGCAGGTGCTGCAGCGGCATTACGCGACGGGCGCGGTGGCGCATGTGAGCGTGGACCAGGCACGCAGTCTGGTGCCCGTGTCCGGCACGCAGGTGCGGCAAGACCCGCATGCGCACGGCGCCTTCCTGTCGCCGCTCGTCCGCGCCAGTTTTGTGCGGCGCGTGTGCGTGCTTGGCGGCGAGTCGAGCGGCAAGACGACCCTGGCCGCAGCGCTGGCGGCGCATTGCGACACGGGCTGGGTGGCCGAATATGGCCGCGAGCTGTGGGAAAGCCAGGACGGCATCCTGGCCTACGACGATCTGCTGACGATAGGCAGGGAGCAGCTCAGGCGCGAAGCCGCGGCCGCCGGGCAGGCGCGGCGCTGGCTGTTTTGCGATACCTCGCCCCTGACCACGTATTTTTACTGCGTCGAGATGTTTGGCAAGGCCGAGGCGGAACTGGCGCAGCTGGCCGAGCATCGTTACGACCTGGTAGTGCTGTGCGCGCCCGATTTTCCGTTCATCCAGGATGGCACGCGCCGCGACGGGGATTTTCGCGCGCGCCAGCATGCGTGGTACCAGGCCGAACTGGCGCGGCGCGGCATCGCCTTTGTCACTGTGTCCGGCACGGTGGCCGACAGGGTCAGGCAGGTGGCGCAATTGCTGGTGGCGCCGTAGGGCGGAATTGCGGCGTACGCCGCGTAATCCGACGACATTGTGAGCGTATGTGGTGATGTCGGATTACGCTCCGTTAATCCGCCCTACGCCTCTGCGCACGCAGCGCTTACCGCAGCCAGGATTTCATCTGAAAACGCCTCATCGTCGACGGCGCGCGTCAGCGCCACGGCGCCCACCATGGCCGACAGCATGACGATGGCGTCTTGCCGTGGATTGCGCCTTTTCTGCCACGGAAAATGCGTGGCCAGCTTGCCGATGATGGTTTTCAGGTGGAAGGTGAAGGCGGGGCGCACGGCCGGCTGCTTGCGCACGTCGCCGGCCAGCGCGGCCAGCAGGCAGCCATTGCCGGGCGCATCGCGGTGGGCCGTGCTCACATAATCGCGCACATACTGGCGCATCGCCTCCGGGCTGGCCGTGGCCGCATCGAGCGCCGCGCGCGAATGGGCCGAGCCGTGCAGGGTGCTTTCCGCCATCAGCGCTTCCTTTGAGGAGAAATGGTTGTAGAAGGGGCCATGCGTGAGTCCCGTCGCCTTCATGATCTGTCCCACGCTGACGCCGTCAAAGCCCTGTTCGCGGAACAGGCGGGCCGCTTCCGTCAGGATGCGCTGGTGTTTTTCCGCCGTCTCGGCCGCTGGATATCGCATGCTGTTCTCCCGTGGATCAATAATTTCTGTTGACATCATACATTACGTACGTCATGCTTTATATTAAATATGATGATCGTCATGTTTAATATCGGTGCCAAACATGATGCCTATCATGCTTGGACGTGATTTATTTGAAACTAGTCAACTTGTAAAGGATTTATCATGAGTACAATCAATACACAAGGCACGGCCCTCGTCACCGGCGCCTCGTCGGGCCTGGGCGCCGTGTATGCGGACCGCCTGGCCAGCCGCGGCTTTGATTTGATCCTCGTGGCGCGCCGGGTCGAGCGCCTGGGCGTGCTGGCCAAATCGCTGGCGGAAAAATACGGCGTGGCCGTGCGCGCCATGGCGGCCGATTTGTCCGCGCCGGCCGACCTGCAGCGCGTGGCCGATGAACTGGCCACCAATCCGGCCATCACCATGCTGGTGAATAATGCGGGCGCCTCGACTCTGGCGCCCGTCGCCGATACGCCGAAAGCGGGGATCGCCGCCATGGACAAGGTCAACGTGACGGCCGTGGCGGAGCTGAGCTATGCCGTGCTGCCGCAATTCAAGCTGCGCAACAGCGGCACCATCATCAATATCGGCTCCGTGCTGTCCTTCCATATTTTGCCTGTGAGCACGGTCTACAGCGCCACCAAGGGCTATGTGATGAATTTCACGCGCGGCCTGCAGCAGGAACTGGCCGGCACGGGCATCGTGGTGCAGCTGGTGCTGCCTGCCTCGACGGCGACGGAAATCTGGGAATTGAGCGGCGTGCCGCTGGCACAGCTGGACCAGGCCACCATCATGCGTGCAGAAGACTGCGTCGACGCGGCGCTGGCGGGCCTCGACCAGGGCGAGCTGGTGACCTTGCCCTCCGTGGAAGACAAGGAACTGTGGGAGCGTTTTGACGCGGCCCGCCTGGCCCTGTTCGCGGGCGCGATGCGCGGCAAGCCGGCATCGCGCTATGCCATCGCGGGCTGATACCTGCGGCAGCGGAAGCTACAGCGGCCGCACGGGGATGCAGATCTCGCAAGAGAATTCGCCGGTGGCCGGGTCCAGCGCCGTGGCGGCGGAAAAGCGCTCGAAGCAGGGGCGCTCATCCCATTGCAGGCCGCTGGCCGGCATCCATTCGCGGGCCATGCGCGTCCACGCTTCGGCGATGGCGCTGGACGGTCCCTTGAATTGCGCCACCGCATAGCGTCCGCCCGGCAGGGTGGTGATGCTGGCCCTGCCGCCTGGCTGGAAAGAGTCTGGTACGGCGACGCAGGCGTCGTAGCGGCATTTGTCCGGCGGCGTGAGGCTGGGATCGTCATGGCCGATGCCGTAGCAGGTCGCGTCGCCCAGTCCATGCGATTGCATCCATGGCGCGACGGTGTCGCGCCAGAAGGCGCCGATGGCGGGACCGTAAGGGCCGATATGGCGCTGGCACGCCACGGTGGCGGGCGGCAGGTCGAGGATGGTGACTTGCATGGGACTCTCTCTGTAAAGTGAATTGGAGTGCCCATGGTGCTGGAAGTCCGGCCCGTTTTCCTGACCGGCATTGCGCAAGGCCTGATCAGGATTGCTATCTTGCCGGCGCTGGCGCATGGCCGCGAGCATGGCAGCGTTTTTCGCGGCGACGCCGGCGCGCCAGGCCGTCGGCGTGCAGCCGAACTTCAGCTTGAAGGCGCGCGCGAACGCCTCGCCGGAGCCGAAGCCCGTCGCCAGCGCGATGTCCAGTATCGCTTCGCCGGGGCGGCATGCGAGCCGCAAGGCGGCCGTTTCCAGGCGCCGGCGGCGCGCATAGTCGCCCAGCGTTTCGCCCATCCAGGCGGCAAACACGCGGTGGAAATGGAAGCGGGAAAAATGCGCGACGTCGGCCAGCTGCGCCAGGTCCAGCGGCGTGTCCAGGTGGCGGTCGATATGGTCGAGCACGGCGTTCATGCGCCGCGCGTATTCGGCGCGGAACTGGCCGGACGCCGGCTGCACAGGGGGAGTAGGAGGGGAGGACATGCGGCCGATTATGGCATGAACTCCCCTCGCTGCGGCTTGAAAAAGGCCTCAGGCCGCGTTCAAGGCCTGCTCCAGGTCTTCGCGCAAGTCGTCGATATGCTCGATGCCGACGGACAGGCGCAGCATGTCTTCCGAGACGCCCGCCTTGGCCAGTTCTTCGGGATTGAGCTGGCGGTGCGTGGTGGAGGCCGGGTGCGTGGCCAGCGACTTGGCGTCGCCGATGTTGACCAGGCGCGTGAACAGCTGCAGGGCGTCGAGCACGCGGGCGCCGGCCGCGCGTGGGTCTTCACCAGCAGCCAGCTTCAGGCCGAAGGACAGGATGCCCGAGGCGCGGCCGTGCATGTATTTCTTCACCAGCGCGTGGTCAGGGTGGTCTTCCAGGCCCGCGTAATTGACCCACGCGACTTTCGGATGGTTTTTCAGGTGCCTGGCCAGGGCCAGGGTGTTGTCGCAGATGCGGTCCATGCGCAGGGCCAGCGTCTCGATGCCCTGGATCAGCTGGAAGGCGCTCAGCGGCGAGATGGCGGCGCCCATATTGCGCAGCGGGACGACGCGCGCGCGGCCGATGAAGGCGGCGGGGCCGAACGCTTCCGTGTAGACGACGCCGTGGTAGGACACGTCCGGCTCGTTCAGGCGCTTGTAGCGCTCCTTGTGCTCGGCCCACGGGAACTTGCCGCTGTCGACGATGGCGCCGCCCACGGTGGTGCCGTGGCCGCCCAGGTATTTGGTCAGCGAGTGGACGACGATGTCGGCGCCATGCTCGATGGGACGGAACAGGTAGGGGCTGGGCACCGTGTTATCGACGATCAGCGGGATGCCGTGCGCGTGCGCGATCTCGGCCAGCTTGGCCACATCGGTGACGTTGCCCAGCGGGTTGCCGATCGATTCGCAGAAGATGGCCTTGGTGCGCGCGTCGATCAGCGCGGCGAAGGTCTCGGGCTGGCGCGCATCGGCGAAGCGCACCTCGATGCCGATCTGCGGCAGGGTGTGGGCAAACAGGTTGTAGGTGCCGCCATACAGCTGGCTGGCGGAGATGAAATTGTCGCCCGCTTCGGCGATGGTCTGGATCGCATAGGTAATGGCCGCCATGCCCGAAGCGACGGCCAGCGCGGCCACGCCGCCTTCCAGCGCCGCGACCCGCTTTTCCAGCACGTCCTGCGTCGGGTTCATGATGCGCGTGTAGATATTGCCGGCCACCTTCAGGTCGAACAGGTCGGCGCCATGCTGGGCGTTGTCGAAGGCGTAGGCCACCGTCTGGTAGATGGGAACGGCGGCCGCCTTGGTGGTGGGGTCTGGGGTGTAGCCGGCATGCACGGCCAGGGTTTCGATTCTCATGGTGTCTCCGGTTGCTATGGTATGCGGTGGTGAAATCCGCAGCCATTGTGCCATGAGCCACTTGCCAAGCTATCACGCTTGATAGAATATTAAGTCATAAGCTAGTGCGGTCTTGATATAAGTCATGCAGCTCCGCCAGTCCGATGAAACGTTCATGCGTGCCATGCTGGGCGCAGGCAAACGCGCCGGCGATGGCGCCACGGCGCATGGCGGCGTCCATGCCCGCGCCATCGAGCCACGCCTGCAGGAAGGCGGCGACGAACGAGTCACCGGCGCCATTCGTGTCGACCACGGGCAAGTCCAGCTGCGCGCACGGGAAGTGGCGGACTTCGTCGCTGCCGCGCTCCAGCAGGTAGGCGCCGTCGGCGCCCGCCATGGCGATCACGGCCTGCGCGCGGCCGGCCGAGACTATTGCGCGCATGACGGACTCCGCGCGCGCGCCCAGCGCGGCCGTGCTGAGGAAGACCAGGTCGGCGCGCAGCGCGAAAGTCCTGTGGTGCGGATTGACGCCATCCCAGTCGTGCAAATCGGTCGACACGGTGGTGCCGCACACTTGCGCGTCGTCAAACAGATCGGCCACCCAGCCCATGATGGAAAAGTGCGCGTGGCGCGCGGGGCCCAGGTAGGGCAGGTAAAACGCGGCCGGCATGCGCACGCCTTCCGGGTGGCGGCCGTCGTACAGCGACATCCGGCGCCCCTGCGGGTCGACCAGGTTGACGCTGCGCCGCGTGCCGGACGGCTCGACGATGTGCGAGAAATCGAGCTTGGCCGCCTTGTAACGCTGCAGGATGGCCGCGCCCTGCGCATCGTCGCCGATGAAATCGATGAACTTGCAGCGCAAGCCCAGCGCGTGGCAGCCGAGTGCCACGCCATTGCCCGTGTGGGCCACGTAGTCGAGGATGGGCGGCACGTGCACGGAATCGGCCACCGGCAGTTGCAGGTCGGGGACGCGCACGATGGTGTCGATGCCGGCGCCGCCGACCACTAAGATATCGTAGGTACTCATGGTGCAGCTTTCTCCAGCAGGACGGTGCCGGCCGCGTTCACCGCGACGGCGCCATCTTTGACGATGCAGGTTTGATTGGTGTAAGCGTCGCGCAGCAGGGCGCCGTCGGCGAACACGCCGTGCACCTGCAGGTTGATGGCTCCTTGCGCCTCCGGCACGGCGATGACGGCATCGTCCTGCGTCACGCGGGCGAACGCGTATGGCTTGTCGTCGATGAAGCGGTGTTCGCCGCGCGCCAGCGCCGGATGGCGCAAACGGAACTGGCCCAGCTTGCGCGCATGCGCCAGGGTGGCCGCATCGGGCGAAGCCCAGTTCATGCTTGACCGCGTCGCCTGCTGTTCGTCGCCGATGGGCGCCGCGCCAGGCTGGCGGCCGCTTTCATCGCCGTAGAACAGCTGCACGCCGCCGGGCGCCAGCAGCAGGGCGGACAAGCCGTGTTTCAATTTCTCGCGCGGGAACAGGCTGGTGTCGTGCGACGAGATGTACGACAGGATGTCGTGGCGGGGTTCATTGCCTATGCGCTTGCCCAGCAAGGTCGCATACTGGCGGTAGACGCCATCGAGCGTTTTCCAGTCGCCGCCGGCGCGGTGTTGAAAGTCGAAATTGATCATCGAGTCGAAACCCGCGTCGTGCCAGCCGCTGCGCTCGGGACCATGGCCCCACGCTTCGCCCGTCATCCAGAACGGCGCGTCGTCGATCTTCTGTTCAGGGTGGCGCGCCTTCCAGTCGGCCAGCGCATCGGTGGCGGCCGCGCGCAGGGCCAGCCAGCTGACCGGCTCCACGTGCTTGACGGTGTCGGCGCGAAAGCCATCGACGCCGAATTCGCGCACCCAGTCGGCCAGCCAGTGGACGAGGTAGTCGCGCACGCTGGCGCCTGGCAGGGCCACGGCGCGCGTATCCGCCTTGCGTTGCAAAATCGGCGGCAGGCCCACGGCCTTGCCGCTCTCCGTGCGGAAGTCGGGCAGGTAGGCCAGCTGCATGGTGAAATCGTCCTGGCCGCCGTCGGGATAGCCGGGCAGGCCGGCGCGCACCCAGTCCGGGCCCCACCATTGCCTGAATTCGAAGTTGTTGTAGTCGAGGTAGCTGTGATAATCGCGCAAGGTGGCTGTTTCGTGGCCGGGCCACAGCACGGGCACCTTGTACTGCGCCAGGGTGCGCAGGTCCGCGTAGCCTGGATGATTGAGCACGACGTCGAACAGCACGCGGATGCCTTGCGCGTGCGCCGTGGCTATCATCTCGCGCAATTCCTCGCGCGTGCCCATGTTGGCGTCCATGGTGGTGTAGTCGAGGGCCCAGTAGCCATGGTAGGCATAGTGCCGGAATTGCTGCTTGCCGCCCACCACCCAGCCGTGGATCTGTTCGTAGGGCGCCGTGATCCACAGGGCGTTGATGCCCAGTGCTTGAAAATAGCCGGCCTTCAGCTGCTGCGTGATGCCGGCGATGTCGCCGCCGTGAAAGCTGCCGATATTGCCGCCCTCGGGGTCGGCGGCGCGGCCATAGCTGTGGTCGTTGCCGGGATTGCCGTTGGCGAAACGGTCCGTCACGGCAAAATAGACGATGGGGTTGTCGGAGAATGTTGCTGAAACCTGCTTCCCTGCCTGCGCCGAAGCGCACACAAGCAGGGCGGCCAGCGTAGTCAGGGTGCGCCGCATGGTCAGCCCTTCACGCCGCCAGCCGTCAGGCCGGAGATCATCCATTTTTGCGCCAGCAGGAAGACGGCCGTGATCGGCAAGCCGGACAGGATGGCCGCGGCCGCGAAGTCGCCCCACAGGTATTTTTGCTCGTACAGGAACAGTTTCGAGCCGACGGCCAGGGTCAGGTTATTCTGTTCGTGCAGCAGCACGGAAGCGATCGGGTATTCGATGATGGCGCCGATGAAGGACAGCAGGAACACCACCATCAGAATGGGCACCGTCATCGGCAGCAGCACGTAGACGAAGGCTTGCCACTGCGTGGCGCCGTCGACCTTGGCCGCTTCCTCGATTTCGATGGGGATGGTCTGGTAATAGCCCTTGATGGTCCAGATATGCATGGCGATGCCGCCCGTGTAGGCCAGCACCAGGCTGCCGTGGTGGTCGATGCCCAGCCACGGCACATAGCTGCCCAGCAAGTCGAAGATGGCGTAGATGGCCACCAGGGCCAGCACGGCGGGGAACATCTGCAGCAGCATCAGCGCGGACAGGGTCTGCGACTTGAAGCGGAACTGCATGCGCGCGAATGCATACGCGCAGGTGGTCGACAGCAGCACGGTGACGGTGGCGCTCATGGTGGCCACCTTGATGGAATTCCATAGCCACAGCAGCACGGGGAAGTCCGGCTCGACCAGGGCGCCGTTGGCCGCCTGGTAAGACATGCCCAGCGCCAGGCGCCAGTGTTCGAAGCTGATTTCGGGCGGAATCAGGCTGCCCGAGGCGAAATTGCCGGGCCGCAGCGAAATCGACAGTATCATCAGGAAGGGGAACATCACCAGCGCGATCAGCGCGATCACGGCGGCATGGGCCGCCAGGATGCGCCAGCGGTTGGAACGGTCGACAACGATAGCCATGGTCTGTCCTTTATGCTTTGTTCATGCGCGTCAGGCGCATGTTGACCAGCGAAATCGCGGCCACGAGGAAGAAGATCAGGGTCGAGATGGCGGCGGCCAGGCCGAAGTTCTGGCCCGAATCCTCGAACGCGATGCGGTAGGTATACGACACCAGCAAGTCCGTCGTGCCGGCCGGCAGGGTCGTGTCGAGGAAATCGGGACGTCCGCCCGTCAGCAAGCTGATCAGCACGAAGTTGTTGAAATTGAAGCCCAGGCTGGCCACCATCAGCGGCGTCAGCGGCTTGATGATCAGCGGCAGGGTGATCTTGAAGAAATTCGTCAGCGGTCCCGCGCCGGCCAGGGCCGAGGCTTCGTACAGGTCCGACGGAATCGCCTTGATCAGGCCCATGCACACCACCATCATGTAGGGGTAGCCGAGCCAGGTATTGACGATCAGGATCATCGCCTTGGCCAGCGTGGTGTCCGAGAACCAGGCGGGCTTGATGCCGAACAGGGCGTCGAGCACGAGGTTGATTTCGCCAAAGTTGTTGTTGAACAAGCCCTTGAAGACGAGGATGGAAATGAAGCCGGGCACGGCGTACGGCAGGAACAGCAGGGTGCGGTACAGGCCGCGGAAGCGCAGCGCATCCCAGTTCAGCAGGACGGCCAAGACCATGCCCAGACCCGTCGTGGTGGCCACGCTGATCAGGGCGAAGACGATGGTCCAGACGAAAATGCGCAGGAAGGGACCGCGGAAGGCTTCATCGGAGAAGATTTTCACGAAATTGGCGAAACCGACGTTGACCTTGAAACCCGGCTCCAGTTTCGTGCCGTCCGGCATTTCGTAGAACCCTGTCTTGAAGTTCGGCTTGACCAGTTCGCCCGTGGCGATCTTCTTCAGGGTCTTGTCCGGCAATTGCTTGTAGACGTGCGCGACGGGGCCGAATTCGCGCAAGCCCACCATGCGCAGCTCTATCCTGTTCGGCATGACCAGGGTCAGCAGCTTCAAGTCCTTTTGCAGGGCGATGATGTCCTTGATGGGCAGCGGCGCAGCCAGCACGGGCGCCTGCACGGGATCGAGCGGCGCCACTTCCACTTTCAGGGGCACGGCGCTCTTCAGGGCCAGCGGCGGTGTCAAGAGCACTTCGCCCGTGTCCGGGCTTTCCAGGCGCAGCCGGTATTCCTTGTCTTCGCGATGCACGGTCAGCGCATAGCCGGTGCTTTCCACGCGCTGCGTCTCGTCGAGCAGGTATTGCGTGGCCCGTTCATAGGTAAGCAGGTTGCGCGAGCTGAAATTGGTAAAGCCGATCGACACCGTGTACACGAGCGGCAGCAGCACGAAGACGATCACCGCCGTGATGCCGGGAAACAGGTAGCGGTAGGCGTAGGCGCGCGGCGACGTGAAGACGAACGTCGTCAGGGTCAGCAAGCCGAGGAAGACGGCGGCCAGCATGGTCTGGCCGGAGATGTACAACATGAAGAGCAGATACAGACCCAGCGCCATGCTGATGGTCAATACCGTAGGGCCGATAAACTTGCGCACGATGGGATACCTGTGAAGATGGAGTGATACGAGATGGCGTAGGTCGGATTGGCGGCTATGCTGCGTAATCCGACAACATTGTTGGCTGCTGGTGTCGGATTACGGCCCTTCGGGCCTAATCCGACCTACGCCTTGACCTGCTTAATTGGCGGTCGTGATCCGCTTCGCCGCCGCGTCCAGGCCTTCCTTGGTGCTCTGGCGGCCCTGCGTGATGTTTTCCAGCGCCGATTGCATCGATGACCAGAAGCGGCCCATTTCCGGGTTGTTCGGCATCGGGCGGCCCGCCTGCGCGCTTTCCATCGTGGCCTGGATGTTCGGGTTCGATTTCAACTCCGCGAACAGCACCTTGTTCGCTGGCGTGCCCAGCGGGACGTCGGCATTGATGGTTTTCAGGCCATTGATCTGCAGCATCTGGTTTTCCAGGAATTCCGTCGCCAGGTCCTTGTTCGGGCTGGCTTTCGAAATCATCGCGCCCAGCACGCCGACGAACGGCGTGGCCGTCTTGCCTGCCACGGTAGGAATCGTTGCCACGCCGAAGTTGATCTTCGACTTGCGCGCATTGTCCCACGACCATGGACCGTTGATCATCATGGCGATCTTGCCCTGGTTGAAGCCGGCTTCCATCTCGGCGTAGCCGGCGCCCTTCGGCATGGCGCCGCTGTTGATCAGGGCCATCAGCGCATTCACGCCCGCCTGCGAACCGGCGTTGTTGACGCCCGTCTTGGCCGCATCGTAGCGGCCGTCGCCCTTGACTTCAAACGGGAAGCCGCCGCCCGCGCCCAGCAGCGGCCACGTGAAATAGGTGTTGGTGTAGTCCCACAGGATGGCTTTCTTGCCCTGACCCGTCAGTTTCTTGTCCAGCGCGGCGATTTCCTCGAAGGTTTTCGGCGGATTCGGCACCAGGTCCTTGTTGTAGACGAGGGCGACGGCCTCGATCGACATCGGGTAGCCCCAGGTCTTGCCGCCGACCGTAAACGCGTTCCACGCCAGCGGCAGGATGGCGGCGCGCGCTTCCTTGCTTGGCGTCAATGGCTGCAGCAGGCCGGCGTCGATCCAGGTGCCGATGCGGTCATGCGGCCAGATCCAGATGTCCGGACCCTTGCCGGCGGCGGCCGCCTGCTGGAATTTGTTCGGCGCATCTTCCGGGTGCTCGACGACGACCTTGACGCCCGTCTTCTTGGTGAATTCCTCGCCAACCTTGGCCAGGCCCTTGTAGCCCTTGTCGCCATTGATCCAGATCAGGAGGGTGCCCGCTTCGGCCGCATTGGCCATGCCGACGGTGGCCAGGTTGCCGATGCCGGCCAGGGCGGCGGCGATCAGGGTGGTTTTGATAAAGCTGCGTTTCGGGTGTGTGATGGACATGTCGATCTCCAGTTGTATTTTTATGAGGTGTGTATCAAGGCTGAACCCATGTAACCAGGCCAGGCGGCGCCTGTAGCGCCTGGCCCGCAAAATTCAAGGCGTCAGGTACGGGTCTGGCCGTGCTCGTCGAACACGTGGACGCGGGCCGGGGCCACTTGCAGCGCCACCTGCTGGCCGATGGCCCAGTCCGTTTCCGCGTCGGCGCGCACCACCAGCGGCTCGTCGCCGCCAGGCACCTGCACATACAGGTAGCTGATGTCACCCAGTTTTTCCACCGCCTGCACGCTGGCCGTGATGGCGGACGCGGCGCCGGGCGCGCACGCCTGCACGTGTTCGGGCCGCGCGCCGATGGTGACGGGCGTGCCGCTGGCCAATGGCTGCCTGAGCGCCGCCTGCAGCATGCCGCCGGCCGTCGTGGCGATCATGGCCACGCCGTCCGCATAGCTGTGGATCTTGCCTTTGAGGAAATTCATGCGCGGCGAACCGAGGAAGCCGGCCACGAACAGGTTGGCGGGGTGGTGGTACAGCTCGAGCGGTGCGCCCACCTGTTCGATACGGCCCGCGTTGAGCACGACGATGCGGTCGGCCAGGGTCATCGCCTCGACCTGGTCATGCGTGACGTAGATCATGGTCGAGCGCAATTCGCGGTGCAGGTTCGCCAGTTCGATGCGCATCTGCACGCGCAGCGAGGCGTCGAGGTTGGACAGCGGTTCGTCGAACAGGAAGACGTCGGGCTTGCGCACGATGGCGCGGCCGATGGCCACGCGCTGGCGCTGGCCGCCCGACAAATCCTTGGGCTTGCGTTCCAGCAAAGGCTCGATGCGCAGGATCTGCGCGGCGCGCTGCACGGCGTCGGCGATCTGCACCTTGTTCATGCCGGCCAGCTTCAGGCCGAAGGCCATGTTTTGCGCCACGCTCATGTGCGGGTACAGCGCATAGCTCTGGAATACCATGGCGATGCCGCGCTTGGCAGGGGGGACGTCGTTCATGCGGGTCTTGCCGATGAATAAATCGCCGCCGCTGATTTCCTCGAGGCCACAGATACTGCGCAGCAAGGTGGACTTGCCGCAACCCGATGGGCCCACGAAGACCATGAATTCGCCGTCGGCGATCTCCAGGTCGATGCCGTGCAGGGTTTGCACGTCGCCATACGCTTTCTTCAGTCCTGCCAATTTCAGTCCAGCCATGTCGTCCTCATTCTCACTGAATGTGCCTGGCCCAATCTATTGCGCGTCGACATCTGCGGCTGGCGATGCTCGCTGTGCATTCGCACAGCTGCGCTTCTCAGCCACAACTTTCATCCGCCCGCGACGATCTTGCCAAGCACTGATACTCTGTTGTTCGTCCCCGCTGATGCGCGGGGCTCGTTATTGTAATTGGCGGCATGGCCGCCAAAGCCTGCGATTTACGCCAGCGTGCCGAACCAGCCGCCATGCGCGGGCAGGGTGATCTCGCTGCCTTGTTTGTTGCCTGGCAAGCCGTGGCCCGCCAGGCCGGCCGCTTGCGCGGCATCTGGCCAGGTGAACGTGACGGCGTCCGTGCCCAGGTTGAAGGCGGCCAGCACGGATGGGTGACCTGCCAGGTCGCGGCGGAAAGCCAGCACGGGTTCCGGCGCGTCGAAGAAGGCGATCTCGCCGCGCAGCAATTGCGGCTGCGTGCGGCGCCAGGCGAGGATGGCTTGCGCGAAACGCAGCGGCGAGGCGGCGTCGCGTTCTTCCACGTCGACGGCGCGCTGCAGGTGCTCGGGCGGCACGGGCAGCCAGGGTTTCGCTTCGCTGAAGCCGCCGTGCGGCGCATCGGCTACCCATGGCATCGGCGTGCGGCAGCCATCGCGGCCCTTGAACTGGGGCCAGAATGGGATGCCGTACGGGTCTTGCAGGGCTTCGAAGGGCAGGTCCGCTTCCGTCAGGGCCAGCTCGTCGCCCTGGTACAGGCACGGCGTGCCTTTCAGCGCGGCCTGCACGGCCAGCACCACCTTGGCCAAGGATGGCGACGGCTGCTCGCCGCCCCAGCGCGTCATGACGCGCACGCTGTCGTGGTTGCCCACGGACCAGGATGCCCAGCCGTCGGCCACTTTCGCCTCGAACTCTTCGACCTGCGTGCGGATATGCGCGGCCGAAAACTCCGCCGTCAGCAAGTTGAAGCTGTAGGCCATGTGCAGCTTGTCGCCGCCCGTGGTGTAGGCGGCCATGGTCGCCAGCGCATTGTCGTCGCCGACTTCGCCGATGGAAATGGCTTGATATTCGTCCAGTATGGCGCGCACGCGCTGCAGGTAGGCGATGTTTTCCGGCTGCGTCTTGTCGTACACATGCGACTGCATGCCGTACGGGTTGATGGCCGATACGCTGCTGGCGTCGCGCTGCGCGGCGGGCGGATTATTGCGCAACTGCTGGTCGTGATAGGGGAAGTTGCAGGAGTCGAAGCGGAAACCGTCGACGCCGCGCTCCAGCCAGAAACGCAGGTTGTCCAGCTGCGCCTGCTGCACGGCCGGGTTGTGGAAGTTCAGGTCGGGCTGGCTGGCGAGGAAATCGTGCAGATAGTACTGGCCGCGGCGCGGCTCCCATTGCCAGGCCGAGCCGCCAAACACGGACAGCCAGTTGTTGGGCACCGTGCCATCGGGTTTCTGGTCGGCCCACACATACCAGTCGGCTTTCGGGTTGTCGCGGCTGGAGCGGCTTTCCACGAACCACGGGTGGTTGTCGGACGAGTGCGACAGCACCTGGTCGATCATCACTTTCAGGCCCAGTTCATGGGCGCGCGCCACCAGGCGGTCGAAATCGGCCAGGGTGCCAAACATGGGATCGACGTCGCAGAAATCGGCCACGTCGTAGCCGAAGTCTTTCATCGGCGACGTGAAGAAGGGCGAGATCCAGACAATGTCGGCGCCCAGGGCGGCGATGTAGTCGAGTTTCGAGGTGATGCCAGGCAAGTCGCCGATGCCGTCGCCATTGCTGTCGAGGAAGCTGCGTGGATAGACCTGGTAGATGACGGCGCTGCGCCACCAGTCGGCTGGCAGGTGGGCGAGGTTGTTCTGGATGGTAGGCATGAATGATTTCTTAAAAGTGCCTGTAGCGTCAGCTATCAGGGCGCGCGCTGCTGGTTGGTCGGTGATCGTCTTATTTTAGAATTCAAAGCGCTTTGGGTGTGAAATGAGTATAGTCCAAAGCGCTTTGAAAAGTAAAGCGATACACGATACAGACATGCGATTTTTTTATGGGGGTAATTCAGGAAGCGATGGCGGCGCCGCCGGCCAGGCGGCCGGCGGTGTGGGGGAGGGGCGGAAAACGCCTAGTTCGGCACGGGCCCGGCCGACTCGCCCGGCAGCAGTTCGCACGGCCACAGTTCCTGCAGCTCGGTGGCGGGCGTGCCGTCCATCAGGGCCAGCAGCATGTGGATCATTTTCGCGCCGGCGCCGCGCGGGTCGGGCTGGACGACGGTGGTGACGTTGTGGCCGGCCAGCGAATCCTCCATCACGCCCCAGACGATCAGCGACATGTCGCGGCCGATGGCGATGCCCGCGTCGAGCAGCGCGCGCACGGCGCCCACACCCGACATGTGGTTATCGACGATGACGGCGGTAGGGCGGGGCGAGCGCGCCAGCAGGCGCTGCATGGCCTGGTAGCCGGCGCGGCGGTCGTGCGCGTTGTCGACCAGGTTGTCGGGATCGACGGCCAGGCCGCCCGCCTGCATCGCTGCCTGGAAACTGTCGACGCGCTGGCGCACGAAGTTCAGGTCCGGCGTGGCGCTGATCAGGCCGATGCGCTGGTGGCCCAGCGACGCCAGGCGCTCGACGGCCAGGCGCATGCCGGCTTCATTGTCGTAGTCGAACCAGGCGTGCGGCTGGTTCAGCTGCGTGCGGCCATGGGCGACGAAGGGCATGCCCTGCTGCGCCAGGTAGGCGATGCGCTCGTCGAACGGTTTTGTCCGTCCGACCACCAGGCCGTCGATGCGGCGCCCCTTGACCATGCGTTCATAGGTGTGGAATTCGTTGTTGGCCGACGCCGGCGCGATCATCATGTCCATCTGCTGCGCTTCCAGCGCTTCCGACATGCCGCCCACGATCTCGATGAACATGGGGTCGGCCAGGTCGTTCGGCATCAGCGGGTAGATGATGCCGACGATGTTGGTGCGTCCCACGGCCAGGCTGCGGGCCATGGGGTTGGGGCGGTAGCCGGCCGCCTGCGCGGCGGCCAGCACCCGTTCGCGCGTGCGTTCGCTCACTTCCGGATAGCCATTCAAGGCGCGGCTGACGGTGGTTTCGGAAATTCCTAGCGTTTTGGCGAGATTTTTGAGGTTCATGGATGCTGCAGTCGGGGTCTATCCTGGGTGAGTCTTGCCGCTGCCGGCATCCTGCCGGTGGGCGGAGGCGGTGCGGTGCGATGACGGGTAGTTTATCTGATAAATGCCGGAATGATCAGGGTCGTGACAGCCGGCGGCGGCGCCCAAAAAAATACGCGGGCAAACCCAGGGGCGCCCGCGCTAAAAGAGGATACTGCTGAATCACTACATTGAAGCTGCCGGCCATCGCGTGCAGCGGCGCGCTGGTGCATCCGGTTACTGCCTGCCCCTTTGAAAGCGGGCGGTGTTGCTGCCACTGGCAGGTGCCCGCAGGCGCCAGCCTGTGCTTGATGCCTCTGAACAAAGAGCTTCTGACAAAACGTTCAGGGCCAGGCGCAAGGGGGCAGACAGTACGCTAGTACGGCAAACCCTTGCAACGCCGCCATGGACGTTTTTCAGATGCTCTTACCACCAGCTTTCGACCTGGACGCCGACCGTGCTGCCATTGGTCTTGCCGCCAAACACGCCCGTCGACGACAGCGCCGTTTCCGCCGCGGCCGCGGACTGGGCCGCCTTGTTCCATTTGGCGTAGGTGTAGAAGGCGCGCAGTACGGGGCGCGACCAGAAGCTGTTGCCGGCCGACAGTTGCGGCGCGATGGTCAGCTTGGTCAGGTTGCGCGTCTTGTCGCCTTCCGGCTTGACGATGTCGTGGCCCAGTTCCACGGCCAGGCTGTAGTTGTCCGTGAAGTGGTAGACGGGACGCGCGCCGATCGACGTCCATTTGCTGCTGACGCCCGCCGTTTCCTTGTCTTCATAGACAAACGTCGCCATGCCCGACCAGGCGCCTTTCGGCTGGATCATCAGCTGTTCCGTCAGGCGCACGACCTTGTCATCCTTGCCGGCGCCCAGGCTGAAGCCGCCCGTGTTGGCGCCGCTGCCCTTGCCGAACTGCAATGCCACCTTGTTGTAGCCGCCCAGCAGATTGCCTTGCGTATGCATGATGGTCAGCAAATGGCCGCTGGCAATCGGCGCGGCGCCGTCCGCGTTGCGTTTCTGGTTGTATTGCACGCCCAGCGTCAGTTCGCCATCGGGGTTGACCTTGATGCCGGAGAAGCGCAGGTCGTGGGACAGGCCCATGCGCTTGCTGTCGCCGTCATCGGCCGTGCGCACGACGGCGTAGGCCAGCTTGGCCATGCCCAGGTCGATGTTTTCCAGGCCGGCGCCCGGACCGCTGTTGTTCCAGAAGTAGTAATCGGTGATGTGCACGTCCTGGCGGTCGTAATAGCGCTTGCCGACCCAGGCGCGCGCCTCGGCGAAGGCGCCCGTGCCGATCTTGTCGGCCACCACGTTCATTTCGCGCCAGGCCGGGTCCGCTTGTTCCCAGTCCTGGTTCTGGTTGACGGAAAACGCCACCAGGGTATTGATGCGGAAGGTGGTGCCGTTGGCCGCCTTGAAAGCTTCGCCGCCGAATTTCAGCTCGCCGTAGGTTTCGCACTCATTGCCCAGGCGATACTTGGACGAGGCGCCGGCCAGGCCGAAACAGGCTTCCTTGCCGCCTTCGCTGCTGGTGCCGAAGCCCGAGCGGATGTAGCCGCCGAAGTCGATCGGCAGGGCGGCCTGCGCGGCCGACGCGCTCAAGGTCATGACGACTGCGGCGGGCAAAGCCTTCAAGAAAAATTTGTTCATCGTGTCTCCAGTGTTTTTATAGGTTTATGACTGCAGGATCGGTGCGCAGTAATTCGCACAACCAAAGCGCTTTAATTCTGTTTCAAAGCGCTTTGAGTATAGTTCAAAGCGCTTTTATAAGTAAACTCGTTTTATCCTTGAAATCCTCGGCATGCCTTTGAAACCTGCTTGGTGTTGCGGGGAAGCATCAGGGAGGGGGGGGCGGCGCGTTGGCGCCGCCGGGTCTTGCGGGAGGGGAGTCGTGCCGGGCGACGGCGCCTAGTTGGGCACTTTGCAGGCGGGCGCGGCGGCCGTGCTGGCCGCCGCATCGGCCGGATGGCGCAGGAAAGCCAGGATCAGCAGGGCCGAGGCTGTCGTAATGCTTGCCAGCACATACAGCAGGTGGCGGAATGCGGTGCCGTACGCCTGCGCCAGGTCGGCGGCGCCCGCTTGCGGCAACAACTGGCCCGCATGGCGCAGTTCGCCCAGCGCCAGGAACGGCGCCGCCAATGCCGCCTGGTGAGGGACGATGCCGGGCACAGTGGCCAGCGCGGCCGCCGTCAGCGTGCCCAGCAGGGCGCTGACGATGGCCAGCGCCAGGCCTTCGCCGGCCACGCGCGTCGTATTGAAGATGCCGGCCGCCATGCCGGCCCGTTCCACGGGCACGACGCTGATGGCCAGGCCATCCATCAAGCCCCAGGGCAGGCTGATGCCGCAGCCGATCAGCAGCAGCGGTCCCAGCAGGGTGGCGGGCGCCTGGCCCGGCGCGCAGGCGGATAGCCACAGCAGGCCGCCCGCCGCCAGCAGCAGGCCGCTGGCGCAAATGTGCGCGGGGGCAATGCGCTGCGCCGCCATGCCGGCCAGGACAGGCAGCACCAGCATGGGCGCCGACAGGGCGATCATCATGCGTCCCGCGTCAAAGGCGCTGTAGCCTTCGATGCCGATGAAGCGGGCCGGCAGCAGCACCAGCAGCACGACGAAGGAAAAAGCGGGCGCGGCGGCCAGCAATTGCACGCCGGCAAAGGCGGGCAGGCGGAACAGCGACAGGTCGAGCATGGGGCGCGCGGCGCGCCGCTCGACGCGGATGAAGGCGGCCAGCAGCACGGCCGCGCCGCCGAGCAAGCCCAGGCTGGCGGCGCTGCCCCAGCCGCTATCGGGCGCCTGCAGCAAGCCATAGGTAAACAGCGACAGCGCGCCCGTAAACGTCAGCGCGCCGGGCCAGTCCACGCCCTGCGCCTGCGGGTCGCGCGACTCGCGCATGGCGCGCGCGGCGGCCAGCAGGGCGATCATGCCCGCTCCCGCCGCCACGAGGAAGATGGCGCGCCAGCCCGTGCGGGCGATGAGCACGCCCGCGAGGAAGGGGCCGAAGGCGAGGCCCACGCCGAAGGCCGTGCCGATCAGGCTGAAGGCGCGCGCGCGGGCCGGGCCGTCGAATTCCTGCGCCAGCGCCGCCAGGCCGCTGGACAAGGCCATGGCGCAGCCCAGCCCCTGCGCGGCACGCAGCAGGTCCAGCAGCAGGATGCCGGGCGCAGCCGCCAGCGCCAGCGCGGCGGCGGAAAACACGCTCATGCCCAGCACAAACACGCGCTTGCGGCCGTAGCGGTCGGCCAGCGCGCCGGCCACCATCAGGCAGCCGCCAAAGCTGAGCATGAAGGCATTCGTGATCCACGCCAGCGCCAGGGGGCTGGCGTGCAGCTCGCCGGCGATGGCGGGAATGGCGATGGCCGGTCCCGTAAAACTGAGCGGCATGCATAGCGCGGCCAGGCAGACGGCGGCCAGCACGAGAGCGCGCCGGCGCGGGGAAGCCGCTTCGGCAAGGTGATTCGTATCCATGGGAGTGATTCCAGAAAGAGGGAATCTGATGATAATATGGACGCAATCAATGAAAAAGTGGCTGAAAATCCACTCATAACGGACAAAAAATCCTGAATAGGGGCGGAATGGATAATCTGAACGGCATTGCCGCCTTCGTGCGCGCGGCCGAAACCAGCAGTTACGTGGCTGCGGGCAGGCTGCTCGGCGTGTCGGCCTCGGCCGTGGGCAAGAGCGTGGCGCGGCTCGAGGAAAAGCTGGGCGTGCGACTGCTCAACCGCAGCACGCGGCGCATCAGCCTGAGCAACGAAGGCGCGCTGTTCTATGAGCGCTGCCAGCGCATCCTGGCCGATCTCGGTGATGCCGAAGCGGAACTGTCGCACCTGGCCGAGGCCCCGCGCGGCAAGCTCAAGGTCAGCCTGCCCGTGATCGGTTACCGCATCATCCTGCCCCTGCTGGCCGAGTTTACGCGGCTGTATCCGGAAATAGAACTCGACCTCGACTTCAATGACCGCCTGGTCGACGTGGTGGCCGAAGGCGTCGACGTGGCCGTGCGCAGCGGCACGCTCACCGATTCGCGGCTGATGGCGCGCGAACTGGGGCCCTTCGCCTTCGCCATCGTCGGCGCGCCCGCGTATTTCGCCCGCCACGGCGTGCCGGCCACGCCGCGCGCGCTGGAAGACCATGCCTGCGTGCGCTATAAATTTCCCACCACGGGCAAATTGCAGGAGTGGGCCGTGCAGCGCGCCGACGGCGACAGCGGCGGCGAACTGCGCCTGCCGACCGCCTTGACCTGCAATAATATCGAAGCGCTGATCGGCGCCGCCACGCAGGGCGTGGGCCTGGCCTACCTGCCGGATTTCATCGTGCGCGACGCCGTCGCGCGGGGCGAGCTGCAAGCCGTGCTATCGGAGTACCTGCTGCACTCCAGCAAGTTCTGGGTGCTGTGGCCATCGAGCCGCCACCTGTCGCCGAAAATCCGCGTGTTTGTTGACCATCTGTGTACCCACCTGCATTTTTCCGCACCCCCTCCCGTACGCTGACGGGCTCGGCAGCCGCCGTGGCGGCCGGTTGAGGAATATTCCTACTCAAAAGAGATTTTTCCTAACGTTGCAGAATTTTTATTTGCTGCGACGCACCACGCTATGCCGCGCGGCATCAGCTTATGCCCTTCCTGAATACCGGTTATGCGTTATCTAAATTGCCATGTGGAATTTATTTATGTTAATTTCATATCTGTTTCTGCAACATTGCATGTGTTCGATGGTTGCGGGAACATGGACATGAATAGGCGTAATAAGCGTGTAGTAACCAACAATTAGGGGCGCGAGCCCTGTTCCGCTCAGGGAGTGTGCATGAAGACAGTAACGACGACGCCGCCAAATCCGGCGCCAGCCGCCACGCAAAAACCGGCCCGCAAGACGGGCTTGCTGCTCGGTGGCGGCGCACCAAATTCAACCCTGATCGCGGGCGCGCTGGCCGCGTTTCTCGACGAAGGCATCGAATTCGACGTCATCTCCGCCTCCGGCGCCGGTGTGTTGATGGGCTTGCTCTACACGACGCCGCACGACGCGACGCCGCGCCAGGCGCTGCAGAGCTGGGCCGACACGGGCGTGGCCGACAGCATCTACAAGATGATCCCGATCAACTACAAGGTGTTCCAGAAGCCGGGCATGCACGCGAGCACTTTCCGTGACGCCTTTCAGGCGCCGGCCAACAATCCATTTTTTCAGGCGTTCAAGCAAACGTTTGCGGGCGTGCCGACCGCGTGGTCGGACTGGGGCAAGCTGATGGTGTCGTCGCTGTCGCCGTCCGACCTGTCGGCGAAGAGCCTGGGCCTGTGCGCGCACCTGCCGTTCCTGGAAAAAGCCGTGGATTTCTCGGGCGTGGCCCAGATGCGCCCCGATTTCTACATCAATGCCTACAACCTCAGCGCGCACCGCATGCAAATCTGGGGCAAGCACGAGATCGAGCCTATCCACGTGCGCGCGGCGCTGTCGTTTCCCTTCCTGTATGCGCCGACGACCATCGCGGGCGACGACTACATCGAGGGCGCGGCCCTCGATACGCTCAATTTCGACCCGTTTATCGAAGGCAAGGGCGAACATGCTGACGCCGACACCCTGGTGATCCTCGACATCCTCGGCGACGAGCGCCTGCTGCGCAAGCCCCGCAACCTGTACGACGCCTGGGTGCGCTCCATTATCACGCCGCTGGTGAAGATTTCCAAGAGCGAACTGCGCTTGTTCGAACTCGAGCACAACACGGATGCGCGCACGGGCCAGCCCAAGCGGCGCCTGCTGAAACTCGATTTGATGGACGGCATACCCGAGCAGCACTGGCCCGACACGCTGGACTGGTCCAGTTCGAACATGCAATTGCTGTTCGACGTGGGCCACAAGGCGGGCCTGGCGTTTTGCCGCCAGCATGGCGACTTGCTGCGCCGTACGCCAGACGCCGCGCCGCTGGCGGCGTAAGACCGGTTCCACCCGATTTTTCCCGGCCACCTGATCGGCAGCTTTCCTGTCCCGCCTGGCGCCGCCAGGTTGCCTTTTTACTGTGAAGCCATTATGAATATTACCAAGCAATTAATCCTGACCCTCGCCATCGCCTTGCTGGCCCTGCTGGTGCTGGGCGCCGGCGGCGCCATGCAGCTGCAGCGCGCCCAGGAACGTTTCGATACCGTGCAAAACCGCATCATTCCCAGCATCCAGGGCTTGAATGCCGCCAAGGGGTTCCTGGCCGATTCGCGCCTGGCCGGCTACCGCCTGTCCGTATTTTCGAACCTGGCCGACAAGACGGCGCTGGACAAGGCCGTGGCCGACGCCAACAGCAATTTCGACAAGGTCATCGCCACTTACCGCGCCGAGCGCCTGTACGACGCGACGGACAGCAAGATGCTCGACGCCGACCAGGCCGCCATGGAAGCGTACCGCCGCGCGCTGGCGCCATTCTTTGCCGCCGCCTACGCGGGCGACATGGATGGCGTGCGCGCCACCTTGCTCGCCGGCACGCCACTGGCCATCACGGCTGCCGTCGCCAAGAAAAGCATGGATGACCATATCGCCTACAACAACAAGCTGGTCGACGACGTGAAGGCCGAAAGCCTGGCCGCCTACGACACGGCCTTCAACACCATGCTGGCCGTGCTGGGCGTGGCCGTGCTGCTGACCGGCGCGCTGGCCTGGCATATCTACCGCACCATCAGCGGCGGCCTGGGCAATATCGAACATACCCTGGAGCGCGTCAGCGCCTCGCTGGACCTGTCCGCCGCCATGCCCGTCGAGCGCATGGATGAGGTGGGCCGCACGGCCACCGCGTTCAATAAATTCCTCGAGCGCATCGTCGGCGTGATCGCCACCGTGCGCACCTCGGCCGATACGGTCAGCGTGGCGGCCGCGCAGATTTCCGCCGGCAACGCGGACTTGTCCGTGCGCACCGAGCAGCAGGCATCGTCCCTGGAAGAAACGGCATCGAGCCTGGAAGAGCTGACGTCGGCCGTGCGCCAGAATACGGACAATGCGCGCCAGGCCAACTCGCTGGCCGTGTCCGCCTCGGACGTGGCGCGCAAGGGTGGCGCCGTGGTGGCGCAAGTGGTGGGCACGATGGGCTCGATCAACGAATCGGCGAAGAAGATCGCCGACATTATCGGCGTGATCGACGGCATTGCCTTCCAAACCAATATTTTGGCGTTGAATGCGGCAGTGGAAGCGGCCCGTGCGGGGGAGCAGGGCCGTGGCTTCGCCGTGGTGGCTACCGAGGTGCGCAATCTGGCCCAGCGTTCGGCGGCGGCGGCCAAGGAAATCAAGGGCTTGATCGAGGATTCGGTCGAGAAAGTCAATACGGGCAGCGTGCTGGTCGACCAGGCCGGCGCCACGATGGAAGAAATCGTCGCCAGCATCCGCCGCGTGACGGACATCATGGGCGACATCGCCAATGCCAGCCATGAGCAGAGCGCCGGCATCGAGCAGGTGAACCAGGCCATTTCCCAGATGGATCAAGTTACCCAGCAAAACGCGGCCCTGGTGGAGGAGGCGGCCGCGGCCGCATCTTCGCTGCAAGAGCGCGCCGTCGAACTGGTCGACGTGGTGGCCGTGTTCCGCCTGCGCGGCGATGCTCAAGTGAAATCATTGAAAGTGGCGGGCGGCTTGCCGGCCCCGGCGGCGGCCGCCAGCCGGCGGCTGGCGTTGCCCGGCCGCAGCGCCCGGGCTTAAACATGGCAAAAACCCCGGCATGCCGGGGTTTTTCTTTTGCCGTGGTGCTGTCAAATGTGGGCGCGTTGCCCGCGTTGCCTTCAGTGAGTCTTCAGGCAAATGCCCAAGTCCGGCGCCGGATAGCGGGCAGCCGGGCATGCGGCAGGCATCTGTTGAATGAGGTCAGGAGCGCTTCAACTGGCCGATAACGCTGGCCACCTTGGCGGTAATCATGTCGACCGCAGGGCCATTGGCGCCATGCGGCAAGATGACATCGGCATTGCGCTTGGTTGGCTCGATGAATTGCTTGTGCATCGGGCGGACTGTTTCCAGATATTGCTCGATGACGCTTTCCACCGAGCGGCCGCGTTCGGTAATGTCCCTTTGCATGCGGCGGATGAAGCGGACGTCGGAGGCGGTGTCGACAAAGATCTTCAGCGACATCATGTCGCGCAAGTCCTCGTCATACAAGGCAAACAGGCCTTCGATCACGATTACGGGGGCGGGCTTGACGGGAATGGTCCTGCTGGAGCGGTTGTGCAGCGTGAAGTCGTACTCCGGCATCTCGATCGCTTCGCCGTTGCGCAAGGCCTGGATGTGCTGCACCAGCAATGGCCACTCGAAGGCCTGCGGATGATCGTAATTCTGCTGGCGGCGAACTTCCGGGCTGAGATGGGTCTGGTCGCAATAGTAGTCGTCCTGCATCACGACCGAGACCATGTCGGCGCCAAACGACGCGAGTACCTGCTGGGAGACTGTAGATTTGCCACTGCCGCTTCCGCCAGCGACACCAATGATAAATGGTTGGAAAGGAATATTATTCATGCCGAATGATACCGGAAACGCGGGCGGACCGACAGGGGCCGGCTGCAGTCTTGATGCAGCCTTGTCTGCGATAAGGGTCAGCGTGGCAGCACAATGCAATTGTATTGATCTGGCAAGAAAATAACAGTGTATCCTGTAATCGCGGCACGTATTTTCTGCCGGAGCAAGGAAAAGCAGCGGCATTGCCAGGTATGCCATCGTTGGACTGATAATTGTCAGGGATCGCCTGCCGGCATGCAAGCCCTGCAGCCGGAGCCAGGCAGCCAGGCCTTGCGCGGCGCCGGCCCGGCGGCCCGTAACGTTGATTAAAATGATAGGGAGATTCCCCAATTGACGCATATTGAAGAAAGCATCCACATTGCCGTGCCATCCACGGTCATCGATCAGGTTTGGAGCGAGGTCGACCGATGGCACCTGTGGGATCCGGATACAAAGCAAGCGCGGCTCAATGGGCCATTTGCCGTCGGCACGCGTGGCCGCATCGTTCCCAGCAAGGGGATGGGCATTCCGATGGTGGTCACGGAGCGCTCCGCAGGCCGTTCGTTCACTGTCGAAGGCTACATCCCCCTGTTCCGCATACACTTCGAGCACACGGTGGCCACGGTGGATGGCGGATCGCTCGTCGCTCACCGCGTGTGGTTCACTGGAGCCCTTGCCTTTCTGTTCGGGCCAGGGGTTGCCAGGCAGGTTAGGGAAGGACTTCCCAAGACCATGCGCTCGCTGAAAGCCTACGCCGAGAAACGCGACGCCCAGTCATGACGCCTGATCTTGCATGGCTGTGCACCGCTGCATAGCCACATTTTCAGGCGCGGTTTTTTCCCTGTGGACGGGGAGCGGCACGTCATAGTTAGCTGCTCTTCGTCAATTCCTTGCAAAGCAGCGCGTCAAATTAACGTGCCGTTCCCGTCATGATGGAATACAATTCTTGCGTGGCAGCCAGCTTGCCTGGCAAGGCCGGGCACGGCGTCACGCTTTGATCCTGGAAAGATGTTGGCTTATGACTCTGCAGTTCCCTTTGCCGAATGTGTCCCTTGCGCCCCGCGCGCCATCCACGCTCCGCATTTCACGCAAGCCCCTCGTTTCCCTGTTCGCCCTGACGTTTTCGTGCTTGCTGGCCGCGACGCCGGCCATGGCGGCCGCGCCTGCCGGCGACAAGGTCATGCTGGAAGAGCTGACCAGCACGGAATTGCGCAGCCGCATCGACCATGGCGCCACCACCGTGCTGATACCGATAGGCGGCGTCGAGCAGAGCGGTCCCTACATCGCCCTGGGCAAGCACAATGTGCGCGCCGGCCTGCTGGCGCGCCAGATCGCGCAAAAGCTGGGCAATACCATCGTCGCGCCCGTCGTTTCCTACGTGCCGGAAGGAGCGATTTCCCCGCCGGCCGGCCACATGCGCCATGCCGGCACGCTGTCGATTCCGTCCGCCGCCTTCGAGGCCGTGCTGGAAGGCGCGGCGGCCAGCCTGCGCCAGCATGGTTTCCGCGACATCATTTTCCTCGGCGACCACGGCGGTTACCAGAAGAACGAGCAGAACGTGGCGAATAAGCTCAACCGTGCCTGGGGCAGGACGGCCGGCGCCAACGCGGCGCGCGCCTACGCCTTGCTCGATTACTATGACATCACGCAAACGGCCTACATTGCCGAGCTGCAAAAGCGCGGCCATAGCGGTGCCGAGATCGGCTTGCATGCGGGCCTGGCGGATGCGGCGCTGATGCTGGCGACGGATCCGTCGCTCGTGCGCAGCGAGGCCATGGCCCATGGGCCGAAGCCGGGCGTGGCCGATGGCGTGCGCGGCGATGCCACGCGTGCTACGGCAGAGCTGGGCCAGATTGGCGTCAAGCTGCAGGTGGACACCTCGGTGGCGGCCATCAGGCAACTGCTGCAACGCAATAAATAATCTTCCGCTGGAAGTGCTGAACTTCCGGCTTTTGCAACGAAAAGACGCGAACTTACATGAAAAAATCTCAACGACGCACCATTGTCACCCTGTCCGCCCTGGCTGCCGCACTGGCAGGCCTGGGCGTGGCCAGCCAGGTCACCGGCGCCAGTACGCCGGCCCCGGCGGCAGTCGCCCCCGCCGCCGCGTATTCGCCGCTGCCGGGCATGCCGCCGCTGGTCGACCCGAAAAACGTGTATGGCAGCATTGCCAGCAGCAATATGAATCCCGTCGTCAAGGATCATTTGCGCCGTGTCTACGTGCCCAACCTGCGCTCGAACGATGTCTACGTGATCGACCAGGAGACCCTGAAAGTGGTCGACAAGTTCAAGGTCGGCAGCGGCCCGCAGCACGTCGTGCCGTCGTGGGACTTGCGCACGCTGTGGGTGGCGAATAATGCCGAGCGCACGGACAAGGGCAGTCTGACGCCGATCGACCCGCTGACGGGCAAGCCGGGCAAGGAAGTGCCCGTGGACGATCCGTATAATATGTACTACACGCCGGACGGCAAGTCGGCCATCGTCGTGGCCGAGGCGCGCCACCGCCTCGATTTCCGCGATCCAAAGACCATGGCCGTGCAGTATTCGATCGACACGCCCCAGTGCGGCGGTATCAACCATGCCGACTTCTCGAACGACGGCCGCTACGCCATGTTCACCTGCGAGTTCGACGGCACCATCGCCAAGATCGACCTGGTGGGGCGCAAGGTCGACGGCTACCTGAAATTGCAGATGCCGGCCAAGCGCTTTGCCGAATCCGGCCCCGTGGGCGGCCCGGCGAACGAGATCTGCAGCGTCAAGAAGGGCATGCCGCAAGACATACGCATCTCGCCGGACGGCAAGAAATTCTATATCGCCGACATGGACGCCGACGGCGTGCACATCGTCGATGGCGCCACCCTGAAGGAAATCGGCTTCATCCAGACGGGCGTGGGCGCGCATGGCCTGTACCCCAGCCGTGACGGTAAAAAATTATACGTGGCCAACCGCGGCACGCACCGCATCCATGGCAAGCCGAAGGGCAAGGGCAGCGTCAGCGTGATCGATTTCGCCACGGAAAAAGTCGTGTCGAACTGGCCGATTCCCGGCGGCGGCAGTCCCGACATGGGTAACGTGAGCGCCGATGGCAAGTATCTGTGGCTGTCGGGCCGTTTCGATGACGTGGTTTACCGCATCGATACGGGCAATGGCGACGTGGCGAAAGTGAAAGTGGGGCAGGAGCCGCACGGCCTGACCGTGTGGCCGCAGCCGGGCCGCTATTCGCTCGGTCATACGGGCAACCTGCGCTAGTCGCTGCCGCATGCGTATCGATTCCGTGGAGCAACTGCGCGCGCATTATCCGCCCGCGCAGGGGCGGGCGCTGAGCAAGCAGCTCGACCATCTCGACCCGCATTGCGTGGCGTTCATCGGCCTGTCGCCGTTCGTCGTGCTGGCGACGGGCGCGGCCACGGGGCAGCTGGACGCTTCGCCGCGCGGCGGCGCGCCCGGTTTCGTGCAGGTGCTCGATCGCCATACCCTGCTGCTGCCAGATGCCAAAGGCAATAACCGGCTCGACAGCTTCAGCAACATCGCCGAGTCGGGCAGGGCGGGGCTGCTGTTCCTGATTCCCGGCGTCGATGAAACCTTGCGCGTGAATGGCGAGGCCAGCCTCAGCGACGATGCCGCGCTGCTGGCGCACTTTGCCGGCGAGCGCAACCCGCCGCGCCTGGTCATGCGCCTGCGCGTGGCGGAAGCCTACTTGCATTGCGCCAAGGCCCTCATGCGTTCGCGCCTGTGGGATGGCGCGGCCCAGGTCGAACGCAGCGTCCTGCCGACGATGGGCCAGATGATCCAGGAGCAGACGGGCGGCACTGGCCCGGTGGAAACGCAGGAACAGATGGCCGCCCGCTATGCGCCGGACCTGTAGCGGGGGCTTGGCAAGGGCGCGGCGCTGGCGCATACTACGATCCTGTTTTTTTAACATCCATGACAGGTCACCATGATTATTGATCACATCGGTTTAAACGTCAGCGATACGGCGGCCAGCAAGGCCTTCTTTTCAGCGGCCCTGGCGCCCCTGGGTGTTTCGGTGGTGTTGGAAGTGCAGGGCTGGGTTGGCCTGGGCAAGGACGGCAAGCCGGATTTCTGGTTCGGTGCGGGCGGCGCGCCGCATGCCGGCATGCATATCGCCTTTACTGCGGAGAGCCGGGCCCAGGTGCGCGCCTTTTACGCGGCCGCGCTGGCCGCTGGCGGCAAGGATAACGGCGCGCCCGGCATCCGCGCCATCTATCACCCGAATTACTACGGCGCCTTCGTGCTGGGCCCGGACGGCCACAATATCGAAGCCGTCTGCCATGCCCCCGAGGATTGATATCGCCCCTCATCTGAAGAGTACCGCATGAAACCGGGCGCCACCCTGTATGCCGACGCTGGCGGTCGCTACGCGTACGTGAGCGACGGCTTTTCCTGGCCCGCGTTTTTCTTCGGTCCCCTGTGGGCCGTGGCCAAGCGCCGCTGGTGGCTGTTGCTGCCCATGCTGGCCATGGAGCTGTGCCTGTGGTTCGGCAGCCAGTACGCCACGCAGTTGCGCATCGGGCCGCTGATGCTGCTGATGATGAGCGCGGAACTCAGTTATCTGCTGGCGCGCGGCTGGTATGGCAACCGCTGGCTCGAGGCCTCGCTGCGCAACCATGGCTATGCGCCCGTCGTGCCGGGCGCCGGCCTGCGGTATGGATACTGACTGGCATATATTTTCCATCCTGACACTGACGCTCGGCAAGAGTGAGCCGTCCAGCCAAAACTTTCTGCGCAGCCTAGCGCACCTTTGATCCAGATCATCCCTCGCCGGCGGTGCTCACGTAGCCTTGGGACTCGCGTTGTAAAGCATCTTCCCGCCAACCGGATATGTTTTTCGCGTCTCGTGGCACAGCTTGGTCATTCTCCTTGCAGCTTGCATGGCCGGGCCGTCACACAAGCAGTCCATCCCAACCGTCATTTAATGAGGAAACTCCATGTATCCATATTCCCGTAGTGTTACTCCTGCCGCCAAAAACCACCTGGAAGCCCAACTGGCGTTCTTTAATGGCCTGTCGAAGTCGCTGTTCCAGTCGGCACAGCAATTTAATGATTTGAACATGCAACTGGCACAAGGCTTGTTGGAAGAGAGCACGATCACCAGCCAGAACTTGCTGACGGTCGAGCGCGTGGAAGATGTGTTTCAGGTGGCCGCCGCATCGGGCCAGCCTGCCGCCGAGCAACTGCGCAAATACCAGCAGCAAGTGTCGCGCCTGGCCGCCGATACGCAGGTCGAACTGGCCAACGTGGCCGAGCAGCATGTGACTGAAACGAGCCGCACGGCCAAGGCCCTGGCTGAGGAAGTGGCCCGCACGGCATCGGAAGAAACGGAGAAAAACGTGCGCAAGCAGCAGGAAGCCATGCAGCGCATCGCCGAGCCGTTCCAGGCTTACCACCAGAACGGCGCCAACCGTGACCAGCAGCGCGGTGCGCAAAGCCGCGACGGCCAGAGCCTGCAAAGCGCCAGCCACCAGGGCAGCCAGCAGTCGGCCGGCAGCGAAAGCGGCGCGGCGCAAGCGAGCGGCGCGCAAAGTAAAAGCACCAGCAGCGCCAGCCGTAAAGAGTAAGCGGGCCGCTGCCGGCGGCCTGGCCGTGCCGCCAAGGGCCGAGCCTTGGCGGCGCCGGCAAGAGCCGTTCAGCAGTGTCGGGCTTGCTTGACTGGTGCAGCGCCCGTCCCTCAGGGGGCGGGCGTTTTGTCGTCGGGGGCCAGTTGCGTTGCGGCGGCCCGCGTGACGGCGTTTGCCGGCACCGGAGTGGAAGCGCGCGTGGCCGGGATTGGCGGCGTATCCGTCGAATCCGCCGTGTCCGCCTTGCCGTGGGCATCGATGAAGGCGCTGATATCGTCGAGCGTGGGCGCCAGGCCGCGCAAGGGGCCGGCCAGGGTCGCCACCAGCGAGGCGTGGCTGACCCTGTCGAAATAGCGTTCCGTGACGGGCCGGTGCAGGGCGCGCAAGGCGCCGGTCAGGCCGCCCGTGTTGCGCTGCGGATTGACCAGTTTGTCGTGGCCCGGTGCCGGCGCGATCAGCAGGGCCGGTGGTGCCGCCCTTGTTACATGGTGGATCGGTTGCGAAGACACGGGCGTGTCCGGGTAAAAGAACACGGGGCGGGCGGTGGGGTTTTCGATCGGCAGGAAGTCGTAGGGACCGGCCAGGCCTATCCAGCCGCGCAAGTCTTGCGGGCGCATGCCGTGACGGGCCAGCAGGCTGGCGTCGAGCGCCACCATGGCCGCATTGTAGGCGCCGGCGCTATGCCCCATGACGAACAGCCGCGTCGGGTCGCCGCCATGGCGGCTCGATTCCATCGCGGCCCAGGCCACGGCGCGGGCCGCGTCCTGCAGGATGTCAGGGTAGTGTACGTCTGGATACAGGCGGTAGTCGGCGATCACGGCCAGGTAGCCGCGCGAGGCCAGCGCATGGCCGACAAAGGCATAGTCGGCGCGCTCGCCCGAAGTCCAGTTGCCGCCATAAAAAAAGACCACCACGGGCACGGGGCCGGCAGCGTTTTTGGGCGCATACACGTCGAGTTTTTGCCGCGGCAGGGGGCCGTATGCCAGGCCGCGCGTGACTTGCGAGGCGCTGCCGGACGACAGGGCATTGATGGCTGTCAAGGGTGAGCAGGCAATCAGGCCGGCAGCCAGCGGAATTGCAGCCAGCAAGCCGAGCAGGGTAGTGCGCAGGATCGTCATGCTTGCCCCTTGTTTTTATGCATTATGCTTGCAGTGTAGGCCAAGCAGGGCGTGGCATGCACGCAATTGTTGCAAAGTGGCATAGATAATTAATCAGGAGGCAACATTTAATCCTGCAACAGCCACTTGCGGGCCGTGGCGATGACGGCGTCCGACAGCATGCGCGTGAGCGGCGTCTGGATATCCCACGCATGCCAGATCAGCGGCACGTCGAGCGCCTGGCCTGCCGCCACGTCGATCAGCCTGCCGGCGGCCAGCGCCGTTTCCGCCTGCAGCAGGGGCACCATGCCATAGGCATAACCCGCTTCGATGAAGCGCACGAAGTCGCGGGCCGAGCCGAGCACATGGTGCGGATAGCGGCCCGTGTAGCCAAGGCGGTGCTGCAGGTAGCGTTCGTGCAGCGCATCCTTGCTGCCGAACGTGATGGCGGGCGCCTGGCTGACGGCGTCGACCGTAAATCCATGGGGAAACCATTGCTGCGCAAACGCGGGCGAAGCCACGCACAGGTAGCGCATGCCACCCAGCGGCGTGGCCGTGGTGCCGGCCACGAGGTCGGTGGCGCTGGTGACGCAGGCAAAGACGCGGCCTTCGCGCAACTGGCTCAGCGTGTGGTCCTGGTCGTCGAGGCGGATGTCGAGCAGGCACGATGGCGGCGTCAGCAGCGGCCCCAGCGCTTCCGGTATCCAGGTGGCGGCGCTGTCGGCATTGACGGCGATGGCCAGCGCCGGCAGCTGCGTGGTGGGGCCGGGCTGGGCGTCGAGTGCCGCTTCCAGCAGCTTGACTTGGCGGTAATGGGCGATCAGGCGCTGGCCCGCTTCCGTCGGCGCGGGCGGGTGGCTGCGGATGATCAACAAGGTGCCTTCCAGGTTTTCCAGCGTGCGGATACGCTGCGACACGGCCGGCTGGCTGATTGCCAGCGCATGCGCGGCCTTTTCAAAGCTGCCCAGGCCGATCACGGCGTCGAGGGCGGCCAATCCACGGTAGTCGACGACACGCATAAGTTTCTCTTATATATGTTTAGAATCATTCATTATACTTATATTTACTTTTTCTTTACACTGTTGAAATAGGGTAACAACTCCACTCCGCAGCGCGGCCTGACAGGTACCGCTACACCCTCCACCTACCTCTGATGACTTTGCCATTACCGGCAGAGCGTGGGCGGCCGTGCGCGTGATGGAAAGCAATGGAAAGGAATCGATATGGATAGCGCAATTTTCTTGAAAGGCATGGGGCTCGGAGCGAGCCTGATCGTGGCCATCGGCACGCAAAACGCATTCTTGCTCAAGCAGGGCTTGAAGCGCCATTACGTGCTCACCTGCATCCTGGTGTGCCTCGTGTGCGACGCCATCCTGATCACGGCCGGCGTGGCCGGCATGGGCACGTTTATTGCCGACAACCCCAATTTCCTGCTGTGGGCCAAGGCCGGCGGCGCCACCTTCCTGATCGCCTATGGCTTGCGCGCCGCCAAATCCGCGTGGCGCCCCACGGCCATGACGGTATCGGCCGCCAAGTCGCCGGAAGGCTACTGGGCCGTGATTGGCGCGGCGCTGGCGTTCAGCCTGCTGAATCCGCACGCTTTCCTCGACACGGTCATCCTGCTGGGCTCGATCGGCGGCCAGCATGAAGGCATGGGACGCTTCTATTTTGCCGGCGGCGCCATCATGGCCTCGGCCCTGTGGTTCTTCCTGCTGGGCTTTGGCGCCCGCTACCTGGCGCCCGTGTTTGCCAAGCCCATGGCCTGGCGCGTGCTCGACGGCATCATCGCCCTCGTCATGTGGGCCATCGCCGCCTCGCTGTTCCTGTAAGCAGGACGCTTCCGGATGCGCCTCAGCGCGTCAGGAAGCCCAGCACGCGGCTGGCCAGCTTGCCATACGGCGGCCGCAGCAGTGTCAAAGGGCTGTAGCGTGCCTGGTAGAACACGGGCCGCAGCTTGCTGAACGTCTGGAAGCCTTCGACGCCGTGGTAGTGGCCCATGCCGGACTCGCCCACGCCGCCGAACGGCAAGTCGTGCTGGCCCACATGGAACAGGGCGTCGTTGACGGAAACGCCGCCCGACATCACGCGTTCGATCAGCATGTGCACGGTCTTGCCCTGGTTGCTGAAAGGATAGATGGCCAGCGGGCGCGGTCCCCCATTGATGCTGTCGATCACGCTTTCCAGCGTCGTGTAGCCGCGCACGGGCAGGATGGGGCCGAAGATTTCACGCGTCAGCAGCAGGCTGTCGGCGGGCGCATCGAGCACGATGTGGGGCGCGATCTTGCGCGTGGCGCGGTCATAGGCCGGTCCCGGCAGCAATGAAATGACTTGCGCCCCGCGCGCGCGCGCCTCGTCGAGCGCCTGCAGCAGGCGCTCGAACGATGGCGCATCGATGATGGAGGTGTAATCGGGCGTATCGAGCCGCGCATAGCGCGCGGGCACGATGTCGCGCGCATGTTGCACGAAGGCGGCGATGCTGTCCTGCGGCAGCCAGGCGTGGTCGACGCTGGTGCAGATCTGCCCCGCGTTCAGGTACTTGACGAACAGGATGCGCTCGGCCGCCGTGCGCAGATTAAAGTCGGGGCAGACGATGGCCGGCGCCTTGCCGCCCAGCTCCAGTGTCACGGGACACAGATTCTGTGCCGCGGCCGCCATGACGGCGCGGCCCGTCTGGCCGGAGCCCGTAAACAGCAGGTGGTCGAATGGCAATCGAGAAAAAGCAATGCCCACGCCGCCCGTCTCTTCAAAAAACTGCAGTTTTTCCGCTGGAAAGTAGGCGGGCATGGTCTCGATCAGCAGCCGGGCCAGGTGGCGCGAATTCTCGCTCATCTTGACCATGGCGCGGTTGCCGGCGGCGAAGATGTAGGTCAAGGGCACCAGGCTCAGGTTCACGGGGAAGTTCCACGGCACGATGACGCCGACCACGCCCAGCGGCTGCGGGATCACGCGGTTGCGGGCACCGGGAAAATTGCGCCAGTCCACGGCGCGCCGCTGCGGCCGCATCCATTTCTTCAGCTGCTTGAGCACATGGTCGATGCCGTCGATGGCAGGAAAGATCTCCGCCAGCAAGGTTTCGTGTTCGGAACGGTTGCCATAGTCGGCGCTGATGGCCGCGCACAGTGCCGCCTTGTGCTCGCGGATAAACCGTTGCAATGTCAGTAAATCGCGCCTGCGCTCGGCCAGCGAGGGCACCGGGTGCGCCAGATAGGCGGCACGCTGGCGCGCCAGGGTAGCGTCGAGCACGGCGTGCGCCGGGGGATCGGTCATGTGCATGGGTTTCCTCGCGTAGGCTGGCGTCGTTGACATGGCAGGGTACTGCAATCCGGCAACGATACGCATTTTGCAGTATTGCGGATCCAGCAATTATTGTCTATCGTCAATCGTGCGCATGCACGAGGCTTGCGCGCAATTGGCCGTAAAATGCAGGTTTGCCGATTCCACGGCATGTATTCAGGAAAGCCATGACCTCGACCACGCCAGACTCCCTGCACATCGTTTGCCCCCATTGCGACGCCGTCAACCGCCTGCCGCCAGCCCGCCTCAGCGAGCAGCCCACGTGCGGCAAGTGTCAGAAGGATTTATTCACGGGCCAGCCCGTGGACCTGGCCAGCGCCCGTTTCCTCAAGCATATCGGACGCAGCGACATCCCCGTGCTGGTGGACTTCTGGGCGCCCTGGTGCGGTCCCTGCCGCAGCATGGCGCCGTTCTATGTCCAGGCCGCCAAAGTGCTGGAGCCGGCGTTCCGCGTGGTCAAAGTCAATACGGAAGCGTCGCAAGACCTGGGCGCCCGTTTCAATATCCGCAGCATTCCCACCCTGGCCCTGTTCCGCAATGGCGTGGAAGTGGCGCGCCAGCCTGGTGCCATCGACGCCAATGCCATCATCGCCTGGGCGCGCGACAAGGCGCGCGGCTAAGCACGCAGCACGCAGGCAGGCGCGCCGGGCAACCGTCGTGCCTTTTTATTTGACAATAAGTATGGCGCCATACTATATTGTGCCATATGATAAAACTCGAACAGAAATACACGGCCCTGCTGGGCGACGTGCAGCGTCGCGCGCCCGGCGCGGCCATGCCGGAAGCCATCGGACACCTGCGCCTGTGCTTTGAAGTGCTGGGCCTGGCGTCCGCCATCGATGGCGATTGCGCCACGCGCCTGGGCCGGCACGGCCTGTCGGAAGGCAAGTTTGTCTTGCTGTTCCTGCTGCGTGACGTGCCACAGGGGCTCTCGCCGCACGAACTGGCCGAGCGGGCCGGCGTGACGCGCGGCACCATCACGGGCTTGCTCGACGGCCTCGAGCGCGATGGCTTCCTGGCGCGCCACGCGGACCAGGCTGACCGGCGCAAGCTGCTGGTGCGTCTGAGCGCCAAGGGGGCAACGGCGGCCGCGACGCTCGTCGATGAACACGCGCAGTGGATCGCCAGCCTGTTTGCCGATTTCACGGCCGAAGAAATGCACGTGTTGAGTTCCCTGCTGGAAAAAGCCTGGCGCAAAACAGACCGGGGCGCGGCATGAGCAAAGGCATCGCCGACATCGCGCCCGCGCGCCTGGCCCTGTTGAACGGGGGCGCGGTGGCCAGCGCCACCCTGACGGAAGGGCTGGCCATCGATTTCAGCATGCTGCTGGCGGCGGCCGTGCCCGCCATCGGCGAGGACAGGCTGGCCCTGATGCGGGCGCAGGCGGGGGCAGGCATCACCAGGCGCATGGCGCTGGCGGCGCAATTGCTGCTCGATACCCGGGTGGACTTGGCGCCGCTGCAGGCGCATGCGTCCGACACGGTGCGGGGCTGGGTTTGTTTCGCCATCGCCGCCCGGCCTGACCTGGATTTGCCGCAACAGCTGGCCGCCATGCGTCCGCTGGCCGACGATGGGCACTTCGGCGTGCGCGAATGGGCCTGGCTGGCGCTGCGGCCCCGGCTGGCGGCGAGCCTGGACGAGGCCATCGCGCTGCTGGCGCCGTGGACGGCGGAGCCGTCGGAACGCCTGCGCCGCTTTGCCTGCGAAGCGCTGCGTCCGCGCGGCGTGTGGTGCGCGCATATCGCCCGGTTAAAACAGCAGCCGCAGCTGGCCTTGCCGCTGCTGCAGCCGTTGCGGGCCGACCCGGCCGTCTATGTGCAGGATTCCGTGGCGAACTGGCTCAACGATGCGGCCAAGAGCCAGCCGGAGTGGGTACGCGACCTGTGCGGGCAATGGCTGGCGGACGGCAGCAACGCCGCCACGCAGCGCATCTGCAAGCGGGCCCGGCGTTCGCTGGCCTGACGATGGATCACTCAAGGAGAAAACATGCGCTATCTGCTGGAACTGTATAGCCCGAAACCGGCCTGGCTGGCCCTCGATGGCGCCGCGCGCCAGGCGTATTTCGCCGCGGTGGGCGCCGTCGATGGCGGCAAGTTGCATGGGGCGACCCAGCAATTTTATGCCGTCTGGCGCTTGCCGCACGAGGCGGCGCTCGACGCCTTGCTGGCGGGGATCGCCGCCACGGGTTGGCATGATTATTTCGATACCATCAATGCGGCCGGCCCGGCCGTGGATTTTCCCGCCCACCTGGCGCAGCTGGCAGCGCTCTAGGTAAACGGCGCTTTGCGCCCGCATCGGGTAAAGTTTGCCGTATTGCCATAATTACCTGACTGTCATGCCGTCCAAACTGCTCCCCATCCTGCTGTTTACACTCTTGCCGCTGGCGCCGCACGCCGCCCCGGCCGCCACGCCGCAAGCCCTCGTCGCCGCGGCCCGCAGCCAGGTGGGCGTGACCGTGCGGTATGACCCGCGCTACGAGCGCCTCGCCTATCCGGGCGGCGACGTGCCCCTCGAGCGGGGCGTGTGCACGGATGTGGTGGTGCGCGCCTACCGCCAGCTGGGGCAGGACTTGCAGGTGCTCGTGCACGAGGACATGCGCAAGGCGTGGCAGGTGTACCAGCAGCAGGGGCGCTGGCAGATGAAGGGGCCGGACCGCAATATCGACCATCGCCGCGTGCCGAACCTGGGCACCTTCTTTGCGCGCCACGGCACCAGCCTGCGGCCCAGCGAGAAGGCGGGCGCTTACCGCGCCGGCGACATCGTCACGTGGCGCCTGCCGCGCAATCTCACGCATATCGGCATCGTCAGCGACAGGCAGTCGTGGAATGGCGTGCCGCTCATCATCCACAACATCGGCGAAGGGGCGCGCGAGGAAAATATCCTGTTCAGCTATCCGGTCACGGGGCATTACCGCTGGCAGGCGCGCTGAGGGGAGCGATTTCCTGCAGGATGGCCAGCACGATGGCCAGCGCCGTGTCGATATCGAGCCGGTCGATGGCGCCATAGCCGAGGAACAAGCCTTCATGGCGCGCCGGACCATGGTAAAAGCTCGACAGCGCATACAGGCTGACGTCGGCCAGGCGCGCCCGGCGCAGCAGTTCGGCGATGTCGAGCGGCGCCTGCGCCACGGCCGCCACGTGGAAGCCGGCGCTGGCCGGCACCAGGCGGAACCAGGGCGACAACGGGCCGTTGAACCAGTGCTGCAGCCGTTCGCGCCGTCCCGCATAGATGTCGTGGCAGCGGCGTATGTGGCGCAGCAAATGGCCATCCTGGATGAACTTGGCCAGCGCGTGCTGGCCCAGGCTGGCCGTATGGCAATCGTCCAGGTATTTCACCGTTTGCACGGCGGCCACGATGGCTTGCGGCAGCACAACATAGCCGAGCCGCAATTCCGGCAGCATGATCTTGGAAAAACTGCCCACATGGGCCACGATGCCGTAGCGGTCCATGCTTTGCAGGGAATCCTCGGGCCGGCCCTCGTAGCGGAAGGCGCTGTCGTAATCGTCCTCGATGATGATGGCGCCCAGTTGCCTGGCCCGCTCCAGCAGGGCATGGCGGCGCGCCATGCTCATCGGCATGCCGAGTGGAAACTGGTGTGCCGGCGTGACATAGATCAAGCGCGTGCCATCGGGTATCTGCTCGACGACGAGGCCGTCCTCGTCCACGGCCACGCCCGTCACGCGCGCGCCATGGCTGGCGAACACGGCGCGCGCCACGGGATAGCCGGGTTCTTCCACGGCAACCGTATCGCCCGCTTCCAGCAGGGCATGCGCCAGCAGGCCCAACGCCTGTTGCGCGCCGCTCGTCACCAGCACCTGTTCTGGCGTGCAATGGATGCCGCGGCTGAAGGCGGCGTGGCCGGCGATCGCCGTGCGCAGGGCGGGCAAGCCTTCCACGGAGCTGTAGCGGCCGCGCGCCTGGCCATCCTGGCGCAGCGCGTGCAGCACGCAGGCGCGCCATTCATCCTGCGGGAAGTGCGATGGCGTGGCGCGTCCGCCGATGAAGGCATAGCGCGCCGGGGTTTCCTGTCCCGCCCGGCGCAGGGGCAGCGGCATGGATTCCCACTGCGCGATGCGCTGCGCGCTGGCCAGCGGCGTGCTGGCGTGACGGCGCTGCGGCGAGGCATGCGGCGTCTGCACGAAACTGCCCACGCCGACCTTGCCTACCAGCAGTTTTTCATAGGCAAGCTTGTCGTACACGTCCGACACCGTCTTGCGCGACAGGCCCAGCTGGCTGGCCAGCAGGCGCGAGGGCGGCAGTTGCTGGCCATCGGCCAGGCGGCCGGAGCGGATCGCTTCGCTGAGCTGGCGATACAGCTGGCCGCCCAGGTCGCGCGTGCCGTCGATCAGGATATGTAATTCCATGGGATGTCTGCTGGTGGTCTGCCATTTTTCGGCGGGATTGGCCTGCCGCGCGCGCTGCTCGCGCTTCTACAATAGTGCATCTTTACTCTATCAAGGAATGCATCATGACACAGCCAAGACTCGACTTCACACAAGCTTCGCCGGACGCCGTCAAGGCCATGTACGCGCTGGAAGCGGCGATTGCCAGGCTGGGCGTGGAACACTCGCTGCTCGAGCTGATCCGCCTGCGCGCGTCGCAAATCAACGGCTGCGCCTTTTGCGTGGACTTGCACACGAGCGACGCGCGCAAGGCCGGCGAAACGGAACGCCGCCTGTACGCCGTCTCCGTCTGGCGCGAAACGCCGTTCTTCACGCCGCGCGAGCGGGCCGTGCTGGCCTGGACGGAAGCGCTGACCCTGCTGCCGCAAAGCCAGGCGCCGGACGACGTGTACGCGGCGCTGGCCGAGCAATTGACGCCGGCGGAGATGGTCAACGTGACCCTGGCCATCGGCACCATCAATACCTGGAACCGCCTGGCCGTGGGTTTCCGCAAGATGCCCGAGTAAATCCTGTGTTCGTTCTCGAACAGACAGCTGGCTGGCCCCCGTGTAATCTGGCACGATGACTTATCAGCCAGGGAGCCGCCATGGACATACATACCGGTGACGCCGTCGACAAGACGCCGCAGCAACTTGAAGCATCGCAGGAAGAGGCGCGCCGCGCCTTCATCGCCGAACTGTGGCGGCGCTTTGAAGCCTTGCAGGAATGGGCCGTCAGCCATTGGCCGGACCAGCAAAATCCCCTCAGTTCGGCCGACTTCGTCGAGGCGCGCAAGGAAATACTGAGTTTGCGCTCGCCGGCCGGCTCATTGAACCAGCCGGCCGCGCGCGATGGGGCCGAACCGGAGCCGGAGCAGGGCGGGGCGCAGTATGTCGACGTCACTCCCGCGCCCTGGCCTTGAGGCAATCCTCAACGAAGTCGCAGGTCGGCTTGGCGCGCCATTGCGTCATCCGACATCACCCGCGAACCATGTTGTCGGATTACGGCCCGTCAGGCCTAATCCGAGCTACGCGTCTGCCTTACCCTGGGCAAATACCCAGCACAGCAAGCTCACCACCAATCCCGCCATCACGCCATACGCCAGGTTCAGGGCGTTGTCGAACAGCAGCGGCGCCACCAGTCCCGAAACGAGCGCGAACAGCAGCATCTGGATGAACGACTGCATCGACGATGCCAGGCCGCTGTTGTTGGGGAAGTGGTTCAGGGCCATCAGGGTCATCGGCGGCATGGCGATGGACAGGGCGAACGAATAGAAGAACAGGGGCAGCACGGCCCATGGCACTTCGGCGGCAAAGAAATAGTTGTAGCCGATGTTGGCCAGCGCGGCCACCAGCATCAAAATAAATCCGGCCCAGATCATCTGGCGCTGGCTGTAGCGGTGGGCGATTTTCGCCGACAGGGCCGAACCGATCACCATGCCGCTGATCAGGGGAATGAAGAGCCAGGCGAACGCCGTCTCCGGCAAATGCAGGATGTTGATGATGAAGTAGGCGGCCGAACCGATGTACAGGGCGAAGCCGCCAAAGGCCGCGCCGATGGCCGTCGACAGCAGCAGGAACTGGCGGTGGCACAGCACTTTCCAGTAATTGACGGCGATGTCGCCCAGGTGGAAGGCGTGGCGCTGCTCCTTCGGCAAGCTTTCCGGCAAGGCGCGCCAGACGATGACGAACATCAGCACGCCGAAGGCCGTGAGGAACCAGAAGATCCAGCGCCAGCCCAGGCCCACCTGCAGCCAGCCGCCCAGCACGGGCGCGATGGCCGGCGCCAGCGCGAAGACCATCATGATGTGCGAGAGGATTTTTTGCGCGGCGGCGCCCGAATAGCGGTCCTGCACGATGGCGCGGCCGATCACGGAGCCGGCGCCCGCCGACAGTCCCTGCAGCACGCGCCAGGCCAGCAGCCAGCCCAGCGACGGCGCCAGCGCCGCGCCCACGGAGGCGATCACGTACAGCACCAGCGAGACGAGGATCACGGGGCGGCGGCCGAACGAGTCGGACAGGGTGCCGTAAAACAGCATCATGAAGGCGAACGTGAACAGGAAAAAGCTCAGGGTTTGCTGTACCAGCAGGGGGCTGGCATTGAAATCTTGCGCGATGGCGGGGAAAGACGGCAGATAGGTGTCGATTGCAAGCGGTCCGACCATCGCCAGGCCCGCCAGGATCCATGTTAATAATTTAGTCATGTTGAAGAGTGTTTTTGTTAGTCCGTCATTTTACGCTAGTGGAGGCAATCGGGTTTGCCGACGCCCTTGCTGGCCTGGCATATGCGTTTTTCGCATATGCAAGCGTGAAATTCTTCGTTGGTGTCGCCGGTGCCGACCGCTAAGCTGGGGCGACCCGGCCTGCGCGCCGTTTTTCCGGAAGTGAGTCCCCATGCACAGCATCTATCCCGCAGCACCCGCCGACGACACGGTCCAGTGGAACCTGGGTCCCGTGATCCAGGCGCTGCGCACCTCGCGCGAGGAAAAGCACAAGATCCGCCATAACGGCAGGGTGCGCGAACTGCCGTCGCGCGAAGCCCTGACCACCATCGTCAACGGCTTGTCGGCGGCCCTGTTCCCCACCCATTACGGGCGGCCCAACCTGACCGATGAAAGCATCGACTACTTTGTCGGCGATACCCTGAACACCACCCTGAACCGCCTCAGCGAGCAGGTGCGGCGCGGCCTGCTGTTTTCTGCCCCGGCTCACGCCGTGCCCGCCGGCGACGAGGGCGATGCCGCCAGCGACGACGCGGCGCTGGCGCAGCAGGCGCGCGACATCACGCGCGCGTTCGCCGCCAGCCTGCCCGATATCCGCGCGCTGCTGGTGTCGGACGTGCAGGCCGCCTACGCGGGCGATCCGGCCGCCACCTCAGTGGCCGAGATCATGCTGTGCTATCCGGGCACCATCGCCATCCTGTACCACCGCCTGGCGCACCGCCTGCATGCGCTGGGTGCACCGTTCCTCGCGCGCCTGATCGCCGACATCGCGCATACCCTGACCGGCATCGACATCCACCCGGGCGCGCATATCGGCGCGTCGTTCTTCATCGACCATGGCACGGGCGTGGTGATCGGCGAGACGGCCATCATCGGCCAGCGGGTGCGCCTGTACCAGGCCGTCACCCTGGGCGCCAAGCGCTTCCCGGCAGATGCCAGCGGTGCGCTGATCAAGGGCACGCCGCGCCATCCCATCGTCGAGGACGACGTGGTGATATACGCGGGCGCGACGGTGCTGGGGCGCATCACCATCGGCGCGGGGTCGACCATCGGGGGGAATGTGTGGCTGACGCAGAGCGTGCCGCCGGAGAGCAATGTATCGCAGGCGCAGATGCGCAATGACTGAAGAGTGGCCGGGAAAACGTCCATGACAGCGTTGCAGCGCCTTGGCGTACTAGCGTACTGCCTGCGGCGCTGCGCCTTGCCCTGAACGTTTTTCGGGCACTCTTCACATGCGGGAGTGCGGGTTTTACTTCACCGTCAGCGCTTCATAGCGCGCCACGGGCACGCCATCCTTCAGCAACAGCAATTCCTGGTCGGCATAGCGGTAGCCATTGACTTCGCCCAGGGTGGTCAGCAGTTCGCGCTCGAGCTCCATGTCCTGCGGCTGGCACATCATCATGGTGCCGGCCATCTGGCCAAAGCTCAGGGTGCTGACGCCATCGCTGGTGTAGCCGCCCATCATCTGGTTGCAGCCGCTGTGGCCACCGGCGCGGCCTTCGGCCAGCAGCAGGGTCACGTCGCGCTGTTCGGGCGCCTTGCGCACGATTTTCTTGCCCTTCAATTCCTTCAGCTTCCACTGCGTGTCCGTCAGTTTCGGCGCCGGCTTGGCGGGCGAGGTGGCGCCGGGCGCCGCGGCGGCGGCATCGCTGCGCACCGGGGTTTGCGCGCAGCCGGCCGTGAAGGCGACGATGGCGGCCAGGGGAATCAGGGTGGCGATCTTGAACATGGCAATTCCTTATGAAATCAGGGGTAACAGAATGGCGCCAGATTAGCAGATAGGCGCCGCGCCAGCGTGCACGGTTGACAAGCTCATTCCTGCTTTTCCTGCTCCAGGCGCGCTTCGAGCAGGGTGCGCGCGGCCGCCACGTAGGCGCGGCAGGCCTGCGGGTCGACGAAGGCTTCGCTGCCTGCCGTCGCACTGGCCTCCAGCCGCTGCCACAATTGCGACGCTTCCGGGTGGGCCGAGATCAGCACGTCGCACGGCAGCTTTTCCAGCGTCTCGAAGCTGTGGCGCAAGTCGGCCAGCGCCTGCGGATACTCGCTGCTGGCGCTGAACTTGAAGCCGGGGCGCGAGACGGCATTGAGGCTGTCCGCGTACACCATGTTCAGGCAGCGCGGACCGTCGCACGATTGCCACGTCCAGCTCAGGCCTCCGGGCGTGTGGCCCGGCGTGGCGTGCGCCGTCAGGTTGACGGGGCCGACGTCGAAATGGCTGCCGTCGCGCGCCAGGCGCATGTCCTTCACGGGCGGGTACTTGGGCAGCGCATGGTATTGCGGGTCGTCCGGCCCCACTTCGCCGGACGCCAGGTCCAGCGCGGCCGACGGGCTGGCGGCCACCAGCGCATTGCTGCGCCGCTGCAGTTCGGCCAGGCCGCCCGCATGGTCGATATGGCCGTGCGAATTGAGGATCAGCTTGACGTCCTCGATGCGGAAACCCAGCGCGGCGATATTGGCGATGATCTTTTGCGCCGATTCCGGCAAGCCGCCATCGATCAGCACATGGCCTTGCGGCGAGCTGACGAGCACGGAGCTGAGGCCCTTCACGCCCACATAATAGGTATTGCCGAAGATGCGGAACGGCGCCTGGTCGGCGTTCCAGGCGGCGCAGACGTCGCAGCCGGGCGTGGCCGCTGTGGCGGGAACCTGCGCCAGCGCCACGGAGGCCTGGCCGGCCAGCAGCAGGGCCAGGGCGAGAGCGCCGTGGCCGGCCAGCGCGCGTGGAGATGTGAGGGGCATTGCAGTCCTTATCCGTGTTGCCAAGGTGGCGTATGCTGACACGGAACAGGGCGCGACGCAAATGGTCACAAGGATGCGGGCGGCGCACCGGCGCCATCGAGGTACACCAGTTCGATCAGGGTATCGTCCGCATAGCGGCTGTCGCCCAGGGGGGCCTGGAAGGACGTGCCCGTATCGTTCACCGGCAGCGCGATGCGGCGCACGCCATCGAGCAGGGTGGCGCTGGCGATGGCCGGATCGCTGTACGTGCCCATCTTGAGCTTGCCGGCGGCGCACCAGTCGGTGCCGCGCAGCTTGGCGGCGACAAGGGCGCGTAGCCAGAACGGCATTTCTTTCCTGGCAATCACGCTGCTTACCTGGCATTGCAGGCGCAGGTCGCCCAGACGACGCATGCCGGGCGGTATGCCGTCGCTGCGCACGCTGGCCTGCCAGCGGAACCGGTCTTTTTTCTGGTTGGTGACCAGGTCCGCGTCGTCGCTGTCGGCTTGCGCGCTGCGGGGCAGCACAAAGCTGCCATCGGCAGACAGGGGTACGCTGATCGCCGTCTCGTTGCCGACGATGCGCAAGGTTGCGTCCCGCAGGGCATCGGTCGCGATGCCGGGGCCGGGAATGAGCCGGAAGCGCACTTCGCGTGCCATGGGCGCCATTGCATGGTGGTCGTCAAAGGCATCGAGGCCGGCCGCCATCGCGCGGTAGGATGTGATTTCCGGGTCGCGTATGCTGCTGACGTGGATGGACTGGCTGGTGTCGGCCGGCGCGGCCCGCCCGTCGTTTTGCGCGGCGGCCTGGCCACCGCACAGCAGGCTGGCGGCCAGGACGCCGCAGGCGAGGAGGGGCGCTGGTTTGCCTGGAGAAGAAAAGGAATGCACGCACTTGCCCATGTATTATTAACACGGCAAGCTAACATGAATGGCAGGGCTTGTCACTGCCCCGCCACCTGGCGTTCAGGCGGCGGCCAGGGTGGCGTTGTCCGGCGCGATGCTGACCTGGCGCCCCGCGTGGCCGGCCGGCAGGCGCGGGCCGTGGCCAAACACCTTGTGGCGCAAGGTGCCGTCGTCGTAGCTGGTGCGGTAGCGCCCGCGCCGCTGCAGTTCGGGCACGATGTGGGCGACCACGTCGGCCATGCTGTCGTGCGCCACGGCGAAGGCGAGATTGAAGCCGTCGATGCCCGTTTCATCTGTCCATGCCTCCAGCTGGTCGGCCACCTGGCGCGCATCGCCGACGATGACGGGGCCGCGCCCGCCCAGGCCGATGTATTCGGCCGCCTCGCGCACCGTCCAGCGGCGATCGGGGTCGGCCTGGCTGAACGAGGCCAGCGCCGAGCGGCCCGCCTCGGAGTCGATGTATTCGATGGTGGCGTCGAGCGGATAGCGGCTGAAATCGACGCCCGTCCAGCCGGACAGCAGCACCAGCGCCGCTTCGATGTTCACGTGGCGCAGGTAGTCGGCGTGCTTGGCGCGCGCCTCGGCTTCGGTGGCGCCCGTGATGACCAGCGCCTGCGCGTAGATCAGCAGCGCGTCGCCGTCGCGTCCCGCCAGGCGCACGGCGGCGCGCAGCTCGTCGGCGTAGCGCTTCACCACCGTCTTGCTGGGGCCACTGACGAAGGTCGCTTCCGCATGGCGCGCAGCAAAGCGCGTGCCGCGCGGCGAGGTGCCCGCCTGGTACAGCAGCGGCGTGCGCTGCGGCGACGGTTCGCACAAATGGATGCCGGGCACCTGGTAGTGGCGGCCGTAGTGATTGATCGGGTGCACCTTGGCGGGATCGGCGTAGATTGCGCGCGTTTTGTCGTTGACGACGGCGTCGTCGTCCCAGCTTTTTTCCCACAGCTTGTAGACGACGTCGAGGTATTCGTCGGCCAGGTCGTAGCGTTCGTCGTGTCCCAGCTGCTGCTGCAGTCCCAGGTTGCGCGCCGCGCTATCGAGGTAGCCGGTGACGATATTCCAGCCGATGCGCCCGCCCGTCAGGTGATCGAGCGTGGAAATGCGGCGAGCGAACGTGTACGGGTGTTCGTAGGTGAGGGCGCAGGTGACGCCGAAGCCCAGGTGCGTGGTGGCTTGCGCCATGATGGGCACGAGCGCCAGCGGGTCGTTCAGCGGCACCTGCACGCCGTGTTCCAGGGTTGCATCGAGGCTGCCCCGGTACACGTCATACACGCCCAGCACGTCGGCCAGGAACACCGCGTCGAACAGGCCCGCTTCCAGCAGCCGCGCCAGTTCCGTCCAGTGCCCGGGATCGGTGTAGCGGTGGCTGCGGTCGCGCGCATGCGTCCACAGTCCCGGCGACTGGTGGCCGACGGTATTCATCTGGAAGGCGTTGAAGCGTATGGTCTTGCTCATGGCTTATTTCGCCGCCGTCTGCAAGGCTTGCTGGTAGTCGGGTTTCGAGTAGCCGGCAAAGTGTTTGTTGGTGATGTCGAGGAATTCGCGCGAGCGGTAGGCGGCCGCCAGGTCTTTCGCGAACTGCTTGTCCTTGTCGGCCGTGCGCACGGCCACCAGGTTGATGTAGTTGGGCGAGATTTTCTCGGCCACCAGCGCGTCCGTCAGTTTCAGCCCGGACGCCAGCGCGTAATTGCCGTTGATGAAAGAGTAATCGGTGTCGCCCAGCGAACGTGGCAGCTGCGCCGCTTCCAGCGGCAGCAGCTTGATTTTCTTCGTGTTGACGGCGATATCCTTTTCCGACGCGCGCACGGGGTCGAAATTGTCGCGCAGCTTGATCCATTTCAATTGGTCGAGCAGCACCAGCGCGCGCGCCTGGTTGGTCGGGTCGTTCGGCAAGCCTACCGTCGTGCCTTCCTTCACGTCGTCGAGCGTCTTGTGCTTCTTGCTGTAGATGGCGATCGGCGCCGTGGGTATCGTGATCAGGTCCGTCAGGGCCAGCTTGTGCTCCTGCGCGAATTTCTTCAGGTAGACGATGTGCTGGAAGACGTTGGCGTCCAGCGAGCCCTCGGCCAGCGCGAAATTGGGCTGGATGTAGTCGTTGAATTCGACCAGCTTGACCTTGTAACCCTGTTTTTCCAGGATAGGCTTGATGCCCAGCTTGATCTGGTCCGCATACGGCCCGGCGCTGGTGCCGATGGTGATGTCCTTGGGATCCTTGGCGTGGGCGAAGCCGCTGGACAGGGCGAGTGCCAGGGCGGTGAGAACGATGCTGCGGCGGGCGATGGTCATGGTGGCTCCTTGGTGGGTGAATCAGGAATAAGCCGTCGGCTCGGGCACGGTGCCGTTCAGGGCAAAGCGTCCCAGGTCGCGCAGCTTGTAGTCGATGGGGTCGTGCAGGGTATGCACGCGCACGTTGCGCCAGTAGCGGTCGTAGCCATACCGGGCCGAGGTGGAGCGGGCGCCCGTCAGTTCGAACATCTGGCTGCTGATCTCCAGTCCCGCCTTGTGCGCCAGGCACTTGGCTTCGGCCACGGCCACGGCCAGCAGGCCCCGTTCGCGTGCCGTCACCAGCGGTCCCTTGCGAAATACGCTTTCCAGCTCCTGCGCCGCCGCGTCGGCCAGCACCTGCGCGGGACGCAGCAGCAGCCATAGCTGACCGTAGCGGTGCTGCACCAGGGGATCGTCCGTGGCCTGCGCCACGCCGGAGGCGAACCAGGCCTTCGCCTGCTCGCCCGTATAGCGGCGCGCCGCCTCGAACGCACCTTCGGCGATGCCCAGGTACAGGTTGGCCATGATCAGCTGGGCGATCTGCGAGCGCACGGTGGCTTGCGGCGTGGCCGCCTGCGCGGGCGCCTGCAGCACCAGCTCCCGCGGCAGGGCGACGCCCTGGAAATGCACATTGCCGCTGTCCGTCTGGCGCTGGCCGAAGGCGTCCCAGTCCGCCTGCACGGTCAGGCCGTCCTGGCGCGTGGGCAGGGCGGCGATCAGCGCCGTCTGCGTGGGCGCGTGCCAGGCGGAGACGGTCAGCCAGTCGGAACCGACCGAGCCGGAGGAAAAGCTCTTGACGCCATCGAGGAGGTAGCCGTCTTCGGTGTCGATGGCGGTGACGCGCTTGTCGAGCGGATTCAAGGCATTGCCCCAGAACAGGCGCTCGTCGACGGTGAGCGTGAGCAGGCGGCGCTGCTGCTGCGCGCTGCCGTACAGCTGCAGGCCGGCCAGCTGCAAATGGTGGAAGCCGAAGACGTGCGCCAGCGCGCTGTCGGCGCGCGCCAGGATGCGGATCACCTGGTACACGAGGGGCCAGGACGCGCCCTGGCCGCCGAATTCCACGGGGATCGATAACGTCAGCAAGCCTGAGTCGCGCAGCCATTCGCGCTCCTGCGCCGCATGGCCGCCGGCCTGGTCGCGGGCATTCGCCGTTTCGGCCAGGCGCGCGGCCAGCGACGTGGCGATGCCGATGGCGTCCTGCAGTGGTTCCGGCGTGGGGATGGCGGGGCGGGTGGCGTGGAGGAAGGCGGTAGGCATTGGCGAAATTCCAGAAAGACGATGCAGCCGATATTGCACCGCCAGGCGAGCGCCGTACACGAAGAAAACCGCGCATGCATATGCGGAAAAAGCCGCGCGGGCGCCCGCGGCATGTCTTGCGGGGCGTCAGGCGCGGATAGTCGGAAAACGCATATCGAAGCGCGAAAGCATTCGTTTTGCCGGAGTCCTGATGGCGATAGGCTGCAAGCATCCGGGCAGATCCACTTTCGCACTTTCGATAACGCACAGGGACGGGCATTACATGAGCATCTTGTTATTGGGCGGTAGCCCCCAGCTACCATCGAGTTCCAGCCGCTTGCTGCTGCATATCGGCGACCAGCTGGCGCTGCAGGGCCACAGCTACGCCAAGCTGCATGTGCGCGACCTGCCGGCGCGCGCCTTGCTGCTGGCCGACTATGACGACGTGACGATCGCCCGCGCCGTGCGCGCCGTGGCCGACGCCGACGCCATCGTCATCGCCACGCCCATCTACAAGGCATCCTATACAGGCCTGCTGAAAGCCTTCCTCGACTTGCTGCCGCAAGATGGCCTGGCCGGCAAGCTGGTGCTGCCGCTGGCCACGGGCGGCGGCCACGCCCACACCCTGGCGCTCGACTATGCGCTGCGTCCCGTGCTCCATGCGCTGGGCGCCAAGCAGGTCTTCACCAGCATTTACGCCAATTCGCAACAGCTGGACTGGCATGAAGAACGGGGCCTGAGCCTGGATGCGCCGATCGCCGCGCGCGTGCAGGCCGGCATCGAGGAACTGTCGGCCGGCCTGTTCGTGCTGCAGGGCCGGCGTCCTTCCGCGCCAGCCGATATTGCGGCGCCCGTCCGTTCGCTGCAGGACCAGCCTTACGCTCCCCGGTTTCAAGCCGCCTGACCATTCACCGACCAAGGAAACGCCATGACACACCGCCACGCACAACGCCTCTCGCGCCGTACCACCCTGGGCCTGCTGTTCGCCGCCGCTGCCGGCGTGATGGCGGCCGGCATGCCGGTGACGGCGCAGGCCCAAGCCAGGGGGGAGGTACGCATCGGCTACCAGAAATACGGCACATTGACCTTGCTCAAGGGCCGCGGCACGCTGGAAAAGCGCCTGGCCGAACAGGGCGTGGGCGTGAAATGGACGGAATTTCCGGCCGGCCCCGTGCTGCTCGAAGGCTTGAACGTGGGCAGCATTGACTTCGGCACGGTTGGCGAGGCGCCGCCCATCTTTGCGCAGGCGGCCGGTGCCAACCTGGTGTACGTCGGCAATGAGCCGGCGTCGCCCGCCAGCGAAGCCATCGTCGTGCCCAAGGGCTCTGGCCTGCGCACCCTGGCCGACCTGAAAGGCAAGAAGATCGCCCTGAACAAGGGGTCGAACGTGCATTACCTGTTGTTGAAAGCGCTGGAAAAGGCCGGCGTCGCGTATGCCGACATCCAGCCCGTGTTCCTGCCGCCGGCCGATGCGCGCGCCGCCTTCGAGCGCGGCAGCGTGGATGCCTGGGCCATCTGGGATCCGTTCCTGGCTGCCGCCGAAAAGCAGCTGGGCGCCCGCGTGCTGGCCGATGGCAAGGGGCTGGTGGCGAACTACCAGTTCTACCTGGCGTCGCGCACCTATGCGGAAAAAAATCCCGAGATCCTGCGCATCGTGCTTGACGAAGTGGCCAAGGTCGATGACTGGGGCCGCAACAACCCGGACGAAGTGGCGACGATTCTGTCGGCGCAGACGGGCTTGAGCAAGGATGTCGTGGCGCTGGCCGCCTCGCGCTATGCCTACGGCGTGAAACCCGTGTCGGTCGACGTCATCGCCTCGCAGCAAAGGGTGGCGGACGCGTTCTCCAGCCTGAAGCTGATCCCGAAACCCATCGTCGTCAAGGACGCGCTGCTGCCGGCGCGCCAGCTGGCCACCAGCACCAAATAAACAAGCAAAGAAACAAGCAAAGGAAAGCGCACCATGTCATTGAATGTCTTCTGGTTTATCCCCACCCACGGCGACAGCCGCTACCTGGGCACGTCGCAGGGCGCGCGCCCCGTCGATGCCGATTACTTGCGCCAGGTGGCCGTCGCCGCCGATACCCTGGGCTACGACGGCGTGCTGCTGCCGACGGGCCGCTCCTGCGAAGACGCCTGGGTGGTGGCCTCGTCATTGATCAGTGTGACGCAAAAGCTCAAATTCCTGGTGGCCATCCGCCCCGGCCTGTCCACGCCTGGCCTGGCCGTGCGCATGGCTTCCACCTTCGACCGGCTGTCGAACGGGCGCCTCTTGATCAATGTCGTCACGGGCGGCGACCAGGGCGAACTGGAAGCGGACGGCCTGTTTGCCGACCACGCCAAGCGCTATGAAATCTCCGATGAATTCATCAAGGTGTGGCGCGCCACGCTGGCGGGCGAGGGCGGCGCTGCCGGCTACGATTTCGAGGGCAAGCATATCCAGGTGAAGGGGGCGAAAACCCTGTATCCGCCCGTGCAGAAACCGTATCCGCCCCTGTACTTCGGCGGCTCATCGGAGCCGGCGCACGAACTGGCGGCCGAGCAGATGGACGTCTACCTGACGTGGGGCGAGCCGCCGGCCGCCGTGGCGGAAAAGATCGCCGACATCCGCGCGCGCGCCGCGAAAAAAGGCCGCACGGTGCGCTTCGGCATCCGCCTGCACGTGATCGTGCGCGACACCAACGAGGCGGCCTGGCGCGCGGCCGATGAACTGATCAGCCATCTCGACGACGACATCATCGCCAAGGCGCAGGCGGCCTTCGGCAAGATGGACTCCGTGGGCCAGCAGCGCATGGCGGCCCTGCATGGCGGGCGGCGCGACAAGCTTGAAGTGTCGCCCAACCTGTGGGCCGGCGTGGGGCTGGTGCGCGGCGGCGCCGGCACGGCCCTCGTCGGCGACGGCCCGACCGTGGTGGCGCGCATGCAGGAGTACGCGGACCTGGGCATCGACACCTTCATCTTCTCGGGCTATCCGCACCTGGAAGAGTCGTACCGCTTCGCCGAGCTGGTATTCCCGCTGCTGGGCAAGGGCAAGGCCGTGGGCGAGCAATCCTTGAGCGGCCCCTTCGGCGAAGTCATGGCCAGCAACATCGTGCCGGCCGCGCCGCAGAAAAAGGCGGCCTGAGATGGCGGCCGGCATCGCCAAACGCGCGCCCGGCACGCCGTGGCGCGATGGCTTGGCGCCGTGGGCCCTGCCCGTGGCGCTGCTGCTGGCCTGGCAGCTGGCGTCGCAGTGGGGCTGGCTGTCGAGCCGCATCCTGCCCGAGCCGTGGGCCGTGGCGAAAGCCTTCTGGAGCCTGGCCGCGTCGGGCGAGCTGTGGCTGCACCTGAAAACGAGCTTGTGGCGGGCGACGGTGGGCTTCGTCATCGGCGCGGGGCTGGGTTTGCTGCTCGGGCTGTTGACGGGCAGCTTCCGCCATGCGGAAACCCTGCTCGACACCACCCTGCAAATGGTGCGCAACATCCCGGCCCTGGCCCTGATCCCGCTGGTGATCCTGTGGTTCGGCATCGACGAGACGGCCAAATTGTTCCTGCTGGCCGTCGGCGTGTTCTTTCCCGTCTACCTGAACACCTTCCACGGCATCCGCTCGGCCGACCAGGGCCTGATCGAAATGGCGAAAAGCTACGGCCTGTCCGGCTGGCCCCTGTACCGCGACGTGATCCTGCCGGCCGCCATGCCGTCCATCCTGGTCGGCGTGCGCTTTTCGCTGGGCCTCGTGTGGGTGCTGCTGATCGTCGCCGAAACCATCTCGGCGCAGGCCGGCATCGGCTACATGACCATGAATGCGCGCGAATTCCTGCAAACGGACGTGGTGCTGGTGGGGATCTTGCTGTACGCCTTGCTGGGCAAACTGGCCGATCTGTTTTCGCGCCGGCTGGAACGCCACTGCCTGCGCTGGAACCCCGCCTACCGATAATGACTGAAGAGGACACCATGCTGCTCGCCCCCATCCAGATCGAAACGGACTTCCTGTCCCATTTCGTGCAATACGACCCCGCCGGCGCGCCGCCGCAGGCGAAGACGGCGCCCGCCGCGCCCTTGCAGCGCCGCGGCGTGCCGTTGGCGTTGACAAAGCTGAGCAAGTCCTACACCAGCCGTCTCGTGCTGAAAAACGTCGACCTGCAGCTGGAAGCGGGCGAGTTTGTCGCCATCGTGGGGCGCAGCGGCTGCGGCAAGAGCACCTTGCTGCGTTCGATCGCGGGCCTGGAAAGCATCGATGAAGGGACGGTCGACATCGGCAGCGGCGTCGGCGCCCCCGATATCCGCATCATGTTCCAGGAATCGCGGCTGCTGCCGTGGAAGACGGTGCTCGACAACGTGGCCCTGGGCTTGCCCCGTTCCATCGGCGCGGCGGCCGCCTCGCTATGGACGGTGGGCCTGGCCGAGCGCGCGGACGACTGGCCGGCGGCCCTGTCGGGCGGGCAGAAGCAGCGCGTGGCGCTGGCGCGCGCCCTCGTGCACGAGCCGCAATTGCTGCTGCTCGACGAGCCGCTTGGCGCGCTCGACGCCCTCACGCGCATCGAGATGCAGCAACTGATCGAGTCGCTGTGGCTGGCGCGCGGCTTTACGGCCGTGCTGGTGACGCACGACGTGGCCGAAGCGGTGGCCCTGGCCGACCGCGTGCTGCTGATCGAGGAGGGGCAGATCACGCTGGATGTGCAGGTGGACTTGCCGCGCCCGCGCCAGCGCGGCCATGCGGCCTTCGCCGCGCTGGAGCAGGCTATCTTGTCGCGGGTGCTGCAACCGACTCCGCCAGCACGATGAAACCGTCGGCATCGACCGTCGCCACGATGCCCTCGTAGCTGGCGATGGCCGGGTGGCGCGTGGCCAGCGGGTGCGCATGCGTGGCGGTGACGACGACGACTTTCGCGCCAGCCGCTTCGCCCGCCTCGATGCCGACCGAGGCATCTTCGAACACCAGGCAGTCAGAGGGCGCTACGCCCAGCTTTTCAGCCGCCAGCAGGTAGCAATCGGGTTTCGGCTTGCCCGCCTTGACGTCTTCGGCCGTCACCATGATGGCCGGTATCGGCATGCCGGCCGCCTTCAGCCGCGCCGTGGCCAGCGCCCTGGGCGCCGAGGTGACGATGGCCCATTGCGCCGGCGGCAGCGACTGCAAAAAACGCCCGGCGCCCGCCACTTCGACAATCCCGTCCACATCGATGATTTCCGCATCCGTGATGCCCTGCGACTCGCGCTGCGCGTCGATGCCGGGCAGGCGCAGCCTGGCAATGGTGTCGACCGAGCGCGCGCCATGGATGGTGGGCAGGAAGGCCGCCACGTCGAGTCCCTGGCGCTGCGCCCACGTGCCCCAGATGCGTTCGGCGGCGGCGATGGAATTGATGACGGTGCCGTCCATGTCGAACAGAAAAGCCCGGTAGCGGCCGGCGGCCGATGGCAGTGATGGAGACGACGGCGAGGGCAGGGCGGACATGGCTTCCTTCCAAAAGATGGGCTGGAAGCCATTGTAACGGCAGTCGATTTTTATTTCACAGGTAGACCGATTCAAACCTGGCCACGGGCGCGCCATCCTTGAGCAGGACCAGGAATTCGCCATCGAAGCGGTAGCCGGTCACGCTGTTCAGTTTGGCCAGCACGGCATTTTCCAGCTGCATCAAAGGCGGCGGGCACGCCATGCGGGTGCCGGCCAGTTGCGTGAAGCGCAGGGCCGTGCCGTCCAGCGTGTAGCCGCCCATGACCTGGTTGCAGCCCGTGAATCCGTGGACCCTGCCCTCGTCGGTGAGGGTGATGCGCACTTCGCGTTCCTGCTCCGGCGCCATGACCACCGGGGCGCCATCGAGCTCCGTCAGCTTCCAGTAGGTGTTCGTCAGGCTGTAGCTGGGCGTCAGGTCGGTGCCCGGCGCGGCGCCGTCGTTCGTCACGGCGCAGCCGCCGGCCATGGCGATGGCGGCCGCGAGGGGCAGGTATTTGAGGCGATGCGTGAGGCGATGCAGCATGGAAGTCTCCTGTGTAAAAGGGGTATTCAAGGGAAATGTTCGCAAGACTAGCAGTTTTCCCGCACCGGCCTGCGTACCGCTGCGGCAAATGTTTCCATTTTGCCAGTCCTGGCATTAAACTCATGCTTTCTGCTGTTTCAACCTTGATCGGGGAGCCTGGCCGATGCTGCAAGCGCAAGCGCTGGATAATCGACTGGTCGCCACCACTGGCGACGATGTGCTGGTGGACCGCATCGTGCCCGGCGCGCCGCTGGTCATCGCCTTCGGCTTCGTTTCGTGGACGACGCGTCCGGCCTTCGACTTTTACGGCAGGCTGAAAAAGCTGGAGCAGGCCAGCGGGCAGCATCTGAACAAGATACTCGTGCGCGATTCGGGCAACGCCTGGTTTCACCGCCGCATCGCCGGCCTGGGCAGCCATGTGGACGAGACGGCGCAAGCCTTGCGCGACCTTGTGCGCAGCATCGCACCGAGTCAGGTCACCACCCTCGGCCAGTCCATGGGCGCGTACGCGGCCGTCATGTATGGCTTGCTGCTCGAGGCGCAGCAGATCGTCGCCTTCGGCCCGTTGTCTTTTCTGGACGTGGAGCAGGCGCGCCTGTATCACGAGCTGCGCTGGCTGTCCGTGATGGAGTCGCTGGCGCAGGACCCGCCACGCTCGGGCTATTATGACCTGGCCGCCCTGTGCCGCGCCAGGGCGACGGCCGATACGCAGCTGCACCTGGTGTTCGGCACGCGGCCCGACGTCGCCAATGCGGGCGCCAGTGCCAGCGAATCGGTGAACCTCGACGCCATGCACGCGCAGCGCCTGGCCGCCTTTGGCAACTGCACCCTGCATCCGTTTCCCCATTCGGGCCACGCGGTGGTGCAGCATCTGATCGACACGAAGCGCATCAACGGCTTGCTGGCCCAATGCATACTCGGCCTCGCTCTGGCGCCCGAGCCCATGCCGGACGTCAGCCGCGAGTGGCAGGACTGGGTGGCGGAAAACCTGCGCCTGGGCTGCGCCAGCGAGCAGCTGGTGGCCGTGCTGCAGCAGCACGGCTTTTCGCACGCCAGCAGCGTGGCCGCCGTGACGGCCGCCGGCGCCGGGCCGAAGGCGACATGACGGCGCGGTTCGAGCTCGACACCCTGAGAATCCGTCTCGCCGCTCCCGAACTGGCGGCGCTCGACTTGCGCGTGCGCGTGCAGCGCGCCTTGCGCCAGCTGATACTCGATGGCGTGCTGGCGCCCGGCCTGCGCCTGCCTGCGACGCGGGCGCTGGCGCAATCGCTGGGCGTGTCGCGCGACACGCTGGAAATGGCGTATGCGCAGCTGCGCCTGGACGGCTATGTGCGGCGCCAGGCGGGAGCGGGCAGTTTTGTCTCGGAATCGATGGGCGCCAGCTTGCTGGGCGCAGGCAGGCACGCACCGTCGGCGGCGCGGCCAGCCCTGCCTGCGCCACCGGTAGCGCTCAGCGCCAGGGGCGCACAGATGCTCGCCAGCGGCGGTGTGGCCGACCAGCAAAGCGTGAAGGCGTTTGCCACGGGCTTGCCGGAAACGCGCGCCTTTCCCGTCGATGTGTGGGAGCGGCTGCGGCGCCAGGCCGCGGGCGAACACCGTGCCAGCATGCTGCTGCACGGCGACCCGCAGGGCGCGCAGCCGCTGCGCCAGGCCATCGCCGACTATGTCAACCTGGAGCGGGGCGCGCGGGCCACGGCCGGCCAGGTGCTGGTGCTGAGCAGCACGCGCCAGGCCCTGTACCTGTGCGCGCAGGTGCTGGCCGACGCGCATGGTCCGATCCTGATGGAAGACCCCGGCTATTTCGGCGCGCGCAAGGCCTTCGAGATGGCGCAATTGGCGGTGGTACCCGTGCCCGTCGATGCGCACGGCCTGTGCATGGACAGCCTGCGCGCCGACCGCAGCGGCGCCAACACGGTGTATGTGACGCCGTCGCACCAGTATCCGACGGGCGTCACCCTGGCGCTCGAGCGCCGCCTCGCGCTGACCGCCTGGGCCGCCGAGCGGCAGGGCTGGATCATCGAAGACGATTACGACAGCCAGTTTCACTACGCGGGCTTGCCGACGGCCTGCGTGCAGGGGCTGGACCGGCAGCAGCGCACGATTTATCTGGGCACCTTCGCCAAGTCGCTGTATCCGGGCCTGCGCATCGGCTACATGGTGCTGCCGCCGGCCCTCGTCGCGCCGATGACGGCCGCGCGCAGCATCCTCGACGGGCATACGCCGCAGCTGGACCAGCTGACGCTGGCCCGTTTCATCGCCGATGGCCATTTCGCGGCCCATCTGCGCGCCATGCGCAAAGTCTACGCCGTGCGCCGCGATGCGATGGCGCGGGCCGTGCAGCGGCATCTGCCGCACGTCGTCGCGGCACAGCTGCCACCGGGCGGCTTGCAGATGCCCTGCCTGCTGCACGAGGGCAGGGCGGAGCCGGAGACGATACGCCTGGCGGCGCGGGCCGGCATCGTGCTGCCGGGCCTGAGCCGCCTGTATGCGCGGCCGCCGGCCCGCGGTGGCTGGCTGCTGGGTTTTGCAGCGTTGAGCCCGCACGAGATCGACAGCGGCATCGCCCGCCTGGCGCGCGCACTGGGCTGAGACGCGAAAGTGGTCTGCTGCATGTCGGGAAATTGGCCTGTCTGGGCAGTCCATGCCGGCATTAAGATGCCCCCTTTCACAGGCAAGGGAGCATTCCGCATGACGACAAGCGCAACAATCGAAAAAACGGCAGCGACGGCAGGACGGCTGCGCTGGCAGGATCTGGTATCGCCGACCATGGCGGCCTGCATTTCCGTCCTCGTCAACTATGGCGGCACTTTCGTGCTGGTGTTCCAGGCGGCCCAGCTGGCGCAGCTCAGCGCGGCGCAGACGGCGTCCTGGGTCTGGTCGCTGAGCATCGGCGTGGGCGTGACGGGCATCTGGCTCAGCTACCGCTACCGCGCGCCCGTCATCACGGCCTGGTCCACGCCGGGCGTGGCCTTCCTGGCCACCGTCATGCCGCACACGCCGTATGCCGAGGTGATCGGCGCCTACCTGCTTTCCGCCATCGCCTTCATCGCGCTGGGCATGTCGGGCGCGTTCGAGCGCCTGGTGCGGTTGATCCCGGGCGGCATCGCGGCCGGCTTGCTGGCCGGCATCCTGCTGCAGTTCGGCGTGAACGCGTTTGGCGGCGCCAGCGCCGATCCGCTGCTGGTGGCGGTCTTGCTGCTGTCGTATGCCGTGCTGCGCCGCTTCACGGCGCGCTACGCCGTGGTCGGCATCATGCTGATCGGCGTGGCCTTGCTGCTGGCGCAGGGGCGCATCGACGCGCAGGGCATAACCCTGACCCTGGCCGCGCCCGTGTTCGAGATGCCGCGCTTTTCCGTGGCGTCGCTGCTGGGCGTGGCGCTGCCGCTGTTCCTGATCACCTTGACGGGCCAGTACATGCCCGGCATGCTGGTGCTGCGCAACGATGGCTACCGCGTCAGCGCCAATCCCATTTTGACGGTGACGGGACTCGGTTCTCTGCTGATGGCGCCGTTCGGCGCGCATGCGTTCAACGTGGCCGCCATCACGGCCGCCATCTGCACGGGCAGGGATGCGCATCCGGAGCCGTCGAAGCGCTATATCGCCGGCCTGGCCTGCGGCGTGCTGTACATCACGGTGGGCATTTTCGGCGTCACCCTGGCCAGCCTGTTCATGGTCTTGCCGCGCACCTTCATCACGACCCTGGCGGGCCTGGCCCTGCTGGGCGCCATCGGCAACAGCCTGGCGCAGGCCATGGCGGACGCGCGCACGCGCGAGACGGCGCTGATCACTTTCCTGGCCACGGCCGCGAACGTCACCGTGCTGGGCGTGGGGGGCGCCCTGTGGGGTCTGGCGGCCGGGCTGGCGGCGCATGGCCTGATGCATGGCTGGCGCAAGGCGGTGGCGCATTGAGCGGGGCCTTGGGCGATTTTTCGCCCAAGGCCCCGGCCGCCGCATACAATTGCAGTCGTCCGTGCCCATTGGCACCTTGCTGTCGACTTGAATTGAACGATGCCCGAGATCACTTCCCTGGCGCAGTACCTGCTGGCGATCACGCCCGCCTTCCTCGTCTGCGCCGCCTTGCTGCTGGCAACGCAAGGTACTGTGCCGCTGCTGCGCGTGCTCGTGCATATCCTGTTCTTCGTGCTGGCGCGCGATGCGATGACGGCGCACGGCTACTGGCAGGTGGCGGCAGGCGGCTTGCGCTTCACGGCGCCGCCGCTGGTCTTGCTGGCGCTGGCGGCCATGTCGCTGGGGCTGGTGGCCAGTACGTGCTGGCTGGAAAGCGAGGCGCGCCGCCAGATCAGCTGGATGGGCAGGCGGCCGCTGCTGTCCGTGCTGCTGGGTGTGGCCGGCGCCATGCTCATCGTCGGGCTGGCCATGGTCCTGAAGACGCTGGCTGGCTTGCCGTCGCTGGCGCCCGTGGCGCCTTCCATGCTGCCTTTGCTGCTGGGCTTTGCGCTGGCGGCCAACTGTTATGAAGAATTGCTGTTTCGCGGCTTGCTGCAGCAGCAATTGCGCGCCTGGCTGCCGGCCTGGCGCGCGGCTCTGGTGTCGGGCCTGCTGTTTGGCCTGTGCCATGCTTTCCTCGCCACCACCGTCACGCAGGTGGGCGCGCCCATCCTCGTGTTTACCGTGATCGAAGGCGTGGTGGCGGGGCTGGTATATTGCCGTGCCGGTTTGTTGGGGGCTTCCCTGGCCCATGGCCTGGCGATTTTTGCGCTGGCGGCCGGCTGGGTATGATGTTTGTTGTTGACCATTAATCAAGAGTGAATGAAAGTGAAAATGCGATGCCTGTCAGTTCCTACCTGAATACCCGTCCCGTGCTGGGCGAACGCGTCTACCTGCATGACACGGCGCAAGTGATCGGCGATGTGCAGATCGGCGACGACTGTTCCATCTGGTGCAACAGCGTGCTGCGCGGCGACGTCAACCGCATCGTCATCGGCGAGGGCAGCAATATCCAGGACTTTTCCATGGGGCATGTGTCGCACAAGAATGCGGCCAAGCCCGACGGTTCGCCCTTGACCATCGGCAAGTACGTGACCATCGGCCATTCCGTGATCTTGCACGGCTGCACGATTGGCGACGAGTGCCTGATCGGCATGGGCAGCATCGTCATGGATGACGTGGTGGTGGAAAAACACGTGATGCTGGGCGCGGGCAGCCTGGTGTCGCCGGGCAAGGTGCTGGAAAGCGGGCATTTATATGTGGGCAGGCCCGCCGCCAAGGTGCGCGCGCTGACCGAGGCCGAGATCGCCTACCTGCGCTATTCGGCCGAACATTATGTGCGCGTGAAGAACAACTACCTGGCGGGCCGGGACGACGCCTGATTCAATTCGCGCTGGCGTCGTCGAGGCGGCGCAGTTCCGCCCGCGGCGCCAGGTCTTGCGGCAGGCGCAGGCCGGATACGAGGCCCATGCGTCGCAGCAACAGCAGCGCCCACCAGCCCGGGTCCCATTCGCCCGGCAGCAGGCCCAGCCTGGCTGAGCCCGGATAGGCGTGATGGTTGTTGTGCCAGCATTCGCCCATGGTCAGCAGCGACGTCAGGCGGATATTCCTGCCCTGCACGGCGGCGCCATCCACATGAAAATGCATCTGGCCATGGTTGTGGGCGAAGTAGCCGATCAGCCAGTGGCCCAGCACGCCCGCGCTGACCCGCGCGCACACGCCCCAGCAGACCAGGCCCCAGCCGCCCCACAGGAAGAACAGGATGGCCCACGGCAGTTGCTGCCACATCCACGTCGCTTCCAGGAAGCGATAGAAACGGTCGTGCGCGATGCGCGGCTCGATGGCGATCTGCGGCGGATGATCGAGCACCAGGCGGCAATGCAGTTGCCACCAGGCATCGCGCCAGAAGCCGCCGCCATGGCGCAGGTACGGGTGGCAATCGGGCAGGCGCTGCGCATAGTCGCGCAGTTCATGCTGGCGCAGCAGGCCCAGCGGTCCGCTGAGCCCTACCAGCACGCCCAGATACACGAACAGGTATGCCAGCCATCGGGGGCAGCGGTAGCTGTCGTGTATCAGTTTTCTATGGCTGCCGAGGGAATGGCCGAAGAGCAGAACGATGGCCGTGCTGATGAGAAAAAGCGCCAGACCGGTCCAGCTGAAGGCGAGGAGGGCGCCGCACAGCGTGCCGGCCAGCATGGCGATCAGCCACAGCGATTGCAGCGGCGCATAGCGTACTGAACCATTGAGCACGCTGTCGGCGTGCGTGGCGCGGGCGCGGTGGCCGGCCAGGCTGGCTGCGGACATCAGCCCTTGGGGGCCGACGACGGTTGCGTGTACTTGTCGAAATTGGTGATGTAGTCGTTGAAGTTGTCGGTCAGCATGCGCTTGTACTGTTCCGTGAAGAAGGCGACGGCGCCTTCCTTTTCCTGTTGCATCTTGGCCACGTCATTGCTCTTGCTGGCGACGAGGAAGGCGTTGAAACGGGCGGCCGCGTACAGCAGCGAAGTGGCCACTTCATTGCCGCCGCTGTGCATGCATTGTTCGTTGGCCAGGGCGATGACCTGGTCGGCGCGCTCCCAGAATTCCGGGCCCGGCGCTGGTTTGGTGCTTGGTGTGCTCATAAAATCCCTCATGAAAGTGCGCGTCAGTCTACACAGCGGGCTGCGCGCTGTCCAGCCGCGCGCAATGCTTCAGGGCGCTTGCAGGATCTGTTCCACGAGCACGGCCAGGGGCTGGCGGATGTCGAGCACGATGCCGGACTCGTCTGGCTGCAGCGGCTGCAGGGTGCGCAGCTGGCTGTCGAGCAGGCTGGGCGGCATGAAATGGCCGGGCCGCTGCACGCGGCGTTCCAGCACGTCGCGCGGACCGTCGAGGTGGGCAAAGCGCAGGGCCGGATCGCCTTCGCGCAGCAGGTCGCGGTAGGCGCGCTTCAGGGCCGAGCACGAGACCACCAGGCCGCTGCCCTGGGCCCTGGCCGTGGCGATGCGTTCGCGCAAGGCGGCCAGCCAGCCGGCCCGGTCGCCATCGTCGAGCGGCACGCCGGCGCTCATCTTGGCCACGTTCCCGGGCGGGTGCAGCTCGTCGCCTTCCACGTATGGCACGCCCAGCGCGCCGGCCAGCAGGCTGCCGACGGCGCTCTTGCCGCAGCCGGACACGCCCATCACGACCCAGCGCACGGCGGGCATGCCGGCACTCACGGCGCCGAGACGATGATGGTCACGCGGCGGTTTTCCGCCTTGCCCGTCTTGCTGGCGTTCGAGGCCACGGGCTTGCTCATGCCCAGGCCTTTCACGGTGATGTTGTCGCGCGGCACGCCCGTCGCGCTCATGGCGTCGGCCACCACGTTGGCGCGCGCCAGCGACAGCTTGTTGTTGTACGCTTCCGTGCCTTCATTGTCCGTATGGCCTTCCACGCGCATGTGCGTGATGCCCACTTTCAGCAGGGCGGCGCTGATCTTCTGGATGGCGCTGCGGCTGGGCGGCGTCAGCTTGGCGGCGTCGAATTCGAACAGCAGCTTGTCTGTGAAGCTCAGCTCCCAGCCTTCGTCCGTCTGGTTGAAACCCTGCTCCTTCAGGACGGCGACCTGCTCGGCGTTGAACAGCGGCTTTTTCTCGGGCGCGCTCTGGCAGGCCGTCAGCAGGCCCAGCATCAGGAGGAAGGGGGCGAGTAAGCCCAGGCGTAACTGCTTGTAGATGCATTGCATGGTGATGCTCCTTGTGGTCAGGGGTGGGTGTGGGTGTGCGGCAGGCGGGCCACCTGGCGCGTACCGCGCTGGGCCTGCTTGGCGCGGTACATGGCCTCGTCCGCCGCGCCCACCAGCGACATGGCGTCGATGGCGTGATCGGGGAAGACGGCCACGCCGATGGTCAGCGAGGTGACGATGCTGTTTCCTGTTGGTAATTCAATGGCGTGCGACATGGCGGCGATGATGTTGTCGGCGATATGCATGGCGTCGGCGCTGCTGCGCAGCGGCTTGAGCACGATGGCGAATTCGTCGCCGCCCAGGCGCGCCACCAGGTCGCCTTCGCGCAACTGCTGCTTGATGCGCGCGGCGATCGTCACCAGCACGCGGTCGCCCGAGGCATGGCCGAAGGTATCGTTGATGTACTTGAAGCGGTCGCTGTCGAGGAACAGCACGGCCACCTTGCCGTTGCCGACCCGCGCGTCGATGATGGCGCGCTCGAGTTCCGCTTCCATGAAGGCGCGGTTCGACAAACCCGTCAGGCTGTCGTGGTTGGCGCGGTGCGACAGCGAGGCATTTTCCTTTTGCAAATGGCTTTGCCACGCTTCAAGCTCGTCGAGCAGGGCGTTGAAGTCGTCATTGATCTGATTCAGTTCGGCGATATTGGCGGCCGGCACGCGCAACTCGAACGAGCGGTCGCGCCGCACGCGGTGCGCCGTCTCGGCCAGGTGGCGCAGCGGCGCCGTGATTTCCGTTTCCATGCGGCGCGACAGGCGCACGGCGACGATCAGGCTCAGCGCCAGGCACGCGAGCAAACAGCTGAGACCGCTCAACAGGAAGGGCAGCAGGCTGCGGCTGTGCGGTACCAGCTTGATGCTACCGATCACATTGTCGTCGTGCGTGATGGGGAAGGTCAGCGAATCGGGCAGCATCCAGCCCGTCAGCGCCCGTTCGATGTAGTAGCGGGTGCCGTGCTCGCCCCGTTCCCAGCGGGCCAGGACCTTGCCATCCTTGCCGCTCACTTGCGCCCGGTCAATGTCTTCATTGACGCCGATCAAGGCCAGCGCTTCCTTGGCGGCCATGGGGTCGCCAAAGACGACGGCCGCTTCCACCGTGTAGCTCATCGAGCGCGCCACCAGGCGCAGGTTCTGGTCCGAATACACGCGCAGGGCCAGCAGCGCCACGGCCGTCAGGGTCAGGCCGGCCGCCAGCACGGCGATCAGCGATACGCTCAGGTGGGCGCGCCGCAGCACGCTGTCGAGCGTGGGACGCGGTTTTCCGGCCAGCTTGCCGCGTAGTCGGAGGTTCATGGCTGGGGTCCCTTGCGACGTGCAATTTGCAAGGCGTTCGGATGCACGCGCAGGCCGCTGCGGGCGATGGCGTCGAGGTTGACGTCAAAGCCGAGCTGCGCATCGAGCAGGCGCAGGCAGAACATGGTGCCCACGGGGCAGGCCGTGCCCGGTTCGCTGACGGACAGGATAGGCTTGCCGATGATCTGCGTCAGCAGCAGTTCGCGTTCGTTTTCCGGCAGGCTGCCCATGTAGACGACGTCGCATTCATGCACGGCGCCCGCTACCGGCTGCACTTTCACGCGGATGCGTTGTCCCATGCTCGAGGCGGGCGTGTCGACGATGGCCGCGCCATGGCGGGTCGTGCCGACCATGCAGACGCGCACTTCGGGGCGCGCCACGGGCCAGCGCACATAGCTGATGATGCCGAACAACACTTGCGCCACGTCGGCCTGGCGCCTGGCGTCCGCTGCGGCGCTACCCTGCGCCCACGCCGTGGCGGGCGCCAGCATGCCGCAGGCGAACAGCGAGGCCAGCAGCAGGGCGGCGAGCAGTGCGGGCGGCGCGGTGCGCTGCCGGTGGCAGTGAGAGGAAGGCACGGCTTTGAGTGTCTTTATTCAGGTCGGGATGGCTACTCAAACTGCTACTCATCAACACAGACTGTACGGAACTGCGTGCTGAAAGTAAATCAATTGTGCGATATAACCTTGCATTATAAACACTAATGTGAAAACTTGCATTCTTTACCATGAGAATTGCACGTCAACATGGCTGAAGCCGGGCCGGACTGTGGCTATTCCTCCAATGTCGCTTCCAGCAAGTCGATCTCGCGCAGCAGGCGCAGGTGGATGGTGTCGTCCAGTTCGCCCGAGATGCGGCGGCGGAACAGCTCGTCGCGTTCCGCATTCAGCGCTTCCAGGCGCAGCGCCCGCTCGGCCCGGGCCAGCTCCTGCATGCGCGTCGCTTCGTCGTTGCTGCTTTCGCCATACGCGAGGCGCCGGCGGTAGGCTTCGATCAGGCGGTTGGACGCCTCGGTGACGACTTGCTGCTTGTCATCCTTGTCGATGCCGGCGCAGATTTTTTCCAGCCGCGCGATGGCGGCCTCGGCGGCGGCGGCGCGCGCGTTGCGCTCTTCCGTCGAGCGGCGCGCGGGCGGGGCGAAGACGAGGCCCTTGGTCAGCAGGGGCAGGGTCACGCTGGCCAGCAGCAGCGACAGCAGGATCACGCCCATGGCCAGGAAGATGACGAGGTCGCGCGCAGGGAAACGATTGCCGTCAGGCAAAAACAACGGCAGGGTCAGGATGCCGGCCAAGGTCAGCGCGCCGCGCACGCCCGCAAACGAGGCCACCAGCAGCAGGCGCAGGCTGGGGCGCGCCAGCAGCGCTGCGTCCTTCGGTTCGCCCGCCATCTTCTTGTGGTGCTTGAACAGGGTCAGCTTCATCGAGATGAAGACCCAGATGAAGCGCATGAAGGTCAGCCCCACCGTGATGGCGACGACGAACAGGGGCAGCTTCCAGGCGCTGCCGGCGCCCACTTCGGCGGACGCGGCCGGCAAGCCGGCGACGGTGGTGGGCAGTTGCGCGCCCAGCATGACGAAGATCACGCCGTTCAAGACCAGTTGCACGGTATCCCACACGGCCTTGCGCTGCGTGCGCGTGGCGGCCAGGGGGCGGCCGATCAGGTCGGCGTAATGCATGGAGACGCCGGCCGTGGCGGCGGCCAGGATGCCCGAGCCGTGGATCTGCTCGGCGCCCAGGTAGGCGGCGAACGGGATCAGGATGCTGATCAGGATCTGCAGGCCCGGTTCCTCGCCGACCTTGCTCACCAGCCATTTATTCGCCAGGCCCACGCCCCATGAGATGGCCAGGCCGATGACGATGCCGCCGCCCGCTTCCTGCAGAAAGCTCAGCGAGGCGGCGCCGATGGAAAAGCCGCCCGTCATCATGGCGCCCACGGCAAACGTGAAACAGACGAGGCCGGAAGCGTCGTTCAGCAGCGATTCGCCTTCGAGGATGTGCATCAGGCGCGGCGGGATCGGGTTGCCGGCCGCAATCGCCGACACGGCCACAGGGTCGGTCGGCGACAGGATGGCGCCCAGCGCGAAGGCGACGGCCAGCGGCACGCTGGGGATCAGCCAGTCGATGAAGAAGCCCATGCCCAGCACGGTAAACAGCACGAGGCCGATGGCCAGCATCAGGATCGAGCGCGCATCAGAAAAGAAGGCGCCCTTCGGGATGCGCCAGCCATCGAGAAACAGCAGTGGCGGGATGAAGAGCAGGAAGAAAATGTCGGGATCGAGCGGCACTTGCACGCCAAACACGGCCAATCCCGTGCCGCCGGCGATCTGGATCAGGGGCAGCGGCAGCCTGACCCAGCGCGAACGGGCGATGAAGCCGCACAGGACGACGGTCAGGACGAGGATGAGGATGATGGTGACGGTATGCATGGTTGGAACAGGTGCTGAAACGGTGATTATAAGGTGTGGCGGCGGCTGGCCGCGCAAGCGGGCTGTGCGCGCTGCGGCGGGAAGGCGGGGCGGACCAGGTGTCATTGCGTACATACAACAAGTCACAATCGCGGTAAGATTGTAACAATCGGCCCTGCCGCCGCTGCCATGCGCGTGCGGCCGGCGCGCGTGCCTGGACACTTACCGGATTCCTGTTTTGCTCAAAAAGATCTTCACCGGCCTGCTGCTATTGCTGGCACTGCTCACCGTGGCGGCGCTGGCCGCCTATCTGTATTACTGGCGCCCCGCGCTGGCGCCCGGCAATCCGCCCGCCGCCACGGCGTTTTCCCCGCAGGTGGTCGAGCAAGGCCGCATCCTGGCCGGCATGGGCAATTGCGCCGCCTGCCATACGGCCAAGGGGGGCGCCGACTACGCGGGCGGGCGCGGCCTGGCCACGCCGTTCGGCACGATACACGCCACGAACATCACGCCCGACACGCAGACGGGCATCGGCCGCTGGTCGCTGGCGGCCTTCCAGCGGGCCATGCGCGAAGGCGTGGGCCGCGACGGCGCGCACCTGTTCCCCGTCTTCCCCTACACGCACTTCACGCTCGTCTCGGACGCGGACTTGACGGCCCTGTACGCGTACTTCATGACGCGCCCGCCCGTGTATGCGGCCGCGCCCGCCAATACGGTGCCGTTCCCGCTCAATCTGCGGGCCTTGCAGGCCGGCTGGAAATTGCTGTACTTCAAGCCGGCCAGCTATCAGCTTGATCCTGCGCAAGGTCTGGACTGGAACCGGGGCCGCTACCTGGCCGAGGGCCTGGCCCACTGCGCCGCCTGCCACACGCCGCGCAATGCGCTGGGCGCCGAGATCGCCGGCTCGCCCTACCTGGGCGCGGCCATCGACCACTGGTATGCGCCGGCCTTGAACAGCGCCAACACGGCACCATTGCCGTGGACGCAGGATGAGCTGTACACCTATCTGCGCACGGGCGCCACGGCCTTGCATGGCGTGGCGGCCGGCCCCATGTCGGCAGTCGTGCATGAAGGCATGGGCGCTTCGCCGGACAGCGATATCCACGCGCTGTCCGTGTATTTTGCCGGCGTGGCCGGCGCGGAGCAGCGCCAGGTGGACGTGGATGCCGTGGTGAAAGCCGGCATCGCGCGCTCGCAGCGCGTCAGCCTGGTCGACAACGACCGCGGCGCCAGCCTGTACGTGGCCGCCTGCGCCGCGTGCCACTCGAACAGCGATGGCCAGCCTGCGGCCCTGCGCCCGGAACTGAGCCTGAACAGCGCCGTCAGCGCGCCTGATCCCGCCAACCTGATCCAGGTGATCCTGCGCGGCATCAGCAAGGATGAAGCCATGCCGGGCGTGCTGATGCCGGGTTTTGCCCAGTCGTTGACGGACAACGACGTGGCCCAGCTGGCCGCCTACCTGCGCCGTAGCCGCAGCCACCAGCCGGCCTGGACGAATCTGGAAGCGGCCGTGGCGCGCACGCGCGCCGCCAAGTGATGCACGCGTACCGCCAAGTGATTGAAATTGAAAGACTTTATGCATAATATTACCGTCAATGGCCAGCCCTTCAGCACCGACGTCGATGCCGACACCCCCTTGCTGTGGGTGCTGCGCGACGAGGCCCATCTGAAGGGCACCAAGTTTGGCTGCGGCATCGGCATGTGCGGCGCCTGCACCGTGCACGTCGATGGGCGCGCCATGCGTTCGTGCATCACGCCGATTGCGGCCGTGACCGGCTGCGCCATCACCACCATCGAAGGCCTGTCGCCCGATGGCACGCACCCGCTGCAGCAGGCGTGGATCGCCACGCAGGCGCCGCAGTGCGGCTATTGCCAGTCGGGCCAGATCATGCAGGCGGCCACCTTGCTGAAAGACTATCCGCAGCCGACGGACGCGAATATCGATGCCGTCATGAGCGGCAACCTGTGCCGCTGCATGGCGTACGTGCGCATCCGTAAGGCCATCAAGCTGGCCGCGGGCATGCCGCTGGAGGCGCCGCATGCTTGAATTTCCAGGCAAGTTGCCAAAAGAAGGCGCCGGCAGTCCTCCGTCGCCGGGGCGGCGCGGTTTCCTCATCGCCGCCGCCGGCACGGGCTTTACCCTGGCTTTCCTGCGCGCCGATACGTCGTTGGCCGCGGCAAAGACGCGCGCGGCGCCGGCGCCGGCCGCAATGCCGGCCGCGCCCGTGTTCGATCCCAGCATCTGGTTTGGCATCGATGTCGACGGCGTGATCACGGTCAATATCGCCAAGGCGGAAATGGGCCAGCATATCGGCACGGCCCTGGCGCGCATCGTCGCCGACGAGCTGGAAGCGGACTGGAGCAAGGTACGCCTGCATTATGTCGACACGGACCCGAAATGGGGCTTGATGGTGACGGGCGGCAGCTGGTCCGTCTGGCAGAATTTCGACCCGCTCAGCCGTGCCGGCGCGGCCGGCCGCCTCGCGCTGGTCGAGGAGGGCGCGCGCCTGCTGCGCGTGCCCGTCTCCGCCTGCCATGCGAAACTGGGCATGGTGCATGGACGGGGGCGGTCGATTGCCTATGGCGACATCGTGCGCCGTGGCAAGCTGGCGCGCCACTATACGCCCGAGCAGCTGCAAGCCATCGTGCTGAAAACGCCGCAGCAGCGCAGCCTGGTCGGCCAGCCCGTGCAGGCACTGGACATCCCCTCGAAAACGGATGGCACGGCCGTGTACGGCATCGATGCGCACATCGAGGGCATGCTGTATGCGCGCCCGAAGATACCGCCCACGCGCTATGGCGCGAAGGTGGTGTCCATCGACGATACGGCGGCCAAAAAAGTGAGGGGCTACCTGCGCAGCGTGGCCCTGCAAGACCCCAGCGGCACGGTGCCCGGCTGGGTCATGGTGGTGGCCGAAACGTATGCGGCCGCCATGCGCGCGGCCGAGCTGGTGCAGGTGAAATGGCGGGCCGGCGCGGCCGCCCACGTGTCCGAGCAGGATATCGTCAACTACGCCACCAAGCAGCTGGCCGATGCCACGCTGGGCGCGCGCGTGGTCGATGATGACGGCGTGGAGCAGGCGTTCAACGATGCCAGCCTGAAGCTGGAACGCCATTACACGACGGGCACGGTGCTGCATTTCCAGCTGGAACCGGTGAATGCCGTGGCGCAGGAAATCGACGGCGTCTGGCATATTCATGCGGGCAACCAGTGGCAATCGCTGATATTGCCTGTCCTCGCGCAGGCCCTGAAGGTGCCGGAAAGCCAGGTGATGCTGCATACCTATCTGCTCGGTGGCGGCTTCGGGCGGCGCCTGAACGGCGATTATTGCGTGCCGGCCGCGCTGGCGGCGCAAGCCGTCGGGCGCCCCGTCAAGATGATCTGCACGCGCGCCGACGATGCGCGCTTCGATTCGCCCCGTTCGCCTTCCGTGCAGCACCTGCGCATGGCGTTCGATGGCGACGGCAAGGTGGCGGCCATGGTGCACGAGGCGAGCGCGGGCTGGCCCACGCAAGCCATGATACCGGCCTTGCTGGCCAAGGATAAGCAGGGCCATCCGTATGACCCGTTCGCCATCGCCGGCGCCGACCACTGGTACACGGTGGGTGCGCAGCGCGTGCGGGCCGTGTCGAACGACCTGGCCAACAGCAGTTTCCGGCCCGGCTGGCTGCGCTCCGTGGGGCCAGGCTGGACGAACTGGGCCGTGGAAAGCTTCATGGACGAGGCGGCGCAGGCGGCCAAGGTCGATCCGCTGGCGTTCCGCCTGTCGCTGCTGCAGGCGACGGGGCGCAACGGCGGCAGCGCGCCGAACGCCGTCGGCGGCGCCGCGCGCCTGGCCCACGTGCTGCGCCGGGCGGCGGAAAAGGCGGGCTGGGGCACGGCCATGCCGCCCGACACGGGCCTGGGCATCGCCGCCACGTTCGGCCAGGAGCGCGACATGCCGACCTGGACGGCGTGCGTGGCCCGCGTCAGGGTGGACCGCGGCACGTGCATGGTGAAAGTCGAGAAACTGACCATGGTGATCGACGCCGGCACCATCGTCGATCCCGATGGCGCGCTGGCGCAGGCGGAAGGCGGGGCGCTGTGGGGCGTGAGCATGGCCTTGCATGAAGGCACGGCGTTCCTGAATGGCGAAGTGAAGGATACCAACCTGAATACCTACACGCCGCTGCGCATGGCCGACGTGCCGGAGCTCGACATCGAATTCGTCAGCAGCACGCAGGCGGCGACGGGCATGGGCGAGCCGCCCACCACGGCCGTGGCGCCCGCCATCGGCAACGCCATCTTTGCGGCAGTGGCTGCGCGCGTGCGGCATTTGCCGATCCGTCCGGAAGCCGTGCTGAAGGGGTTGGACCGGCATGGTGCCGTGTAAAATTGCTGTTTTGCAATTGTTGCCTGCCGCGCAGCCCAGGCGAGAACGGGCGCGCAGAAACGGGCGCAGACTGGTACACTGAAGGTTGCCGCTCAAGGCGTGCAGGCTGCGCCCGGCCCGGCAAAATCAGCGTCATAGCAGCTTGATTCCAGCTCGATAGCGGAGGCAACCATGCAAGAACAATTTGTCAGCATCACGGCCGATGAACTTCAAATGGATGGCGTGCTCGACATGCCCGAGCGCCCGGTAGGCATCGTCCTGTTTGCCCACGGCGCCGGCGCCGACAGCGACTATCTGGGCGCCTCCAGCCATGCCACGTCACAAGACTTCCTGCGAGCGGGCATCGCCACCCTGCGCTTCGACCAGGGCGGCATCGCGCCGGCCGGCGGCAGCAATGGCCATGCGTATTTCGTGCGCAGCGATATCGTGCTGCTGGCGCGCCAGCTGGAAAAAGCGCTGGGCTGGCTGCAAGTCGATCCATCCACGCGGCGCCTGCCGTGCGGCCTGTATGGCTATGGCACGAGCGCGGCCGTGGTGATGCAGCTGGCGGCCTGGCGCAGCAGCGAGATCGCCGCGCTGGCCGTCTGCGATGGCCAGGTGGAAATGGCGGGCAAGGCGGCGCTGGAAAACGTGCGCGTGCCGTCGCTGCTCATCGTGGGCGGCCGCGATCCCGACGTGGCCGGCCTGAACCGCATGGCCTTCGCCACCTTGCGCTGCGACAAACAACTGGAACAGATCGCTTCACCGGGCGGCCCCGACACGCGCCACCAGGCCGCCTTGCTGGCCACGGACTGGTACACGCGCCATTTCAACGGGCACACCAGCACGGCCCAGTAGCGGGGACTCAGGCGATGGCGCGCAGCTGGCGCGCATGGAAGCGCACATGCTCTTCCATGAAGGTGGCAATGAAGTAATAGCCGTGGTCGTAGCCGGCATGGCGGCGCAGCTGCAGTGGCTGGGCCGCGTCCTGGCACGCCGCTTCGAAGACGTCGGGGAACAGTTGCTCGGGCAGGAATTTGTCGGCCAGGCCCTGGTCGATCAGTATGCCGTCAGGAAACGGCGCCGTCTTGCCCTGCAGGCCACGCATCAGTGCGCTGGCGTCATACTGCTGCCAGCTGGCCGCGTCGCTGCCCAGGTAGCCCGAAAACGCCTTCTTGCCCCATGGACACTGGCTGGGTGCGGCGATGGGGGCGAAGGCGGAGACGGAACGGAACAGTTCAGGATTGCGCAAGGCCAGCACCAGCGCGCCGTGGCCGCCCATGGAGTGGCCGAAAATGCCCGTGCGCTGCGCATCGATGGCCAGTTCCTGCTCCAGCAGCGCGCGCAATTCGAGTATGTAGCTATACATGCGATAGTGGCCGCTCCATGGCGCCTCGCTGGCGTCGACATAAAAACCGGCGCCCACGCCGAAATCCCAGCTCTCGCTCTCGCCCGCGATACCGGCGCCACGGGGGCTGGTGTCGGGCGCGATCAGGATCAGGCCTTCCTCGGCGGCCACGCGCTGTGCGCCGCCCTTGGTCATGAACGTTTCTTCCGTGCAGGTCAGGCCCGCCAGGTAAAACAGGGCGGGGCGCCTGGCGTGACTCGCGGCGCCTGGCGCCGTGTCCGGAATGAAGGCCGAAAAACGCATGGGCAAGCCGATGGCTTGCGCGTCGTGGCGATAAAAACGTTGTACGCCGCCAAAACAGGCGTGTTCACTCAGCAGTTCCAGCATGAATTCTCCTCGTCAATCCCACAGTATAACGAGAGTGGCATGCGGCTGAGCCGGGATCAGCCCAGCATGGCCGCTAATGCAGGCAAGATGTCCTGTGCCGGCGCTTCGGTCTTGAACGCCAGCAAATGGTCGGCACGCGTCTTGCCCAGGTTGATGGCGGCCACGGGCTTGCCCGTTTCGGCCGCCATGCGGCACAGGCGAAAGCTCGAATACACCATGACGGACGAACCCACCACCAGCAGCGCGCTGGCGTCGCCCATCTTGCGTCCGGCCTCGGCCGCGCAGGCGGGCGGCACGCCATCGCCGAAAAACACCACGTCCGGCTGCAGGGTGCCGCCGCAATGCGGACAGCAGGGGAGGTGAAAAGTGGCCAGTTGCGACGGTTCCAGCAGGGCGTCGCCGTCGGGCGCCGGCGTGGCCGTGGCACCGAGCATCTGCGGATTGTCGCGCTCCAGCACTTCCTGGATCAGGCGGCGCGTGTGGCGGGCGCGGCAATCGAGGCACACCACGCCATGTATGCTGCCGTGCAATTCCGTGACGGCGGCGCTGCCCGCCCGCTGGTGCAGGCCATCCACGTTTTGCGTCACCAGCGCGCCTATCTGCCGGCGCTGCGCCAGTTGCGCGATGGCAAGGTGCCCCGCATTTGGCGCGGCGCGCGCCAGGGTGGGCCAGCCCACCATGCTGCGCGCCCAGTAGCGGCGGCGCACGGCTTCCTGGCGGCGAAAGTCGGGGCCTTGCACGGGCGCGTTGCCGCGCCGCACGCCGTCCGTGTCGCGATAATCGGGAATGCCGGACGCCGTGCTGATGCCGGCGCCCGTCAGCAGCAGCGCGTCCGGATGGCGCTGCAGGAACTGCGCCAGCTGGTCGAGGGCGGGATCGTCGCTGGCGGGCCGCTGGCTGGCGAGGGGGAAAATGTGCATGATGCGCCATGCTACCCGAAAAGCGCGGCGCCGGAGCGGGGCCACGCCGCTCGCGCATGCCGTCCACCGTGTGCGCCGCCGTTTATTTCATGCAGTTTAATCCAGCTTCATGCCGAAACGCTGCAGGCGCGGTTGCCAGTGATCCTCGATATCGGCCGAGACGAGGATGCGCTCGGCCTTGCCGATCAGTAATTTCCGCGGCACGAAGCCGAAATAGCGCGAATCGGCGCTATTGTCGCGGTTATCGCCCAACATCATGAAATGCTCGGCCGGCACCGTGACGGCCGCGAAACTGCGCGCCGCCCCCGCGATTTGCGGCAAGACCTGGATGTGGTGCTGTTCGGTATCGCTGCGTTCGCTGATGCGCTGCGCCGTCAGCTGGCCCACGTGGGCGATGGTTTCAGGCGCCGTGTCGAGCGCCGTGTAGCGCGCCGCGCGGCCATTGATGATCAGCTGTTCATCGCGCATTTCCACCGTGTCGCCGGGCAGGGCGACGATGCGCTTGATCAGCCGCGTGCCATCCCTGGGCGAGGAAAAGGTGACGATGTCGCCGCGCCGCGGCTCGCCCAGGCGCTGCAGCACGATATCGGTCAGCGGTACTTTCAGGTTGAAGGCCAGGCGGTTGACGAAGACCACGTCGCCTTCGAGCAGGTTGGGGCGCATGGACGTCGACGGTATCGGGTTCCAGTCGGCCACGGCCGTGCGGAAGACGCCGAACAGCAGGATAAACATCAAAAAACCTTTGTTGGCGCGCATCCATGTTTTCATCGTGTCTCGCTTTCGGCCTGTGCCGGTGATCGTTGGGGAGGGCGCCACTGCTGCTGGCGTCACCTGTACGATGCACGGCGTAGCTGAAGCCAGTCTTAAATGACGCGCACGGCAGGACGCGCAATGCCGGCCACGCAGTGTCATGCCGGACTTTGCAAGCGATGGCAGATTGACGAACCTTGACGCTATCCGTCCAGTATCGCCGTGCTTTGCGCTGTGACAAGGCCGTGGCCGATACGGGGACGTGCACATTTCCACCAGGAACTGTCAGCCGGCGGCGTGATCCTTGCGCCGTTCGAAATACAGCAAGTCCGACCAGGCATTCTGGAAGAACATGGCCTGTTCCGACTTGCCGTACTGATGAAAGCCATTGCGCCGCATGACGGCGATCGAGCCGAGGTTTTGCGGCCGCGCCGTCGCTTCCAGGCGCCACAGTTCCAGCTCGCCGAATGCTTCTTCCAGCAACAGGGCCACGATGCGCGTGGCGTAGCCGCGTCCGCCGAACCGTTCGCCGATGCGGTAGCCGAGCTGCGCCTTGTTGAAATAGGGGCGCGTGACGCCCGTCAGGTTGACCCGGCCGACGATCTGTCCGTCCAGCTTGGCCAGGTACTGGTGCGCGCGGTCTTGCTGGCGTTCGTGCTGCGCCTGCTCGATGGCGGCGGCGATGGCTTCCTGGCTGTAATAGCCCGGCGCGCGGGCCGTGACCCAGCTTTCAAAATAGGCGCGGTTTTCCAGTTCGAAATCCAGCAAGCCGGCAAGGTCGGCGCTGGTGGGCGGGAGCAGCTGCAGGCGGTCGGGGGCTGGCATGGGATCGGGTCGAAAGGCGATGCGCCATTATAATCAACAGGCGCAATTCGCCGCATACGTGCAGGATTTTGTAAAGGAGCAGCATGCTGTCCCATATTTGCCTTGGCACCAATGATTTTCCCCGCGCTTATGCCTTCTATGCAGTGCTGCTGGGGGAGCTGGGCTTGCTCGAGAAATTCCATGATGCGGCCAAGCCGTGGGCGGGCTGGATGGCGCGCGATGCGGCGCGCCCCCTGTTCGTGCTGGGCGCGCCGCATGACGGCTTGCCGGCCGCGCCCGGCAATGGGCAGATGACGGCCTTGCTGGCGGCCAGCCGCGCGCAGGTGGACCGCTGCCACCAGGCCGTGCTGGCGCTGGGCGCCGTGTGCGAAGGGCCGCCCGGCTTGCGGCCCCATTACCACGCCCATTACTATGGCGCCTACTTCCGCGACCTCGATGGCAACAAGCTGTGCGTCTGCTGCCACGCCGAAGAATAATTCAGCGCGCTCCCCAGACCTCGTCTTCCGTCCAGCCCAGTTCCAGAAAATCCTGCGCCCGCTCGTCCGCCTCGCCGGCACAAAAGAATTCGTCGAGCTGCGGCGGCGCGATGCGCGTGCCGGCCAGCATGGCATGCACCTGGCCCCGGTGGTGGATCTGGTGCTGGAACAGGTGTGCCAGCAGGCGCAGGCGCGTGTCGACTTGCGGCGTGTCGCGCAGGATGGTCACGGGCCGCGCCAGGTCCGCATCGCACAGGCTGCGGCAATGGGCGACCAGGCGCGTATCGGACGCCCGCTGTGCCGCCTGCAGCGCGGCGCAGTCCGTAAATGGTTCGTCCTTTTCAAAGAAGACATGGCAGTCCGGATGCGGTGATTCGGCGCGCAGTTCGCGCTCGAGCGCATCGAGATAAAACCAGTCGCATGTGAGGATGTGATTCAGGGTGAGCTGGATGGTGGGGAAGAAACTGACGCGCGTGGCCTGGAACTCGGCCAGCGATAATTGTCGGCAAGCCTTCAGCAGGCGGTGGTTGGCCCAGGCGTTGTTATACGCCTGGCTGGTGACGTAGCGGGCCAGAATGTTGCTCATGATGTGCCTTGCAAAGCAGGGGAGTGGCGAGAGCGCTACTGTAGCAGCTTGCCGCAGGTGACAACGCCTGCCGCACCGGCACGTCTGTCATCAAGTAAAATCGCGGGCGGATGTCGCGATAGTGATGCATATAGGGTGTGGATAGCAAAATGGGTTGGATAGGAAAATTACTGAACGGCGGCGACGAAAAAAACAAGCCTGCGCCAGTCGCGGCAGCGGCGGCGCCCGAGATGGCACGGCAGCCAGCCAGCATCAGCGAAATCGACGCCATCTATTACCGCTGGCTGGCTGCCGCGGGTTCGGCGCAGGCGCCAAAGCAGGCGGAACAGCAGATTCTGGACGAATTGACGCGCCTGGCCCGTGAACCGATCGCGGGCGCTGCCCTGGTGCCGCGCATTCCGGCCATCATTCCGCAGTTGATGCGTACCTTGCAAGAGGAGAACATGAGCGCGGCCCAGCTGTCGCGCCAGCTGGCCCAGGACGTGGTGCTCGTTGCCGAGGTCTACCGCGAAGCGAACCGGCCCTGCTACCACTCGCGCTACAACGCCAGCCCGTCGATCAACAACATGGAGGGCGCCATCATGCTGCTGGGGCAAAACGGCATGCGCATGCTGCTCGCCCGCGTCGCCTTCCGTCCCATCGTCAGCATGCAAAGCGGCGGGCTGACCATACGCACGGCGCCGCTGATCTGGCGCCAGTCCGAGAAATGCGCGCTGGCGGCCAACCTGGTCGCGCCGGCACTGCAGGCAAACGCCTTCGATGCCTATCTCGCGGGACTGATGTCGAATGTCGGCCTGGTGGTGGCGTTCCGGCTGATCGACCAGATGCATGCGCCCGATGCCTTCCCGCAATCGGATGCCTTCATTGCCCAGGTATTTGCGCAAGCGCGTATCTTGTCGGTGCGGATCGCCGAATTATGGGAGTTTCCCGGGTCCGTGACCCGCGCGATCGGGCAGGCCGATGCCGATCCGCAGGCGCAGGCGCTGGCGCGGGGCGACCGCTTGAGCAAGCTGCGCATGCTGGTCGATACCGGCCGCTTTCCTGCCGACGATCCTTTCGTGACGGCCGGACTCGGCAAGAGTGACCTGCAGGTGTTCGACAAACTGGCCGACGACGAGGATTGATGGCCGCGGGCCGGAATTATGTAGTAATGTAGCAACTAACTGAATGGCTTCAAGCGTCCGCAAGCCGCTATTGATGCCGACCGTATGCTCATGCTACCGAGGAGGTTCCTTGCTCCAATCTCGCCATGCCATGCTGGCTGCCGCGTGTTTTTTGACTGCGACACAGCTCTGCGCCGCCGCGCCGGACACACTGCCCGTCAAACCTGCCTTTACGCCCTCCGCCTGCGCGGTGCCGGTGCTGCCGGGCGAGAAGATAGAGTGCGGCATGCTGAGCGTGCCCGAGCACCGGGGCAAGGCCGATAGCCGCGCCATCGCCTTGCCCGTCATGATTTTCCGTAGCAGTGCGGCCGCGCCCGCAGCCGATCCCGTCGTGTATCTGCCCGGCGGGCCAGGCCTGAGCAGCATCGACGGGCGCACCAGCGGCAAGGGCAATCCGTTTTTGCTGGAACGCGACCAGATACTGCTCGAAGGACGCGGCAACAAGTTCGCCCAGCCTTCATTGGCCTGTCCCGAATTGAACGCGCTACGGGCGGCGGATGCGGCGCCTGCCGCGCAGACGCAGGCGGTCGAGCGCTGCCGCGCCGTCCTGGCGGCCTCCGGCATCGACCTCGATGGCTACACCTCGGCGGAATCGGCGGACGACCTCGACGACCTGCGCCGCCTGCTCGGCATCGCACAGTGGAATTTGATCGGCTTTTCGTACGGCACGCGCCTGGCCCAGGCGGTGCTGGCGCGCCATCCCGAGGGCGTGCGCAGCGTGGTGCTCGACTCCGTGCTGCCGGCCGACATCAACTACGATGAAATGGCCGCGGCGCCGCTGCAGCGCGCCATCGACCTGGTCCTCGACGGCTGCGCGACGGAGCCCGCGTGCGACGCGCGCTACCCGGACCTGCGCGGACGCCTGCTGGCGCTGCTTGCGCGCGCCGACCGCGACGGCATCGCGGCGCCGGGGCGCGTGCTGCGCCGGCGCGACATCGTCCATGCCCTGGCCGAGGGGTTGCAGCAGCCGGCGCTGATCCCCACCTTGCCTCGCCTGATCGGCGAAGCGTCGCAAGGCCGCCCGCTAGGCCTGCTGCCATTGCTGCGCAGCGCGCCTTCCAGCTTCAACTGGGGGCTGCGCCTGTCGATCTGGTGTGGCGAGGAAATGCCGTTTGAACAGCCCGGGCGCATGGCCGCGCAGGTATCGCCGGCCCTGGGGCTGGGCGGCGTGGATAGCCGCACGGCGACGCCCGACATGTGCGGCGCCTGGCGCGTCGCAGCGGCCGCGGCGCAGGCAAACGATGCCGTGAACAGCGAGGTGCCGGTGCTGATCCTGGCCGGCGAATTCGATCCAGTGACGCCGCCCGCGTGGGGACGGCGCCTGCTGCGCACGATGCCCAATGCGCGCTTCGTGCAGATTCCGGGACAGGCGCATGGCGCCATATTCAACCGCTGCGGCGGGCAGCTGACGCTGGCCTTCCTGCGCGACCCGCGCGCGCCCCTGAACCTGGACTGCGTGGCCAGGATGCAGGGGCTGGTGTTTTCCGGCGACTAGCGCGCAAAGTAGAGCGCATGCAGGTGCTCGAGATCGACCTCGGACGCCGCCTGCGACAGCGCCACTTTCCCGCTTTGCATCAGGTAGACGTGGTCGGCCACGCCCACGGCGCGCGCCGTATTCTGCTCGACGAGGATGATGGTGCGACGGCCGTCGTTCAGGCGCGCGAGGATCTCGAACAGCTCGTTGACCACCAGCGGCGCCAGGCCCAGCGACGGCTCGTCGATGATCAGCAGCGACGGGTCCGACATCAGCCCGCGCGCCATCGCCAGCATCTGCGCCTCGCCGCCCGACAGCGAGCCTGCCAGCTGCCGGCGCCGCTCGTGCAGGCGCGGGAACATGGCGTAGGCTTCGGCCAGGCGCGCCGGCATGTGGCTGCGGTGCTCCTTCGGGAAGGCGCCCATGATCAGGTTTTCTTCCACGCTCATGTCGCGAAACGTCATGCGGCCCTCGGGGATCATGGTGACCCTGGCATCGCTCATCTTCCACGTCGGCGTGCCGTTGATGGCCACGCCGTCGAGCGCGATGCGGCCGGCGCCCACCGGCAGCAGGCCCATGATGGCGCGCAGCAGGGTGGTCTTGCCGGCCCCGTTCGGGCCGATGATGGTGGTCAGCTTGCCCTTCTGGATGTCCAGGGAGACATCCCACAGCACATTGATGGCGCCATAGCCGGCGCGCAGGTTCTCTATCTTCAGCGTCGTTTCAAGCATGAACTGCTCCCGTGTAGCTTTCGACGACGGCGGGGTCGCGGAAGACGGCGTCCGGCGTGCCGTCGGCGATCAGCTGGCCGAAATTGAGCACGGCCACGCGCTGGCACAGATTGCTGATGGTTTCGATATCGTGCTCGATCATGACGATGCCGACGCCAAACTGCGCGTGCAAGTCCTTCAGCATGCCCATGAAGCGGCGCTTGCCGTTCGTTTCCAGCCCGGCCAGCACTTCGTCGAGCAGCAGCAGCTTCGGATTCGTCGCCAGCGCCTTGGCCACTTCCAGCGCCTTGAGCTCCGTCAGCGCCAGTTCGCTGGCCGCGTCGCGACCGGCCTTGCCCGCCAGGCTAGTAAAATCGAGGATTTCGTCGATCTGGCGCATGTCCACCTTGCCCGTGCCGAAGCGCTGCGCCACGATGAGGTTTTCGCGCACCGTCAGTTCATGCATCGGTTGCGGGATCTGGAAGGTGCGGCCCAGGCCCAGGCGCGCGCGCTGGTACATGGGCGTGGCCATGATGTCGCGCCCCTCGAAGCGGATATGGCCGCTGGTGGGGCGCACGAGGCCGGAAATGGCATTGAACAGGGTGGTCTTGCCGGCGCCGTTGGCGCCGACCAGGCCGATCACGTCGTGGCTGCCCACCTTCAGCGTGACGCTGTCTACGGCCGTCAGGCCGCCGAAGCGCACGGACACATTATCGAGTTCAAGCATGTGTTTTCTCCTTCGCCTTGAACGCGTTTTTCAGCCATTTTTGCAGCAGCGGCAGCAGGCCGTTCGGGCTGAAGACGATCATCGCCACCAGCAGCACGCCGAGCACCAGCTGGTGCCCGGTGGGGATCAGCGACTTGAAAATGAGCTGGTCCACCAGGTACACGACGACGGCGCCCAGCACGGGGCCGAGGATGGTGCGGTAGCCGCCGAAGATGGCCGCCACGATGGGCAGGGTGACCCACAGGCTGTTGAAGGCGTAGTCGGGCTCGAGGAAGTTGATGTAGTGGGCGTTGAAGGCGCCGAACAGGCCCGCCATGAAGGCCGATACCAGCAGCATCATGCCTTTCAACAGGGTGCTGTTGACGCCGACGACGCGCGTGGCGTCTTCGCTGTCGTGCATGGCGCGCAGGGCGATGCCGTAGTGGCTGGCGCGGATGCGGCTGTAGGCGATGGCGCAGCACACCACCAGGGTCAGCACCACCAGGTAGGCGCCCGTCTTGCTGGCCAGGTCGAAGCCGAAGACGGTGGGCAGGGTGGGAATGTTGTTGATGCCGCCGGCGCCGCCCGTGACGGAACTCCATTCCGTGGCCAGGATGCGGAAGATGTGGGCGTAGGCGAGGATGGCCAGCGCAAAATACGGCCCGCGCAGGCGCAGCACTGGCAGCATGATGATGGCGGCGATGGCCGCGCCCGCGCCGCCCAGCAGCATGGCGGCAAACACGGGCAAGCCCAGTTTCACGGTGGCCAGCGCGGAGACATACGCGCCCACGCCGAAGAATGCCGCGTGGCCGAAGCTGACCATGCCACCCAGGTTGCCCAGCAGGGCCCAGGACATGGCCACGCCGCCGATGATCAGGGCCGCCACCACCATGCTCATCACATACTGGTTGGCGCCCAGGAGCAGCGGCACGGCGACATAGGCGGCCAGCAGCAGGGCCGCCGTGGCCATCAGTGTTGAACGCTTCATCCGCGCCTCCGTTGTGCGCCGAACAAGCCGTTCGGCATGATGAACAGCACCAGCAGGAACAGCACCATGCCCGACAATTCCTGCAGCGCGGAGCTGGCCAGGGTGACGGTCAGCGCTTCGGCCACGCCCAGCAGCACGGCGGCGATCAGCACGCCCGGTATCGAGCCGATGCCGGCCAGTACCGTGATGATGAAGGCTTTCACCGTCAGCGCGCCGCCGTATGCCGGCTGGATCACGCCATAGCTGAACAGGGCCACGCCCGCGAAGGCGGCCAGGATGCCTGCGACCAGAAAAGAGACCAGCTCCGTGCGGCCCGGGTCGATGCCCATCAGCTTGGCCGCGTCGCGGTTGCTGGAGACGGCGCGCACGGCGCGGCCATACCAGCTGGTGGCCAGCCAGCGCCACAGGGCCGCCATCAGCACCAGGCTGACGCCGAAGAAAATCAGTTCGCTGCGCATGCTGAAGAAGGGGCCGATCTCGATGCCTTCCTGCAGCCAGCTCGACGAGGTGGAGCGGATGTCGGCCTTCCATACCAGCAGGATGAAATTGGTGAGGATGACGCCGATGCCGTAGGTCAGGATCAGCGAATTGATTTCGCGGTCCTTCTTGATGCGGCTGACGATCAGGTAGACGCCGACGGACGTCAGGCTGACGATCACCAGCGCGATGGGAATGGCGAACATGGGGCCCAGGCCCAGGCCCGACTCCACGCTGTAGGCGATGTAGGCGGCCAGCAGCACCAGTTCGCCGTGCGCCAGGTTGATCACTTTCATGGTGCCGAAGACCAGCGCCAGTCCCAGTGCGATCAGGGCGTAGGAGCCGCCCTGCAGCAAGCCCGAATACAGGGCTTGCAAGATTAATTCAGTCATGTCGTCATCCCGTCAGGCGGCCTGGCGCAGCATGTACGCAGCGTGCATGCAGTGCAGGACCGCCGTTCATCGGTGCGCGCCCGGAAGGGCACGCGCGTGTGCAGCGGGAGGCTGCCGCTTACCAGGGCACGGCCGGGTAGGCCAGCTTGCCCGTGGCGTGCTCCTTCGGCCAGACGATCACCACTTTCTTGTCCTGGTGCTGCGCCATGCGGTGCACGAAGTTCTGGTTGTCGCCGTTGGCGGCGAACTGCACCCGGCCGATCAGGGTTTCGCGGTCCGTCTTGCGCATTTCCTCGGCCACGCCGCCTTTCTTGATGGTGCCCTTGTCGGCCGCGCGCGCGATCGCTTCGAACAGCAGCATCGACTGCACGTAGCCGAACTGGCCCAGGTAGTCCGGCTCCTTCTTGTACAGCTGCTTGTAGGCGTCGCTGAACGCCTTGCCGTCGGCCGTCTTGAATTCCGTGGGGAAGGGCAGCAGGGCCGTGCCGAAGACGTTCGGCATCAGGTCGGGGAAGTCGGCTGCCATCTTCGGCGTGGCCAGCGACCAGACGCCCACCATGGCCTTGATCTTCGGTTTCAGCACGCGCGCGGCGCGGATGATGCCCACATAATCGTTTTCATAGCCGACCATGGCCACCACTTCCGATTTGTCTTGCAGCTTGATCTTGTTGATGATGGGCTTGAAGTCCGTGATGGCCGGGTCGAACGAGTGCGTCGTCACTTTCACGCCCCTGGCGGCCAGCGCCTTTTCCACGTCCTTCGCCAGGCCCGTGGTGGCGTCCTTGGTCGAATACACGATGGAGACGGATTTCGCGCCCACGTCGGCAAGCATGCCCAGCATGGCTTTTTCGTAGCCGGCCGTGTTATTGATGCGGAAAAAATTCTTGCGTCCGCTGGCCACCAGGCTGTCGTCGACGCCGCCCGAGGTGATGTAGACGAGCCCCAGCTTGTTGGCCGTATCCGAGGCGGGCGAGATATTGTTCGAGCCGTAGCCGCCCGTGATGGCCACGACGCCCTGGCTGGCCAGCTTTTCCACGGCGGCGATGGCCTTGGCCGGCGCCGATTCGTCGTCGACGGTGACGATCTTGACCTTGTGCTTGCCGTTGGTCTTGTTGAATACTTCGGCCGCGACCATGATGCCTTCCTGCATGCCGGCGCCGACGCGCGCCAGGTTGCCCGTCAGGGGAATTTCCGCGCCGACCAGGAATTCGTCGGCGCTGGCCTGCGACAGCCAGGCGCTGGCAACCAGCGCTGCCATGGCGATGCGTGTGTATGTGCGTTTCATCGTGTCTCCTCCGGTGATGTGACTTGGCTTGCCGGCGCCAGGATCGGCGCCGGCAACACTACCCGCCTGGGTTTTATTGTCGGGTCTCTTGCTAACAACTCGAATTCACTGCCTATCTTGCGCCATCTGCCGCAACTGGCCCTTCAAAATCTTGCCCGTGGCGGCGGCCGGCAAGGCTTCCATGACGATGATGGCGGACGGGCACTTGTACGGCGACAGCGTCTGCGCCAGCCAGGCCTGCAGCTCGGCCGCCGTGGTGCTCTGGCGCGAATCCAGCTCGACATAGGCGACGACGTCCTCGTTGCCGTCGTCCAGGGTGCGTCCCACCACGGCCGACTGGATCACGGACGGATGGGCGTTCAGGGCCGTTTCCACTTCCAGCGGATAGACATTGAAGCCGGAGCGGATGATCAGTTCCTTGGTGCGCCCGACGATGAACAGCGCGCCGTCCGCTTCCTGGCGCGCCATGTCGCCCGTATTGAGCCAGCCGCCGTCGCGCATGGCGGCCGCCGTCATGGCCGGCTCGCGGTAGTAGCCGGCCATGACGTTCGGTCCGCGCATCCACAGTTCGCCTGCCTCGCCCGGCGCCATGTCGACGCCCTCGAAGCTGACCACGCGCACTTCCACGCCCGGTATCGGCGTGCCGACGGAATCGTCGGGGCGCGGCGACTCCAGGCGCGTCTGGCTGATGGTGGGCGAGCTTTCCGTCATGCCGTAGCCATTGTGCAGCGCGGTGCCCAGCAGTTTTTCCACGTCGCGCTTGAGCGACGGCGCCAGCGGCGAGCCGCCCGCATAGGCAAAGCGCAGCCGCGTGGGCAGCGGGGTGTCGGGGCCGCCCAGGGTTTGCAGCAGTTTCGCGTACATGGCCGGCACGCCCTGCACGATGGTCAGTGCGTCGTCCTTCAGGGCCGAGAGCAGGCCGTCGACGGAAAAGCGCGGCACCAGGTATAGCGCGGCGCCCGCATACAGGGTGCCCAGGGCCACCGAGGCCAAGCCATACACGTGCGAGATGGGCAGCACGCCATACGCGCGGTCGGAGCTGGTCAGGCCGCGCAGGGTGCTGGAGACGGCGGCGATGAACAGCAGGTTGCGGTGCGTCAGCATCACGCCCTTGGCCTGGCCCGTTGTGCCCGTGGTATAGATCAGCGCCGCCACTTGCCCGTTGCCGGGCACGCAGGCTTCGGCAATGCTGGCTTCATTCAGTCCGCCCGCCAGCAGCTCGCCCATGGCGTCGACCGTGACAGTGCTGGCGCCGTGGCGCGCCGCATGCGCGGCCGCTTCCGGCGAGGCGCCGGCCAGGAACAGCATCCTGCGCGCCGTGCAGTGGCCGGCGATGCTGTCGATCTCGCGCGCCGACAGCCGGGCATTGACGTTGACGATCCACGCGTCGATGCTGGCGCAAGCGAAGATCAGCGCCACCTGCAGCGCGCAGTTCTCGCCCACCACCATCAGGCGGTCGCCGGGGCGCACGCCGAGCTCGCGCAGCAGCTGCGCGGCGTTGTCCACGCCGTGCCGCAGCTGGGCGTAGCTCCATTGCCGGCCGCCTTCGTGCAGCGCCGGCGCGTCGGGCGTGCGGTCGGCCCAATATGCGGGGATGGCCGACAGGCGCGCCGGCAAGCCGGCCAGCAGTGCGGGAATGTCCATCGCGGTCTCCATTACTTTTGCGCTGCCTTGATCATGTTGCGGGCGATGACGATCTGCTGGATCTGCGTCGTGCCTTCGTAGATGCGGAACAGGCGCACGTCGCGGTAGAAGCGCTCGGCCGCGTATTCGCTGATGTAGCCCGCGCCGCCGTGGATCTGCACGGAGCGGTCGGCCACGCGGCCGCACATTTCGGAGGCGAACAGCTTGCAGCATGACGCTTCCGTCGAAATGTCTTCCCTGTTGTCGCGCCGGCGCGCGGCGTCGAGCACCATGCTGCGCGCCGCGTAAATCTCGGCCTTGCTGTCGGCCAGCATGGCCTGGATCAGCTGGAATTCGGCGATGGGCTGGCCGAACTGCTGGCGTTCCATCGCATAGGCCAGGGCGTCGGCCAGCATGCGTTCGGCCGCGCCCACGCAGACGGCGGCGATGTGCAAACGGCCCTTGTCGAGCACTTTCATGGCCGTCTTGAAGCCCACGCCTTCCTTGCCGCCGATGAGATTCGCGGCCGGCACGCGGCAGTTTTCAAAGATGACGTCGCAGGTATGCGCGCCTTGCTGGCCCATTTTCCTGTCGATCTTGCCCAGCGAGAGGCCCGGCGTGTCCTTTTCCACGATGAAGGCGGAAATGGCCGAGGCGCCGCGCTTGACGGGGTCCGTGCGCGCCATCACGGTAAAGATGCTCGCCTCGGGGGCGTTGGTGATATAGCGCTTGCTGCCGTTGAGGATGTAATGGTCGCCATCGCGCACGGCCGTCGTGCGCAGCGAAGCCGCATCGGAACCGGACCCCGCTTCCGTCAGCGCGAACGAGCCGATGATCTCGCCGGCCGCCAGCTTGGGCAGGTAATGCTGTTTCTGCGCCTCCGTGCCGTCGATCACGATGCCTTGCGAACCGATGCCGTTGTTCGTGCCGATCAGCGAACGGAAGGCCGGCGAGGTGCGGGCGATCTCGAAGGCCACGCGCACTTCCTCTTCCATGCTCAGTTCCAGGCCGCCATAGGCTTCCGGGATCGACAGGCCGAACAGGCCCAGTTCGCGCATCTGCGCCACGATGGCGGGCGGTATCGTATCCGTTTCGGCCACCAGCGCCTCGTTGGGCACCAGCACTTCGCGCACGAAGCGGGCGATGCTGTCGAGCAGGATGTTCAGGGTTTCTTCTTCGCGTATCATCGGGGTCCTCGGCGCGGTTGTCGGAGCTGTCATTGAGAGGGGCGCGCAGTCTAACCGCGGCCCAGGTTTTTTTCCACTGTTTTGACGAGGGCCACCAGGCGCGGTCCCAGGTCGGATTCGAGTTTTTCGCGCGACAGCAGGAAGGCGGGGCCGCCGCAATTGAAGGCCATCACCTGTTCGCCGTCAGCGCCCAGCATGGGTACGCCCACGGCGTGCACGTCGTTCTGCCATTCGCCGGCCGAGATGCAAAAGCCCCGGTCCTGGTAATCCTTGAAGCCCTGTTCGATGCCTGCCTTGATGCGCGGCCAGCGTTCCGTCTCGTGCGCCCTGGCGTGGTCCATCAGGTAGTCGCGTTCGGCCTGCGGCAGGATGCACAGCAGCGCCTTGCCCATGGCTGTCGTCATCAGCGGAATGCGCGAACCGACATCGAGGCGCAGGGTGACGTTGGCGCTGCTGCGGCAGGTTTCCACATACACCATGCTGAGGCGGTCGCGCGTGCCCAGCGAAACGGAGGCTTGCGCATGTTCGGCCAGTTCTTCCATCAGCGGACGCGCCATCTTGCGCACGTCGAGGTTCGACAGCATGCGGTAGCCGAGGGCCAGCACGCCGGCGCCCAGCTGGTATTTGCCCAGGCTGTCCGAGTAATTGAGGTAGCCCAGCTTGGTGAGCGTGTAGGTCAGGCGCGAGATCGTCGGTTTCGGGATGGCCGTGCGCTTGGCCATGTCCGCGTTCGACAGGAACACTTCGCCGGGGCGGAAGCAGCGCAGCACTTCCAGGCCCCGCGCCAGCGCGTTGACGAACTGGCGGTCCTTGCCTTCCTCTTCGTCGCTGAAGACGATGAGTTCCGGATCCGTTGCGGCTGGCGTATTGCTCATGTTTGCGGTCATTTTTCAGGCTCCCTGGAAACCAGTTTGCCTAGCTGAAACGGACGTGTCAATCGTTTTGTGAAACATTCGTTTGCACAGCGAAATGCTGCGCTGCATGAAAATTGCGGGAAAAATTGACCTGCGCAGGGGTTTTCCGTCTTGTCGCTTGAGCATCGCTATATACGTCTGTATATTGCGCTGTGGGATGACGGCTGCCTGTGGGCGGCTGCTTTTTTGCATATCGCTATATAAGACGATATATAACGAAAAGATGGAAGAATAAACGATGTTGAAACAGCTAATGACGGGTGCCGTAGCGCTGGCGCTGGCACAGATGGCGCAGGCGCAGCAAGCGGTGGTCAAGGACGAGGCGGCGGCGCCATTCGTGCTGGGCACGGTGACGGTGGTGGGCCAGCGCGATGAACTCAGCGCACAGCAGGTGGGATCGCAGGTGAGCCGCGCCGAGATGCGCCGCTTTAACCGCGACAACGTGGGCGATGCCTTGAACCTGCTGTCGGGCGTGTCGCTGTCGACCAATTCGCGCAATGAGAAAACCGTCGCCATCCGCGGCTTCGACGCGCGCCAGGTGCCGCTGTACATCGACGGCATTCCCGTCTACGTGCCGTACGACGGCTATGTCGATTTCAACCGCTTCACGACCAGCGACCTGGCCGCCATCCAGGTGGCCAAGGGTTACAGCTCCGTGGCGTATGGCGCCAACACCCTGGGCGGCGCCATCAACCTGGTGTCGCGCAAGCCCACGGCCCGGATGGAGGGCGATGCCTCCATCGGTTTTGGCTCGGGCAGCGAGCGCCAGATGTCGGCCAACGTCGGCACCAACCAGGGCCTGTGGTATCTGCAGGCCGGCGTGTCGTATATCGACAGCGACGGCTTTCCCATGTCGTCCGATTTCCGCCCCACGGCCACGGAAGACGGCGGCACGCGCAACAATTCCTACCGCAAGGATCATAAACTGTCGTTCAAGGTGGGGCTGACGCCGGGCGGCGCGCAGGCGGGCGACGAATATGCGCTCAGCTACTACAAGCAGCATGGCGAAAAGGGCCAGCCGCCATCGACCAACCCCGTCGGCGCGCGCTACTGGCAATGGCCGTACTGGAACAAGGAAAGCGTGTATTTCGTGTCGCAGACGCGCCTGGGCGACGCCGAACGCCTCAAATTGCGCCTGTATCACGACAGCTACGACAATGAGATCACCTCATACACGAACGGCAGCTACACGACGTTGAAGACCAGCGGCCAGGGCAGCGTCAGCGGCGGGCGCAGCATCTACAACGACCGTACGAATGGCGGCGCGGTGGAACTCGAATCGTTCCGCCTGGCCGCGCACAGCCTGCGCTTTGTCGCCAGCTACAAGGCGGACGAGCACCAGGAACGCGATGGCAAGGGCGTGCGCACCACCTGGTACAAGGATGCCCTGTGGACCCTGGGCGCGGAAGACAGCATCGCCCTGAATGCGGCGACGGCACTGTCGCTGGGCGTGTCGCGCAACGAGCTGCGCCCCGATACGGTCTACAGCGCCGGCAATGCCTACACCTTGCCGGGCAATCAGGCGGCGACCGACCTGCAGGCGGGCCTGTTCCACAACATGAGTTCCGAGGCGAAGGTGTACGCCACGGTGGCGCGCAAGTCGCGCCTGCCGACCCTGAAGGACCGCTACTCGCAACGCCTGGGCACGTATATCGAAAACCCGGCCTTGCGCGCGGAAGAAGCGCTGAACTATGAGCTGGGCTACCAGGCAAGCGTGCGCGGGCTGGCGTTTGACGCCGCCCTGTTCTACAGCGACGTGAAGGACAAGATCCAGAGCGTGGCGAATGTGGCGGGCGTGCGCGCGCAGATGCAGAACGCGGGCAGGGCGCATATCAGCGGCGTGGAACTGGGCTTGCGCGGCCGCGCCGGCGCCTGGCTGGACTTCGGCGGCAACTACACGTACACGGACATGAAGAACGTCAGCGATCGCGCCATCCGCCTCACGGACGTGCCGCGCCACAAGCTGACGGCGCACGCCGTGCTGCACGCGGCGCGCCAGGTCGACGTGGTGGCGATCGCTGAATCAAACAGCGGCCGCTGGGTCTCGAACACACTCGAACTCGGCGGTTTTACCACCGTCAACCTGAAGGCCGTGTACCGCCCCATGCCGGCCTTGAGCCTGGAAGCGGGCGTGGCGAACCTGGGCGACCGCAATTACGCGCTGTCCGACGGTTTTCCCAGCGCGGGCCGCACGTTGCTGGCCAATGCGCAGGTCCAGTTCTGATGTTTTGAATGTTCCATGAAAGGATACGGCATGTTGAAGAAAATACTCGCTGCCTGCACTTCGGCGGCGCTGCTGGCGGCGGCGCCCGCGTGGGCGGACCCGGCGCCAGCGCGCGACAATATGAGCCACGCGCTGGCCGTGACGGGCATGGTGGAAACGCCATTGAACCTGAAGGTGGGGGACCTGCGCCAGCTGCCGCCGGCCAATGGCGGTGAAATCGCCGTCACGCGCCACAATGGCGAGAAGGCCGAAACCATCACCGGCTATCGTGGCGTGCGCCTGCGCGATATCCTCGACAAGGCCGTGCTCGATGCGCCCGGCCACAACGACGTCAAGAAGCTTGCCATCATCGCCACGGCCACCGATGGCTACGCGGTGGTGTTCTCGTGGGGCGAGCTGTATAACGCGCCGGCCGGCGAGGGCGTCATCGTCTATTACGAGAAAAACGGCAAGGCCCTCGACGACAACGATGGCGAGATCGCCCTGATTTCTGCGCAAGACATCCGTACGGGGCCCCGCCACGTGAAATGGCTGAACGGCATCGAGGTGCGCAAGCTGGTGGAGTGATGTCCACCTGGTGAAGAAAAAACGCGCCGTGGAACTGTCCACGGCGCGTTTTTTTATGCCGCCAGCGCCGTTCGTATGGCCGGGCCCGCTACATCGAACAATCCCCGCGCCGCCGGCGTCAAGCCCAGCATGTGGATGGACGCATGGATCATGCCGTCGAGCTGCACGCACGCGGCTGCCACGCCGTCATCGCGCAAGCGCCGCGCATACGTCTCGCCCTCGTCATGCAGCGGGTCGTATTCGCATACCAGCACGGTCGCCGGCGGCAAGTCCTTCAGCGAGCCAGCCCGCAGTGGCGCCGCATATGGGTTCGTGCCTTCGGCCGGGTCGTTCAGGTAGGCCGACCAGCAGAAGCGCATGGCGTCCCGCGTCAGCGAATGGCCTTCCGCATAGCGCTGGTACGAGGCCGTGTCGAAGGCGAAGTCGAGCGCCGGGTACAGCAGCAGCTGGTGCGCCAGGGCAGGTCCGGCCTGGTCGCGCGCCATCAGGGCGGCGGCCGCCGCCAGATTGCCGCCCGCGCTGTCGCCGCCCACGGCCAGCCGCTTCGCGTCGATGCCCAGCGCCTGCGCCTTGTCCGCCACCCAGCACAGGGCACGGTAAAAGTCATCGAGCGGCACGGGGAACTTGTGCTCGGGCGCCAGCCGGTAATCGACGGAAAAAATCACGCAGCCGGTGGCATTGGCCAGCGCGCGGCACGGATTGTCGTACAGGTCCAGCGAGCACAGACACCAGCCGCCGCCATGCGCGAAGACGATGGCCGGCAGGGGCTTGCCTGTGTCCGCGCCGGCAGGTACGTAGGCGCGCACGGCCAGTGCGTGTTCGCCGGGCACGATGTAGTCCTTGACGGACGCCACCTCTTCCAGCGGTCCGTGCAGCTGGCGCAAGCCCGTTTCCGTGGCCGCCCGCAGGTCCGCCAGCGCGGCGGGCTGCGGCGCACCGTTCGCCTGCGCCAGGAAGGCCGCTATGCGTGGATCGAGGCTCATGCAGGCTCTCCGGCCAGGAAGGGCAGCAGGTGGGCGATGAACGCTTCCGGCTGTTCTTCCATGATGAAGTGGCCGCACTCGGCGACGATGGCGCCTTGCAGAATTTTCGCCTTGCCCTGCATGGTCAGCAGCGGCGCGTCGTTGGTGGCGTGGTCGGCACCGATGGCCAGCACGGGCATGGACAGGCTCGTTTTCGCCCGCACCAGGTTTTGCCGGATGGTTTCCGGGATCGCCCGGTAATAGGCGAAGCCGGAGCGCAGCGCGCCTGGCGTGGCGTAGGCGTCCGCATACACGTCGACGGCCACCTTGTCGCGGCGGTATGACCAGCGGTCCAGGATGAAGCGGATGTATTCGCGCTCCTTGCCGGCCGTGAGCATCTCCGGCAAGTCCAGCACCTGGTTGAACATGAAGTGCCACAGGAAGATGTTGTCGGACGGCGCCACGAAGATGGGCGGCGCCGGCGCCAGGCCGGGAATCACGGCTTCCGTCAGCGCCAGTTTCGTCACGGCCTGCGGGAAATCGCTGGCCAGCGCATAGCCGACCCACATGCCGATGTCGTGGCCGACCACGTCGTACTGGGCATGGCCCAGGGCCAGCATGGCGCGGTGCAGGGTGGCCGCCACGGCGCCCGTGTCGTAGCCGCCGGCCGGGCGGTCGGAGTGGCCGCTGCCTGGCGGGTCGATGGCGATCGCCTGGTAGCCCTGGGCCGCCAGGGCCGCCATCACGTGGCGCCAGGCGTACCAGGTCTGCGGCCAGCCGGGGATCAGCAGCACGGGTTTTCCTTCGCCGGCGATGACGCAATGCAGGCGCTGGCCGTCGATGCGCACGTAGTCGTGGGTGTAGCTGTTGTCATTCTGATGCATGGCAAGTCCTTGTATTTATTCAGTTGATTAGTTGTGCTGGATGCCCAGCAGGGTATTGATCTGTTGCGCGCTGACGGGGGCGCCGGCGAAGTCGTCGAAGATCTTGTCGGTCACGGGAATGATGTGGGCGTTGATGAAAGCCACGCCTTCACGCGCGCCCACTTCCTGGTCCTTCAGGCAGCATTCCCATTCCAGCGTGGCCCAGCCCGCGTAGTCGTTCTGCGCCATCTTCGAGAAAATGGCCTTGAAGTCGACCTGGCCGTCGCCCAGCGAACGGAAGCGCCCGGCGCGGTTTTCCCACGACTGGTAGCCGCCGTAGATGCCTTGCCGTCCTGTCGGATTGAATTCAGCATCCTTCACATGGAACATGCGGATGTGGTCCTTGTAGATGTCGATGAATTCCAGGTAGTTCAGCTGCTGCAGCACGAAGTGGCTCGGGTCGAACAGCATCTTGCAGCGCGGGTGGCGGCCCACGCGCTCGTAAAACATCTCGAAGCTGATGCCGTCATGCAGGTCTTCGCTCGGGTGGATTTCGTAGCACAGGTTGATGCCCTGTTCCTCGCACACGTCGAGGATGGGCAGCCAGCGGCGCGCCAGCTCGTCGAAGGCCGCCTCGATCAGGCCGGGCGGGCGCTGCGGGAACGGGAACAGGTAGGGCCAGGCGAACGAGCCGGAAAACGTGCCCATGTCCGTCAGGCCCAGGCGCTTCGAGGCCATGGCCGCCAGCTTGACCTGTTCGATGGCCCACTCGGTGCGCGCTGCCGGCTGGCCGTGCAGGTGTGCCGGCGCAAAGCTGTCGCACAGCGCGTCGTAGGCCGGGTGCACGGCCACCAGCTGGCCGAGGATGTGCGTCGTCAGTTCGCTGATGACGAGGCCATGGCTGGCCAGCATGGCAACGAGGTCGTCGCAGTATTGCTGGCTGTGGGCGGCCTGCGCCACGTCGAACAGGCGCGCATCCCAGGCGGGAATCTGCAGGGCCTTGAAGCCCATGCCGGCCGCCCACTCGGCGATGGCGGGCAGGGTGTTGAAGGGCGCCGTATCGGCGGCGAATTGTGCCAGGTGCAGGCTTGGTCCTTGGATGGTTTTCATATCGGCTCCTATTGTTTGTCGATCGACAAAGAATAGGCGAAATTTTCCGCGCGGTCAAGGCCGTCATGCAAAATAAATCGGGAACGCGGTACGCGCCCCAGGCGTTATACTGGCCGCCACTTCGCAAGCAGAGGATCAAGATGGCAGGAAGACCGAGGGAATTTGACCGCGCGCTGGCGCTGGAAAAAGCGCGCGACGCGTTCTGGACGCGCGGTTACGAAGGCGTGTCGATGGCCGACCTGGTGGCGGCGCTGGGCATCGCCTCGGCGCGCATCTATGCGGCGTTCGGCTCGAAGGAGCAGCTGTTCCGCGAAGCCGTGGAGCTGTATGAAACAGGCGAGGGCGCGTTTGCCGTGCACGCCCTGGCCGCCAGCCTGAACGTGCGCGACGCGGTGGCGCGCATGCTGGAAGAAGCGGTGCTGCTATATACGCGCAGCGGCCAGCCGCAAGGCTGCATGGTGGTGACGGCCGCCACCAACACCAGCGCGGACAACGCCGGCATCGCCGACTGGCTGGCGCAGCACCGCCGCGCGCGCACGCAAGCCGTCATCGAGCGCTTGCGCGCGGCGCAGCTGGCGGGGGAATTGAAAGAGGAGGCGGACGTGCAGGCGCTGGGCGATTATTATGCGGCGCTGCTGCATGGCTTGTCGGTGCAGGCGCGCGACGGCATTCCCGCCGAGCGCCTGCTGGCGCTGATTGCGCCGGCCATGGCGCCGCTGGCGCTGGAAATGAAAAACCAGACTATCTTGCCGATAGTCGCAGTATCTACGTCTTGACGTTGATCAGGCTGCCCAGCGCCTGGTCGGCCGCCTTGACGACATTCGCCGATAGATTGAAACCGGCCTTGTAGACGAGGTTATCCGTCAGTTCGGATGCCAGGCCGACACCGTTCGGCCGGCTTTCCGCAGCCTTGGCCGCGTTGGCATTGGCGCCGCTGACGCTTTCGCCGGCGGCCAGCTTGCGCCCCTCGACGGAGAGGGTGACGCCCGTGCCGGCCGGGCTGGCTTCCTGGAAGCGGGCTTCCTGCGGCTGGAAGCCTGGCGTATTCGCATTCGCGACATTATGGGCAGCCACGTCCAGCGCGCGCTGGTTGGCGGTCAGCCCCGAGGTGCCGGTGGTGAGGGCGGATATGGACATGGCGACTCCTTCAGAATACCGCCAGTTTACTCCCGTATCGGGTAAAAATGGTTGGCGCAAGGCAACAATTCGCCGGCGGGTTGATTCCGGCGAAAAATAGTTATCTGACGTAACTTTTTGATCTTGTTCTGTGGCATGGCGCTGCCTAGACTGGCCGGGTAGTCATCCATGGAGTGCGTCATTTCCCGCCCTGTCCGCCACTTGCTCCCGAGTTTGCTGCTCGGCTTGTCTTGCCTGTCCCTGCACGCCCAGGCTTCCACACTGCCATTGCCGCTCGACGCCCGCTTGAACGAGCAGGTCATCCTGGTGCCGGCCGGCGACGGCAGGCGCGAGGCGCTGCAAACGACGCTGTTCCGCCCGTCCGGTCCCGGCCCGTTTCCCCTGTTGCTGATGAATCATGGCAAGTCGGCGGGGCCGGCGCGGCTGCAGCAGCGCGAGCGCTTCATTTACATGGCCACGGAATTCGTGCGCCGCGGCTATGCCGTCATGCTGCCCATGCGCGCCGGGTATGCGCAGTCCACGGGTGCGTACCGCGATGCCGGCTGCGACATGCTGGCCAATGCCCAGGGCCAGGCGCTCGACGCGCTCGACGCGCTGGCCTATGCGCGCCGCCAGAGCTGGGTCGACCCCGCGCGCATCGTCGTGGCCGGCCAGTCGTATGGCGGCATGGCGGCGCTGGCGCTGGCGACGCGGGCGCTGCCCGGCGTGCGCGGCGTGCTCAATTTTGCCGGCGGCCTGCGCGTCGATGCGCCCGGCTGCGACTGGCCTTCGGCGCTGGCCAGGGCCTTTGCCACGCTGGGTGCCTACAGCCGCATTCCCAGCCTGTGGCTGTACGGCGCGAATGACTCCTATTTCGGGCCGGCGTTGGCGCGGCGCCTGTTCAACTCGTATCGCGGTTCGGGCGGCAAGGGGGAACTGGTCGCGTATGGGCCGTTCAAGCGCGATGCCCACCTGACCCTGGGCAGCCGCGATGGCGTGGCCGTGTGGCTGCCGGCCACCCTGCGCTTCCTGCAAAAGATCGGCATGCCGGTGCGGCAGGTGTACGCCGTGGCCGATCCGCCGCCGCCTTGCGAGACGCATTTCGCGCCGTTCGATGATATCGCCGCCGTGCCCTACCTGGCCGAGCCGGGCCGCGCCGCCTACCGCGACTTCCTCGACAACACGGCGCCGCGCGCCTTTGCCGTCTCTGCCAGCGGTGCCTGGGGCTGGGCGGCGGAGGGCGAAAGTCCCGATGTGCGCGCGCTGGCGTCGTGCCAGCAGCGCAGCAGTGCGCCGTGCCAGCTGTATTCGGTCGATGAAAGCGTCGTCTGGACGGGAAACCGTAGTGGCGCGGGCGCCGCCGGCGGCGCGGAATAGGCGGGCGCGCACGATAGTTGTCGCCGAAACGGGCGGCGGGCGAATATACTAGGCGAAAAGGGAGGCGTTGCGCTTCCCGTCCGCCCTTATCATCAAGCGAGAATTCACCCTTATGGCGTCATCCCCAGAAAACCTCAGCATGGCCGTGTTTTGCGACTTCGAGAACGTCGCGCTCGGCGTGCGAGATGCAAATTACGAAAAATTCGATATCAAACCGATCCTGGAACGCTTGTTGCTCAAGGGTAGCATCGTCGTCAAGAAGGCGTATTGCGACTGGGACCGCTATAAAAGCTTCAAGGGCACCATGCACGAAGCGAACTTCGAGCTGATCGAAATTCCCCATGTGCGCCAGTCCGGCAAGAATTCGGCCGACATCCGCCTGGTGGTCGATGCGCTGGACCTGTGCTACACCAAGGCCCACGTCAACACCTTCGTCATCATCAGCGGCGATTCCGATTTTTCGCCGCTGGTGTCGAAGCTGCGCGAAAACGCCAAGCAGGTGATCGGCGTGGGCGTCAAGCAGTCGACTTCCGACTTGCTGGTGGCCAACTGCGACGAATTCATTTTCTACGACGACCTGGTGCGCGAAAGCCGCCGCACGGCCGCCAAGCGCGACGCGCGCGAAACGCCGGCCGCCAAGCGCTCGCCGGACGAGGAAGTGCGCCGCAAGGAAAAATACGAGTCGCGCAAGACGGAAGCGATCGAGATGGCCGTCGAGACCTTCGACGCGCTCGTCTCCGAGCGCGGCGACAGCGGCAAGATCTGGGCCTCGATGCTGAAAGAGGCGATCAAGCGCCGCAAACCCGACTTCAGCGAGTCGTATTACGGCTTCCGCACCTTCGGCAACCTGCTGGAAGAAGCGCAGACGCGCGGCTTGCTGGAGTTCGGCCGCGACGAGAAATCGGGCGCCTATGTCTACCGCAGCAGCGGCCTGGTGCCGGTAGCGGCGCCGCTCAGCGCGGAGACGGGCAGCGACGCCGCCGTCGCCGGCGAGACGGCCGTGACGGAAGAGGGCAGCCGCGAGGGCGGCAGCCGCCGTGATTCGCGCCGCAATGGCCGTGGCGGCCGCAAGCAGAACGAACATCGCCGCGGCGAAGCCGCGCCACAGGCCTTCGTGCCCGTGGCCGACGCCGAAGCGGTCGTCGTGGAACAGTATGCGCCGGCACCGCAGCCGGACGTGGTGCATGAAGTGGCCGAAGCTGCAGTCGAAGCGGCGGCCGACGAAGGCAATGCCAAGCGCGGTGCGCGCCGCAATGGCCGCGGCGGTCGCAAGAATGGCGATGGCGCCCGCGAAGCGCGCGCCGACGTTGTCGAGGCAGCGCCCGTGCCGGAAGCCGTGCCTGCGCCAGTGCCTGAGCCTGAGCTGGTCGTGGAAGCGGTAGCCGAAGCGAAGCCGAAGGCCAAGCCGCGCACGCCGGCCCGCAAGGCGGCAGCGGCGAAAAAGCCGGCCAAGAAGGCGGTAGACGCCGTGGTCGAGGCAGCGCCAGTGCTTGTCGAAGCGGCACCGGTGGAAATCGCGCCCGTGGCCGAAGACAAGCCGGCCAAGGCGCCGCGCAAGACGCCGGCGCGCCGTCCGGCGCGCAAGAAGGCGGAAGCGGCTTGATTGACACCCCCAATGCAGGTACCGGGGGGCGGACCCTCAGGGGCCGACCCCGGCATTTCTATTGGGTGAAGTTGCTTCACCTGGTCCCCAAGCGTGTACGATGAGCCTGTTTTCAACGGGGCGGGCGGTGGTGCATGTATTACGGTGAACGTTTCAACAGCATTTCCCATACGGTGGGCGCCGCGCTGGCGGCCATCGGCGGCGTCATCCTGATCGTCGTGGCGGCCCGCACGGGCGACCCGTGGAAAATCGTCAGCTGCAGCGTGTATGCGGCCATGCTGCTGACCCTCTACCTCACCTCCACCCTGTACCACAGCGTGCGCGGCAAGGCCAAGGCCGTGCTGCAGCGGCTCGACCATTGCGCCATTTACCTGCTCATCGCGGGCACCTACACGCCGTTCATGCTGGTCACCCTGCGCGGGCCGTGGGGCTGGTCGCTGTTCGGCGTCGTGTGGGGGCTGGCGCTGATCGGCATCGTGCAGGAATATGTGTATGCCAGGGGCGCGCGCATCCTCTCGCTGGTGATTTACGTGGCGATGGGCTGGCTGATCGTCATCGGCATCAAGCCCTTGCTGGCCGCGCTGGAATGGGACGGTTTCCTGTGGCTGGTGGCGGGCGGCCTGTGCTACACGGGCGGCATCGCCTTCTACGCCACCGACCACAAGCTGCGCCATGGCCACGGCATCTGGCACCTGTTCGTGCTGGCCGGCAGCAGCTGCCATTTTATCGCCATTTTATTCTACGTAGCCTGACGTTGGCCGCTGCCTTCACTGTTGCCATGATTCCATTATAATGGCGGAATATGTGAAATGCAGGCAATAATAAGGCTAGAATGGATATCAATTCCGACGATCTGAAAATCTTCGTCACCGTCATCGACAGCGGCACCCTGAGCGCGGCCGCCGTGCACCTTGGACAAACCACCTCGGGCGTCAGCCGCGCCCTGTCCCGACTGGAAGACAAGCTGGCGACGTCGCTGCTGACGCGCACCACGCGGCGCATGGAGCTGACGGAAGAGGGCCAGCTGTTCCTGGAAAAGGCGCGCGCCATCCTCGCCTCGATGGAAGACGTGGAAGAGTCGATCCGCATCCGCCGCCAGAAACCGGCCGGCCGCCTGTCCGTGGACGCCGCCTCGCCCTTCATGCTGCATTGCGTGGTGCCGCACGTGGCCGAATTTCGCGCCATGTACCCGGACATCCGCCTGGAACTGACCAGCAACGACCAGATCGCCGACCTGCTCGAGCACCGCACCGATATCGCCATCCGCATCGGCGCCCTGGTCGACTCGACCCTGCATGCGCGTCCGCTCAGTGCCAGCCCCCTGCACGTGCTGGCCACGCCGGCCTACCTGGCGCGCCACGGCACGCCGGCCACGCCGGAAGAGCTGGCCGGCCATGCGCTGCTGGGCTTTGCCCAGTACGAGCTGGGCAACAACTGGCCGCTGCGCCACGCTGCCGGCAACAGCCTGCAGATCGTGCCCGCGCTGGCCGCGTCCAGCGGCGAGACCCTGCGCCAGCTGGCCCTGCACGACCAGGGCATCGTCTGCCTGTCCGACTTCATGACGAAGGACGATATCGCCGCCGGCCGCCTGGTGCAGGTGCTGCAGCCGTACTACACGGGCTACCGGCAGCAGATCCACGCCGTGTACTACCGCAATACGCAGCTGGCGCAGCGCATCAGCTGCTTCCTCGAATTCCTGCAGCAAAAGCTGTAGCCCGGCCATGAAGGGGAACGGCATGCAGTGTCCGACCTGCGACGCGTATGGCGACCTGGTACGCGCAAGGGTCCGGAAAACAGGGCAGGAAGTCATCGTCTGCACGGAGTGCGATCTGCTGTGGCCGCATGCGGACCGGCACATCGATGCGGCGCGCGCCACGGATGTGGCCTCGTTCCTGGCGCAAGCGGGCCTGGACGGGGAATGGCAGGAACTCGACATCATCGCCAGGCTGCCGGCAGCGTAGTCCTGGCGCCGCTGGCTAGGGCGCGACGGCCGCTTCTTCCGCCCGCAGCAGCGCTTCCACCTCGTGCGCCGGCAGCGGATGGCTGAAATAAAAGCCTTGCGCCTCGTCGCAGCCGTGGCGGCGCAGGTAGTCGAGCTGTTCGGCCGTCTCCACGCCTTCGGCCACCACGCGCAGCTTCAGGTTGTGCGCCAGGGCGATGATGGAGACGACGATGGCCGCGTCGTCGGCGTCGCTGGCGACGTCGTTGACGAAGCTGCGGTCGATCTTCAGCACGTCGATGGGGAAGGTGCGCAGGTAGGCAAAGCTCGAGTAGCCGGTGCCGAAATCGTCGATCGACAGCTGCACTCCCAGCGCCTTCATGTCGTGCAGCTGGCTGACGGCCAGCGCCACGTCGTGCATGAACAGGCTTTCCGTCAGCTCCAGTTCCAGGCAGGCCGGCGCCAGGCCCGTCTCGGCCAGCACGTCGGCGATCGAGGCCACCAGGTTCGGCTCGTTGAACTGGCGCGCCGACAGGTTCACCGCCAGGCGCAGCCGGCCCAGTCCCGCCGCATGCCAGGCCTGCATCTGCGTGCACGCCTGGCGCATGACCCAGGCGCCGATCGGCACGATCAGGCCCGTATCCTCGGCCAGCGCGATGAAGCGCTGCGGCGCCACCATGCCCAGGTCCGGATGCTGCCAGCGCAGCAGCGCTTCGAGGCCGACGATGCGGCCGCTGGCCAGGTCCAGCTGCGGCTGGTAATGCAGCACGAACTGCTCGCGTTCGAGGGCGTTGCGCAGCGCCGTCTCGATGCGCAGGCGCTCCAGTGTGGCCTGGTTCATGGCCGGCGTGTAGAACTTGATGTTGTTGCGGCCCTGCTTTTTGGCGCAGTACATGGCGATGTCGGCCTGTTCGATCAGGTTCTGCGTCTCGCCATTCAAGGTCACGTCGCCGGGCATGTCGTAGCGCGACATGTCGTAGACGGCCACGCCGATGCTGCAGGTGACGAAAAACTCCTTGCCGTCGAGCATGACCGGCTGCGCCACGGCATCCATCACGCGCTGCACGATGGCGCTGCTGAGGGTTTCGTCGGCCTGCTCGCACAGGATGGTGACGAATTCGTCGCCGGACAGGCGCGCCACGGTATCGCTTTCGCGCAGGCTGGCCTGCAGGCGCGCGGCGATGGTTTTCAGCAGCAGGTCGCCGGCCTTGTGGCCCAGGCTGTCGTTGACGAACTTGAACCGGTCGAGGTCGATCAACAGCACCCACAGCGCGCGGTTCTTGCGGCGCGACAGGGCCATGGCCTGCGCCAGGCGGTCGCGCAGCAGGGCACGGTTGGGCAGGCCCGTGAGCACGTCGTGGTGGGCGATATGCTGGATTTGCTGCTCGGCCAGCTTGCGTTCCGTGATTTCCGAGCCCGTGCCCCGGTAGCCGCGAAATTCGCCCAGCTCATTGAACAGCGGTTCGCCGTTGATGCTGAACCAGCGCAGCTGGCCATCGCGGTCGTTCATTGCATATTCGAGGTTGAAGAAGGGCAGGTGGGCTTCCAGGTTGGCGATATGCTGCTTGCCCCAGCGCGAATTGCGCATCTCCGGGTTGTTGTCCCAGCGCGTCATGCCGATGAAGCGTTCCAGCGGCATGTTCGACTTGTCCGTGAAACCGCTGGTGATGTGGGTGAAGCAGAAATGGGCATCCTGCTCCCAGTACCAGTCCGAGGACAGGGCCAGCAGGCGGCGGAAGCGCTTTTCGCTTTCCTGCAGCGCCCGCTCGGTGCGCTGGCGCGCGCGCACGTCGGCGCTCAGCAGTTCATTACTGCGCTTGAGGTCGGCGGTGCGCTGCTCGACCAGCAGTTGCACGCGGCGCGAGCGCTGTGTCAGCGTTTGCACGAAGGCGGTCGTCAGCACGCTGAACAGCAATCCCGTGAGCAGGGTGAACAGGGAGCCCAGGTGGTCGGCCAGGAAAGGACGCGGATGGGCTACCACGCGCACATGCCAGGGCCGGCCGGCGGCGGCAAAGGCGCTGTCATAACCGTTGTGGTAAGCGAATTGCAGCCAGCGTGGCAGCGATTCCCAGGCGCTGGCCGGCTGGTCGGTGGTGGCCTCGCCATGCCGGAAGATGATGTGCCGCGGGTCGGCGCCCGCGTCCGCATAGACGCTGATTTCCAGCTGCGGATCGCTCAGCAGGTCGGCGCCGGCGAGGATTTTCTGTACCAGTTCGCTGCCGCGGATGACGGCCGCCGTATCGCCGATCAGCGCCGCGCGCCGCTGCTGTATGGTTTGCAGCGGCATGCCATGGCGGTACACGGGGCGCAGGATGACGAAGCCGCGCTGCGGCCCCTGCGCCAGGGCCAGCAGGCCGGTGGCCGTGGTCTGGCCGCTGATGATCGCCTGTTCCAGCGCGCCGGCCAGCAAGCCGTCCGGGCGCACGTTCAGGCCGAAGGCGGGACGGTTGCCTTCCAGCGGTTCCAGGTAGTCGACCATCAGGTAGCTGGCATGCGCGGCGGCCGGCACGACGGCGCCATTGCGCATTTCCGTCATCGCGTAGTCGGGCACGATGCGCCGCAGGCCGGCCTCGAATTCGGCGCGCTGCGCGTGCGGCACGAAGCGGTGGAAATTGAAGGCCTGGATGAAGGGGTGGCGCTGCAGCAGCGGCGTGGTGAAGTCGTGGAACTGTTCGCGCGTGACGGGCACGATGGCGGCAAACAGCTGGTTGGTGGTGGTCAGCACTTCCACCGCGTCGTCGAGTCCCTGTTCGATGGCGGCCACGCGCGCGCCGGCGCGCTGTTGCAGGCTCAGGCTCATCTTGTCGTATTCGAGCTGGCTGATGGCGGCGAACAGCACGGCCGTCACGCTGGCGCCGCAGGCAAAGGTCAGTGCGGCCGCGGCGGAAATCGAGAATGGCAGGCGGCCACGCAACATGGGGGGATTCCTATTTCACTTCATGGTGACAATTGTTCGGCAGCGCGCGGGCCGGCCCGCGCAGGCCGTAGTTTGTCATAAACCACATCCATCATGCTGATTTTGCACCAAATTACTGCTAATAAGCAACAAAATCTATGACCGGGGAAGACGACTATCGGTCGCTGCCTGCGTCCGCTTGCCGGCGTAGGCGCCACAGCTGCCACGCCGGCAGCAGCCGGTTCAGGAAGCCCATGCCGCAGGCGCGCCGCCAGCGCGCCAGGCGCACGACGCGCAGGGCGCGGCCGGCACCGAGCTTGTCCGGCCTGGCCGCGAAGATGATGCGGTTGTTGCCGGCGATGCCATCGAAGCTGCAGACGGCGCCGCGGAAGGTCAGCATCAGGCGCTCCAGCATGGCCGGATACTGGCGGTCATAGCTGAACAGGTTGGCCACCAGCACGCCGCCGGGCAGCAGGGCACGCAGGCAGTCCGCATAAAAGCGCGCGCTGCCCAGGGCCGGCGGCAAGCCCGTCTCGTCGTAGCCGTCGAGCAGCAGCACGTCGGCGCAGCCCGGATGCTGGCGGATGTAGCTGACGGCGTCCGTCTCGATGATGCACAGGCGCGCATCGTCGGGCGGCAGCATGAACTGCTCGCGCAGGGCGATCACGTCGGCGCGCAGTTCCAGCACGGTGATGCGCGCGTGCGGCAGGTGGCGGTGGCAGAACTTCAGCAGCGAACCGCCGCCCAGGCCCACCATCAGGATATGCCGCGGGCGCGGCACGAACAGGGTAAAGCACATCATGGCGCGCGCATAGCGCAGCAGCAGGTGGTCGGGGCGCGACAGCAGCATTTCGCTCTGGATCATGCCGGGCTCGAATTCCAGGCGGCGCCGGTCGCCGCAGGTATGCACTTGCGGGGCGCGCAGCGTGGTGAATTTGCTTTCCGACATAGGACGACTTCGCTGAGTAAACTTGGGCTCGATGTTTTGTTGCATTCAGAGAAATCTGATAAGCTCCCATGAGCATACCCGATTAATCCGCACACAGCGTCCGCGTGCAGCGGCGGCGGGCTGGCCGCCCGTCTTTTTGCGCGCGGGATGGCAGGCAGCGCAAGGCAGTATACGGCGCGCAGCGGCAGGGCCGCGCGGTCGGGCACCATGGAGACAAGCATGTTTTTGGATCACCCCATCATTACGGCGACGAACAGTTTTACGGAGCCGGACCGCATCGAGCGGCTGACGCGCGTGTATGGCTACGCGGCGGCGCTGGCCGACCAGGCCGACAATTTCGTCTTTATCGAAAAAGTGGCGCAGATCCACGATCACAAGGGCACCCTCATCGTCTTCTGGCATGAGGCGCCCAGCGACGCGGAAAAGCAGTACTTCGTGCAGGCCTGGGCCAGCAAGGTCGGCGACGGCAGCACCAATGTCGAACACGAAATCTGACCTGATGCGCCGCGTCGCCGCGGCGCCCGCCTAGCCCATGGATATCAAGACCCTGGTACTGGCCCTGGCACTCGGCAACCTGAGCCTGTGCGCGGCCCTGTTCTTCTTCGAGTACGAGCGCAAGAAGTCGCTCAGCATGTCCACCTGGGCGGTGGCCAAGCAGTGCCAGGCCGTGGCCTGGTGCCTGCTGTACTTCCGCGGCGTGCTGCCCGATTTCCTCTCCATCTTGCTGGGCAACAGCCTGCTGTTCGCCGGCATGGCGCTTGACGCGGGCGCCCTGTGGCAGGCGGCCGGGCGCAGCGGCTGGCGCCGCTACGTGCTGCCCGCGCTGGGCGTGTCGGTCGCGCTGTTTGCCGCCTGCTACCTGTTCGACGTGGCGCCGCTGTTGCGCAGCGCCGGCGGTTCGCTGATCGTCGCCGGCTTCTTCCTGGCCGGCGTGGCCGCCCTGTGCCTGAAATGGCGCGAAGCGAGCATGCTGCGCCGCTTCCTCGTCGTCAGCATGGGCATCCTGTCGCTGCTGATCGCCGCGCGCGGCGTGCTGGCGGCGGCCGTGCCCGATTTTGACGCGGAACTGATGCAGCTGGCCGGCTTCGGCGCGCTGTACCTGATGATGCTGACGAATGCCTTCGGCTACCTGCTGCTGTCGCGCGAAAAGCTGGGCGGCGAGCTGGCGCGGCTGGAAGTGCTGGACACGGCCACGGGCGTGCCGAACCGGCGCGGCTTTTACCAGGCGCTGGCACCGTGGATGGCGCTGGCGCGCCGGCCCGGCTTGCCGACGGCGCTGGTGGTGCTCAATATCGACCATTTCAAGCGCGTCAACGACAGCTACGGCCATCCGGTGGGCGACGCCGTGCTGAAGGCCATCGTCGACACGTGCCGCCAGCAGTTGCGCGACAGCGACCTGATGGGTCGCCTGGGCGGCGCCGAATTCGCCATCCAGCTGCCGCGCACCAACCTGGCCGATGCGCTGATGGTGGCCGAGCGCATCCGCGCCGCCGTCGAGGCGCTGCCCGTGAAGACGGAGCGCGCCGTGCTGCAGCTGACGGCCAGCCTGGGCGTGACCACCATCCGCGCCGAGGACAGCACCGTCAGCCTGTTCCAGCGCGCCGACGAAGCGCTGCAGGCGGCCAAGCGGAGCGGCCGCAACAGGGTCGTCGAGGCGCAGGGCGCCAGCACGCTGGACGCGTAGGCCCGCCTTACTTCTTGTGCGAGCCCAGCCAGCTGGGGTCTTTGCCGCATTCCTTGCTCAGGAACAGGGCGTCGAGGCCGGGATCGCAGCGCCGGTCAGGCGCCTTCATCGGCTCCACGTTCAGCCACTCGCTCCTGGGCAGTATCTTTTCTTCGCGTGGCGACACCGGTGGCGCGGGCGGCAGGCTGTCGAGGTCCACCCGCTTTGGCAGGGCGGCGGGCGCGGGCGGCGTGGCCCAGTCCGCATCAACGTCAAGGCGCGCCGGCGGCGTGCCCGTGCTGGCGTCCGCGCGTGGCGCCTGTGTGCTTGCCTGGGCGGCGGCGCAGAGCAAGCCGCCTGCGAAGATGAACAACGCCGCGCGCGCGGCTGTGCTGCATACTGAAATCATGGTCTCTCCTTAAGCTATGCCGGGAAGGCGTCCCCCTAGTATGACGGCATGAAGAAGTAAAAAGACAAGAAAATTGAAACTGCATGTTACCAAAGGGACTATAGTTACTGGTAGCGAGCAGGTGCGCCGCAGCAAGATGGCCGAGGGCGGGGCGCCAGCATGCAAGACGTGTGCATTCCCTAACTTTCATTTAAGCTAAGCAAGTTATGCTGTGGGGCGCACGCTTGCTTGCCTTTGCCGTCCGCGCCGCAGTTCCCCTTTTTTACTCTTGTCAGGCCCATAATGAAAATTCTTAAATCCCTGCCTGTATGGCCCCTTGCCGCGCCGATTGCCGGCTGGCTGTTCCTGTTCGGCTCCACGTTCAACTTTGGCGGCGCCTACCAGATTCTGCTGGTCGCCGGCCTGATCGGCAGTGTGCTGGCCGCCGTGTACCACGCGGAAGTGGTGGCGCACCGCATCGGCGAACCGTATGGCACGCTGGTGCTGGCGCTGGCCGTGACCCTGATCGAGGTGGCGCTGATCGTCTCGCTGATGCTGGCGGGCGGGCCGGAAACGACGGGCTTGGCGCGCGACACGGTGTTTGCCGCCATCATGATCATCCTGAACGGCATCGTCGGCATCTGCCTGCTGCTGGGCGCCGGACGGCACAAGGAGCAGACCTTCGGCCTGCTGGGCGTGAGCGCCTCGCTGGCCACGCTGGCGGCCATCGCCATTCTGACGCTGGTGCTGCCGAACTACACGTCGAGCGCCGCCGGCCCGTATTACAACTCCAGCCAGCTGATTTTCATCGCCGTGATCTCGCTGGTCCTGTACGGCACCTTCGTGCTGGTGCAGACGGTGCGCCACCGCGATTACTTCCTGCCCAAGGAAGCCGTGGGCGACGAGGAGGTGCACGCCGCGCCGCCGACGCCGGCCGTGGCCTGGATCAGCGCCGGCGCGCTGCTGGTGTGCCTGGGCGCCGTGGTGCTGCTGGCCAAGTCGCTGGCGCCGGCGCTGGAAACGGCGATTGCCGCCATGGGCGCGCCGAAAACCCTGGTCGGCATCGTCATCGCCGCCATCGTGCTGCTGCCCGAAGGCCTGGCCGCCGTGCGCGCCGCGCGCGCGAACCGCCTGCAAACGAGCTTGAACCTGGCGCTCGGCTCCGCGCTGGCCAGCATCGGCCTGACGATTCCCGCCGTTGTCGTCGTGTCGCTGGCCACGGGCCTGACGATCACGCTGGGACTCGATATCAAATCGACAGTGCTGCTGCTGCTGTCGCTGATGGTGGCCACGCTGTCGCTGGGCACGGGCCGCACCACGGTCATGCAGGGCACGGTGCACCTGGTGATTTTCGCGGTTTACCTGTTCACGACCATCGTACCGTAGAACACCTGTCAAAACCTACTGCGCGTCGGAATTTGTGGTCTGCGATGCTCACTGTACCTTCTTCGTACAGTTACGCTTGTTAACCACAACTTCCTTCCGCTGGCTACGGTTTTGTCAGGCGTTCTTAAACGTTACTACTACGCGACTTCCTGTCACAATCCTGTCATGCCGCTGTCATACGATGGGGGTAGTGTGGTAGGATTTTTAAATCGTTTAAATGATTTATATAGTTTAGCAACTGAGTTTGCCAACTTTTTCGCGGTTGGTGCAGCAATGACAAGACAAGAGGCCAGTATGTATGCAGCGGTGGACCTGGGGTCCAACAGTTTTCGTTTACACGTCGGCAAGCATGATGGCGACACGATACGCGTGGTCAAGAGCGTGCGCGATCCGATACGCCTGGCCGCGGGTCTGGACGCCAATGGCGACCTGACCGAGGCGGCCATGCAGGCGGCGCTGGCCTGCCTGCAGCGTTTTCGCGCCATCCTGGCCGGTTTTGAGCTGGAAGCCGTGCGCGTGGTGGCCACGTCGGCCATGCGCGTGGCACGCAATGGCGCCGTCTTCCTGCCGCTGGCCGAACAAGCCATCGGCTACCCGATCGAAATCATCTCGGGCGAGGAAGAGGGGCGATTGATCTACATGGGCGTGGCCAATTCGCTGGCTGTTCCCGGCGAGCGCCGGCTGGTGATGGATATCGGCGGCGGCTCCACCGAATTGATACTCGGGCGCGGCCACGATATCGAGCGCGTGGAGTCGTTCAGCCTGGGCACGGTCAAGCAAAGCCTGTCGTTCTTCATCGGCGGGCGCATCGACGCGCCGTCGTTCGAGGCGGCGATCCTGTCGGCGCGCAGCCATTTCGAGGATGCCGCGCCGCCATACCGCCCGCAGCACTGGACGACGGCCTACGGTTCGTCCGGCACCATCCGCACGATCGCCGACATTATCGCCCGCAACAAGCTGGGCGACGGCTTGCTCACGAGCGCCAGCCTCGATGCGCTGGCGCGCCGCTTCATCGAACTCGGTCACACGAGCCGGATCGACATGCCCGGCCTGCGGCCCGACCGCGCCAGCACCATCGTCGGCGGCCTGGCCATCCTGATCGGCCTGTTCCGCGAACTCGATATTCCCGCCATGACGCCGATCGAGGCGGGCTTGCGCATGGGCGTGATGTGGGACTTGTACCTGCGCTCCACCAAGCGCGACCGGCGCGAGCAGTCGGTGCAGGGCTGCATGGACAAATTCCATATCGACCAGCAGCGCGCCGGCAAGGTGGCGCAGCAGGCGCTGGCCATGTATGCACAGCTCAAGCCCACATCCGAAGCCCTGGTGAAATGCCTGCGCTGGAGCAGCCTGCTGCACGAGGTGGGCCTGGCCGTGTCGCAGACGGGCTATCACAAGCACGCGGCGTATATCGTTGAAAATGCGGATTTGCCCGGCTTTACGACGCGCGAGCAGAAGACCATGAGCCGTCTGATCCTGGCGCAGAAGGGCAATCTGCGCAAGATCGGCGAAGTGCTGTCCGATCCCGATTTCGCCAAGGCCGTGCTGGCGCTGCGTCTGTCCATCCTGCTCATGCATGCGCGTATCGAGGCCGATTTCAGCGAACTGCGCCTGCGCATGAAGAGCCGCATCGAACTCGACATCAAGCGCGGCTGGGTGGCGCACCATCCCACCGTCTCGTTCTGGATCGAGAAGGAGCAGGAGTTCTGGGATGAAGTCGGGGTCGATTTCACGATACGCGCAAGCGCGTGAGGAGGGGATAATATTGGCGCAACTTGATGTGCAGCAAGCAAGGTTTTGAAAAACAGTATATATTGTTTATATTATTTATTAGATTGGAAAACCCATGACCAAACCCGTTCCAGCCAAAAAAGCCGACAGCGCGCCCGTCTCGATGTTCCCCACCAGCGCCTCGATCAACGCCGCAGCCGCCAAGGCAGCACCGGCGGCCAAGCCTGCCGCGAAACCGGCAGCCAAGCCGGTAGCCAAAGCCGCCGCGAAGCCGGCTGCCAAGCCAGCGGCAGCGAAACCGGCAGCGGTCAAGCCTGTTGCCGCCAAGCCTGTCGTGGCCAAGGCGCCAGCGGCCAAGGCCGTTGTTGCCAAGCCTGTCGCCAAGGCTGCAGCCAAACCGGCCGCCAAGCCGGCCGCCAAGGTCCAGGTGAAAGCCGTAGCCAAGCCGGCTGCCAAGGCGGTCGCGAAGCCGCTGGCCAAAGCCGCTGCCAAGCCAGCGGCCAAGGCCGTCGCCAAGCCGGCAGCGAAAGCCGCCGCCAAGCCTGCCGCCGTGAAAAAAGCGCCGGCCGCCAAGGTTGTCGCCGTCAAGGAAAAGGCCCGCAAGCCGAAGCTGGTGCGCGACAGCTTCACCATGCCGGAAGCGGAATATGAAGTCCTGGGCCAGGTCAAGAAAGCCTGCCTGAAGGCCGGTTTCGAGATCAAGAAAAGCGAATTGCTGCGCATCGGCGTGGCGCTGATCAGCCAGATCGACCTGGCGACCCTGCAAAACGTGCTGGCCGGCTTGCCGCAGCTGAAAACGGGCCGCCCGAAGAAGGATTGATGGCGGCGGGCGGGAGGCCGGGCGGCTTCCCATGCCGCTTGCGCCATTCTGGTTTACCATGGGGCCTGTGATAGTTCCCCCATGGTTGCCATGTCAGAAGATACAGAGATCGAACGCGCCGGCTTCGTCGAGCGCGCCATCGTCCGCCACCGCGGCGGCGAATCCACTGCCGCCATCGACCACGTCGCCGAGGAAATTCCCGTCGCGCTGGTCTTCAACGGCATTTCCCACGTCGTCATGATGGCCACCCCGCGCGACCTGGAAGCGTTTGCGTATGGCTTCGCGCTGACGGAAGGCGTGGTCGCCTCCGCCGGCGCCATCTTCGACTGCGAAGTGTTCCTGCGTCCTGACTCGGCCGAGGTGGAGCTGACCATCGCCCAGGAGGATTTCGTGCGCCTGAAGGACCGCCGCCGCGCGCTGACGGGCCGCAGCGGCTGCGGCGTGTGCGGCATCGACAGCATCGAGATGCTCGACTTGCAGCCGCAAGCGCTGCCGCCGGCCCTGATCCACGTCGACCTGCCCGCCGCGCTGGCGCGCGCGTCGGCCGGCCTGCGCGAGCACCAGGCGCTGATGCTGGCCACGGGCGGCGTGCATGCGGCCGCCTGGTGCGCGCCCGACGGCGCCATCGTGCACGTGTTCGAGGATATCGGCCGCCACAATGGCCTGGACAAGCTGATCGGCCATCTCGCGCTGCACGATGTCGACCTGCGGCGTGGCTTCGTCTTCCTGTCGAGCCGCGGCAGTTACGAGCTGGCGCGCAAGGCGGCGCGCATGCAGATTCCGCTGCTGGCGACGATCTCCGCTCCCAGCTCGCTGGCCATTTCCATCGCCACCCAGGCCGGCATGAAGCTGGTGGGCTTCTGCCGCCAGGATGCGTACGTCGACTACACGCCCGGTATCAGCATTTAGGCGGCACTGCGCTGCAGCAGCACGGGCACGGACTTCGACGTCGGCGTGCCGGCGCCGTCGGCCGTGCTGGCCAGCGGCACCAGCGCGTTCGTCTCCGGATAATAGGCGCCCAGGCAGCCGCGCGGGATGTCATAGGCGACCAGCCGGAAGCCGTCGGCGCGGCGCGCCACGCCGTCATCCCAGGCGCCGAGCAGGTCCACCAGGTCGCCATCGGCAAAGCCCAGCATGGCGATATCGTCCGAATTCGCGAAGACCACCCGGCGCGTGCCGTACACGCCCCGGTAGCGGTCGTCCATGCCGTAGATGGTGGTGTTGTACTGGTCGTGCGAGCGCGTGCTCATCAGGACCATCAGGCGCTCGCCATGGCGCTTGCGGGCGCGGTGCAGCGGCGTGTCGAGGTCCAGCGGTGCGACGAGGAAGCTGGCCTTGCCGCTGGCCGTCTTCCACACGCGCTGGCGCGACGCCACCGTCAAATGAAAGCCGCCCGGCTGCGCCACCCTGGCGTTGTAGTCGTAAAAGTCGTCGAAGACCTTTTCGATGTCGTCGCGGATGCGCGCATAGTCGGCCGCATATGCGCGCCAGTCGACCAGGCCGTTGCCCACCGTCGCTTCGGCCATGCCGGCCACGATGGCCACTTCCGACAGCAGCTGCGGCGAGGCGGGCGCATTGCGGCCATACGAGATATGCACCATGCTCATCGAGTCTTCCACCGTCACGCCCTGCGCCACGCCGCCCTGCAGGTCGATCTCCGTGCGCCCCAGCGTGGGCAGCAGCAGGGCTTCGCGGCCGATCACCAGGTGGCTGCGATTGAGCTTGGTGGCCACCTGCACCGTCAGCGCGCAGTTGCGCAGGGCGGCACAGGTGACGGGCGTATCGGGCGAGGCGGCGGCGAAATTGCCGCCCAGGGCGATGAACACCCTGACGTCGCCGCGCTGCATGGCTTCGATGGTGGCCACCACGTCGTGGCCGTGCGCGCGCGGCGGCGCGAAGCCGTAGACCTGGCCCAGGCGGTCGAGGAATGCAGCGCTCGGCTTTTCCTCGATACCCACCGTGCGGTCGCCCTGCACGTTGGAGTGGCCGCGCACGGGACACAGCCCGGCGCCCGGCTTGCCGACCTGGCCGCGCAGCATCATCAGGTTCGACAGCATGCGGATGGCCGCCACGCTGTGCTTGTGCTGCGTCAAGCCCATGCCCCAGGTGGCGATGATGCGCTGGCCGTCGACGAAGATGTCCGTCAGCGCCTCGATCTGCGCGCGCGCCACGCCCGATTCCGCCACCAGCAGTTGCCAATTCTCTGCGCGCAGGTCGTCGGCAAAGGCGGCATAGCCGCTGCAGTGCTCTGCGATGAAGTCGTGATCGATGATGGCGGGCGCGCCGGCCGCCAGCGCCGCGTCGTCGCGTTCGAGCACGCGCTTGGCGACGGCCTTGATCAGGGCGAAGTCGCCGCCCAGGGTCGGCTGCACGAACAGGCCGGCCAGGCGCGTGCTGCCCAGGGTCGCCATTTCCAGCGCGCTTTGCGGGTCCGTGAAGCGTTCGAGCCCGCGCTCGCGCAGGGGATTGATGGAAACGATGCTGCCGCCGCGCCGCGCGCAGCCGCGCAGCTCGGCCAGCATGCGCGGGTGGTTGGTGGCGGGGTTCTGGCCGAAGATCAGGATGGTGTCGGCCAGGTCGAAGTCGTCCAGGGTCACCGTGCCCTTGCCGATGCCGACGGTGGCCGGCAAGCCGCGGCTGGTCGCCTCGTGGCACATGTTCGAGCAGTCGGGGAAGTTGTTGGTGCCGTACAGGCGCGCCATCAGCTGGTACAGGAAGGCGGCCTCGTTGCTGGCGCGCCCCGACGTGTAGAAGGCGGCCTGGTTCGGATCGGGCAGGGCGCGCAGGTGGCGGCCCACCAGGGCGAAGGCGTCGTCCCAGGCGATCGGCACGTAGCGGTCGCTGGCGGCGTCGTAGACCATCGGCTGCGTCAGGCGGCCGTGCTGCTCGAGCGCATAGTCGGACTGCGCCAGCAGCTGCGTCACGGTATGGCTGGCAAACAGCTCGGGGCCGGCGCGGCGGCTGGTCGCTTCGGCGGCGACGGCCTTGGCGCCGTTTTCGCAAAATGCAAACGTGGAAGCGTGGTTGCGGTCGGGCCAGGCGCAGCCGGGGCAGTCGAAGCCGTCCGGCTGGTTTTGCGCCAGCAGCGCCTTCAGGTTGCCGGGCGCCACGCGTTCCTGGCGCAGGCTGATGGCCACGTGTTTCAGCGCGTCCCAGCCGGCGGCCGGCTTCGTGTAGGGCGTGATGTGGGCGGCTTCCGGGGCCGCTTCCGGGGCGGCGTCTGCGTCTTTCATGGTGTCTTCCTGCTGGGCGAGTGTGGTAATTATGCACGATCTGCCCACGGTTTTGACTTGCGTCATGGAAATGACATTTGGCTGTCATTTTCCTGACATATTAGGCAAGTACGCTGGAGTCGTCTTGATCACAGGGGATGAAACCATGCAAAACATAATCGCATCGGCCGAAGCCAAGGCCCGGCCGGTCCAACTGGTGCTGAGCCAGGCCAGTACGGCCGAAGAATTGCGCGAAGTGCAGCGTTTGCGCTACAAGGTGTTTATCGAGACCATGGGCCTGACGTCGCTGGCGAACGCCGATGGCCTCGACAGCGATGAATTCGACGCCCATTGCGATCACCTGATCGTGCGCGACGCCGATACCCTGAAGGTGGTGGGCACCTACCGCGTGCTGAGCGCGGCCAAGGCGGCCAAGATCGGCCGCCTGTACTCGGAAAACGAATTCGACCTGAGCCGCCTGAACAACCTGCGCGGGCGCATGGTCGAAGCGGGCCGCGCCTGCATCCACCCGAAATACCGGGGCGGCAGCGTGATCATGCTGCTGTGGTCTGGCCTGGCCGAGTACATGCGCCGCGAACGCTGCGACTACCTGGTCGGCTGCGCCAGCATCAGCCTGGCCGATGGCGGCCACAATGCCGTCGCCGTGTACCAGGCGCTGGCGGAAAAGCACATGGCGCCGGCCGAATACCGCGTCACGCCGCACCTGCCGTTCCCCATCCACCAGGTGGAAGCGGCGCACAAGCCGCAAGTGCCGCCGCTGATCAAGGGCTACCTGCGCTCGGGCGCATGGATTTGCGGCGAACCGGCGTGGGATCCCGATTTCGAAAGCGCCGACATGTTCATGATGATGCCGCTGGCGAATCTCGATGAACGCTATGCGCGCCATTACGGCGTGGTGCCGGCCAACTAGGCGCCGCCTGCGCATCTCACGGCCGTAGCTGGTCGGCCAGCGCCTGCAGCGCGGCGCGCAGGCCGGCGTCCGCGCCGTCGGGCGGCAGCAGTTCGAGCAGGAAGCGTACGGGCAGCGTGAGCGCTTCCGGTTCGCCGATGCTGCCGTGGCGCCGCACGGCGTCGTGGTACAGCGTCAGGAAGGCGGCGCGCGCCGGCGCATCGAAGGGCTGGCCGTCCGGCACCTGCCACAGGGCCGCCAGCAGGGCGGCGCGCACGGGGGCGCCGGCGTCGATGGCGCGGTGTTCGTCCGCATGGCGCTGGCGCGCATAGGCGATGGCATCGTGCAGCAGCTCGCCCAGCTGCGGGTGCAGCGCGCGCCAGGCGCTGTCGTCGCCATGGACCTTCAGCAGCAGGGCGCCCGCCAGCACCTGGAAAATCAGGTCGCAGTCGGCCACGCCGCTGCGCAGCCGCGCCTCGTCCAGCGCGGCCAGGCAGGCATCCGTCATGGCGCGCAGGGCCGGCGCGCCCGAGCTCCCCCCGCCGCAGGCCAGGCGCGCGACGTAGGCCCAGTAACGGCCCAGCAGGGCCAGGCGCTGCGCCGTGGGCGCCAGTGCCACCAGCAGGTCGATATGCTGCTTGCCGTCCTGCATCAGCTGCCGGCCCTGCTCGGGGTCGGGCGTGGCCGGCACGTCGATGCCGGCGCCCGCATCGAGTCCGCACAGGGCCGCGCCCTGGCGTATTTCCAGTTCGGCCCAGTGCGCCATGGCGCGCAAGGCCACCTTGCCGTCGGCCGCGCTGTGCGCCGCGCGGTAATGTTCGATGGCGCGCAGGGTGTTGTCCAGGCCTCCGAGGCCGGCCCGCGTGGCGGCCATGTTTTCGCGGATGTCGGCGCAGCCGAAGAAGCGCGCGCGCACGGCTTCCTCGATGCTCGACAGTTTTTTCTCGATGGCGGCGCGCCGCGCCGCATCGGCGCCGGCCAGGCGCGCGTGCAGGGTTTCCAGGTCGGCCAGCAAGTGGCCGTGGTAGCGGTAGTCGGGCGCCTGCCAGGGCCGGCTTTGCGTGTTCGGAAAACGGTAGCGGTCATCGCCATAGGCCTGGTAGGCACCCCAGGTGTTCGAGGCGGGAAACTGCAGGTAGGTCGCCTCGCGCGCCAGGCGCACGGCGTCGCCGAAATATTCGCCGCTCAGCATGGCGTGATAAAAACTGTGCGCGAAGATGCTGGCCGCCTGGTCGTCGATGCGCCAGCCGGCCGCGATCACCGCCTGCGCGCCCATTTCGATGAAGGCCGTGGCCAGGCTGGCGGCCAGCTTCGACCACGGCGCGATGGCGTCCGGGCGCATGTCGCCCAGGTGGCAGCAATTGACGAAGACGAATTGCGGCACGCGTTTCAGCTTGCTCACCTGCGCCGCCGTCAGGCGCGTCTTCGGCCCCAGCACCAGTCCCGTATGGGCGATGCCGGGACCGGCCACTTCGCCATGGCCGGCCAGGTGGATGGCGAAATAACGCTCGTCGAACAGGTGCACCAGCACGCGCTGCGCCTGCGGTCGCAGCAGCTCGCGCACCTGGTAGCCATACGCGCCGAACATGCGCGCCACGTCCTGCGCCTCGGCTTGCGCGGCGGGCAGCTCGGGCAGGCCGGAATCCGTGTCGCCGATCACCAGCACGCTGTTGCTGGGCGGGCTGATGGCGGGCGGCTGTTCGCGCAGGCTGGCCAGCTGGCGCACCATGCCGATGCGCGTCGACAGCGGGCTTTCCTCGCTGCCCGCCTCGTCGCGCATCAGCTCCCACGGGTAGATGGCGGCGCTCTGATCGACGGCCAGGATCAGGCCGCGCATCTCGGGAATGGCCGCCTTCAGGCCGTTGGGCAGCATCAGTTCGTACAGGGCGCGCGACAGGCCCGGCTGGTCGGTGGTGTTGTCGGTGGCGTCCATGATCAGGCCATCGACGGCTTGCCGCTGGTTCGGTTCCTCGTCGACGCTGTTGTGGGCGCGGTCCGTCAGCAGGGTGAAGCGCAGCGCGCCGGAGAGATCGGCGGCGATGATCTGCACGCGGCGCCAGCCGTTGTCGCCGCTCAGGCTGGGCAGGATGCGCCGGTAGCCGCCGGGGCTGTGGCGGATGCGCCGCTCGAACGCGAAGCTGTCCTGGTAGCGCGCTTCGGCCATGATCTGCTCGATGGCCACGGCGGCGGCGATGGCGCGCGCCTCGGATTGCTCGTAGATGCCGATATGGCCGATGCGGCACGCCATGCCCGCGTCTTCCAGGCGCCGGTTGGCGCTGCGCGCGCCGTCGATCAGGGCGCGCGCGCACAGGGCGATGCTCAAGCCGCCATAGCCCGAGCCGGACAGCAGACTGGCCACGCGCAAGCCGTGTTCGGCCATGGGCGGCGCGGCCAGCTGGCCGGCGGCGCGCACCTGCAGGCAGACGCACGCGTATTCGAGCAGGCCGCCGGCAAAGGCGCGCGCCAGTTCGCCCGGCGTCAGTTCGCCCAGCGCGCCCAGGCCGATGACGATGGCGCCGCCGGGCCGGCGCGCCGCGTCGTGCTGCAGCACCACCAGCGCGGCGTCGGGGCGCTGCGGGAAGCGGCCCAGCGCATGGATTTCCTGCAGCTTGCCGCCCAGCAGGCGGTCGAGAAAGCTCATGCTGCCGCGCAGCGATTCATACGCATAGCAGCCGCTCATGACGGGCGCGTCGGCCGAGGCCATGCTGCCGTGGATGACGGAAATGCTCAGGCGCGGCGGCTGGTTCTCCGGCGCGGCGGCGGGGCGTGCGGCGCCGATGGCCGCGTCGAGCAATTCCTGCGGCAGCGGATACAGCGGCGCCGCGTCCGGCGCGTGCGGACGGAAGCGGGGCGGCATGCTGCCCGGCTGGTGCGGCGGGTGCCCGGCCAGCTGCGGCGCATGGCCGCTGTCGAGCAGCTGCGCGATGGCCGGGTACAGCTCCTTCTGCAGCAGCAGGTCGCCATGTGCGGCCGGCACATAGCAGGCGCGCACGCCGGCCGGGATGGCGCCTTCCCACGCCGTGCGCCCGTCGCCGTCCGGCGACCAGGCCACTTCGATGCCGCCATCGCGCAGGCGCAGCGCCACCGGCGTGTCGGCGCAGCCGGCCAGGTAGCTGCAGTGGCGCGCCTCGAGCGGGGCCGCTTCCAGCAGGGCCACGGTGGCGCGCGCCGCCGCCAGCGCCTGTGCCTCGGGCGCCTGCCAGCCGCCGGGCAGGTCTGCTGCGTGGTCGCCCTGCGCCAGCTGGCGCCAGGCGGCCGCGTCGAAATAATCGATGGCATCGCGGCCTGCCTGTGCGCGCGGCCACGGCAGCATTTCCAGCACGCCGGGAAAGGCCCGCACGAAGCCGAGGAACTGGCGCCGCGTGTGCTTCCAGCCTATCCAGCTGGCCAGCATCTGCACCAGCGGATCGCGTCCCAGCAGCACTTGCACCATGGCCTGCGTGCCGCCGTTGGGCGTGCCCACCTGCAGCAGGCGGCTGCCGGGCAGCTCGCCCAGGCGCTGCCAGCGTTCCTTCAGCGCCAGGCGCGCCACGAGGCCGCCCATGCCGTGGGCGACGATGCGCAGCGGCTGGCCGCGTTCCCCGGCATCGCGCAGGGCGGCGTCGAGCACGGGCAGGAAGGCGGCGGCGCCATCGCGCAGCGACAGGCGCCAGTCATAGGTAAATGGCCGCACTTCCTGGCTTTGCGCGAGAAAGCGGGCAAACGGTTCGTAGCACGGCTCGAGCCAGCCGGCGCTGACGATGTGCGGCTGGCCCACGGCCAGGCGTTCGATGCGGCCTTCGACCAGGTTGACGGGGTCGAACCAGATGCGGTTGCTGCCCACCTGCAGATGGCTGCCCATGATGTCGGGCAGCAGCAGCACGATGGGCGCCTGCGCGCGCCGCTTCGGCACTTCGCCGCCGCGCGCCAGCATGCCGTGCTCGGTGCCGGGCAGGGACTGGTAGGCGGCGTCGTCGCCGGCCAGCGCCTGCAGGGTGGCCATGCTCGATGGCGCGCGTTCGAAGTAGTTCAGGTGGTGCACCTGCGGGCCGCACAGCAGCAGTTGCCGCACGGGCGTGCTGCGCGTGGCGCCGCCGGCCATCGAGGCGCAATTGACCACGAGGTCGCTCTGGCCGCCATAGAAAATGCTGCCGAGGCAGTCGCCCAGCCAGCCCAGCAGGCTGTCGCCGCTGCACGCGCCGGCCAGCACATGCAGGGGGCTGGCCACGCGCACGTCTGGCGCGTTGAGCAGGGCCACCAGCGGCGAGTCGGGCATCATCGCCGCCAGCCCCGGCAGGATGCGCGCGTCGCAGCGCTGCTGCACCACGGCCAGCAGGAAGGCGGCGCAGCCATCGGCCGCCTCGGCCAGCGCCGCGCCGCCGCCGTCCACGCGCGCCGCCGGCCTGGCCAGGTTGAACATCACGCTGGCCCAGCGGTCGAGGCGGCCCGACAGCAAGGTGGTGCCGCGCGCGGGGCAGGCCACGCGCACGAAGCGGGCGACGCGGATGGCGCGCGTCTTGAGTTCCATGCTCAGTTCGCGCAGGCAGGCCGCATCGCCGGCATGGCCGCCGCGTCCGCACAGCTGCGACTGTGCCGTGAAATGCTCGATATCGTGGCTGTTGAACGCTTCGCCGCCCACCGTGTTTTCACCGAGGCGCCCCAGGCCGTCGTCGGCCAGGTCGACGGCGCCGCGGCTGTCGATCCGTTGCGCGCGCGCCAGCAATTCGCCCACCAGCCCGCCGCGTGAATGGGCCAGCAGGTGCAGCACGGCGCCGTGCGGCAGCTGGCGCACCAGCATCAGCGCATTGTGGATGGGACTTTCGCTGAGGCTGCGGTGTTCATAGCCATAGATGCGGTTGCCATACAGGGCCATCAGCTGCGGCGCCAGGCCGGCGCGCCACAGGCCGCCAAAGCTGCGCGGCGTCGACGAGGCCGTGCCGTGCAGCAGCAACAGCACAGGTTCGGGCCCGGCCGGCACGCTGGCGACCTGTATCAGGCTGCCCGGCTCCATGCCGCAGCGGTACAGCCCCAGGCGCTGCTCGAGCTGGCGGTCCTGGAAGGCCCCGGCCGCCGCCAGCGCTGTCATGGCGCCGGCGCCGCTGCGGTACACGCGCAGCGCGCGCAGCATCCAGGCGCCCAGGCCATCGCGGCTGGCGCCCGGCGGCTGGCGCGGCGCCTGCGGCCGCAGGGCCAGGCCCACCTCGATGCTGGCCGGGACGCCGTCGCGCGCGGCGCCGGGCGGGCCCAGGTAACGGGGCAGGTCGAGGCTGCTCGCCAGCAAGGAGTTGCCGTCGCACAGCAGCAGCTCCACCACGTCGCCCGGGCCGATATCGAGCGCCACGCGGCAGCTGCCGATGCCGCGCGCGCCCGACAGCACATGCGTTTCGCTATGCCAGCCGGGCGCGACGGGACCGTCGCCGGCACTGGCGAGGGCATCGCGCGTGAGCGTCAGGCGCAGCACGGGCGGCGCGCCCGGCGCGGTGTGGTCGCTGGACATGCTATCGAAGGAATGGGCTAAAAGCTGACCTTGATACGGGAGGCGGCAATGCGTGTTGCGTCAGATCAAGTCGAAGCGGGAATGTGGCGGGCGGACGGTATTGCGGGAGGGAGTGGCAGGGCAGATGTTGCGCTGGAGCGCATGGTCGGAGAAACAGGCAGCATGGTTTGGGCTGGGTTTCTTCGGTAAAGGGTGCTCTGCTGTGAGCGAACTACGCGAATTTCATGGCAAAAGTTCATGGCGCCGGGGACCTGGGTGCCTGGCATGGCAAGACAACAGCGTGGTGTTTCAGTGTACCGGGGTAGCCGATAGTTCCTTCAGTTCGCGGATGGTGATGTCCGATTTTTCATGCATGCGCAATAAAATCGTTGCACCGACCGACAATTTGCCGTGCCGAATCTTGCTGATGATGGGAGGCTGAACTTCCAGTACTCTGCACAGTTCCGCATCATTTTTCAGATTCATCTTCTCGATCAGGGTATCGAGCAGCTTGTTGGGCACAAAACTCGATGGTTCGAGCGCACGCGCCCGGTTCATCGCTTCAATCATTTCCAGCTTCTTTTGCCGAACGTTCATTTACTCCTCCTTCAGGTTATGCAAGGGACGGAGCCCGGAAAACGGGCCCCGGCTATAGTTCGTCATCGCAGTACGGCTCTCTGGCTGACGTAGTACAACATTCGCGTTAAAACATTGATAACCAGGCAAGTGTTTTCAATAATACTACGATAACAAAACTTGTGACACATGGTCAGTTAAATTAACTGATTGTTTGATCAATTCGGTTGACGATTGTTGTATTTTGTAATCCGCTTTTGGTCAATATCATGGTCCTGTCCGCCATTTCGGCGGCGGCCAGCGAATGCGTGACCATGATGGCGCAACTGCCGTTGGCCTTGATCTCGGCGCGCAGCAATTGCAGGATGCCGTGCGCCGTGTCCGGGTCGAGGTTGCCGGTCGGCTCATCGGCCAGCACCAGCGCGGGCTTGTGCACGAGCGCGCGGGCGATCGCCACGCGCTGCATTTCGCCGCCCGACAATTGCTGCGGAAAATCGCCGCCGCGTCCGCCCAGTCCGACCGCCTCGAGCATGCTGGCGGCACGCTCCTGGGGCAGGCCGTTGAGCAGCAGCGGCAGGGCCACGTTTTGCAGCAGGGTCAGGTGCGGCAAGACGTGGAAAGCCTGGAAGATAAAGCCCATGCGGGCGCGACGCAGCCGGGTCGCGGCGGCGTCATCGAGGCTGGACATGGCGATGCCGTCCACCAGGATAGGGTGCGCTTCGGCACCCGCGTCGGGCGTATCGAGGCCGGCGATCAGGTTCAGCAGGGTCGACTTGCCGACGCCCGAGTCGCCCATGATGGCGATGAATTCCCCCGCCTTGAAGCGGCAGGAAATATTCGCCAGGACGGGCCGGGCATTGGCATAGGACTTCGACAGATGGCGCAATTCGAGCATGGTGTTAACGACTATCGTAAAGGGAGGCACGCGGGGGAGAGGGGGGCCTGGGGACTACAATGGCGCGCGGATTGTTTGGCCGGCAATGTGTAGTATACGACAGGCTTGCCCTTTTTGCTTGGCAATACCACTTTTGCGTGCGCGCCGCCTCGCGCGGCCCCGTGTTGACCTTAAGTTACCTGCCGCACGGCTGGCTTTGGAGGATTCCGCTATGATGGGAAAAAGGCATCGGCAAAGGCGCCCGCCAGGGCTTGCAGCGCAGGCTGCGGCAGGGGTGTTGCCAGGTGCAAGTCAAGCAAGCCCATCGAGAACCTTGAGAGACGACGCCAGCCCATGACCATGCCATTCGCGCAGCAGCAGTCCGATTTTCCATCCGCCAGCCGGGCAACGGCCAGCGCCACGCCCGCCACCGTCGCCGAGATCGCCAGCGGCTTGCTGGCGCAGGCCGCCTGGACTTCGCCCAAGTACCTGTACGACGCGCTGGGCTCGAAACTGTTCGAGGCCATCTGCGCCTTGCCCGAGTATTACCCGACGCGCACGGAGGCGGCCATCTTTGCGCAGCACGGCGCCGAGATCGCGCATGCGGTGGGGCCGGGCAGCACCCTGATCGACCTGGGCGCGGGCAATTGCGCCAAGGCGGCCAGCCTGTTCCCGCTGCTGCACCCGGCCCAGTACGTGGCCGTGGACATCTCGTATGATTTCCTCAGTGAATCATTGAGCCGCTTGCAGCAGCGCTTCCCGCATATCGAGATGAGCGGCCTGGGCCTCGATTTTTCCAGCCGCCTCGATTTGCCGGCCAGCGTGCGCGACGCGCGGCGCCTGTTCTTTTATCCCGGCTCGTCGATCGGCAATTTTGCTCCTGAGCAAGCGATCGCCTTTTTGCGCCGGCTGCGCGCGAATGCCGACGGCGATGGCGGCTTGCTGATCGGCGTCGACCTGATCAAGGACGACGCCATCCTCGACGCGGCCTACGACGATGCGCTCGGCGTCACGGCCGCTTTCAACCTGAACATGCTGCGCCACGTGAACGGCTTGATCGGCGCCGATTTCGACGTGCGCGCGTGGCGCCACCACGGCTTTTTCAATGCCGACGAAAGCCGCGTCGAGATGCACCTGGAAGCGCGCAGCGAGCAGCTGGTGCGCTGGCAGGGCGGCCAGCGCCGCTTCGCGAAAGGCGAGCGCATCCATACAGAAGACAGCTATAAATACACGCGGGCCGGTTTCGTCGGCTTGCTGGAGCAGGCGGGGTTTTCCACGGCGCAAGTCTGGATGGACGCGCAGCAGTGGTTTGCCGTGATTTACGCACGCGTCATCAGGAACTAAGAAAAAGATGCTGATCGATCATTACAACAAGGTGCGCCGGCACTCGCTGCTGCTGGCCGAACCGCTGTCGGACGAGGATTGCGGCGCGCAATCGATGCCGGATGCCAGTCCCGTGAAATGGCACCTCGCGCATACCACCTGGTTTTTCGAAACGTTTATCCTGGAAAGCATGGAAGCGGCGTTCGCGCCATTCCATCCGGCCTTTCGCGTGCTGTTCAATTCCTATTACAACGGCGTCGGCGACAAGCATCCGCGCGCGCAGCGGGGCTTGCTGACGCGGCCCGGCATGGAGGTCGTGCGCGCCTACCGGATGGACGTCGATGCGCGCATCGCCCGCCTGCTGGCCGGCGAACTGGCGCGCCCCGAGCGCGAACGGCTGACCATGCTGCTGGCGCTGGGCCTCGAACACGAGCAGCAGCATCAGGAATTGCTGTTGACGGACGTCAAGCACCTGCTGGCGCACAGCCCCCTGTTTCCCGCCTACCTGGACAGCGCCATTGCCGCGTCCGGTCAGCAGGCCGCCGTTGCCGTCGACTGGGTCGCCTTCGACGGCGGCCTGGCGCAGATCGGCCACGCGGGCGACGGCTTTTGCTTCGACAATGAATTGCCACGCCATCCGCAATACGTGGCGCCGTTCCAGCTGGCCTGCGCGCTGGTGACGAATGGCGAGTACCTGGCCTTCATCGAGGCGGGCGGCTACCGCGCGGCGCACCTGTGGCTGGCCGAAGGCTGGGACTGGGTGCGCAGCCAGGGACTGCAGTGTCCGCTGTACTGGCAGCGTGATGAGGCGGGCCGCTGGCAGGAATTCACCTTGTTCGGCTTGCGCCCGCTCGATCCGCTGGCGCCGGCCACGCACCTGTCGCTGTTCGAGGCGGACGCCTATGCGCACTGGGCGGGCGCGCGCCTGCCGACGGAAGCTGAGTGGGAAGTGGCCGCGCAAGGCATGGCCGTCGAGGTCGGCCAGCTGCATCCGGCCGCCGCCACGCCCGGCACGGGGCTGCGGCAACTGTTCGGCCATTGCTGGCAATGGACGAGCAGCAGCTACGCGCCATATCCGGGCTACCGCACGGCGCCGGGCGCGCTCGGCGAATACAACGGCAAGTTCATGCTGAACCAGTATGTGCTGCGCGGCTCGTCCTGCGCCACGCCGGCCGGCCATGCGCGCGCCAGCTACCGCAATTTCTTCCCGGCCGGCGCGCGCTGGCAATTTTCCGGCATCCGCCTGGCGCGCCAGGTGGAATAACTCGCTTACTGCAAGCGCGGCACGGCCGGTGCAGGGCGGGGCGGCGCCAGGTCCTTGCCGCCTTGTTCCAGCTTGAACTGGCTGACGAGGGTTTCCAGGTCGCCCGCCTGTTCATGCATGGCTGCCGCCGCCGCGGCCGCCTGTTCGACCAGGGCCGCGTTCTGCTGCGTCGTCTGGTCCATCTGCATGATGGCGGCATTGATCTGTTCGATGCCTTCGCTCTGCTCGTGGTTGGCGACGCTGATGTCGCCGACGATGGCGCTCACTCTGCCCACGCTGGCCACCACTTCATCCATCGTGGCGCCGGCCTGGCTGACCAGCTGCGCGCCCTGGCCGACACGGTTGACGGAGTCGGCAATGAGTTCCTTGATTTCCCTGGCCGCCTGGCCAGACCTCTGCGCCAGGTTGCGCACTTCGGACGCCACGACGGCGAAGCCGCGCCCCTGCTCGCCGGCGCGCGCCGCTTCCACGGCCGCGTTCAGGGCCAGGATGTTGGTCTGGAAGGCAATACCGTCGATGACGGCGATGATGTCGACGATCTTGCGCGAAGACGCATTGATGGCGTCCATGGTGTCGACCACCTGGGCCATGGCCGTGCCGCCGCGCTGGGCGATGGCGGAGGCGGAACGGGCCAGGCTGTCCGCCTGGCGCGCATTGTCGCTGTTGCTGCGCACGGTGCCGGTCAGTTCGATCATCGACGACGCCGTCTCTTCCAGCGCGCTGGCCTGCGCCTCGGTGCGGGCCGACAGGTCGGCATTGCCGCTGGCAATCTGGCTCGACGCCACGGCAATCGTGCCCGTGCCGCCGCGCACCTGCCCCACCAGGGTGGCCAGGTTGTCGTTCATTTCGCGCAGCGCATGCAGCAGCTGGGCCGTTTCATCCTTGCCCTCGGCCACGATCTTGCTGCTCAAGTCGCCCGCGGCCACGGCTTGCGCCACGCGCAAGGCGTAGGCGACGGGCGTCGTGATCGAGCGCGTGACCCGCCAGGCAAAGAGGATTCCCAGCAACAGGGCGGTGGCGCCGAAGCTGGCCATCAGCACATTCGCCGCTGAAATATTCTGGTGTATCAAGTCGCCGCCATGCACGACCACGCCGCGCTGCACGTCGTTCAGGGTATTGACGGTTTGTTGCAGGCGGCTCAGCGCCGGCAGGGTATCGTCGCGCACATGCGTGGCCGCCTGTGCGCGCTCTCCCGCCACCAGCAGCTTGTCGGCCTGGCTGAACGAAACGACATAGGCCTTGCGCTGCTGTTTCAGGGTGGCCAGCAGTTGCTTGGCTTCTGGCAAGACGATCAGGCGGTCGAGAATGTCCAGCGCCTGCGTGATGGTGACTTTGTTGGCGTCGATTTCCGTGTGGATGGCCGCCGCCCTGGCCGGATCTTCATGGATGAACAGTTCCAGCACGAGCGCCGCGTTCGAGCGCGTGGTGCTGCGGATGGTGGCGATGGCGTCCGCCTTGGCCCAGTCGCGTTCGATGATGGAGTCGCTGAGCGCGCCGATCTTGTCCAGGCGCAACAAGCCCGTCAATACCAGTGCCGCCATCAGCAGCAGTACCACGCCAAACGCGGCGCCCAGGCGCGCGCCTATCTTCATATCCGTCAATTTCATTGTGATTCCCTCGGTAGCTAATGATCTGTCTCCGGTGGTCTTGTTATGAATTGATTATACGGCGGGCAATACCTGATTGGCACTACTAATTGCCCCATAGAAATGAAAAAGCGGCACGGCGATCAAGCCGTACCGCTTTTTCTCCCTATGAAGGGCGCGTGACGAGGACTCAGGCGGCGTTCGCCGCCACCTCGGCTGCCGTTGTTTTTTCCGCGTCCGTCTGCTTGATGCGGCGGTTCACGGCCGACAGCACGGCCTTGAACGAGGCGGTGACGATATTGCTGTCGATGGCGGCGCCGAACAGGGTCGGGCCGTTATCGAGACGCAATTCCACATAGCAGGCGGCCTGCGCATTGGCGCCCGAGCCGATCGAATGCTCATGGTAATCCATCAGCTTGATGTCGAGGCCGAGCGCATTGACGAAGGCGTCGATGGGGCCGTTGCCGCCGCCCTGCAGGGCCAGTGGCGTCTGGCGGTGCGACAGGCTGATGTCGATCTGCACGGATTCATCGCTGCTCGTGTCTTCCACCATGCGGTGCGAAGCGTAGGCGTACGGCGCCGTCTGCTCCAGGTATTCCTTCTGGAAGATGTCGTGGATATCGTGCGCGGCGATTTCGCGGCCCGTGGCGTCGGCCACGGCTTGCACGGCGCGCGAGAATTCGATCTGCAGGCGGCGCGGCAAGACCAGGCCGTATTCCTGTTCCAGCAAGTACGCCATGCCGCCCTTGCCGGACTGGCTGTTGACGCGGATCACGGCGTCATAGCTGCGGCCCAGGTCGGCCGGGTCGATCGGCAGGTAAGGCACTTCCCAGATGGCGCCAGCTTCCTGCTTGGCGAAACCTTTCTTGATCGCATCCTGGTGCGAACCGGAGAACGCGGTAAACACGAGGTCGCCCGCATACGGGTGGCGCGGGTGGACGGGCAGCTGGTTGCATTCCTCGACGCACTTGCGCACGCTGTCGATGTCGGAGAAATCGAGGCCCGGATGCACGCCTTGCGTGTACAGATTCATGGCCAGGGTCACCAGGTCCACATTGCCGGTGCGTTCGCCATTGCCGAACAAACAGCCTTCCACGCGGTCGGCGCCCGCCATCACGGCCAGCTCGGCCGACGCGACGGCCGTGCCGCGGTCGTTATGCGGGTGCACGCTGATGATGATGGAATCGCGGCGCGCGAGTTTGCGCGACATCCATTCGATCTGGTCCGCATACACGTTGGGCGTGCTGCATTCCACGGTTGACGGCAGGTTGATGATCATCTTGTTGGCCGGTGTCGGCTTCCAGATGGCGCTGACGGCGTCGCAGATATGCTTGGAGAAATCGAGTTCCGTGGTGGAGAACGATTCCGGCGTGTATTCGAAACCCCATTCCGTTTCCGGATGCTGCGCCACCAGTTGTTTCACCAGCGTGGTGCCGGTGGTGGCGATATTCGTGATTTCCTCGCGCGACATGCCGAACACGACCTTGCGGAACACGGGCGCCACGGAGTTGTACAGGTGGACGATGGCGCGCTTGGCGCCGGCCACGGATTCCACCGTGCGGCGGATCAGCTCTTCGCGCGACTGGGTCAGCACGATGATGGTGACGTCGTCCGGGATGCGGTTTTCATCGACGAGCTTGCGCACGAAGTCGAAATCCGTCTGCGAGGCGGAAGGGAAGCCCACTTCGATTTCCTTCAGGCCGATGGCGATCAGCATGTCGAAGAACCGCAGCTTCTTTTCCGCGCTCATCGGCTCGATCAGCGATTGGTTGCCATCGCGCAAGTCGGTGCTCATCCAGATAGGCGGCTTGCTGATGATCTGGTTCGGCCATTGACGGTCGGTCAATTTGACGGGAGGGAAGGCGCGGTACTTGGAAGCTGGGTTCTGCAACATCATGATCGGGTACTCCTGAAGATAGGGGGAAATCAATGGTTGTGGCGCAAGCTTGCCGGGCGGCCACGAGACACTAGGCCAGGCAAGCGATCGGTAGTTTTAGCAGGCAAAGCACGGCAACGGCGCCAGCGGCGGTCGCGTCAGAAGTTACGGGTGTAGCGGGGGATGGTGCAAACATCATCAAACCTTCCAGGGTTTTTGAAACACGCCGGCGTGTGACCAGGCGAAGCAATGCGGCAAACTTATGCGCGTGCTAGTAGTAGTCGCGATAGCGACAGCAGGGAAGGGGAATGAAGTTTGAGGGAGGACATGCACTTAATGTAAGGGAGGTTGGGGCGGCCTGTCAAGCGTTTACTGGTGACACCTTGCTTCAGGCGTAACGCACGTGGGCGGCCAGCGCGGGGAACTCGGCGGCCAGGCGTGCCAGGCTGCGCCGCAGCACGGCGGCCTCGCGCGGCAGGCGCGCTTCCAGTGCCTGCCAGCCGGCGAAGTCCAGCTGTTGCGGCATATCCACCAGGCCCGTGACGGCATCCCAGAAGGCGTCCCAGTTCATGCCGTAGATGGCGGGAAATCCCAGCGCGGCGGCCAGGGCCGCATGCAACTGGCGCGGCGAGTGGATCTCGCTCAAGTCGATGCGGACATGGGCCGGCCTGCTCATAATATCCCCTTGAGCAAGTTCTGCAGGTTTTGCCGCATGCCGCCCACCACCGTCTCGTGGCGTTCCAGGATGGCAGGCGCATCCTGGAACGCTGCCGGGTCGAGGTACAGGCGCGGCAAGTCCGCCACCGCCACGCCGCGTGGGCCGCCGCGCAGGATCTCGCCGGCATGCTTGCTGATGGAGTTCACCGCCGCCTGCATGCGCGGCGTGGCGGACGCGGCCAGGCAGGCGGCCAGTGCCGCGTCGAGTTCCGCGCGCGCGGGCGCCTGCGCCAGCACGGGAGCGGCGATCTGTTCCAGCGGCGACATGTTGACGGCCGGCTTGCGATACGCGAGCAGGGCGTCGAGCGCCATCAGCCGGTGCGCGCCGCCTTGTCCGAGCCAGCCGGCGATGCGGGGCCAGGGCGTGTCCAGCAGGGCCGCCGCCACGCCCCATTGCCCTGCCACCGGCGAGCCGACATTGGCGTCGATCCAGTCGATGGCGGCATGGTTGCCCGTGTAGGCCAGCAAGATGGCGTTCGCGGAGCGCAGTGCGGGCGCCTGCGTGGCGAGGATGGCGGTCAGCCAGGCGAGGGCGCCGTCGGCCGGACAGGCCGATAACTGTTGCGCAAACGGTGCGTGCAGGGCGCGGCTGTCGGCAAATTGATGTTCTGTCATATCGGGAGCAGGTAAAAAAATCAGGCGCCAGTCTAGCAGCAGTTTGGTGGCAACCGCGGTGCGCACAAACATTGTCATTTATAAACATTTAAGACAGGCTTCAGTGCCGGCGGCCCCGCTTGCGCTACAATCGGCTCTCCTTTATTGCCACTGCCGCGTGCGGTTCCCCCTCGCCACCATGTTTCCTAAACGCCTGACCCTGCTTGCCCTGGCCGCCTTTGCGCTGGCCGGCTGCGATACCACCACCCCGAAACCCGTACAAGTCTTAACGCCGCCCGAGCCCATCGTCGTGCCGCCGCGCAAGATCAAGATTGGCCTGGCGCTGGGCGGCGGCGCGGCGCGCGGTTTCGCGCATATCGGCGTGATCAAGGCGCTCGAATCGCAGGGCATCGTCGCCGACCTCGTCACGGGCACCAGCGCCGGCAGTGTGGTGGGCGCCTTGTATGCGGCGGGCAACTCCGGCTTTGCCTTGCAAAAGATGGCGTTCGACATGGACGAGGCCGCCATTTCCGACTGGGCCTTGCCCCTGTTCGGCAAGTCGTCCGGCGTACTCAAGGGTGAAGCGCTGCAAAGCTATGTCAACAAGGCAGTCAACAACGTGCCGCTGGAAAAGCTGAAGATACCGTTTGGCGTGGTGGCCACGGACTTGAAGAATGGCCAGCCGATCCTGTTCCAGCGCGGCAATACCGGCATGGCCGTGCGCGCCTCGTCGGCCGTGCCGGGCGTATTCCAGCCCGTGACGATTTCCGGCCATACCTATGTCGACGGCGGCCTGGTGGCGCCCGTGCCCGTGCGCTTCGCGCGCGACATGGGCGCCGATTTCATCATCGCCGTGAATATTTCGTCGCAAACGGATACGCAAAAGGCCATCAGCTCGATGGAAGTGCTGATGCAAACCTTCGCCATCATGGGCCAGCGCATCAACCAGTTCGAGCTGAAGGATGCGGACGTGGTGATCCAGCCCAGCCTGGGCACCATGAAGGGCAACGATTTCAACAGCCGCAACCAGGCCATCCTGGCCGGCGAGCAGGCGACCTTTGCCGTCATGGCGCAGCTCAAGCAAAAACTGAAAGCCAAGCGCGAGCAGTAAGGGTGGTGACGCCGTGCATTTCGTATACAATTTTGATTCAACATAACAAGGAAGCATCATGCAATCGAAACCGATTTTGACCCTGGATGACGTGAAGAAAATCGCCGCCGCCGCCGAAGCGGAAGCGGTCAAGAATAACTGGGCGGTCGTGATCGCCATCGTCGACGACGGCGGTCATCTGCTGTGGCTGCAGCGCATGGACGGCGTGGCGCCGATCTCGTCGCACATCGCCCCGTCGAAAGCCAAGACGGCCGCCCTGGGCCGCCGCGAATCGCGCATCTATGAAGAGATGATCAATGGCGGCCGCGTCTCGTTCCTGAGCGCGCCGGAAATCGACGGCTTGCTCGAAGGCGGCGTGCCCATCGTGTTCGACGGTCACTATGTGGGCGCCGTCGGCGTCTCGGGCGTCAAGTCGGCGGAAGACGCGCAAATCGCCAAGGCAGGTATCGCCGCACTGGTGTGATGGGCACGTGGCCAAACCTGCTGCGCGGCGCGCTGTGCGGCCGGCGATGCTCACCGTACTTTAGTACGCTTGCGCTTCTCGGCCACAAATCATCTCCGCTCGCTACGGTTTTGCCAGGTGCCGTGAAGCTGGCAACAGGCTAAGCGGAAGATAAGTAGTAGCCGCTATGGCGGATTGGGAAGAATGAACGAGCCGCTCCGCACACGCCGGGCGGCTTTTTTCATGGGGCGGGGGTTTTTGTTGCTGCGCAAAAAAATGCCGTGCTTTCTGAATTTTCTTCCTTGTGGAAAAGCTTCCTTTTGGTTATAATTCAAAGGTTTAGCCAATCACACATATACCGTAGCGACTACCCATCCCCTCATTCAAAATGACCGTTGAAACGCCCTGAGTGCATGCAGCTCGGGTATCTAGGCGGTCGGTCTGACGTGGCGCAGCTACGGTAACTTTATCAGGAGTTGCCCTTGCCGCCATTTTTTTCTGGCCCTGCCGTTCCAGCCATATTAGCGCTTGCTGATGGAACGATTTTCAAAGGTTTTTCGATCGGTGCCGCCGGTCATACCACGGGCGAGGTTGTTTTCAATACCTCGATGACCGGGTATCAGGAAATCCTTACCGACCCAAGCTATTGCCGCCAGATGGTCACCCTGACCTATCCCCATATCGGCAATACGGGCGTCAATCCGGAAGATGTCGAATCTTCCAAGGTTCACGCCGCTGGCCTCATCATCCGCGATCTGCCTTTGCTGGCATCCAATTTCCGTTCCACCCTTTCCCTGTCCGACTACCTGAAAGCTGAAAATATCGTCGCCATCGCCGGCATCGATACACGCAAGCTCACGCGCATCCTGCGTGAAAAAGGTGCGCAGGGCGGCGCCATCCTCGTCGGCACGCAAGGCAATGAGCCATCGGCCGCGCAAGCGCTGGAACTGGCCCGTTCCTTCCCCGGCCTGGCCGGCATGGACCTGGCCAAGGTCGTATCGAGCAAGGCGGCCTACGAATACCGCGAAACGGAATGGACCCTGGGCGAAGGCTATGGCCAGCTGGCCGACGCCGACGCGAAGTATCACGTCGTCGCCTTCGACTACGGCGTCAAGCGCAACATCCTGCGCATGCTGACGGCGCGCGGCTGCAAGGTCACCGTGCTGCCGGCGCAAGCCTCCGCCGCCGACGCCCTGGCGCTGAACCCGGACGGCATCTTCCTGTCGAACGGTCCCGGCGATCCGGAACCATGCGACTACGCCATCGCGGCGACGAAAGAGCTGATCGAGAAGGGCATCCCGACCTTCGGCATCTGCCTCGGCCACCAGATCATGGCCCTGGCCTCCGGCGCGAAAACGCTGAAGATGAAGTTCGGCCACCACGGCGCCAACCACCCGGTGCAGGACCTGGAAACGAAACAGGTCTTGATTACCTCGCAAAACCACGGTTTCGCCGTCGACGCGGCAACCTTGCCCGCGAACTGCCGCGTGACCCATGAATCGCTGTTCGACGGCTCCCTGCAGGGCTTTGCCCGCACGGACAAGCCGGCCTTCTGCTTCCAGGGCCACCCTGAAGCGTCGCCGGGCCCGATGGATGTTGCTTACCTGTTTGACCGCTTCATCAACCTGATGGCTGCGGAGGAGAAAAAGAAAAATGCCTAAACGTTTAGATATTAAAAGTATTCTGATTATTGGCGCTGGCCCGATCGTGATCGGCCAGGCCTGCGAATTCGACTATTCCGGCGCGCAAGCGTGCAAGGCCCTGCGCGAAGAGGGCTATAAGGTCATCCTGGTCAACAGCAATCCTGCGACCATCATGACGGATCCGGAAATGGCCGATGTGACGTACATCGAACCGATCACCTGGTCGGTCGTCGAACGCATCATCGCCAAGGAGCGTCCTGACGCCATCCTGCCGACGATGGGCGGCCAGACGGCGCTGAACTGCGCGCTGGACCTGTTCAACAATGGCGTGCTGGCAAAATACAACGTTGAGCTGATCGGCGCGTCGCCGGAAGCCATCGACAAGGCCGAAGACCGTTCCAAGTTCAAGGACGCGATGACCAAGATCGGCCTCGGTTCGGCCCGTTCCGGCGTGGCGCACTCGATGGAAGAATCGTGGGCCGTGCAGCGCACGCTGGGCTTCCCGACCATCATCCGTCCATCGTTCACCATGGGCGGCTCCGGCGGCGGCATCGCCTACAACGAAGAAGAATTCGAAACCATCTGCAAGCGCGGCCTGGAAGCATCGCCGACGAAAGAGCTGCTGATCGAAGAGTCGTTGCTGGGCTGGAAAGAGTACGAGATGGAAGTGGTGCGCGACAAGGCGGACAACTGCATCATCATCTGCTCGATCGAAAACCTCGACCCGATGGGCGTGCACACGGGCGACTCCATCACGGTTGCGCCAGCGCAAACCCTGACGGACAAGGAATACCAGATCATGCGCAATGCCAGCCTGGCAGTGCTGCGCGAGATCGGCGTCGACACCGGTGGCTCGAACGTGCAATTCTCGATCAACCCTGTCGATGGCCGCATGATCGTCATCGAGATGAACCCGCGCGTGTCGCGTTCGTCGGCCCTGGCATCGAAAGCGACGGGTTTCCCGATCGCCAAGATCGCCGCCAAGCTGGCCGTCGGTTTCACCCTGGACGAGCTGCGCAATGAAATCACGGGCGGCGCCACGCCGGCATCGTTCGAACCGTCGATCGATTACGTCGTCACGAAGATCCCCCGTTTCACGTTCGAGAAATTCCCGACCGCCGACCACCACCTGACGACGCAGATGAAATCCGTCGGCGAAGTGATGGCGATCGGCCGCACCTTCCAGGAATCGTTCCAGAAAGCCTTGCGCGGCCTGGAAGTGGGCGTGGACGGCATGAACGAAAAGACCAAGGACCGCGAAAAGATCGAAGAGGAACTGGGCGAGCCTGGTCCCGAGCGCATCTGGTACGTGGGCGACGCATTTGCCCAGGGCTTCACCCTGGAAGAAGTGCACCAGCTGACCAAGATCGACCCATGGTTCCTGATCCAGATCAAGGAAATCGTCGACCTGGAACTGTGGCTCGACACGCAGAAGCTGGAAAACCTCGACAAGAACACCCTGTACAAGCTGAAGCAAAAGGGTTTCTCGGACCGTCGCCTGGGCTTTTTGCTGCAGACGACGGACACGGCCGTGCGCCAGCAGCGCCATGCGCTGAACATCCGTCCCGTCTACAAGCGCGTCGATACCTGCGCGGCCGAATTCTCGACCGACACGGCGTACATGTATTCCACCTACGACGAAGAGTGCGAATCGAATCCGACCGACAAGAAAAAGATCATGGTGCTGGGCGGTGGCCCGAACCGTATCGGCCAGGGTATCGAGTTTGACTATTGCTGCGTCCACGCGGCCCTCGCCATGCGCGAAGACGGCTACGAAACCATCATGGTCAATTGCAACCCAGAAACGGTTTCGACCGACTACGACACCTCGGACCGCCTGTATTTCGAGTCGCTGACGCTGGAAGACGTGCTGGAAATCGTCGCCATCGAAAAACCGGTGGGCGTGATCGTGCAGTACGGCGGCCAGACGCCATTGAAACTGGCGCTGGACCTGGAAGCCAATGGCGTGCCGATCATCGGCACCTCGCCCGACATGATCGACGCGGCCGAAGACCGCGAGCGCTTCCAGCAAATGCTGCACACCCTGGAACTGCGCCAGCCGCCTAACCGCACGGCGCGCACGGAAGCCGACGCCCTGGCGCTGGCACAGGAAATCGGCTACCCGCTGGTCGTGCGTCCTTCGTACGTGCTCGGTGGCCGCGCCATGGAAATCGTCCACGAGCAACGCGACCTCGAGCGCTACATGCGCGAAGCCGTCAAGGTCTCGCACGATTCGCCCGTGTTGCTGGACCGCTTCCTGAACGACGCCATCGAGTGCGACGTCGATTGCATCTCCGACGGCGAAACCACCTTCATCGGCGGCGTGATGGAACACATCGAACAGGCTGGCGTCCACTCGGGCGACTCGGCTTGCTCGCTGCCGCCGTATTCGCTGGCACCGGAAACCATTGAAGAACTGAAACGCCAGACGGCGCTGATGGCCAAGGGCCTGAACGTGGTCGGCCTGATGAACGTGCAGTTCGCGATCCAGAAGCAAGAGATCGACGGCCAGATGAAAGACGTCGTCTTCGTGCTGGAAGTCAATCCGCGCGCTTCGCGCACCGTGCCTTTCGTCTCGAAAGCCACGGGCCTGCAACTGGCGAAGATCGCCGCGCGCTGCATGGTCGGCCAGTCGCTGGCCTCGCAGGGCATCACGCAGGAAGTCGTGCCGCCATACTTCAGCGTCAAGGAAGCCGTGTTCCCGTTCGTCAAGTTCCCTGGCGTGGACACCATCCTGGGCCCTGAAATGAAATCGACGGGCGAAGTCATGGGTGTGGGCCTGACGTTCGGCGAAGCGTTTGTGAAATCGCAACTGGGCGCCGGCGTGAACCTGCCAAAATCGGGCAAGGTCTTCATCAGCGTGAAAGCGTCGGACAAGCCGCGCGCCGTGCAAGTGGCGCGCGACCTGGTCGACTCCGGTTTCACCGTCGTCGCCACCAAGGGCACGGCCGCCGTGATCGCTGCTGCCGGCATCGCCGTCACGCCAGTGAACAAGGTGATCGAAGGCCGTCCGCACGTGGTCGACATGATCAAGAACCATGAAATCGTGCTGGTGATCAACACCGTGGAAGAAAAACGCAGCGCCATCGTCGATTCGCGGGCCATCCGCACGTCGGCCCTGGCCTCGCGCGTGACGACCTACACGACCATCGCCGGCGCGGAAGCGGCCGTCGAAGGCATCCGTCACCTCGATGAGTTGCGCGTGTACGATCTGCAAGGTCTGCACAAGACCCTGCAACAAGCTTAGTAGTCCGCGTGTTATTTGCAGTGGCCGCCGTTAGGCGGTACACTGCATGCTTATCAACCACAGAGTTCCGTGCAGAGCAGCGCGCGGCCTCTGTGGTTTTCACTTGGTAAGTCCGTTAACCTTGATAAAACACTGGCAACGGCGCCGATAACTAGCAGATAGTAGAGATAACATGACCTCAGTCCCATTGACCAAATACGGCGCAGAACTCTTGAAAGAAGAGCTGCATCATTTGAAGACCAAGGAACGCCGCATCGTCATCGATGCGATCGCCGAAGCGCGTTCGCACGGCGACCTGTCGGAAAACGCCGAGTACGACGCCGCCAAGGAGCGCCAGGCGTTCGTGGAAGGCCGCATCGCCGAACTCGAAGGCAAGCTGGGCGCTGCGCAAATCATCGACCCGACCGCGCTCGACGCGGAAGGCCGCGTGGTGTTTGCCTCGACCGTGAACCTGGAAGACCTGGAATCGGGCCAGAAAGTCACGTACCAGATCGTCGGCCTCGATGAAGCCGACCTGAAAATGAACAAGGTTTCCGTCACGTCGCCGATCGCCCGCGCGCTGATCGGCAAGTATGCCGGCGACGTGGTGGAAGTGCAGGCACCGTCCGGCCCGCGCGAATACGAAATCCTGGAAGTACTGTACATCTGATGCTGAGCCGCCTGCGCTTCCTCGTCGCCACCCTGTGGGCCGGCAGCCTGTGGACCATCGGCTTCATCGTGGCGCCGACCTTGTTCGCGACCTTGAGCGACCGCGTGCTGGCAGGTAATATCGCCGGCAGCATGTTCCGCGCCGAGGCGTGGCTGTCCATCGCCTGTGCCCTGGTGCTGCTGGCCTTGCTGCAATGGGGTGCTGGCGCCGTGGCGCTGAAACGCCGGCGCCTCCTGGGCGCGCTGGTGCTGTCCATGCTCGTGTGCGCGCTGGTCAGCCATTTCGGCATTTCGCCCCTGATGGCCGAGCTGAAGGCGCAAGCGCCGGCCGGCGTGATGGACGAGGCCATGCGCAGCCGTTTCGGCATGCTGCATGGCGTGTCGACCGTGATCTTTGCCGTGCAGAGCTTGCTGGCGGGCGTCTTGATCTGGAAACAGCAGTAAGCGTGGGCCGTGTTGTCGGATTACGCGTGGCCTGCGGCCCCGCCCATCCGACCTGCGGTGCTGCTGGCAGGTCGGATGAGCGCTCAGCGCGTAATCCGACAATACCGTAATGGCAATAAAAAAGCGGAGCAGGGAAGATCCCGTGCTCCGCTTCTTGTTTCAACAGCCTTGCGGCTGCCGAGAGAGGCTTACTTGCTGCCCAGTGCGCTTTTCTTGGCGCTCTTCTGACGTGGCTTGGCACGCTTGATGGAACCGCCTTCGGTGACGCGCTCATTGCCTTTGATCATGACTTTCGTCACGCTCGGGCGCTTGGTGCCGCTGGCGCTGGCCTTGACGATGGTCACTTCGCGCATGCCTTTGCCGGCGCTGACCTTCTCCTTAACCACTTCTTTTTTCGGACGGTAAATTACCAGCAGTTTGCCAATATGTTGTACCGGGGCGGCGCCGAGATTGCCGCAAATCGTATCGTACATTCCGACGCGGGCTTCGCGGTCGTCGCCGAACACGCGGACTTTAATCAGGCCGTGCGAATCCAGGCCAAGGTCGATCTCTTTGAGGACAGCAGGTGTCAAGCCCGCTTCGCCAATGATGACGATAGGCTTCAGCGCGTGTGCTTCGGCGCGCAGTGCGCTGCGCTCTACGGGTGTAAGTTTTAGCATAATAATATTTAGTAATTCCCTTAAAAGCAGTATTCTACGCGAATGGCAAAGAAGAAATTAAACAAAAACTGGTTGCACGACCACATAAATGATCCTTATGTGAAGTTGGCGCAAAAAGAGGGCTACCGTGCCCGGGCAGCATACAAGCTCAAAGAAATCGATGAAGACGAGAAACTGATCAAACCTGGCCAGGTAATTGTTGACCTGGGCTGCACTCCTGGCAGCTGGGCCCAGTACACGCGGCGCAAGCTGGCCGGCAAGGACGGCGGCGGGGTCAATGGTACCCTGATTGGCCTGGACATGCTGGAAATGGAGCCGATTGCCGATTTCCACTTCATCCAGGGCGACTTCCGCGAAGCGCGCGTGCTGCGCCAGCTGGAAGTGGTATTGCAGGGACGCAAGGTGGACCTGGTGCTGTCCGATATGGCGCCCAACCTGTCGGGCATCGCCACGGCGGACGCCGCGCGCATGGAGCATCTGATCGACCTGGCCATCGAATTTTCGCAATTGCATTTGAAGCCGTCCGGCGTGCTGCTGGTGAAATGCTTTAAAGACATGGGTTTCAGCCAGATCGTGGAGAAATTCCGCGCCGAATTCAAGGTCGTGGTGCAGAAAAAGCCCAAGGCCAGCCGCGATAAATCGTCAGAAATCTTCCTGATGGGGCGTGGGATCAAGAATCCGCTGAAAAATGCCGTTGAAGAAGATGATTCCGCTCTTGATATTTAAGGCGTGATCCGCACATGGGAACGAGAAGTGCGGTAGTGGGCAGTGGTATAAAAGCCTAAATTGTTTATACTGCATTTTTTTGCGTGAACGCGATTTTTTTCGCGCGCACGGATCGGCGGGCTTTGGCACGGCCCGCTTATTGCGAGTAAAATCGTGTTTCTAGCTATAGGTAAAGAGATGCGCACTGCATCCAAGGAGTCTTCGTGAATAACATGTTTTCCAAATCTGCCATCTGGGTAGTCGTATTGCTGCTGTTGTTCATGCTGTTCAAGCAATTCGACAGTCATGGCGCCACAGGCGGCAGCAAGGCCATCGCTTATTCCGATTTGCTGGATGAAGTCAAAGCCAAGCGCGTCAAGGATGTCGTGATCGAAGGTTCGTCGATCACCGCCAAGCTGATGGACGACACCAAGGTGCGTACCACCGCCACCAGCCTCGACAAGGGCCTGATCGGCGACTTGCGCGACAATGGCGTGCATTTCGACGTGCGTCCGCCTGAGGAAGCGTCGTTCCTGCAACAAATTTTCGTTTCCTGGTTCCCCATGCTGCTGTTGATCGGCGTCTGGGTATTCTTCATGCGTCAGATGCAAGGCGGCGGCAAGGGCGGGGCATTCTCGTTCGGCAAGTCGAAGGCGCGCATGATGGATGAAGCCAGCAACACCGTCACCTTCGCCGACGTCGCCGGTTGCGACGAAGCGAAAGAAGAAGTCAACGAAGTGGTCGACTTCCTCAAGGATCCAAGCAAATTCCAGAAACTGGGCGGCCGCATCCCACGCGGCGTGCTGATGGTCGGTCCTCCGGGCACGGGTAAAACCCTGCTGGCGCGCGCCATCGCCGGCGAAGCCAAGGTGCCGTTCTTCTCGATTTCCGGGTCCGACTTCGTGGAAATGTTCGTCGGCGTCGGCGCGTCCCGCGTGCGCGACATGTTTGAAAACGCCAAGAAACACTCGCCGTGCATCATCTTCATCGACGAGATCGACGCTGTCGGCCGTCACCGTGGCGCCGGCATGGGCGGCGGCAATGACGAGCGCGAACAGACCTTGAACCAGTTGCTGGTCGAGATGGACGGTTTTGAAGCGAACTCCGGCGTGATCGTCGTGGCCGCCACCAACCGCGCCGACGTGCTCGATAAAGCGCTGCTGCGTCCAGGCCGTTTCGACCGCCAGGTCTCCGTCGGCTTGCCCGATATCCGCGGCCGCGAACAGATCTTGAACGTGCACATGCGTAAAGTGCCTATCGGCACCGACGTGAAAGCCGATATCCTGGCCCGCGGCACCCCTGGTTTCTCGGGCGCCGACCTGGCCAACCTGGTCAACGAGGCAGCCCTGTTTGCCGCCCGCCGCAGCAAGCGCCTGGTGGAAATGGCTGATTTCGAAGATGCGAAAGACAAGATCTACATGGGTCCAGAGCGTAAATCGATGATCATCCGCGAGGAAGAGCGTCGCAATACGGCTTACCATGAGTCCGGTCACGCAGTCGTCGCCAAATTGCTGCCGAAAGCCGATCCCGTGCATAAAGTGACGATCATGCCGCGCGGCTGGGCCCTGGGCCTGACGTGGCAGCTGCCGGAACACGATAACCTGTCCGCTTACAAGGACAAGATGCTGGAAGAAATTTCCATCCTGTTCGGCGGCCGTATCGCCGAAGAGATTTTCGTGGGACAGATGTCCACCGGTGCATCGAACGACTTCTCGCGCGCCACCAAGCTGGCCCGTTCCATGGTGACCCGCTTCGGCATGTCCGACAGCATGGGCGTGATGGTCTACGAAGACAGCGAAAACGAAGGTTTCTTCGGCGGCGCCACCAAGACGATCTCGGAAGCGACCCAGCAAAAGGTCGATGCTGAAATCCGCAACATTCTCGACAAGCAATATGCGCTGTCGCGCAAGTTGTTGGAAGAGAACCGTGACAAGGTGGAAGTGATGACCAAGGCCTTGCTGGAATGGGAAACCATTGACGCAGAGCAAATCAACGACATCATGGCCGGCCTCGAGCCGCGTCCGCCAAAAGTCATTCCGCCACGCCGCAATGCGGGCGACAATGGCGCGGGCGGCATCTCGCCGAACGCGACGGCGCCAGCCTGATAGCTGCAGCCTCCTCATCGGTGGCATGCAATAAGAAGGGTAAGGAGCAATCCTTGCCCTTTTTCGTTGCCGCAGCAGTTTTTTCCTGATGATAAAAAAGAGTTACATGCGACACTATTTGCAATTCGGCCGTTTCGGCTTCAACCTGCAGGGCACGCAGGCGCTGGTGATGGGCATTCTGAACGTCACGCCCGACTCGTTTTCCGACGCGGGCCAGTATCAACACCTGGAATTCGCCCTGTCGCGCGCCGAGCAGATGATACTTGACGGTGCAGACATCATCGATATCGGCGGCGAATCGAGTCGTCCCGGCGCGCCGCCGCTGCCGCTGCAGGACGAGTTGCAGCGCGTCATGCCGGTGCTGTATGCCTTGCGCGACTGCGGCAAGCCGCTCTCCGTCGATACCTACAAGCCGGAAGTGATGCGCGAAGCCATCCTGGCCGGCGCCGACATGATCAACGATATCAACGGTTTTCGCACGCCAGGCGCCATCGATGCCGTGAAGGATAGCGATTGCGCGCTGTGCATCATGCACATGCAAAGCGTGCCGGAAACCATGCAAATCCAGCCGCAGTATGAGGACGTGGTGCGCGAAGTCATCGCCTTCCTGCACGAGCGCGTCGAGACGATGACGGCGGCCGGCATCGAACGCGAGCGCCTGTGCATCGACCCCGGCTTCGGTTTCGGCAAGACGGTGGAGCAGAACTATGCCTTGCTGCGCGCCACGCGCCAGTTGCGCAGCGAGCTGGGCTTGCCCGTGCTGGCTGGCCTGTCGCGCAAGTCGATGATAGGCGCCGTCACGGGCCGTGCCGTCGAGCAGCGCCTGGCCGGCAGCCTTGCCGGGGCGCTTGCTGCGGTAGCGCAAGGCGCAGAAATCATCCGTGTGCATGATGTGGCTGAAACCACCGATGCACTGAAGGTGTGGCGCATGGCGCACTGAACCTGTAAAATTTCATTATAAACAACAAGAAGAGAAATACTATGACGCGTAAATATTTTGGTACCGATGGCATCCGTGGCCTGGTAGGTGTTGCTCCGATCACGCCCGACTTTGTCATGCGCCTCGGTTACGCTGCCGGGACGGTGCTGGCCAAGTCGCAGGGCAGCAAGGTGCGCCCAACCGTGCTGATCGGCAAGGATACGCGTATTTCCGGCTACATGCTGGAAGCGGCGCTGGAGGCGGGCCTGTCGGCGGCCGGCGTGGATGTGATGCTGGCCGGTCCCATGCCGACCCCGGCGATTGCCTACCTGACGCGCGCGCTGCGCCTGGCGGCTGGCGTGGTCATTTCCGCTTCGCACAACCCGTATCAGGACAATGGCATCAAGTTCTTTTCCGGCCAGGGCACCAAGCTGCCCGACAGCGTGGAGCTGGAAATCGAAGCGGCGCTCGACGCCCCCATGGCTTGCGTGCCATCGGACAAGCTGGGCCGCGCCAAGCGCCTCGACGATGCCCAGGGGCGCTACATCGAGTTTTGCAAGAGCACCTTCCCGAACGAACTGGACTTGCGCGGCTTGAAGATCGTCGTCGATTGCGCGCACGGTGCCGCCTACCATATCGCGCCGCACGTCTTCCATGAACTGGGTGCAGAAGTCATTTCCATCGGCAACAAGCCCGATGGCTTCAACATCAATGCGGGCTTTGGCGCCACGGCAACGAAAGCCATGACCGAAGCCGTCATCGAGCATGGCGCGGACCTGGGCATCGCGCTCGACGGCGACGCGGACCGCCTGATCATGTGCGACGCCACGGGCCGTTTGTATAACGGCGACGAGTTGTTGTATGTCATGGTCAAGGACCGCCTGGCGACGGGCCCCGTGGCTGGCGCCGTGGGTACGTTGATGACCAATATGGCGCTGGAAGTGCTGTTCAAGGAACAGGGTATCGGTTTTGCGCGCGCCAAGGTGGGCGACCGCTATGTGCTGGAAATCATGAAGGAAAAGGGTTGGCTGCTCGGCGGCGAAGGTTCGGGGCATCTGCTGTGCCTGGACAAGCACACGACGGGCGATGGTATCGTGTCTTCGCTGCAAGTGTTGTCCGCGCTCAAGCGCAGCGGCCAGAGCCTGCAGCAATGCCTGGCCGAACTGGTGCTGTTCCCGCAAACCCTGATCAACCTGCGCGTGGCCCCAGGCTTCGACTGGCAAAAGAACGCCGCCATGGTGGCCGAGAAGGAGCTGGTGGAAGTGGAGCTGGGCGACACGGGCCGCGTGCTGATCCGCGCTTCGGGCACGGAGCCGCTGATCCGCGTGATGGTGGAGGCCAAGGATGCGGCCAAGGCGGAGAGCATGGCGCGCCGCATCGCCGACAAGGTCGCCAGCTGAAAACGCCCGGGGCGGCGTTGCACGGCCTTGCCGTACTGGCGTACTGTCTTCGGCGCGCGCCTTGCCCTGAACGTTCTCGGCAAGCGTCCCAAGCGGGAGCGATAGTTATTTCCATCTAATTTGTCTATGGCAATTGACGAAATTGGGTAGGGGCGTTATTATCTTATCTTCGGAGTGTGGCGCAGCCCGGTAGCGCACCTGGTTTGGGACCAGGGGGTCCAAGGTTCGAATCCTTGTACTCCGACCAAAGTCATAAGCGGGCTGTCAGAAATGACAGCCCGTTTTCTATTCCGCGCCGCTATTTCCATTGCTGGCGCGCATGCATTAAAATACTGCACCTTTCCGCCCATCGTTCAACGGATAGGACAACGGTCTTCTAAACCGTGAATGGGGGTTCGATTCCCTCTGGGCGGACCAGTTCCATACTGGCCCTTTCTCTGCGCACCGGTTCATGGCTGCGCACACAATACCTCACTCAGTAAATACAGCAGTGGCAGCGCGCACAGCAGCGCGGAGCCCAGCGACAGCATTTTCCTGCTGGCCAGGCGCGCCAGGCGCAGCCGTTCGCGTATGGGCAAGTGCTGGCGGAGCACGCCGCGCGCGCGTGGCTGGAATGGTGGTTCGTGCATGCTTGCTCCCCTGCGAGATGGTTGATGCCATCGAGCATAGCGAGCCTGGTCTAAACACGGTGTAAAGAGTCGCATGCGCGCCGCAAACGGGGCGTAAACAATAGGCGCGGGCGGCGCGAAGGCGGCAGCCGGCGCGAGCGCGCCGTTGCCGCGTTGCGCATACTTATTGCCCCTGGCGACGGCGCGCCAGGAAGCCCAGCAGGCCCAGACCTGCCAGCAGCATGGCATAGGTTTCCGGTTCCGGAATGGCGGAAACGTAGGCGCGGTAGTTGCTCAGGTCTTTCGGCAGGCCCGCTACCGTGAAGGTGGTGCCGGCGGCGACAGGGGCGGCCCAGTGGAACACCAGTTCGCCCTGGCCGAAATGGATGGCCAGGTAGTCATAGGCGGCCGCGCTCGTATAGGAATTGACGCCGCCGCTCAGGCCCGCCGTGGTGCCGGCCGTGCAGCCCGATGTGGCATTGTCGCAATACGAAACGGCGGCGCCCAGGCTGGTGCCAAAGACGCCGTTGATATAGCCCTGGATGTCGGATGGGCTTTGCGGCGTGAGATTGTCGTCATAGTATTTCACCATCAGCGCCGGCGACGGCGTGTAGGTGACGGTGCTGCCGCCGATGACGAAACCGCTGGCCGGTCCCACGTTCACCCAGGTGGCAGCCTGTGCCGCGCCAGCCAGCGCCGTCACGGCGGCCAGCATGGATGCCCGGATGGCAATGCTCTTTATGCTTTTCATGAAAATCCCCTTTTTTTGTTGCAGTCATTTCACCGTCGCCAGGCGCGCTCCTTCCTGTCGAGGAGTTCATCCTGTCGCCCGGTTGCCCTGTGCGTGAGTACGCATAAGCCAGCTTAGGTTTGATTTAAATTAATACAATTTAAATAATACTATTGGTTAAGTTGATAATATCGCGTGCGGCTATGTACGCCAGGATACGGAGGGCGCTGGGCCGGACGAGGCTGGCGTGACGGGGCGCCGCGGCGGGCGCGATGGCGTGCCGGGCGAAGGGGAGAGGAGGGATGGCGGGGGTTAATCGCTGCTGTTGCTGACGCCAAACAGGCGATCCTTGGCATTGAGCAGCTTCTGTACCTTGGCGCCCATTTTCATCAGTTGCGCCATCGATTCGGGCGACAGGCGCTGCAAGTCGTCAAACCAGGTGTTGGCCAGGTCGACCAGTTCATACATTTCGCGCATGCGCTCCTGCGCATACTGGTCCACGGGTTCCGTGGCCGGCGCCAGCAGCGATTCGCGCAGCACCGTCAGGGTGGGCGCCACTTCGCGGCGGCGGCGCTCGGCGGCCACCACGCGGAAGATTTGCCACACATCGCCCAGCGAGGAAAAATATTCGCGCCGGTCGCCGGGAATGCGTGACTGGCGGATCAGGCCCCAGCCCTGCAATTCCTTCAGGCCGATGCTGACGTTCGAGCGCGAAAAACTCAGGTGTTCCGCGATTTCGTCCGCGTGCAAAGGATGCTCTGCGACAAACAACAAGGCGTACACTTGACCCACCGTGCGGTTGAAGCCCCAGCGGCTGCCCATCTCGCCAAAATGGCTGACGAAGGTCAGGATCAGCGGCGTCATGTGGATATTTTGAGTTTTCATAATTATCTGAATTTTTTCACGCCACACCCGCAGGGTCAATTGATATATGTCATGTTTCGCAGTATTATACAAAAAATCGAATTTACAGAAAATTCTGAAAACTCAAAAAGTATAGAGATGCCTATCACGCCACTGTCCTTGCCCCGCTTTATCCTTCCCCGTGTCGCCAGCCTGGTGCAAGGCGGCGCCGCCTTGCTGTGGTTGCCGCAATCGGCCTTGCTGGCCTGGGCCCTGCAAGCCATGCTCGACGGCGCCGGCTGGCGCGCCGCGCTGGCGCCGGCGGCCGGCGTGCTGCTGCTGGGCGTGTTGCGGGCCTGGGGCGAAGCGTTGGGCGCGCGG
>NZ_JBXAKS010000012.1:0-198062 GCF_058798675.1 Janthinobacterium sp. GW822-FHT07H10
GAGCGCCTCGTCCTCGTGCAGCAGCGCCAGCGCATCCGGATGCAGCACGGCCTGCAGCTCGAACTGCGCGTGCACGGCTTCGTCGCGCCACGGCCCGCCCTCGTTGCGGCCCTGGCGCAGCAGGGCCGTGCCCTGCGCGGCGGACAGCATGGGCAGCGCGGCCAGCACCTCGTTGCCCGCCGCCTGCGCCAGCGCGGCCACCAGCTGCCGGTAGTGCTGCATCAGCGCCTTGAGCCGCGCTTCGGGCAGGCGCCCCGCATCGGCGCTGAACAGCACGTCGATATGCTGGTCCGGCATCACCTCGATGGTCAGGCCATAGCTGCTTTGCTCATGGTTGTCGCGCTGGTGCAGCTGCAGCGGGCCTTGCGGCGTGGCGCAGCTCCAGCGCCGCCCCTGCGCCATCGGCAGGTTCTGGAAGACCATCAGGGTATCGAACAGCGCGCCGCCATGGCCCGCCTGCTTCTGGATCTCGACCAGCGGGCTTTGTTCGTATTCGCGGATCTCGACATTCTCCTGCTGCACGGCGCGCAGGAATTCGCCGAGCCCCAGCGCGCCGCGCGGATGCAGGCGCAGCGGCAAGGTGTTGATGAAGACGCCGAGCATGTCCTGCGCACCCGGCAGGTCCGCCGGGCGGCCGGCCGAGGTGACGCCGAAAATCACGTCCTGCTGTCCGCTGTAGCGCGCCAGCAGCATGGCCCACGCGGCCTGCATCACGGTGTTCAGGGTCACCTGGCAGCTGCGCGCCAGCTGCCGCAGCTGTTCCGCCTGCGCGGCGTCGAAGCGCAGCGCGAGGGTCTGGTGCACGCCATTGGCCCTGGACGCCGGCAGCAGCACCGGCAAGGGCGTGGCGCCCTCCACGCCGGCCATGCGGGCGCGCCAGAAAGCGCTGCCCGCCGCCTCGCCGCCGCGCCGTCCCAGCCATTCGATGTAGTCGCGGTAGGCGGGCCGTTGCGGCAGCACGGGGATGGCGCCAGCCTGGCTGGCGCGGTAGCGTTCCAGCACTTCCTCGAGCAGCATCACCGAGCACCAGCCATCGACGATCAGATGATGGCGGCTCCAGACCAGCAGCCAGCGCTGCGCGGCCAGGCGGACCAGCGCCACGCGCATCAGTGGCGCCTGCTCCAGCACGTGGCCGCGCTTGCGGTCGGCGCTGCAGAATGCCTGCAACGCCTGCTCCTGCCCCTCGGCGTCGAGCGCCTGCCAGTCCAGCTGCAGCAGGTCGAGCGCGGCGCCAGCCTGTACGCACTGCAGCGGCTGCTCCAGCCCCTGCCACGCAAAACCCGTGCGCAGGATGGCATGCGCGTCGATCGCCTGCTGCCATGCCGCGCGCATGGCGTCCGGCGCGAACGGGCCGTTCACTTCCAGCACCAGCTGGTTGCAATACACGCCGCTGCCGCCCTCCTCCGCATCGAGGCGGCTGTGGAACAGCAGGCCCGTTTGCAGCAGCGACAGCGGATAGGCATCCTGCAAGCCCGGACGCGCCGCCTGCAGGGCCGCCAGCTGCGCCCCATCGAGGCCCGCCAGCGCAAACGGCGCGGCCTGCACCGCCTGCACGGCAACCGTTGCGGACGGCGCAGGCGCGGCGATGCAGGTGACCAGCTGCGCGATGCTGGGATGGTCGAACAGGTTCTTCGGCGTCAGCTTCAGGCCCCGCTTGCGCGCCCTGGCGATCATTTGCAGGCCGAGGATGGAATCGCCGCCGCAGGCGAAGAAATTATCGTGCAGCGACACACCGTCGGCCGTGCCGCCGAGGACTTCGGCCCACACTTCGGCCAGCACGTTCTCGTGGGCGCTGCGCGGCGCGGCAGGCGCGCTTGCCGGCACCGGTGCGGCCGGGGCGGGTTCCGGCAAGCCTTTGCGGTCGACCTTGCCGTTCGCCAGCAGCGGCAGGCGCGCCAGCACCTGCCACAGGGCCGGCACCATCGCTTCCGGCAAGGCTTGCGCCATCGCCGTGCGCAGCGTGTCGATCAGGCCCGCCTGCGCGGCGGCGCCATCGCGCGCCACCACGCTGGCCAGCAGGCGCAAGCCGTCGCCGCCCGGCAGCGGCCGCGCCACCACCGCCGCATCGGCCAGTTCCGCGCGGGCCTTCAGCCACGCCTCGACTTCACCGAGTTCGACGCGGAAGCCGCGGATCTTGACCTGGTCGTCGCCGCGGCCGAAGAACTCCAGCACGCCCCCGTCGAGCATGCGCACGCGGTCGCCGCTGCGGTACAGGCGCGCGCCGGGCGCCGGGCCGAACGGGTCGGGAATGAAGCGTTCGGCGCTCAGGCCGGCGCGCCGCAGGTAGCCATGCGCCACGCCGGCGCCGCCCAGATACAGTTCGCCGATGGCGCCCAGCGGCAGCAGCTCGCCGCGCGCGTCGAGCACATAGGCGGTGCGCCCGGCCAGCGGCGCGCCGACCGGCACGTAGGCGGACAGGCCCGTTGGCGCCGTGGCCGCATCCTGCGCCAGGCAACCGACCGTCGTTTCGGTGGGCCCGTAGTGGTTGACCACGCGGCAGCCGGGACGCAGCTCGCCCACGCGCCGCACCAGCGCCGGGTCCAGCCCCTCGCCGCCCAGCACCAGGCAATGCAGCGGCAGCAGCCGCTCCGGGCGGCTGGCCGACAGCAGCGCCTTCAGGTGCGAAGGCACGATCTTCAGGCAATCGAGCGGCTGCGCTTCCAGCAGTGCGGCCAGCACTTCCGGATCGGCGCTGTGCGCGTCATCGATCAGGCGCAGGGTGCGCCCGCTGAGCAGCGCGCCGAACCATGCCGTATAGCCCAGGTCGGCCGTCAGCGACGACAGTGCGCTCATGCTGGCCTGCGGCGGCAATGCCAGGCGCGGCATCACTCCTGCCACGTAGGCGGCCAGGTTGCCCTGGCTGAGCAACACGCCCTTGGGCGCGCCCGTCGAACCGGAAGTGTAGATGATGTAGGCCGGCAGGTCGGCGTGGCACGGCGGCGCGCGCCACGCCGCGCCGGCACCCGCTTCGGCATCGGCAGCACCGGCGTCGAGCCAGCGCCGCCCTTCGAGCAGCGTGGGCGCCGCGCCGCTGCCGACGGTCAGCACGATGCCGGCGTCGTCGAGCATCTGGCGCAGGCGCAGCGCCGGCAAGCTGCTATCGAGGCACAGGTAGGCGGCGCCCGCGCGCCAGACGGCCAGCATGGCGACGATCAGCGGCGTATCGCGCGCCAGCAGCAGGCCGACCCTGTCGCCGGCGCCAACGCCGGCGGCCTGCAGGCGCATGGCCAGGCGCAGCGCGGCCTGGTCCAGCTGCGCATAGCTCAGGCGCCCGCCAGGCGCATCGAGCGCCGTGTGCTGCGGATGCTCCCGCACCTGCCGCAGGAACATCTGCAGCGCGGTGGGCGCGGCGCCGGCAGGCAGGGGCTGCCCCTGCGCCTGCGACAAGTGGCGCGGGTCGAGCCGCAACTGGCTCAGGCGCGCCTGCGGATGCGCCACGATATCGCGCAGCAGCGCGCGGAAATGCATCACCATGCGCTCGATGCTGGCGGCGCGGAACAGGCCCGTATCATAGCGCCACTGCCCCAGCAGGCCGGCGCCGGAATCCTGCCAGCGCAAGTTCATGTCGTTGGCCGCGCCGCGCTGGGTGGCGAACAGTTCGCGCGCCACGTGACGCCCCAGCGCAGGCCGCTCGCCCAGCGGCACCAGGGTCATCATGTGGCGGAACAGCGGCGTGCGCGCGCCGTCCTGCAGCGGCGCGCAATGCTCGGTCATCAGCGCCAGCGGATATTGCTGGTGTTTCAGGGAACCGCGCAATTGCAGCCAGCAGGCGGCGAGGAAATCGGGGAAGGCCGGATCGGCGCGGCAATCGGCGCGCAGCGGTATCGCATTGAGCGTAAAGCCCAGCAAATTCCGGTAACGCGCCCCGCTGTGGCCCGCCACCGGCGTGCCGATGAGGAATTCGGGCTGCCCCGTGTAGCGGTGCATGAAGGCCAGGAAAACCGCCATCAGCAAGCCATACAGCGACACGCCCCGGTCCGCGGCCAGCTGGCGCAGCTGCTGCGCTTCTTCCGCGCCGATCGCGAATTCGACTTCGGCGCCGTCGAAGGCGGGCGATGCGGCACGGGGGAAATCCGTGGCCAGCTGCAGCGGCCCCGGCTCCCCCGTCAGGCGCTCGCGCCAGAACTGTTCCAGCCGCTGGCCGCGCGGCCCCGCCAGCATGGCGCTGTGTTCATCGAGCCATGCACGGTACAGCGCATCGGGGCGCAGCACCAGCGCCTGGCCCGCGCGCAGGGTTTCATAGGCCTCGAACAGCGTTTCCAGGAACACGAAGCTGCTCGAGAAATCGGCCGCGATATGGTGCATGGACGCCATCAGGTAAAACGTCTGCTGGCCGCCATCGTGGTCGACCAGCAGCCGCGCGCGCACGGGCGCATCGTGCTCGAGCACGAATGGCAGGTCGGCCTGGCGGGCCAGGAATGCCCGCGCGCCCGCCTCGCCCAGGCCATGCGTGGTTTCGACGGCAAAGTCCTCGCCCGGCACAGCGCGCCGCAGCATGCGCGGCCCATCCTCGCCTTCCGCATACACGCAGCCGAGCACCTCATAGCTTTGCTGCGCATGCAGGAAGGCCTGGCGCAGCAGGGCTGCATCGACGGGGCCGGCCAGTTCGGCGGCAAACGCCATGTTGTAGGCAGGGCTGTCGGGCGCCATCTTGTAGAACGTCCACAGGGCGCGCTGGCCGTGGCTCAGCGCCTGTCCGGCAGCGGGGAATCCGGCGGGCCAGCCGGCGGCGAGATCATTCATGCGCGGCCTCCGCCATCGCCACGACGATCTTGCGGGCGCCCTTGAAGGTGGAACGGCCATGCGCGGCCAGCATATTGTCGAGCATCAGCACATCGCCCTCGACCCACGGAAACATCACCGTGCAGGCATCGAGGACGCCGCGAATTTCCTGCAGCGCCGATTCCTCGATCGGCGAGCCGTCGCCGTAATACACATTGCGCGGCAAATCGAGGTCGCTGTCGACCAGCATCAGCAGCGATTCGCGCACGGCTGGCGCCAGGTTCGACACATGGAACAAATGCGCCTGGTTGAACCACACGTCCTGCCCCGTGCGCGGATGCCGCGCCACCGCCTGGCACACTTGCCGCGTGCGCAGTTCGCCATCGTCCTTCCACTCGAAGGCGATGTCCTGCGAGCGGCAATAGCGTTCCGCCTCGGCCCTGTCATCCGTGTTGAATGCATCCTGCCATGGCAAATCCAGGCCATTGCCATAATTGCGCACATACATCAGGCGTTTCTGCTCGAAGCGCCGGCGCAGGGCCGGGTCGAGGCGCGCAAAGATCTGCCGGCTGTCGGCGATCGGCGTCTCGCCATCCTGCGCGCTGGCCACGATGCAGTGGAACCAGATCTTCATCGGCCACTGGCGCGTGTAGGACTGTTCGCAGTGCAGGGGAATCACCTGGTGCGCCGGGTATTCGGTCGACGTATATACGCCCTTGCCCAGCGCGGAGCGGGGCGTGGAGCCGAATTCATAGGTCAGCAGCTCATGCCCGAACGCGCGCGCAAATTGCTGGAAAGGCTGCTCGCCATGCAGCCCGAAACCGCGGAACAGCAGGCCGCCCGCCACGTCGAGGTGCGCTTGCGCGGCGGCCAGCATGGCCGGCATGGCCGCTGGCCACCGCGCGCCCTGTCCGGGCGTGACGAGCATGGGAAGACTGCTTCCCGGTAATAACGGAGACACCTCCAGCTGACCATCGAATACAGTGCTTGTTGCCGAGTGCATGCCAACTCCTTCGTCTGAGATTGCGTAACGTCCTGGCGAGCGGTCAAGTCCGCAAGGCCTTGGTGAGATGTCTCTTGTAGAGTGCGCCTGGAATCCGCCTGCAATCGTCGCGATCGGGGATTGTGAGTGTCTGTAAGAAACCGATATTGCGTATTCTTTCCAACAATGTTCGAACTAACTCAAGCTGAACTGATTTTTTCAAAGTTTATCAGTAAAACAATAAAATATAAATAGGAATCATAATCATTTAGATTTAGAATGATTTCACCGCGCACGGGCGCCCCTACCTTTCAAAGGAGTCAGCATGAGTTGGGATCAACCTGATACCCGTTTTTACGTTGTCGTCAACGAGGAAGAGCAGTACTCGATCTGGCCCGATTACAAGGCCATCCCGGCCGGCTGGCGCGAAGCCGGCAAGCGCGGCAGCAAGGAAGAATGCCTGGCGCATATCGAACAGGTCTGGACCGACATGCGTCCGCTCAGCCTGCGCCAGGCCATGGATGGCGGCGCGCGGGAAGCCGGGGCGCAGTGAGCGCTGGCCCGGATGTCAACTGGCTGGTGCGCGGCAGGCCGCATGCCGCGCGCGCACTGCGCCTGTATTGCTTCGCCCATGCGGGTGCCAGCGCCGCCGCCTTCCGCACTTGGCAAGCGAGGCTGGAGCCGTCCATCGAAGTGTGCGCCATCGAGCTGCCCGGCCATGGCCGGCGCATGGGGGAAGCGCCGCCGGACCAGCTGCTGCCGCTGGCAGCCGAACTGACGCGGGCGCTGGCCCGCGAACTGCGCGCCATGCCCCAGCCCTACGCCCTATTCGGCCACAGCATGGGCGCCCTGCTGGCATTTGAAGTGGCGCGCGGCCTGGCGCGCCTGGAGATGCCGCCGCCGCTGCGGCTGCTGGTGTCGGGCGCGAATGCACCGCAGCGCCGCCCGCCCCCGCGCATGCTGCACCGCTTGCCAGACGAGGCCCTGCTGGAAGAACTGCGCAGCTACGATGGCACGCCGCGGGCACTGCTGGACGAGCACGAATTGATGGCGTTGCTGCTACCGACCCTGCGCGCCGATTTCTGCATGGTGGAAACCTACCACTATCACCCGGGTCCGCGCCTGACGATGCCGCTGACGGTACTGGCGGGGCACGCCGATGCGCGCGTCAGCGCCGACGGCGTGGCGGCGTGGGCGCTGGAAACCGCTGGCATGAGCCACAGCGCCTGGCATGACGGCGGACACTTTTTCATCGACACGCATGCCGAGGCCGTGCTGGCGACCATCCGCGCCAGCCTGGTGCCGGCATAAGCGATGCAGATGCTCGAAGGGCAGGACATCGCGCTATGGCAAGTCGACCTCGATGACAGCCACCTCGATGCCTTTGCCGCCAGCCTGAATCCGCTGGAGAACGACAAGGCGCAGCGTTTCCGCAGCCTTGCGCTGCAAACGCGCTACCGCCGCTCGCAGGGCGCCTTGCGCCAGATACTGTCTGACTACCTGGACGTGCCGCCCGCCGCCGTCGCCTTCCGGCATGGCGCTTTCGGCAAACCGGCACTGGCCGGGCAAGCGCTGCAGTTCAACTTGTCGCATAGCGGCAACACGATGCTGCTCGCCATTGCCCGCCATGCCGTCGGCGTCGACCTGGAACAGTGCGCGGGGGCACCGTTCGATATCGAACCCCTGCTCGAACTGCTGTGCCACGCGGACGAACGCGCGGCCATGGCGGCCCTGGCGCCGGACCAGCGCAGGCAACTGTTTTATCCCTTGTGGACGCGCAAGGAAGCGTATCTGAAGGCGCTCGGCACGGGACTGAGCGTGGATTTCCGCCTCGTCAGTTTTGCGCCCGTGGATACCGGGCTGTGGCAGGTGCGGCATGAAGGCATGCCCTCCTCCGCGCCCTATTACTGCCGCGACTTGCCGCGCGGCGATGCGGCGTTTTGCGCCGCCGTCTGTTCGCAGCAGCCGCAGGCGCCGCTCAGTCCCCGCTGCCTGCTGGCTGCCGGCAGCCCCTGCGGGCAAGCGCTGCGCCATGCCCCGTGTTCGACGCTGCCGGCCAGCCGCCTCGGCTACGGATAGCAGCGCATCAGGAACTCCGCCACGCATACGGGCTTGCTGTCGCCCTCGCGCTCCATCGTGACGGCCCAGTTCACCTGCGCTCCTTCCGGCAAGTCATCGACGGAAAGAATGTCGAGCCGCGCGCGCAGCCGGCTGCCGACCGGCACGGGGGCGGGAAAACGCACTTTATTGAGGCCATAGTTGATGGCCATGCGGATGCCCGCCATGCGCAAGGCCCCCGCCAGCATGGCCGGCAGCAGCGACAGGGTCAGGAAACCGTGCGCCACCGTGCCGCCATATGGCGACTCGCGCGCGCAGCGTTCCGCATCGACGTGGATCCACTGATGGTCGTCGGTGGCGTCGGCAAAGGTATCGATGCGTTGCTGGGTGATGGTGAGCCAGTCGGATACGGCCACGTGCTGTCCCGACAAGGCCTGGAAGCCGGCGATGCCGGCGATATCACGCATGCTCCACTCCTGCCGGGCGGCGGCCGAACATGCCCATGCCCTCGACGGTGGTGACGACGTCGCCATGCTGGTTGCGCACGCTCCACACGGAAACGACGATGCCGCGGTCCGGCTTGCTGCTTGACGGACGCACTTCCTTGACCTGATAGGTCAGCTGCAGGGTATCGCCGGCGCGCACGGGTTTGAGCCAGCGGATGCTGTCCAGGCCGGGCGAGCCCATGCTGGACGAGTGCTTGAGCAGGTTGTCCACCACCAGGCGCATCATCATGCCGCAGGTGTGCCAGCCGCTGGCGATGACGCCCTTGAATATCGTCTTTTCCGCGGCCGCATGGTCGACGTGGAATGGTTGCGGGTCGAAATCCGTGGCGAAGGCGATGATTTCCTTCTCCGTCACATGGCGCTGGCCCAGGTCGATTTCCATGCCCTGCGTAAAGTCTTCAAAATACCAATGTTTGGGTTGGATCTCGGTCAATACGGTCATGCGGTCTCCGTCGGCAAAAAGCCCGGTTGGGCGATAAAGCGCTCGATATGGTGCTCCACGTCGCCCAGGGTCAGGGCGATCATGCTCAAACGCTTGAAATGGTGGGCGGCGGGCAATTCATCGGTGACGCCCATGCCGCCATGCAATTGCACGGCTTGCTGGCCGACAAAGGTGGCGGCCAGCCCCACCCGCGCCTTGGCGGCGGACACGGTGCGGCGCCGCTCCGCCACATCGTTGCTGTCGGCCTTGGCGGCGGCCAGCATGGCCATCGAGCGCGCTTGCTCCAGGTGGATGAACATGTCGGCCATGCGGTGCTGCAAGGCCTGGAACTTGCCGATGGGCGCGCCGAACTGCTGGCGCGTCTTCAGGTATTCCAGGGTGGCGGCAAAGATGGCGTCCATGGCGCCCACGGCTTCCGCGCACAGCAGGGTGGCGCCATAGTCGAGCGCCGCGTCCAGCACGGGCCAGCCCTGCCCCGCCTGGCCGATCAGCGCCTCATGCCCGAGCACCACTTGCACGAGGGTCACGGTGGCGGCCCGCTGGCCGTCGATGGTGCGGTAGTCGCGCACGGTCACGCCGGGCGCGTCGGCCGGCACGAGGAATAAGGAAATGCCGTCCGTGCCGTCCTGGCGGCCGCCGCTGCGCGCCGAGACGATCAAGGCGCCCGCCTGCGCACCGTGGAGGACGACGGTTTTCACGCCGTCCAGCACGAAGCCGTCGCCGCTGGCCGTGGCCGTGGTGGCGATATCGTGCAAGTCGTGGCGCGATTGCTGTTCTCCGAGCGCGCACGCCAGCTTCAGGCTGCCGCCGGCAACCTGCTCGAGCACGCCATCGTGGCCGCCGGCCAACGTGAGGAAACGCGCCCCCAGCACGGTAGCCAGGTAGGGCTCGACCACGAGGCCGCGTCCCAGTTCCTGCATCACCAGCAGCATGTCGACGGCCGTGCCGTCGAAACCGCCCGCGCCGGCCGGCAGCGGCAAGGCCGTCATGCCCAGCTCGGCCAGGGTGGCCCAGGCCGCATCCGACGTGCCCGTTGCCGAATGGATGATGGCCTGGCGCGTCTCGAAGCGGTAATCCTTGTCGACCCAGCGCCTGAGCGCATCGGCGAATTGCTGCTGTTCCTGATTAAAATTGAAGTCCATGTCGTCTCCCTCTCGCCTCACAGGCCCAGGATCATCTGCGTGATGATGTTTTTCTGGATTTCATTCGAGCCGCCATAGATCGATGTCTTGCGGTAATTAAAGTAATACGCGGCCAGCGGCGCAGCCAGGTCGTCGCCTGCGCTGCTGTGCGGCGCGCTGCCGTCAAGAAAATCGGGGTCGAAGGGCAAGGCTTGCGGGCCGATGGCTTCGACCATCAGTTCCGTCAGCTGCTGCTGCAATTCCGAGCCGCGCACCTTCAGCATCGACGCCTGCGGTCCCGGCCCCTTGCCCTCTTCGCTGATGACGCGCAAGACCGTCATTTCCAGCGCCATCAATTCGATTTCCAGGTGGGCCACCTTGGCGGCGAACGCGGGGTCGTGCAGCAAGGGCGCGCCGCGCTTGTTCTGCCGCATGGCCAGCTGCTTGAGGAAGGTCAATTCGCGCTGCGAACGTCCGACGGCGGCGATGCCCGTGCGCTCGTGGCCCAGCAGGTACTTGGCGTAGGTCCAGCCCTTGTTTTCCTGGCCCACCAGGTTGCTGACGGGCACGCGCACATTGTCGAAGAAGACTTCGTTCACTTCATGCTCTTCATCGAGCATGATGATGGGGCGCACGGTGATGCCAGGCGTTTTCATGTCGATCAGCAAGAAACTGATGCCTTCCTGCTTGCGCACCGTGCTGTCCGTGCGCACCAGGCAAAAGATCATGTCCGCATGCTGGCCCAAGGTGGTCCAGGTTTTCTGGCCATTGACGATGTAGTGGTCGCCATCGCGCTCGGCCGTGGTTTTCAGCGAGGCCAGGTCGGAGCCGGCGCCCGGTTCCGAATACCCCTGGCACCACCAGTCGTCGCAGTTGAGGATGCGCGGCAGGTAATAGGCTTTTTGCTCGGCGTTGGCGAAGGCCATGATGACGGGCGCCACCATGTTGACGCCGAAAGGCAGGATAGGCGGCGTGGCGGCGCGCGCGCACTCGTCTTCCCAGATATGGCGCTGCACGGAGGTCCAGCCCGTGCCGCCGTATTCGACGGGCCAGGCCGGCGCGGCCCAGCCTTGCTGCGCAACAATCTTGTGCCAGCGCACATAATCGTCCTTGGTCAGGCGCAGGTGCTGGCGCACCTTGCGCTGCAAGTCCGCCGGCAGATGGCTGTCGAGGAAGGCGCGCACCGTGTCGCGGAACGCCGTCTCCCCGGCCGTGTAATGCAAGTCCATGTCTGTCTCCTTGTTCTTATGATATGCCGTGATGACTGAACGCAAGGAAGCTCAGCGCACAAAAAAGCACGACCGTTCTCAAGGATTGTACAACAGAATCGGCGCAGCGCCAGTGCTTTTACACGGGGCGGCGCGGCAAGGGGAATCGGCTGAAATCAGCTGGAAGTGGCCGGCAGTGGCCGGCTGCCGTCATTGGCGGCTTTCGCCCCAAAGCGGATGCCAATGGGGCGACCTTAAAATAACTCGTCGAGCATCAAGTGGAAGTGCAGCTTGTCCCGATCAGGCTCGAGGACGCCATATTGTTCCAGGAATCTCTGCTGAAGCGGTGCGCCGAACTCTGCAAGGCAGTTCCAGGCGATGGCGAGGTCCTGGTAGCGATCGGCAATGCCAGTTCGACCCACATCGATGCAGGCAAACGCCTCCCCGTCGAGGAGCATATTATCGAGCGAAAAGTCGCCGTGCGTGACCACCGGATCGGGCGCGAGTGGCAACAGGGCTTGCATGGCGTCCCATACCTGCTCCGCCGTCCAGCCTTCACGCTCGTCGTCGAAGTCGTCTTCGTCCACCAGACCTGCATCGATGCGCGTACGCGCACGAACCAGGCGGTAGCCATGCTCGCTCGTAAAAGGGCAGTCGCTAATGGGGATTGCATGTATCTGTCGCAGGAAAGCCGCGATAGCGTCCACGACAGCGGTTCTGCGTTCGGGATAGGCTTCCAGTATCTGGTAAGCAGTTTTCCCGGGTACCGGCGTCATGAGCAACCATGCCTCGTCATCCGCGCGGGTGAAATGCACGATGGCAGGCACGGGGACATATCCCCGCAGCCAGCGCAGCCTGACCATTTCATCGGCGATGTCATCGGCAATGGCATCTTTGCCGTGTTTCAAAAACAGTTCGGGACGATGCGCCTTGCTGTGGAGCCGGTACACGGCTCCGCCCGATGCGCCTACCGTGTCACGCCCCCACTCGTATCCGGCCAGCTCGGCCGACAGGCTGGCCGGCATCTGCACGGCTGCGCACGCTTTCTCGCGATTCATATCATGCATCCGGTTTAGCTTGGAATTCCGTCCTTCATGCAGCGTCCTCTTCTGGCCGGTTACAGTCCCTGGCTGCTTCCGCCGCCGTATCCAGACCATGGATTCAGTCCATCCATTTTACGGTGGGGCCAAATCCTGGTGCCGCTTCTACCATGGCCGTCGCCGCCAACAGTGTTGGATAAGCGCCCCCACCAGCAGTGTAGCGGTCGCGCTCAGTTGTACTGCCGTAATGAATGTAGAACGTTTTCCGCTCATGGTCATCCACGAATTCTGGAAGATCTTCATAATCGCCGGAACCATAGCAAATAGGCCCTCGCACAATCACGACGTCACACGTGATTTGGCCGTCATATAGAAATGTGCCAGTCTTAACCACTTCTTGGCCTTCTTGAAGTATCAACACTCTTTTTCCATCCATAGAAATTTGCGCCGTACCAGCTACCGTCGGCTCTTGGCCCATACGAATCATGTTCGTGACTAATTGTTGAGACAATAGATGCCCTCAACTTCATCCGAAGCCAGCTTGGCAAGGCGACCTTCTCTTTCCTGTACTGGCACAAGGAGCCTTGCTCGTTCAGTCGCGTGCGAGAGGCATAGCTCACGTAAGCCTTACTTTCCCATTCTCCATCGCTACAGTTTTCCAGCGCGGCAGGCAGCCACTCGAATTCAGCGGCCTGCATTTTCACTGCATCGTTCCACATCCGGGGATGAAAGCCAGCGACGCGGCCAATCCCCATTTTACTCATGCAATACTCCAGATTGCTATTCAAATATCCGCTCCTGGCCGCCATCAGCCATACAAATGCAGCAGCACTTGCACGGCGACGATCTTGACGATGGTCATGCTGGGGAAAATCATGGCGTAGCCGAGGTTCGGGCGATCCGACCGGGCCAGGCGGTTGGCGAACACCAGCACGGCCGGGTTGCCCGTGGCACCGGCCGCGATGCCCAGCAACTCTGGAAAGGGCAGGCGCAGGAAGACCTTGCCCAGAATTACGACGAGGGCCACCACCACCAGCACCGTCACGGCTCCCAGCGCCAGCATGGGCAAGCCATCGGCGCCCACCTGCTGCACGAACGGCAAGCCGGAGGCCATGCCGACGGAAGCGAGGAAAATCGTCAAGCCATAGTTGCGCATCACCAGGTTGGCCGACAGCGGCAAGCGCCAGCTGACCTTGCCGACGCGCCCCAGGCGACCCAGGATGAGCGCCATCACCAGCGGTCCACCGGCCAGCCCCAGGCTGAACGAGCCTATCCACGGCAACGGTATCGGTACCAGCCCCAGCAGCACGCCCAGCACCATGCCCATGCCCAGCGAGACATAGCTGAACTCGGCCGTGGCCGTGATGGAATTGCCGAACAGCTTGCGCACGTCGGCCGCATGTTTGGCTGGCGCAATGGCCATCACCCGGTCGCCGAATTCCAAGGTCAGGAAAGGATGGGGCAGTATCATGGCGTCGCCACGGCGTATGAAGGCGATCTGCAACGGGAAATCCTTGGCCAGGTTCAATTCCCCCAGCGGCACGCCGACGATTTCCGCGTCCGAGACGAACACTTCATTGCCATCGAAATCGCTGCGGTCCTTCATCAAACGGCCCGGGTCCAGGTGGCCCAGCGCCGTGCGCGCCGCTTCCACGCCCGCGACCGTGCCCGACACCATCAGCGCATCGCCCACGCCAATCACCATGGACGGATCGGGCAAGCGGTTCTGGTGCCCCTGGCGCACGCCGATCACCTGCACGCCCGCCAGCGGGCCATCGGCCAGTTCGGACAGGGCGGCGCCCGCCAAGCGCGCTTCGTCGATGGTGATTTCCGACACGATGATGGGCGCGGGCGGCGGCGTCAGCACGGGTTTTAATATGCGCCCGGCCAGGTACAGGCCCAGCATGGGACCGACGACGCCGAACGGATAGGCGACGGCATAACCGACGGCCGCGTCGCCATTGCCATGCGATGCTTCCAGCGCCGCCTGCAGGGCCGCCGTGCTAGTCATGGCGCCGGCAAACACGCCGCTGGCCATGCGCAGCGAAATGTCGATCCACTGCCCGCCCCAGACGGACACGGCCAGGCCACCCATGACGGCAACGAAAGCGATCAGGTTATGTTTCTGGCCCGCGCCGCGCAAGCCGGCGAAGAACTGCGTGCCGTACTGCACGCCGATGCCATACAGGAAGAGCAGCAAGCCGATGGAACCGACCAGCGGCGGCGGCACGGAAGCGGGAGCGAAGGCGCCCAGCGCCAGGCCGGCAAACAGCACGCCGCCCACGCCCAGCGAAAAGCCGAACACGCTGACGCGCCCCAGCGCATAACCGGCGCCGATGACGAGAAACAGGGCCAGGATCGGCGACGATTCCAGGGTATGGCGGAAGAGTTCGAGCATGGGGCAGCCTTATTCTGGGGAATGCCCAGTTTAGCATGCACAAAAGCAATACGATGCCCGTATGACAAGCAAGCGTGCGCCGCATGGGGCGACAAAAAAACGGGCAAAAAAAAGCCCGCTGCGGGAGCGGGCTGAATCTAATTCCTGTGAGGAAGTAGAGGAGACAGGAGCATGATGCCGCATTGCAGCATATTGATCCAATTGTATGTTGTGATGATAGAAATATGATTTATCAATATCTGCGCCCCTGCCCTCGTGGCTCCCCGGCTCACGCCGCTTGCCGTCCGGCCTCCACGCGCTGCGCTTCCCGTACGGCGGGACGCTCGCCCACGCGCGCGATCAGGTGTTCGACCCGCGGAAAGGCCGACAGATCCACCCTGGCATATGCAGACCAGCCGAGGATGGTGTACAGATAGGCATCCGCGATCGAATAGCGCTCGCCCAGCAGATACGGCCCGCCGCCCGCCAGTTGCCGCTCCACGTAGTCTAGCCGCGCGGCGATGCGCGAGCGGGCCACGTCCTGCGCCTGCGTGCCGTATTCCGGGTGAAACAGCCAGGGGCTGTAGGCCTTGTGCAGCTCGGTGGCGATAAAACCCAGCCACGACTGCAGTTGCACGCGCGCCAGCGTGCCCGGCGGCGGCGCCAGGCCGCTGGCCGGCGCCAGGTCGGCCAGGTATTGCACGATGGCCGTTCCCTCCAGCAAGATGGTGCCATCGTCAAGCGCCAGCGCCGGCACGTACAGGTTCGGGTTGATGCGCGCATAATCGGCGCCCGTTTCCGTGATGCGGGGAATGGCCTTGATGTCGACGCGCTCCAGTTCCAGCGCGATGCCCGCCTCGATGGCGACGATGTGCGGCGACAGCGAACACGTGCCCGTTGCGTAATACAGCTTCATGATCAGTCTCCTGAAAAAGTTACACGGATGCGGGATCGAGCTTTTCCACGTCGATGCCGTACTTGCGGATGGCGTCGCCCACCAGGCTGCGCGCCACCCTCCCCTCATCGGCCAGCGCCGTCAGCGCGGCCAGCACGATGAAATGGCGGTCCACTTCAAAGAAGGTGCGCAGCGATTCGCGCGTATCGGAGCGGCCGAAGCCATCCGTGCCCAGCGTGACGAAATGCCGGTCGGTGACAAACGGGCGCACCTGGTCGCCGACGATCTTCATGTAGTCGGTGGCCACCACGACCGGGCCTTGCCGGCCGGCCAGGCATTGCGCGACATACGGCACGCGCGGCGCACTGTCCGGGTGCAGCATGTTCCAGCGCTGCACGGCCAGGCCGTCGCGCCGCACTTGCGTCAGGCTGGTGGCGCTCCACACATCGGCCGCCACGCCGAAATCCTGCTGCAGCAGCGCGGCGGCGGCCAGCACTTCGCGCAGGATGGAGCCGCTGCCCATCAGCTGCACGCGCGCCGCCGCCGCGTCCTGGCTTTCCTCCAGCAGGTACAGGCCCCGCAGGATGCCCGCCTCGGCCCCTGCCGGCATGGCCGGGTGCGGATAGTTTTCGTTGAGCAAGGTGATGTAGTAAAAAATGTCTTCCTGCTCGGCAAACATGCGGCGCATGCCGTCATGGATGATCACGGCCAGCTCGTAGGCATAGGTGGGATCGTAGGAGATGCAGTTGGGAATGACGGACGACAGCACATGGCTGTGGCCATCGTCATGCTGGAGGCCTTCGCCCATCAACGTCGTGCGTCCCGACGTGGCGCCCAGCAGGAAGCCACGCGTGCGGGCATCGGCCGCCGCCCACGCCAGGTCGCCCACGCGCTGCAAGCCGAACATCGAATAGAAAATGTAGAACGGAATGGTGGCCAGGCCATGGTTGCTGTACGAGGTGCCGGCGGCGATCCAGGAGGAAATGGCCCCCGATTCGTTGATCCCCTCCTGCAAGATCTGCCCATCCTTGGCTTCCTTGTAATAGCTGAGCTGCCCGGCGTCCTGCGGCGTGTACAGCTGGCCCAGGTAGGAATGGATGCCGATCTGGCGGAACAGGCCTTCCATGCCGAAGGTGCGCGATTCGTCGGGCACGATGGGCACGATGATCTTGCTCAAGGCGGGGTCTTTCAGCAGGGTGCCGAGGATGCGCACGAAGGCCATGGTGGTCGACGCACCCCGCTCGCCACTATCCTTGAGCTGGGTGGCGAACGTGGACAGCGGCGGCACGGCCAAGGGCTCAGCCTTGCCGATGCGGGCCGGGATATAGCCGCCCAACTGCGCCCGGCGGGCGGCAAAGTAGCGCGCTTCCGCGCTGTCCGGCGCCGGTTTCAGATACGGCATTTCTTCCAGCTGGGCATCGCTGACGGGCAGCGCGAAGCGGTCGCGAAACGCGCGCACGGCGTCGGCGCTCATCTTTTTCAGCTGGTGGTTGATATTCTGCCCCTCGCCCGCCTCGCCCATGCCGAAACCCTTGACGGTCTTCGCCAGGATCACGGTGGGACGGCCAGGCGTGCGCATGGCCTCGGCATATGCGGCGTGGACTTTCTCGGGATCGTGTCCGCCCCGCGTCAGCTGCCAGATATCATCGTCCGACAGGTGCGCCACCAGCGCCAGCAGTGCCGGATACTTGCCGAAGAAATGTTCGCGCACATACGCGCCATTCTGCGACTTGAAGGTCTGGTAATCGCCATCCACGCATTCCATCATGCGCTGGCGCAACAAGCCGCTCGTATCGCGCGCCAGCAAGGCATCCCAGCCGCTGCCCCAGATGACCTTGATGACATGCCAGCCGGCCGCGCGGAACGTGCCTTCCAGCTCCTGGATGACCTTGCTGTTGCCGCGCACGGGACCGTCGAGGCGCTGCAGGTTGCAGTTCACCACGAAGATCAGGTTATCCAGGCGCTCGCGTCCGCCCAGCGAAATGGCGGCCAGGGATTCGGGCTGGTCCATCTCACCATCGCCGAGAAAGGCCCACACCTTGCGGCCCTGGTGCTGCTTCAAGCCACGGTACTCGAGGTAGCGCATGAAGCGGGCCTGGTAGGCGGCCGTCAGCGGGCCCAGGCCCATGGAGACGGTGGGAAATTGCCAGAAGTCGGGCATCAGGCGCGGATGCGGGTACGAGGACAGCCCCTCGCGGCCCGCTTCGCGGCGGTAATTGTCCAGTTGCGCTTCCGTGATGCGCCCTTCCAGGTAGGCGCGGCCATAGATGCCGGGCGCGGAATGGCCCTGGATGTAGACCAGGTCACCGGCGAACTGGTCCGTGCGGCCACGGAAGAAGTGGTCGAAGCCCACGTCGTACAGCACGGCCGCCGACTGGTAGGTGGCGATGTGGCCGCCCACGTTCGAGTGTTTCGCCGCGCGCAAGACCATTACCATGGCGTTCCAGCGAATGTAGGCATTCAGGCGGCGCTCGATGGCCAGGTCGCCCGGATAGGCGCCCTGGCGTTCGGCGGCGATGCTGTTGGTATAGGCCGTGGTGACGCGGCCATGCAGGCCGCCGTGCTGCGCGGCATCGGAATCGACGAGCTGGTCGAGCAAATAATGGGCGCGCGGGCGCCCTTCCACGGCGACGACGGCCTGCATCGCCTCCAGCCATTCTTGGGTTTCCTGCGGATCGATATCGGGCACAGCAAGGGATGTGGGCATGGCGGTCTCCTGGGTAAGGGCATTTCAGCTACACGAATAATTGCCGATGCAATCATTGCATTTGCAATCATTATGCCGGCCATTGTATAGCGCTATAATTGCATTTGCAACTGTGATCAAATGGGAGGAATATTTATGTCTGCAACTGAGTCCGCAACCGCGCCTGCCATTACATCGGCGCAGGCGCCCGACCTGTGGTTCTCGTTCGTGCGCACGCACCGATTGATGATCCGCGAAATCGAGCGCCGCCTCGCCGCGGCCGACTTGCCCGTGTATGCGTGGTATGACGTGCTGTGGGGCCTGGAAAGCGGCCAGGACGGCTCGCGCCGCATGCATGAGCTGGCCGATGCGCTGGCCATCGAGCGCTATAACCTGACGCGCCTGGTGGACAAGCTGGAAACGGACCGGCTGGTGACGCGCACGCGCTCGATGGACGACGGGCGCGCCGCCTTCGTCTCCATCACGGAAGATGGCAAGGTCTTGCGCAAGAAAATGTGGGCCGTCTACCAGGCCACGGTGGCGGACCTGTTCCTGGCGCAATTTGACAGCGGCGAGCAGCAGGACTTCAGCGCCGCCCTGGCCCGCGCCGCCGAGGCGGCCCGCAGCGCCGCTCAGAGCAAGGCGTAACGCCGCAGCGCGTCGTCGACGAGCCGCACGGGCAACGCGCCGTCGTCGGCCAGGGCCTTGAGCACCGTGACGGCCAGCCAGGGCGCGCTCGTTTCCATCGCGGCATCGGCGCCGATGGCGAGGAAACGCCCGCGCACGTAAGCGCCGATCTGGCCCGCGATATGCTGCCCATAAGCGGTGACGGCGATGACGGGCGCGGCGCTGCCGTCGAGGCAGCGCTGCACATGGGCCAGCCTGGGGACGGCGCGCGGATGGCGGCAGTTCCATTGCTCCGCCGCCTGCGCATCGCGCGCCAGGCGCGTATAGCTGGGGCAACTCCACACTTGCGCGACAATGCCCCAGTCTTCCTCCAGCAGGCGGGCGGCACCGGCAACGACGGCCAGCATCCGTCCCGCCCCGCACAGGCGCACCCGGCATGGCGCCGCCCCCGGCGGCGACACGCGGTACATGCCCAGGCCGGCCGCTGCCGCATCGGCGGCCGACAAGGGCGCCGCCACCGTCGAATCGTCCGCATCCTCATCATGCGTGGCCAGGTAGAAATAGCCGGGCTGCCGTGCCACATACAGGGTTTCCAGGGCCGCGCGCAGGATGGCGCGCACTTCCTCGCCGTTAGCCGGGTCGAACGGCGTGCAATTATGCTGCGCAACCAGCCAGGCGGGCAGCGCAGGCTGCACGCCCTTGTGCCAGCGCGAGGCTTGCGTTTCCGCATCGTTGCAGACGATGCCACGCTCACCCGACTCGGCCAGCACGCCGCGCAATGCCGGGAGCGAGGCGGGACTGCACAGGTACAGCAACGGCTTTTCCCCCTGCATCGCTCCATGGCGGTAGCGCAAGGACCATGCGCCTGCGGACGCGCCCAGTGCCCAGGCGTCGCCGTCCGCTGATGGCGACTCTCCCAGGCACATGCGCGCGACCATGGCGCCGCCCTGCTTCAGGCGGCCCGCCATGGCGCCCAGCGCTCGGCGTGGCGAAGCGTGTGCTGGCGGCAAGCCTGGCGCCGGCGCGAGCGCGGCCAGGCAGGCTTGGGCGGCGTGGCGCGTCTCGCCGCCTGGCAGTGGCGGAAGGGGAAATGAAGAGGGCATATGCATGGCGGCTCCTGTGTCGGTATCGCTTGCGCATGGCAGACATTGCCTATACGATTGCAAATGCAATGATTGTAATTGCAATTCTTTGCGCGAGCAAGGCATACGACACCAACGCAACCCCTGTCCTCAAGGTAAAAAAATGACGCTGAACAATCCTGAAACCGTGCGCATGGCTTACGCCGTGAAACTGACGAATGCGCAGATCGAGGCGGCAAAGAAGCTGTATGCCGCACACTTCGGCGGCGCCGACAACCCGCAGGCGATCGCGGCCATCATCACGGCGCTGGCGCGCAATTACAGCTCGGCCGTGGCGGCGAATGTGCTGTAGTCTATGCAGACAGGCAAAAAAAAGCCCGCTACGGGAGCGGGCTGAATCTACATCCTTGGAGGAGATAGAGGAGACAATAGAATGATGCCGCATCGCAGCATCATTATCCAATGGTATGTTGTGATGACAGAAATACGCCTGTTCTATATCTCAGCCATGCCGACCTCCCCTGCCCCTTGACAAGCCTATGCGACGCTGTCGCCGCGCAGGGTTTTCGCTGCCGCCACCATATTCGCCAACGCAGGGATGACCTCTTTCCATCCCCGCGTCTTCAGCCCGCAATCGGGGTTGACCCACAGGCGCTGCGCGGGAATGCGCTCGGCCGCCTTGCGCATCAGCTTGACCATCTGTTCCTGGCTCGGGATGTTGGGCGAATGGATGTCGTAGACGCCAGGGCCGATCTCATTCGGATACTTGAAGTCATCGAAGGCGTCCAGCAATTCCATGTCGGAACGCGAGGTTTCGATCGTGATCACGTCGGCATCCATGTCGGCGATCTGCGCGATGATGTCGTTGAATTCCGAATAACACATATGCGTGTGGATCTGCGTCTCGTCAGCCACGCCATTGGCCGTGATGCGGAACGATTCCACGGCCCAGCGCAGGTACTCGGCCCATTGCGACTTGCGCAACGGCAAGCCTTCGCGCAGCGCCGCCTCGTCGATCTGGATCACGCGGATGCCGGCCTGCTCCAGGTCCTGCACTTCGGCGCGCATGGCCAGCGCCAGCTGGTGGCACGACACGGAGCGGGGCTGGTCGTCGCGCACGAAGGACCAGTTCAGGATGGTGACGGGGCCCGTCAGCATGCCTTTCATCGGCCTGTCCGTCAGCGACTGGGCATAGGTGCTCCACTCGACCGTCATGGCGCGCGGGCGGCTGATATCGCCGAACAGGATGGGCGGCTTCACGCAGCGCGAGCCGTACGATTGCACCCAGCCGAACTGGCTGAAGGTGTAGCCATCGAGCTGTTCGCCGAAATATTCGACCATGTCGTTGCGTTCTACTTCGCCGTGCACGAAGACGTCCAGGCCCAGGGTTTCCTGTTCCTGCACGCAATGGGCGATTTCCGCCCGCATCAGCTTTTTATAGCTGGCCTCGTCCAGCTGGCCGCTGCGGAACTGGCTGCGCGCCTGGCGGATTTCCGCCGTTTGCGGGAAGGAGCCGATGGTCGTCGTCGGATACAGCGGCAGCTTCAGCAGCGCAGCCTGCTTGGCGGCCCGTTCCGCATAGCCGCTGGCGCGCTGGCCCAGGCTGGCGTCGATGCGGGCCACGGCCGCTTTCACGTCCGGATTGTGCACGCGCGGCGACTGGCGGCGCGCCTGCACGGCCGCCTGGTTGGCGTCCAGCGCCGCCTGCACGGAAGCGCGGCCATGATTCAGGGCGCCAGCGATGGTGTGCACTTCGTCCAGTTTTTGGCGGGCAAAAGCCAGCCAGGACCGGATATCGGCGTCGGGCGTTTGCTCACTGTCCAGGTCAACCGGCACATGCAGCAAGGAGCACGACGGCGCGATCCACAGGCGCGACTGCAGGCTGCCGTGCACGGGTTCCAGCCAGTCCAGCACGGCCGTCAAGTCCGTCTTCCAGATATTGCGGCCATTCACCACGCCCAGCGACAAGACGCTGGTGCCAGGCAATTGCGCGATGAGCTGCCCCACTTCATCACGGGCGTTGATGGCGTCCAGGTGCAGGCCTTGCACGGGCAGCGCGCACGCCAGCGCCAGGTTGTCTTGCAGCTTGCCGAAATACGTGGCCAGCAGCAATTTGACATTGTTGACCTTGCTCAAGGCACCGTAGGCCGTGACGAGCGCCTGCTGCCAGGCAGTGTCGAGCTCCGTGACGAGGATGGGCTCGTCGATCTGCACCCACTCGACGCCCTGGGCCGCCAGTTCCTGCAACAGTTGCACGTAGACGGGCAGCAAGCCTTGCAGCAGCGCCAGCTTGTCGGAATCATCCTTCGCCTTGCCCAGCCACAAGTAGGTGACGGGGCCGATCAGCACGGGCTTGGCTTTCACGCCCAGCTGGCGCGCTTGCGCCAGTTGCTGCAACAGGCGACTGCTGTCGAGCTTGAACTGCGTGTCGGCCGCGAATTCCGGCACGATGTAGTGATAATTGGTGTCGAACCATTTCGTCATTTCGCCGGCGTGCACGCAGCTGCAATCGCTGTCGCTGGCCGAGCGGCCACGGGCCACGCGGAAATAGTTATCGAGGGCCGCGCCGCCAAGACCGCGCACGCGCTGCGGCAGGTTGCCCAGGGTAAAACTCAGGTCCAGCACCTGGTCATAAAAGGAAAAATCGCCGACGGGCGCCAGGTCCAGCGCGTTCTGGTCTTGCCAGTGGCGCTGGCGCAACTCGGCGCCATGGCCTTCCAGCGCATCCAGCGTGCTGTTGCCCTTCCAGTAATCTTCCAGGGCGAATTTCAGTTCGCGTTTGGCGCCGATGCGCGGGTAGCCCAGATTGTGTGTCGTGACGGTCATGGTGGCAGTTCCTCCTGGTGAAGTATGGAGACATCATAGAAGCTTCCATCCATGAAAAATAATGGTAAAATTTCATCCATCCATTATTAATACTCATGTGAACGCATCCATGGGCACACCCGACATGACTGACCTGAGCGACACCACCTTGGCACCGGCCGACCTGGCCACCTTGCACGATGATTTCAAACGCGCCAGGCTGGCCTGGCCGGAAGGCAAGAACAAGGTACTGCTGCACTCGTGCTGCGCGCCGTGCTCGGGCGAGGTGATGGAAGCGATGCTGGCGTCCGGCATCGACTTCACGATCTTCTTTTACAACCCGAACATCCATCCGCTGAAGGAATACGAGCTGCGCAAGGACGAGAACATCCGTTTCGCGGAAAAATTCGGCATCCCCTTCATCGATGCCGATTACGACCGCGACAACTGGTTCGCGCGCGCCAAGGGCATGGAAAACGAGCCGGAACGGGGCATCCGCTGCACCATGTGCTTCGACATGCGCTTCGAGCGCACGGCCCTGTATGCGCACGAACACGGCTTCCCCGTCATCACCAGCTCGCTGGGCATTTCGCGCTGGAAAGACATGAAACAGATCAACGGCAGCGGCGTGCGCGCGGCCGCCCATTATCCGGATCTGCTGTACTGGGAATACAACTGGCGCAAGGGTGGCGGCTCGGCCCGCATGATCGAGATCAGCAAGCGCGAGAACTTCTACCAGCAAGAGTATTGCGGCTGCATTTATTCCCTGCGCGACAGCAACGAGCACCGCGTCGCCATGGGCCGCGAGCGCATCCACCTGGGCGTCAAGTTCTACGGTCTCAACGACGGCACGGAAGACAAAGAGGACCAGGACGGCACGGAAAAATAGGCAAAAAAAAGCCCGCTGCGGGAGCGGGCTGAATCTATTTCCTTGGAGGAGATAGAGGAGACAGTTGAATGATGCCGCGTTGCAGCATATAAAACCACTTTATATTCGTGATGTCAGAAATACGCAGCAGTGATATTAGGGGCAACAGATCATTCCACGAGGAAACTTTTATGCTGCCGCCTCAGTTTTTTCGTCGCCAGAACGCAACATATTCTTGATGCCGCGCAGCGCTTGCCGCACGCGGGCCTCGTTTTCGATCAGGGCGAAGCGCACGTATTCATCGCCATATTCGCCGAAGCCGATGCCGGGCGACACGCTCACCCTGGCTTTTTGCAACAACAGCTTGGCAAACTCCAGCGAACCCAGGTGGCGGTAAGCCTCGGGGATATGCGCCCAGATATACATCGACGCCTTCGGCTTTTCCACCATCCAGCCCGCTTCATGCAAGCCTTTCACTAGCACGTCGCGGCGACGCTGGTACTGGGCGCAGATCTCCGTCACGCAGCTTTGGTCGCCTTCCAGCGCGGTAATCGCCGCCACTTGCACCGGGGTAAAACTGCCGTAATCGTGGTAACTCTTGATGCGCGCCAGCGCCGCCACCAGCTCCGCGTTGCCCACCATGAAGCCGATGCGCCAGCCCGCCATGTTGTAGCTTTTCGACATGGTGAAAAATTCCACGGCCACGTCGCGCGCGCCCGGCACCTGCATGATGGACGGCGCCTTCCAGCCATCGAAGGTGATGTCGGCATACGCGAGGTCATGCACCACCAGGATATCGTGCTGTTTCGCCAGCGCCACGACACGTTCAAAGAATTCCAGCTCCACGCATTGCGCCGTCGGGTTCGACGGGAAGCCCAGCACCATCATCTTCGGCTTCGGGTAGCTTTCGCGTATCGCCCGTTCCAGTTCGGCAAAGAAATCCACGCCCGGCCCCATGCGCACGGAGCGGATATCGGCGCCCGCAATGACGGCGCCCCAGATATGGATCGGGTAGCTGGGGTTGGGCACCAGCACCGTGTCGCCACGGTCGAGTGTTGCCAGCATCAAATGGGCCAGCCCCTCTTTCGAGCCGATGGTGACGATGGCTTCGCTGTCCGGGTCGATCTCGACGTCGTAGCGCTTCTTGTACCAGTGCGCAATGGCGCGGCGCAAACGGGGGATGCCTTTCGAGGCGGAATAGCCGTGCGTGTCGGGGCGTTTCACCGTGTCGATCAGCTTATCCACGATGTGGGCCGGGGTGGCGCCATCGGGATTGCCCATCGACATATCGATGATGTCCTCGCCACGGCGGCGCGCGGCCATCTTGAGTTCGGCGGTGATGTTGAAAACGTAGGGGGGAAGGCGATTGATGCGCGAAAAGCTGCGCGGAGCTTGGCTGTCGGTCATGGTTATCTCTGTACGTAAGCGCCCGGATCCGTCCGAGCGACGTTGGCGCAGTGGCTGCGCCTGCAACGATACTAACCCGGGCTTGCGCACACTGGCAAGCGCGATTCGGACGCGCTACAATACGCGCTGATCGAAAATGAGCGCACCGGTTGGTAACCCGGTAAGTGCCCGGCACCGTCCGGCATGCTCCCGCCCACGCGGACCCACGGCGCTGACCCTTGGCTGTTACACCAGCCGGGGAGATGGTCTGGTTCGTGCATCTTTCCCGCCGCGCCATCCCTCCCCTGCTTTGATTAGGAATAAAAACGGATGGCAACACACGACACGGCAGCAACTGGCATGGCCCTGGACCGCGCCGGCATGGAACAGCAACTGGCGCAATCAGTGCGTCATTTCATCGATTGCGCGTTCGATGGCGAAGACCTGTCGCGCCTCGATCTGCAGGGCTGCACCTTCGAACGCTGCACGTTTGCAGAGACAACCTTGTTCGCCAGCAAGCTGGCGCGCAGCACGTGGCGCCGCTGCCGCGCCGGCAGCGCCGATTTCGAATCCGTCGACGCCGTCGACGCCGGCTTCGAAGGCTGCGACTTGAACAACAGCAAATGGCGGCGCGCCAAGCTGGCCTCGGCCACCTACCGCGGCTGCAAGCTGACGGGCGCCTCGTTCGAGGAAGTGGCCCACCTGGGCCTGACGTTCGAGGACAGCCTGCTGGTGGGCGCCGACTTGCGCGGCTTCTCATTCCGCAAGGCGATATTGAAACAGCTCGATTTTTCCGATGCCTACCTGGCCGGCTGCGATTTCCGCGACGCCGTCTTCGAAGGCGGCAGCCTGCGCAACGCCACGATCAAGCTGGCCAAGTTCCAGGGCGCCGACTTGCGCGGCGCCGATATCGATGGCTTCAAATTGAGCGAAGCGTCCTTGCTGAAAGGCGCCGTCATCACGCATGCGCAGGCGGCCAATTTCATGCGCGCGCTCGACCTGGTGGTGATCTGATTCAGGCAAGCAAAAAAAAAGCCCGCTACGGAAGCGGGCTGAATCTATTTCCTTGGAGGAGATAGAGGAGACAGGTGCATGATGCGGCATCGCGGCATATCACGCCACTTTATATTCATGATGATGGAAATTCGCCCCAGTGATAATGAGGCGCCATCAGGCTCTTCAGGCCGTGCGGCGTGCGGCCGGCACCAGAAATTCACCCAGCCACACCAGCAGGGCCAGTCCCGGAAACGCCATGCCAGCCAGCAAAGTCGCCGGCCAGCCATAGCTGGCATATACCCAGGCACCGATGGCCGAGCCTGCCGCGCCGCCGGCGAAGAACAGCGCGAAATACAGGCCGTTCAGCCGGCCCCGCACTTCCGCGCCCAGGCTGAAGATGGCGCGCTGGCCCAGCACGAGATTCGCCGCCACGCCCATGTCGAGCACGATGGAGGCGACGACCAGCAAGCCCAGCGCCACGTGCTTCGACTCTGGCGCGAACATCGGCAAGGCAAATGCGACGATGCCCAGCGCCAGCGCGGCGGCCGTGGCCGGCAAGGTATGGCCGGCATCGGCCAGGCGGCCGGCGATCGGAGAGGCGATGGCGCCCGCCATGCCGACCAGGGCGAAGATGGCGATGCCCGTTTGCGACAGGCCGAACGCGGGGCTGGCCAGCACCAGCGGCGTGACGGTCCAGAACAGGCTGAAGGCGCCAAACAGGCCCGCATGGTAGGCGGCGCGGCGGCGCAGCACGGGCGTGCCCAGCAGCAAATGCCACAGCGAGGCCATCAAGGCCGGATAGCGCATGCTGGACACGGGCTGGCGCACGGGCAAGGCGCGGCGCAGCACGGCAGCCAGCACCAGCATGAGCACGGCGGCGCCGCCAAACACCACGTGCCAGCTGGCATGGGCCGCCACCAGCGACGCCACCGGACGGGCCAGCATGATGCCCAGCAACAAGCCGCTGACCACCTTGCCCACGGTTTGCCCCCGCGTCGCTTCCTGCGACAAGTGGGCGGCAAACGGCACGATCACCTGCGCCGCCACGGAACCGAGGCCGATGGCCAGCGCGGCGGCCAGGAACACGACGGCGCCCGTGGAGAGGGCCGCCACGACCAGCGCCACGGCCGTCACCAGCAAGGCCGTGACGATCAGGCGGCGGTTTTCCAGCAAGTCGCCCAGCGGCACGACAAATAGCAGGCCCAGCGTGTAACCCACTTGCGTCAGGGTAACGATCAGCCCGGCCGCCTTGGCCGACAGGCCCGTCGATGCGCTGATGGGCCCGACGAGGGTTTGCGCGTAATACAGGTTGGCGACGATGAGGCCGGAAGCGATGGCCAGCAGCAGCACCATGCCTGGTGAAATATCGGCTGCGCCAGCGTGGGAAGAGGCCTTGTGCATATTATTTCCTCGGTTCGTTAGGGATGTCGCTATTCTAGGCAAAGCCGGGGCAAAGATAATTAGGGCATAATCGCCCTACACTTTTCACATTAAATGAACAATCACGATGGACAAGATCAAGGCCATGCAAACGTTTGTGCGCATCGTCGAGGCCAACAGCTTTTCCAAGGCGGCCGAAACATTAAATTTGCCACGCGCCGCGCTGACGGCCACCCTGCAAAAGCTGGAAGCCTACCTGGGCACGCAATTGCTGCAGCGAAGCACACGCCGTTTGTCCCTGACGCCGGAAGGCGCCGAGTACTTTCGCCACTGCATCGACATCCTGAAGGCCGTCGACACGGCGGAACTGGCGTTTCGCGGTCCCGACGCGAAAAAGCCGCGCGGCTTGCTGCGCATCAACCTGCCCAATACGGTGGGCCGCAGGCTGGTCGTGCCGCATCTCGCGCACTTCCACGCCGCCTGGCCGGACGTGCAATTGCAGCTGAGCCTGACGGACCGCCTGGTCGACCTGACCCAGGAAGGCATCGATTGCGCCTTGCGCGTGGGCACCTTGCAGGATTCCGCCTTCATCGGCAGGCAGGTCGGCCTGATGCGCTTCATCACGTGCGCCTCGCCCGCCTACCTGGCGCAGCATGGCACGCCGCAGACCCTGGCCGACCTGGCCGTGCACCAGGGCATCATGCATTACTCGGGCCGCACGGGGCGCGCCTTCGACTGGGATTTCCTGCGGGGCGGCGAAGTGGTGCGCGTGCAGATGGCCGGCCCCATCGCCGTCAACGATGCCGACGCCAGCGTCGATTGCGCCTTGCAGGGGCTGGGACTGGCGCAGGCGGCCCTGTACCAGGTGCGCCCGCACCTCGACAGCGGCGCGCTGGTGGCCGTGCTGCCCGCTTGCCCGCCAACGCCGATGCCGATGTCGCTGCTGACGCCGCAAGGCCGCCTGGCCACGCCCAAGCTGCAGGCGTTTGCCGGCTGGCTCACTGATTTGCTGGCACAAAACGCGGATGTGCGGCCGGCAAGCCGGCCATAAAAGAACAGCTTGATGTCTACCATGAGAATCGATGGCATCGCCCCTATGCACTGATCTTGCACATCACAAATGATAGAGGGCTGCCTAGAAACCGTTATCCAGCGCAATCAAGCCTGCCCGCGCCGCGATTGCCACATGCCGCTCCTGATCGCCCAGGTCATACCGCAGTCTTGCCCTCGTCATCGGCAACAGGGAGGAATTATTCCTTGCCTCTACGACGCGCTGCGCAGTAACCAGCATCTCCAGCGTCATCCGCGCCGCCATGCGTTCACCGGTACCCCCTTCGGACATGTCCTTGAGATAAATCTGCAATGGCGTTTGCGCCGTGGGGTGATCGAGCGCAAAAAAGAACGCGCAAAAGGCGCCTCTTCGCCAGCCATCCACCCTGTCTCTCGCTGCGAGCAGGTTCTTGCATCGCGCCAACCGCTCTGCATCGCTACCGGTGACGGCATCTGCCTGGCCGAAGGCAGCGAGAACCAGCAGACGACTCGTGCGATCAAACTCCCGGTCAAGTACCGCCTTGTCAACTGTGGATTGGCGCCTCAGCACTTCCTGAGGATGCGTTCTGGCAACAGCGATCAATATCTCCGCCGCTACAAATTGCTTTCTTCGCAAGGACGAGGATCCGATTACTGTAACGACGGCGTCCATCATCTGCGGGGTCAACCGCGCGCCGGCGCTTAACAGATGCTTCAGCTCCACGTCGAGAGGATACACAGGAGTGTCTTGAAACTTAGCATCGTTATCATTGAGGACGTGCGCCAATAAGTTCAATGCAAGCTGCGCACATTCCGTATCAAGTTGCCCCGACGCCGCGAGCTTTGCAGCAGCATATATGAGAGGCTGCCGTCCAACTTGATTCTGATGACTTCCGGTTGCATCGGCCTCATGCAGCAGATCGGCCACCAGACGTGTCGTTTGCGAATTTTGAAGGCCAGGGTTAGCCGCCACCAAGTGAGACAATGCGATCAACGCGACTTCACGATTGGGAATACGTGTTTCTGGATTACTAAGTCGCTCCCTCAGCGTTTCCATCAATCTTGCAGAGAAGGCAGGCCTGTTTTCGCTCCCGAACAAGCTGAGCGCAATCAAGGATGACTCAAGATTATTGTTTTTTGCAGAGGCGGCCTGCGCAGACGTCAGCAGTTCCGTTATTGACGCGTGCTCCGCCGCGTGAGGGTGGCTACGAAGAATTATCTGGAGGATGTCCACGACTCTATACGTCCACCACTCGAATTCAACGGTTTGCCGTATCGTGATCTTTAACAAGTACCTTAATACTGGCAAGGCAAGACTTTCATTGCGAGCGGCATAACTTTCCAGTAGGCCGAATGCTCCGACCCGCGCTAACGGGGCGCTTTCTGAGTCATCGATGATCATTTCAAGTGTTTTGAGATCGCCTTCCGTCGGTTGCGAGATGCCGTTCAGCAGCAGTTGCTCAATCGCCGCTTCGATCAGATAAGTCTCCGCATCAAAAAGGGGCCCCAGCCTAGTGGACTTCTTGTAGATGCTTTGCTGCCTGAAAATCGCCAAAGATTGCTGCAAATTCAGCGTCATCCGATCAGCAACGCCAGCCCGGGTCTCGGCTATGCGCAACAAGCCGGCAGCTGCAGCCAGCTGGCTTTGCAGGTCAGGTGGCGATGGCGTGACGCCCAGGATTCGGATAAGCGCTTCCGCAACCTCGTCCGTGTCCTGTTCGTCATTCGCCCTGCCGGCTAGTCCGATCGCATCGGAAGCTTCCCTCAAGCGAAAAGCACCTTGTTTTCCGCGACTGAAGGCGGCGAACGCGGCCGCTGCCTCTTTCGGTTTTCCAGCAATGCGCAGGAAACGAATTTTCTCGAGTGGATCCAGGACGTCGGCGATATGCGCCACGGCGTCCTGCGTGCCGCCAATACCCCAGATATCCCCGCGCGGCACCTGAGTAATCGCCGTTATATTCGTTGGATCGAGCTGATCAATATCAAACGATGTTTCCACAGCAACCTTGTCCGTACCAGGAAGGATACGCGTGAAAGGAGTGCTGAAGCGTATTACCACTGACGGCGGAACCGAAGCAAATGCCACGGACCCCGTACCTATCGACCAGCTACGGAAAGCGAAAACATAGCCGCCCACCACCAGTACCAGGACTGCCATGGCGGCCGGCCAGCTCAGTGCGAAAGCAGCGCTGAGCCAACTTTTCGCCATCAGTTCCCTTACAAGGCGATCGGCGAGGATTTGGGGTGTCGCATGGCGGCGGATTTGTAGAAGAGTCCGGATAGGAATTCGCACCATGCTATCGTTGCGAAATGCGCCAAGGTAGAATGAAATGGAACGGTCTGCAGCCTCGGCCGCTCCTTGCAGGCCGGTGGTTCCTCGCTGAATCAGGGGCGCCAGCGCATCATGGGTCAAATTATATGTATCGGGCCCGGTTCGGATAACGACGCGCGCTTCCTGCAACTTTATCAAGCACGTTGCAAGCTCGCCGCCGGCCAACAGGGTCGCATCGCGCGCGCGGACGTCCTCGACGATGGCGTCAAAAGTAATATCGACAGGTGATTTTGCGATGCCTCCAGGAGCACAAAGTTTGCGCAAAACGATTTCACCCAAGACAGGCTTGGGAAGGCGCGTAATCTCATCACGAATAAAGGTGCCAATCACGCCAGCCTTGCGGCCCAGTGCGACATACACCGCCTTCTCCCGGACATGCGCGCGCTTGAGACGAGTGCCGATCAACTGGAGCTCGACGGGCCATACCTCGCCGTTGCTCTCCAAGTCTTCGATGATGGCGTCCACAAGCGCGGCTTCGAACTGGACAGCCTCGTCGGCAGCCGCGTGCGCAAGAACTTGACGCGCGGAATGTGTTCTCAAATTAATTAACTCGAACGTCGTCCGCGGCGACGTTGGATCCGGAATATCGGGAGCGAAGTTTTGCAATCGCGCAAAAAAGTCACGCCGTATGGCGATCACGAGCGAACAGTGCTGGTGATCATCCAGTAGTTTTCGCATGCGGTTTCCCAGTGCGCTACACGCATGATGGCTGGGGTGCGTGAGAAAGTATTCCTCAAATTGGTCTATGATGACGAACAGGCGCCCGGTACCGCCGTGATGGCTGAACGCGAGTTCGATCGCCATGCCGGGATCGTCGGACGGCCGTCCCAGGTAAATGCAAGCATGACCACGCCGGCGCAACTCCGCGACCAGGCCAGCACGCAAGAATGATGTCTTGCCACAACCCGATTCGCCCCAGATCACGCCAAAGCGAAATTCCGCGCCTTGCAAAATCACCATTGCATCCATGCAATCAGTACGACGGCCGATCAGCGTGTCGCCTTGTTCGAACGGCAGAAAGGAGCGCAAGATGGAGGTATCCAGCGCTTCCGGAGGCGTTGGCGGGAGTGGTGGCGGCCGACGGCGGCTTCGCCAGTAAAGAAAAAGAGCATAGGCAACAGCCAGAACAGCCGCAGCGCAATAGGCGAAAACCTTGGCCTGGCGCTCGGAAAGGAAGACGCCGGACAAGGCCGTCAGCATGGGAAGCAAAAAACCAGCGCGCTCAGTCCACAGCGACAGCCAATCGCGCACCGCAGCGCCTTGCTTACTTTCCGCGCTCTCTTCGGCCATTGCGCCTCCCTACCGAGCGACTACCGTCGGTCGCATGTGTGCTGCTTCTTGGGCAACCTTGTACTCACTCAATGGATAGGCGCCGTCACCTTGTCGCTTGACTGTAGTCCAATCCCTGCAATCTTGAAGGCTGAAATGCAGGCTGTTTTGATATGAATCTAGGGACGCGTTTCTGCCCGCTGGCAGCCGATGTATTCGTGTACCGGGATGCCCCCCCTGCCGGCCATTGATCGGCCGCCACACGGCGGAAATTAACCGGTTCATCAACAAAGCACAGGTCGCAACGAAAAGAACAAAAAAAAAGCCCGCTACGGGAGCGGGCTGAATCTATTTTCTTGGAGGAGAATAGAGGAGACGAGTGAATTATGCTGCATCGCGGCATATCATGCCAATTGATTGTTGGAATAATAGAAATACGCCGGGAATATAACTGCTCTTTTTCGGCAAAAAAAAGCCGGCTCCGCAAAGAACCGGCTTTTCGCGGCGTGCGCCGTCTTACTTGGCGTTGGCGGCCGCCACCGGCGCCGACTTGGCATCGGCACCTGCGCCGTATGGCAAGACTTTCGCAGCCAGGCGCGTATCGGCCTTGATCAGCGCCACTTCATCGGCCAGGATGCGCGCCGACTCGTTCAGCAGCACGTCCTTGGCGCTCTTCGCGGCCGTCTCGGCGTCGAGTTCGGCGCTGAGGGCGCGCTCGTCGCCCTGCAAGCCATCGTCCGTGCGCAAGGCGCCCTTCACGGCGGCGATCTGCTTGGCCGTCTTGCTGGCCGCTTTCGCGCCCTTCAGCACGTCCTTCGGATCGGGAATCACCACCAGGTCGTCGGCAGGATTCGAAATTTGCGCGATCAGGCGTTTTTCGCGGGCCTTGGCGCGCGCTTCCTGGGTATCGCGCTCCTTGCGGCGCACGGCTTCGTTCAGCGAGATCTGGTTTTCCTTGCGCTGCTTGAGGACCAGGGCGATGTCATCCTGCAAGTACTGGAAATCCTTGTCCTTGGCCACGCGCGCTTCGTGCTTCTTGTCCAGCAGCGGCACGATATCCTTCAGGTCGCCCGTTGGCATGTATTGCGCCGGCTTGATGGCCACCCACGGCAAGGCATTGTCGTAGCTCGATTCGCCGAAGTTTTCCGTGTCCGACATGGCGGGCAGCTTGATGTCGGGCGTGACGCCGCGCAACTGCGTGGTGCCGCCATTGATGCGGAAAAATTGCGCGATGGTCATTTTCAGCTCGCCGAAACGGGCCTTCTCGCTGCCGCCGAAACGGTCGAGGTTGAACAGGGTCTGCACGGTGCCCTTGCCGAAGCTGCCTTCGCCGATGACGAGACCACGGCCGTAGTCCTGGATGGCGGCGGCGAAAATCTCGGAAGCGGAGGCGGAACCACGGTTGATCAGCACGCCCATCGGGCCATCCCATGCCAGGCCGGCGTTGGTGTCGCTTTCCACGTCGACCTTGCCTTCGGTATTGCGCTGCATCACGACGGGGCCCTTGTCGATGAACAGGCCCGTCAGTTCGACGGCCTCGTTCAGCGAACCGCCGCCGTTGTTGCGCAAGTCGATCAGGACGTTGTCGACCTTATCCTTTTTCAACTCGCCCAGCAGGCGGTTGACGTCGCGCGTGGCGCTCTTGAAGTCCTTGTCGCCACGGCGGCGCGCCTCGAAGTCCTGGTAGAAGGTCGGCAGGGCAATGACGCCGATGCGGCGCTTGACGCCGTTGTCGCGCACTTCGATGATCGATTTCTTCGCCGCCTGCTCTTCCATGCTGATTTTCTTGCGCACCAGCGGCAAGACCACGTGCTTGGCATCGGGGCCGGCATCGGCCGGCAGGATGTCGAGGCGCACGACGGAATCCTTGGCGCCACGGATCAGCTGCACGACGTCGTCGATGCGCATGCCCAGCACTTCGGTGATGGGGCCGCTTTCGCCCTGCCCCACGCCGACGATGCGGTCGCCCACTTTCAGCTTGCCCGACAGGCCGGCCGGGCTGCCCGGCACGACTTCGCGCACCACCGTGTATTCGTCGCGCGTCTGCAGCACGGCGCCGATGCCTTCCAGCGACAAGCGCATGGCGATGTCGAAGTTTTCCGAGGCCCGCGGGCCCAGGTAATTGGTATGCGGCTCGATCGACATCGCATACGCGTTCATGAAGATCTGGAACACGTCTTCACTATTGAGCTTGCGCGAGCGGCTGGTGTAGCTCTCGTAGCGCTTGTCCAGCGTGTCGCGGATGGCCTTGTCTTCCTTGCCCGCCAGCTTCAGGCGCAGCCAGTCGTTCTTGACGCGCTTGCGCCACAGGTCGCGCACTTCCTCGTCGTTCTTCGGCCAGGCCGCTTTTTCACGGTCGTACTGGTAGCTTTCATCGGCCGTGAAGTCGAATTTGGTTTTCAGCAGTTCACGCGCATACGCCATGCGCTCATCGAAACGCTGCTGGTACAGATTGTAGATGGCGAACGGCGCCGTCAAGTCCTCGTTGATGATGGCGTCGTCGAGCTTGGTGCGCAGCGGCGCGAAACGGTCGATGTCGGCCTGCACGAAGAACAGTTTTTCCGCGTCGAGCGACTTGAAGTAGCGGTCGAAGATCTTTTCCGACATGGCGTCGTCGAGCGGCATGGCCTTGTAGTGGACGCGCGTCAAGACGCGCGATGCCCACAGGGCGGCCTGGGTTTGCTGTGCCAGCGGCTTCAAGGGGGGCGGAGGAGCGGCGCTCTTGTCCGTCTGGGCTGCGCCAGCGTGGGCTGACAGGGCAAGCGCCAGGGTGACCAGCATCATTTGCTTCTTCATCGGCTTCTCCGAAAATTAGTTTAAATCAATTCCAGGCGGCGCTGATATGCATGCGCCAGCCAGCAAGACAGTAAGGGGAATACACGACTGGTCTGGAGTTATTCTACAGGATACCAACAACCAGTCTCCCATGGAATATCAGTTTCTTCCCGGAAGCTTAAGCGCGGATTAAAGGCCCAGTTCCATTAATTACAAAGTGAAACATCCGTGATGAGGCCGCCGCCTGCAAGCGGCGCGCAAGCCGCCACCGGAAAACACCCCGCAGATCGCCAAAAAAGTCAAGACACCATCTTTGCCTTTCTTGATCCAGGTGACGTTTTTTGCGCATTTAATCATTCTTACGGGAAACACTTAGTAACAAAACGCAAGCGCCATGCTATCATCGCCCCCTGCTTGACCGGCTGTTGACATCGCCACAGCCCAGCCTTGCCCCTTTCCAGCCGTACCAGCTTCCGCAGATTGCCCTTCCCCCATTGCCTGCTTGCCCGCGGCGATGCGCATGGCGTGTACGCGCTGCTTAGCCCACCCAAGACTTGATACGACCATCCTTATGCAAACATTTTCCCTTCATCCGCGCCATTGGAGCGTCGGCGGCAAGATCACCGTCTTCACGTTCTGCCTCGTCAGCCTGATCCTGGCCAGCCTGACGGCATTGATCAGCATCAGCACGTCCACGGTGCTGGAACAGCGGGCCGAAGCGGCCGTCACCAGCGAACTCGATAGCGTGATGACCACCACCGAAGTGTTCCATACAGCCATGGTCAACGAAGCGGCCAGCTTCGCGCGCCTGTTCGCGGCCGAGTTTCCCGGCCCGTTTGCCGTCGACACGGGCGCCCTGGTGGCCGTGGCCGGCAAGGCGACGCCCGCGCTCAGCAATGGCGCCAAGGTCCTGAACCTCGACACGGCCCTGGTCGACCGCTATACGGCGCAGACCGGCGCCATCGCCACCATCTTCGCCGCCGACGGCGACGAGTTCGTGCGCATCAGCACGTCGCTGAAGAAACAGGATGGCACGCGCGCCATCGGCACCCAGCTCGACCATAACCACCCCAGCTATGCGCCGCTGCGCGCGGGCCAGCGCTTCATCGGCATGGCGACCCTGTTTGGCAAGCAATACATCACCCAGTACGATCCCGTGCGCGATGCGGGCGGCAAGGTGGTGGGCGTGCTGTTCATCGGCCTCGACATCAGCAAGAACTTGGCCATGCTGAAAGACAAGATTCGCCAGGTCAAGATCGGCCAGACCGGCTACATCTATATCGTCGACACGGCGCCGGGCGCCAATTACGGCCACATGGTGCTGCACCCGAACAGCGAGGGCAAGAGCGCGCTCGACTTCAAGGCCAGCGACGGCCGCCTGTTCATCCAGGACATGCTGGCGCAAAAGAATGGCGCCATGCGCTACACGTGGACGGCGCCGGGCGAAACGGGCGCCAGCGCGCGCGAAAAGCAGCTGTATTACCGCCAGTTCAAGGATTGGCAGTGGATCATCGCCGGCGGCACCTTCACGGACGAAATCACGCTCGAGGCGCGCCAGTTGCGCAACCAGCTGGCCATTTCCGGCTTCATCGCCCTGCTCGTCTTCGCCCTGCTGCTGTACTGGCTGGTGCGCGTGCTCGTCTCGCGTCCGCTGGCGCAGGCCGAAGCGGCCGCCGCGCAGATCGCCGACGGCGACCTGACGGTCCAGTTGCACACGCGCAGCGAAGACGAGATCGGCCGCCTGCTGCGCGCCATGAACCGTATCAGCGACAAGCTGTCGCAAGTGGTGGGCAAGGTGCGCGGCAGCGCCGGGCAGATCGCCACGGCCTCGGGCGAGATTGCCAGCGGCAACCTGGACCTGTCGAGCCGCACGGAACAACAAGCCAGTTCGCTGGAAGAAACGGCCGCCTCGATGGAAGAGCTGAGCTCGACCGTCAAGCAGAACGTGGAGCACGCGCAACAGGCGAGCAGCCTGGCGCGCGAATCGTCGACCCTGGCTGCCGAAGGCGGCGCGGCCGTGGCGCAGGTGAGCAGCACCATGCAAGCGATCCGCAGTTCATCGGGCAAGATCGCCGACATCATCGGCGTCATCGACGGCATCGCCTTCCAGACGAACATCCTCGCCCTGAACGCGGCCGTGGAAGCGGCCAGGGCCGGCGAACAGGGACGCGGCTTTGCCGTCGTGGCCACGGAAGTGCGCACGCTCGCGCAGCGCTCGGCGGCGGCGGCGAAGGACATCAAGGACCTGATCCAGGCCTCCGCCAGCACGGTGGACCTGGGCCACACGCAAGTAAACCAGGCCAGCGCCACCATGGATACCGTGGTGGCCAGCGTACGCAAGGTCAGCGCCATCATGGCCGACATCGCGCAGGCGAGCGAAGAGCAGCGCAGCGGCATCGAGCAGGTCAACCAGGCCATCGCCCAGATGGACCAGGTGACCCAGCAGAACGCGGCCCTCGTGGAAGAAGCGGCCGCGGCCGCCGAAGCGCTGCAGGAACAGGCGCAGGACCTGACGCAGGTGGTGGGCGTGTTCAAGCTGTAAGCGGCGGCCCGCAGCCGCCTGGTGCTAAGATGCAGTTATCCATGCACCAGGAGACGCGATGCACAACGACTATGTTTTGATTGCCCGGCTGATGATCCCCACGGATGCGCACGTCATCCGCGGCTGCCTGGAAGCGGCCGGCATTGACGTCATCCTCACCGACGACCAGCACATGCAGGCCAACCTGCTGCTGGCGCCCGCCATCGGCGGCGCGCGCGTGCTGGTGCGCGAAAAAGACCTGGCGCGCGCCAACGACATCCTGGCCGCCTTCGAGCGCGGCGACCTGGCCCTGTCGGACGACGCCGACGTGGGATTGCCCGTGGCCGAGTAAATGTGCGAGTAGAAACTTACGCGTAGAAACAACGCCCGCACGCCTGGCGGTACGCTTCGTTGCCGCCAATACTGATCTGCTCGCCTTCCTTGATGCGGCGGCCCTGCTCGTCCACGCGGATATTCATCGTGGCTTTCTTGCCGCAGGTACAAATATTCTTGAGCTCCTCGATATCGTCGGCCAGCGCCAGCAGATAGGCCGAGCCGGGGAACGGTGCGCCCTTGAAATCCGTGCGCAAGCCATAGCAGATGACGGGCACGCCCTTCACTTGCGCCAGCTGGTGCAGTTGTTGCACTTGCGCCGTGCTGAGGAATTGCGCTTCGTCAACCAGCAGGCAAGCCACTTGCGGGATATCGTCGAGGAAATTCGTGTCGGCATGGAAGATATCGACCTGGCGCTGCGGTCCCAGGCGCGACGTGACGCGGCCCACGCCGTAGCGGCTGTCGATGGCGGCCGTGTACAGGCGCACCTGCTGGCCCTGCTCTTCATAGTTGTGTGCGACTTGCAACAAGGCCGTCGACTTGCCCGCGTTCATCGCGGAATACCGGAAATAAAGTTTTGCCACTGCCGCCTGCCCTGTCTGAGTAATTTCAATACTATTTAGTATCTTTTCGAGGCGTGATTATAAATCGCAATGGCAAGCTTGCGGCAGCTTAATACATGCGCCGTCAGCGCTGCATGGCACAAAAAAACGGCGCATACTCGCATGGTGAAAGCCGCTGCCCATATGCGAAAGCCGCATATGCAAGCAGATAAACATTCGTTCGCAGCACCCCGTCCCGCGCCTACACTCCGCCCTTTTGCACGGAAGGCGGCTCGGGACACAATCCGGAGCGGCTGTTTCGCTGACAGGAGCCACCATGAATGATCGAATGCCATCCCCACCCCAGCCGCCAGCGTTATACAAGCTGATCGGCAATACCCCGCTGGTCGAAGTGACCAGGCTCGACACGGGCCTGTGCCAGCTGTTCCTGAAACTGGAATCGCAAAATCCCGGCGGTTCCATCAAGGACCGCATCGGCCTGTCCATCATCGAGGCGGCCGAAGCCGACGGCCGCCTGCAGCCGGGCGGCATCATCGTCGAAGCGACGGCCGGCAATACGGGCATCGGCCTGGCCCTCGTCGGACGCATCAAGGGTTACCGCGTGATTTTAGTCGTGCCCGACAAGATGTCGACGGAAAAAGTGCTGCATCTGAAGGCGCTGGGCGCCGAAGTGCATACCACGCGCTCGGACGTGGGCAAGGGCCATCCCGAGTACTACCAGGATTACGCGGCGCGCCTGGCGCGCGAACTGCCGGGCGCCTTCTTCGCCGACCAGTTCAACAATCCGGCCAATCCGCTGGCGCACGAAACGACGACGGGCCCGGAAATCTGGGAGCAGAGCGGACATGACGTGGACGCCATCGTCGTCGGCGTCGGCTCGTCCGGCACCCTCACGGGCCTGACACGCTACTTCCGCAAGGCGCAGCCGAAGCTGGAATTCGTGCTGGCCGACCCGCAAGGCTCCATCCTCACCGAATATATCGACACGGGCAAGGTCAGCGACACGAGCGGCTCGTGGGCCGTGGAAGGCATCGGCGAAGACTTCATTCCGTCGATCGCCGACATGGGCAGCGTGACGAAGGCCTATACGATCACGGACCAGGAAAGCTTCGACAGCGCGCGCGCCCTCCTGCGCGCCGAAGGCATTTTAGGCGGCTCGTCCACCGGCACCCTGCTGGCCGCCGCCCTCAAGTACTGCCGCGAACAGACGAGCCCGAAGCGCGTCGTCACCTTTGTCTGCGACACGGGCACGCGCTACCTGTCGAAAGTCTATAACGACGGCTGGATGCGCGACCAGGGCCTGCTGCAGCGGGCGCGCTCGGGCGACTTGCGCGACCTGATCGGACGCCGCTACGACGAAGGCGATGTCGTCAGCGTGGCGCCAGGCGACACCCTGCTGACGGCCTTCAACCGCATGCGCTCGAGCGACCTGGCGCAGCTGCCCGTCATCGAGGCGGGCCAGCTGGTGGGCATCATCGACGAATCGGACCTGCTGCTGCACGTCTCCGGCGACGCCGCGCATTTCGCGGGCCTCGTGGGCGCCACCATGACGACGCAGATCGAAACCCTGGCGCCGTCTAGCGGCCTGCCCGCCCTGCGCGCCACCCTGGACCGGGGCCTGACGGCCGTCGTCGCCGACGATGCCGCGTTCTATGGCCTGATCACCCGCTTCGACCTTCTCAACCACTTACGCAGGACACTATCTTGAGCCAGCAAACACCCCGCAAGAGCCATCTCGCCACGCGCGTCATCCACGCCGGCCAGTCGCCCGACCCGTCGACGGGCGCCATCATGCCGCCCATTTACGCCACCTCCACCTTCGTGCAGGACAGCCCCGGCGTGCACAAGGGCCTCGATTACGGCCGCTCGCACAATCCCACGCGCTGGGCGCTCGAGCGCTGCGTCGCCGACCTCGAAGGCGGCAGCGCCGCCTTCGCATTCGCCTCGGGCCTGGCCGCCATCTCGTCCGTGCTGGAATTGCTGGACGCGGGCAGCCATATCGTCGCCGGCGATGACATGTACGGCGGCACCTATCGATTGTTCGAGCGCGTGCGCCGCCGCTCGGCCGGCCATGACTTTAGCTATGTGGACTTGACGAAGCCGGAAAACCTGCTGGCCGCGCTGCGTCCCGAAACGAAGATGGTGTGGGTCGAAACGCCGACCAACCCGATGCTGAAACTGGCCGACCTGCGCGCGATCGCCGACATCTGCCGCGAACGGGGCATCATCGCCGTGGCCGACAATACGTTTGCCAGCCCGCTCGTGCAGCGCCCGCTGGAACACGGCTTCGACATCGTCGTGCACTCGACTACCAAGTATTTGAACGGCCACTCGGACATCATCGGCGGCATCGCCATCGTCGGTGCGGAAGAACGCCAGGCGGAATGGCGCGAGCAGCTGGGCTTCTTGCAAAATTCCGTGGGCGCGATCGCGGGGCCGTTCGACAGCTTCCTCGCCCTGCGCGGCGTGAAAACCCTGGCCATCCGCATGCAGCGCCATTGCCAGAACGCCCTGGCGCTGGCGCAGTGGCTGGAACAGCAGAAGGAAGTGCGCACCGTGTTTTATCCGGGACTGGAGTCGCACCCGCAGCACGCGCTGGCGCGGCGCCAGATGGATGGTTTCGGCGGCATCATCTCGATCGACCTCGATACGGACCTGGCGGGCGCGCGCCGCTTCCTCGAACGCTGCGAAGTGTTTGCCCTGGCCGAAAGCCTGGGCGGCGTGGAAAGCCTGATCGAGCACCCCGCCCTGATGACGCATGCCAGCATTCCGCCCGAGCAGCGGGCCAGGCTGGGCATCGGCGACGGCTTGATCCGCCTCTCGGTGGGCATCGAGGACATCGAGGACCTGCGCCACGACCTGCGCACGGCGCTGGACGCGATTTGAGGTGGGGATTATCGGATTACGCGGCGTGCCGCCGCTAATCCGACCTACATGCCAGGCGATACCGTAGGTCGGATTAGCGAAGCGTAATCCGACACATTGTTGCCATGACCAGCACCGTTCACTCCCCCGGCCGGTACCTGCGCTCCAGGTGCCGGGCCACGTCCTCGGGATAAAACAGCACGTCCTTGAATTCGCCGCGCGCGTACATGGCCGCCTGGTCGCTGAAGTGCGGCGATGCCGGGTCGCCGCTCTGGCCGCCGGCGAGTATGCTTTTCGCCCTGATGCGCGGGCCGAATTCCACGGCCGCCACGAAGCTGTTGCCGCGTTCGCCGTAAATCCTGCGCGTCGTGCTCTTGCTGCTCTGGCCATACGCGGCCAGCGCGCCCCAGTTGCCCGAGGCGTAAGGCACGGGCAAGCTGGGCTTCGCATCGTCGAACGGCTGCACCACGTCGCCCGTCAGGCGCTGGAAGCGGTTGATCTCGCCCCACGGCGTTTGCCAGTTGCCGAAATCGCGCTGCAGTTTATCGGCCGCCGTCGCCAGCGCGGCCAGGCGCTGCGCCGCCGTGACCTTGTCCGTCGCCATGAAGTCGACCACGGGCACGCCCTGCTCCCTCGCCTGTTTCCCCGTCAGCTCCGCCAGCTCCTGGCCCCAGAACACGGCCAATGAGGTGGGCGTGGAGTCCAGCGCATAGCGCCAGTCCCAGGCGCGCAGCAGCGCGATCTTGCCAGCCAGCGCCAGCTTTTGCGGGGCATGCTCCGGCAGCGCATCCCAGGCGGCAAACAGCGGCGGCAGCAGTGCTTCGAACGCCGTCAGCTCGCTGTCGTAGGAAGCGGCGATCAGGCTGTCGAGCGTGAATCCCGTGCGGTTCCGGAAGACCTTCACCGCATGCAGGCCGCGCGCATTTTCGCCGTACACGGACATGTAGGCGGGGTAGTCCTGCTGGCGCGGGCTGCTGGCCCCGGCCGCCGAATACGGCCAGTTATTCGTGTTCTGTATCCAGCCATTCTTCGGGTTGAACAGGGTGATGGTTTGCGCCACCGTGTGCAAGCCCTGCCACTCGGTAGCCGGGTCGCTGCCGTCGACGGGCTGCTTCCAGTTGAAGCGCGGGTCGCGCACGGGAATGAAATTGCCGTGGAAATAAGCGATGTTGCCGTCCGCATCCGCGTACACCGTGTTGTTCGACGAATTCGTGCGCAGTTCCATCGTCTGGTAGAACGCCGCGTAGTCGCGCGCCTTGGTGCGCGTGTACGACTGCGTGAGCGCCTTCAACGGTTCGTTCATCAGGCGCACGGCCACCCATTTGCCGTCCTGCGCCCGCACGATGGGGCCGTGGTGGCTGTAGTAGACCGTCATGGTCTTGCTGCCCATGCCGCCGCCGGCCAGTTTATAGGGCAAGGTGATGGGCACGGCTTTCAAGGGACGCAGCGCGCCGTCGTAGCGGTAGTACCACGCGCCGTCCCTGTCGACGATGCTTTCCAGGTATTCGTCGATGACGTCGCCGCCGCCGGACGTGTGCATCCAGCCCACGCGTTCATTGAAGCCCTGGTAGACGAAGAACTGGCCCCAGGTGACGGCGCCATACGCGTTCAAGCCTTCGCCGCTGGTCATTTGCACTTCGGGGCGGAAGTAGAACGAGGTGTGCGGGTTGATCATCAGGAGCGCATGGCCATTGCGCGTGATGGCGGGCGCGATGGCAAAGCCGTTCGAGCCGCTCGGCTCGGGGTCCATGCCGGATTCCGCCCCGGTTTCCAGGCTGGCCAGCGCCAGGGCGGCGGGCCTGGCCTGCTGGCCATAGAATGCTTCGAGCTGCGCCAGGCTGACGGATTCGATATCGCCGCCGATGCTGCCTTCGCTGAAACTCAAGGCCATCCACGGCTCGAAATGCGTGATCAACTTTGGTTTCACGTGCGGATGCGTGGCCAGGTAAAAATTCAGGCCATCGGCGAACGCCTGCATCAGCTTTTGCAGCCACGGCGGGCTGGCGCGGTACTGCGCCTGCAGCTCCTGCGGATCGATGAAAAGCTTCATGCGCAGGTCGCGGTACAGTTCCTGCTCGCCCTCGACTTCCGCCAGGCGTCCCATGGCGTTGATGTAATTGAGTTCCACGCGCGGGAAATCGTCCTCGGCCTGCGCATACATCAGGCCGAAGACGGCGTCCGCATCGCTCTTGCCCGTCACATGGGGAATGCCCCACGTGTCGCGCGCGATGCTGACGTTGGCAGCCTGCGCTTGCCAGCGGGCCATCTCGGCGGCAGGAACGGCAGCGGAGGCAGCGGGTGCGGCCAGCGCGGGGGCGCTGGCGACGATGCCGCAGGCGATGGCGGCGAAAAAATCACTGCGATGTAGCATGTACGGCTCCAGAAATACAGTCACGGCACCTGACAAAACCGTCGCGGGCGGCAGTGCGGCCCGGCGCGCCCTTGTGGCCGTGAGGCGCCACCGTACTGGATACGGCGGCGCCGGGCCGGTGAGCATGGCACGCCGCACGGCGCGACGCGGCGGTTTGAGCGGGTGCCCTACGATGCGTCGATCAGGGCGGCTATGCGCTGGTTCAGCTCCACGTTGTCCGCCTGCAGTTGCGCCACCCGCTGTTTCAGGCTGGCGATCTCGGCGCGCAGGCGCTCCGTTTCGGACGGCGCCTGCGCCGCGTTCTCGGCCCACGGTTCGTTGCCCGTTTCCGGCGTGTCCTGCGGCACGTGGACTTTCGGTTCGCGCGGCGTGCGCGTGGCGGCGCGCTGTTCGCGGATTTCCTTGGCCGCCTGGCGCAACAGCTTCTTGCCGCCGGCGACGGCCGCCACCTGCTCTTCCGGCGGCAAGGACGCCACGGTGGCCGCCGCATTGATGGAAATCGTGCCCGAACGGACGGCTTCCACCAGCTCCGGCGAGGCCGCCTTCTGGATCTTCTCGATCTGGCTGATCTGGTTGCTGCTCAGGCGCGCCGCCTTGGCCACCTCTTCGCGCGTGCTCATGGCCGGCTTCGGCGCGTTTTCGCCGTCCGGCGCATCCTGGGCGCTGACGGGCGCCGGGCTGCGCGCGGCGACGATTTCCTTCTTGCGCAAGGCCAGCACGCCGCGCTGGAAGTCCGACACGCTGCGGCGCGCCAGGTGATTGTCGATCATCCACAGCATGACGTCGTCGAGCGAGATAAAACTGGTGTTCTGGATGGTCTTGAATTCGATGCCGTGCTGGCGGCAGATGGCGTAGCGGTTATGCCCGTCGATCAGCACGTCGTTCCACAGCACCAGCGCGTCGCGGCAGCCTTCGGCCAGCAGGCTGCGTTCGAGCGCCGCGTATTCGCTGGCGGTGAGCGGGTCGATATACGACTGCAGCACCTGATTGATAGTGATATTCATGGTTGTCCTCAATAATACAGCTGGCGGCGCGATGGTCCGCGCCGGCACGAATGCTACACCATCCGCCGGCCCTGGCCGGGTAAAATCACGGCGGCACAGCTCATCCGAAGACACAGACCATGAAAAGAAAGTACGCCACCGCGATCATTTTTGCCGTTGCCGCCATCGGCTTCACCTGGGTCAGCCCCTACATCGCCATGTACCGCATCAGCATCGCGGCCAAATCCGTGCGCCTGGACACCCTGGCGCAGCACGCCGACCTGCCGGCCGTGCGCGCCAGCGTGGCGCGCCAGCTGCGGGCAGCCGGCGAAACGGCCAACGAGGACGAGCTGAAAGAAATGCTCGACACCATCGTCTCGCCGCCCGGCATCACGGTCCTGATCCTGCATGGCAAGCACGGCGCCGATGGCAAGCGCCACGATTTCGGCATGGCTTACCGCTCATGGAACGAAGTGGTGCTGCGGCGCAGTGGCGCCGGCCCCGCCGCCAGCCAGTTCCTGCTGCGACGCCATGGCATCTGGGACTGGCAATTGATGGACATTACCTTGCCACCAGAATTACTTTGATGAAACTTGATCTAAAACAACACTTACCTAAACCGCTATATTGATTTTTGGAAATATTATGTAGAATGCCAACACTTCAGGCGCACCGGGTCGCCAGGCATCCGAGAGATTGCACGATGAAAAGAATGTTGCTTCTCGCCCTAGTGGCACTGGTCGCGCTGGCCGGCGTCTTCTATGGCAGCCCGTACTTCACCATGAACCAGATCCGTGAAGCCACCATGGATGAGGATACGCAGGCGCTGGCCGCGCATATCGACCTGGACCAATTGCGCGGCAGCCTGGGCAGCCAACTGCACACCCTGTTTTCCGCGCCGGAAGTGGCCGACGACATCGACCCGGACGTCATCGACCCGTTGCTCGACACCATGCTGATGCCCGAAGGCATAGTCGCCTTGATGAAGCTCAACGACCGCTACGAACATCCCATCGCCAAGGTCAGCGACATCAGCGGCCGCAAGCGCAAGAACAAGCCCGAATACAAGCTGCACTACACGTCCTGGGACAGCGTCGTCGTGCAGCGCTCCCACAGCAAGAGCCACATCGGCGAACTGACCCTGGCGCGCGACGGCCTGTGGCGCTGGAAGCTGGTGTCGGTCGCCCTGCCGAAGAATCTGCTGGCCGACGCGTGAGGCATGCGGCGGCATGCCAGGCCTGCCAGCCGCCGCTTTCCCCTATACTTTAACCAGCTTCCAATCCAGAGTTGCGGGGTATATCCTGCCGCTGCCCTGGACTGGCGTCCAGGTATATCGTATATAAATACGGTTATCGATCGGATGCAAGCCTGTGGCAGTTGCCAGGCCATCGCCCACGACCACCGTCGACTCGCCAAACCCGTTGCAGCCGCCCCCCGAACTGCTGCCGCCGAAGGAAATGGTGGCATTGGCCAGAAAGGTATCGCCAGCGGTGGTATGCCACCCGACGGCAAAATCGTGACCTGTATCGATATACACGGTAAATGGCACAAGATTGCCCGATATATTTCCGACCCAGCCGACATCGATCGCCAGCGTGCCATTTTTGACGACCTTGGGCGCGGACACGATGTCGCGCGAGAAATAGCCCGAACCGTTGGCCCGCAAGCCGATCTGGTCGCCGATGGAGATGAACATCTGGTCGCCGCTGGCATCCAGGTTCACATAGGCCGTATTCGCCGCATTCTGCAGGCGGCCGGAAGTGATCGTGCCCAGACTGCCCGAGGCGGCCTTCAGCACACCGGAAAACGTGGCATTGCCGGCAGCGACCTGGAACTGTGGCGAGGAAATATCGCCATCGCTATCCAGGCGGAAATACCCGCCCGTATTTTTATTCCCCAGGCGTAGGCCTTCCGGCCCCAGATAGAAGCCGCCTCCCGCAGCAGGCCAGGCAGAAGAAGTAAAGGTGCCGCCGGCGATACTGCCGCGCAAACGCACATTGTTCGCATACAGGTCGCCGCCCCGCTGCAAATACCAGCCCGCCTGCCCGGCCACGTAATTGCTGCTCCAGATATCGCCGCCGATCTTGGCATTCGTGACCGAAGCATTCTGAATATAGGCGTCCGCAATATAGACCCCGATCGGGACGGTCACGCCATTGACGACGGTTTCCGTCGCGCGCACGATGAAGGGCATGCTGGCGGGGATGCCGGGGCCGCTGGGGTTGGCGATCATGAAGGTATCGGCGCGCACGGCGAACAGGCTGGTCGGGGTGGCGTTATTGGCCGTCGTCGCCAGGCCGTAGCCACTGATATAGCCGTTGACATCCTGCTTGATCGTGTACTGCGCCGACAGCTGGCCCGTCTGCGTGGCGCGCGTCGTCGCCTCGATCTGGATGGCGGCTGTACGCGCCTGGGACTCGGCAGCAAGGCGCTGGGTCACGCTGCCGGCCAGCGTGGCCGGTCCGTCGACCAGCGCAATGCGGTCGCCCAGATGATTGCTCAGCTGGCTTTCCGTCAATTGCGCGGTCAGTACGCCCAGCAGATGCTCGACCTCGATGTCGGAGGCGCCGACAGTACCGGAGGAGGCATTGTAGGGACCGGGCACGTTCGCCCACGAGACATAGCGTATCCAGTAGTAGCGCGTGGCGCCGGGGCCCACCGGATCGACATGGCTGCGGCCGTCGGCACGGGCCAGCAGCGTCGCCTGGGCAAAATTATTCACGGGTGCACGCCACACCTCGGTATAGGCAAGCTGATGATAATTTGCGGGCGGCGGCGCCCAGCCCAATTCGATGGTGGCAGCCTTACCCGTGGTAAACAAACCGGATGGCGCCGGCGGCGGCGTCAGGTCCAGAGGACGCGACATGGCAATGGTTTGCCGGCCAACATGGCTGCGGCCGTCAATCACGGCCGTGGCACTGACCGTCACCGTGCTGGCCACCATGTCGGCATAGCGCAGGGTGGCCGAATTGCCGCTCACGCGCAGCGGCGTTTCCGGCGCGGTGGAAAAAAGCACGCTTCCCGAAGCGCCCAGGATGGTCGCTGTCAACACGATTTCGGCCGGTGCGGCGCTGCCGCCTTGCGTCACCTCAAACAGGCTGGAACTGGCCGACAGCAGCACGCCCGCATCGTGCGAGGGTGCATAGCGGGGCGACGTGGCTTGCAACAAGAGGTCGCGGTCATTGATCGGTGCGGCCATTATTGCTCTCCCGCCAGTGAAAACTGCATTTGCGTCGTAATCATATTTTCTTTCAATGTATTCATAATCGGTGCCTGCCACGCCACATGCACGAAGCGCGGCCGGCCTCCATGGCAGTTAAACGGCCTGGACCACAATGCAGGCGTGACCGTCAGCTTCGATGGCGATCGCGCGGCCTACGGCGGCCTGGTGCTGCGCCAGCGACATACCGGCAGCATCCGCCGCGGTGCCGCCCCCGTGCCGTCCTGCAGCGGCACGATGTAGTCGCCCGGCCGGACTCCTGCCCCATTGACCGGCACGCTGCCGGCGCATGCGGTCCGGCGACGGCAGCGCGGCCAGCCAGGCGGGTCAGCTGCCAGCTCAGGGCCGTCTCTCCTTGGTAAAAAATCAGTCATCAGATTTCCTCGATGTCGATGGTGGTGGCATAGGTTTGAAAGGACGGCGTGGCGATGGCGGCCAGGTTGGCCAGCCGCCCGTAGACCTGGTGCGCCTGTTCCAGTTCAGGGTCCTCGTCGTCGGGAAACAGGCTGGCAAAAAGAGGCCGCGACAGGCCGCTGCCGCGCACGATGCGCCACAGACCGGCGCGATCCATCGCCGTCATGTTCGACAGCGGCAGGGTCAGCTTGCGGTACTGCGCGCCCAGTTCCACGTTTTGCTGGCCGGCGGCCGTGCGGTACTGCGTGCTGGTGTCGACAAGGGCCAGTCCGGCGCCGTACGCGGCGTTGTTCTGCGGGCTCCAATAGCTGCCGACCACCAGGCGCGCCGCCTCCAGGAAGCCGGCCGGATTCTCCGGGTCGCTCAAGTCGATCAGCAGGACCCGGAAACTGGTGATGGGAAACCAGACGCGCGCATAGGTGCCGCCGCCATATGAGAAGGCATTCACGCCCAGCGGCAAGGCGCCCCAGTCCCACAAGCCCAGCGGTGCGTAGTCGCACGCCGCCACCGCGCCCGTATCGAACAGCGGGACGCTGTCGCCGGGCTGCGCATAGCCGCGCACCCGTATCCTGGCCAGGGGCGTCAAGTTGCAAAACGGCAACGCGACACAGCCGCCGAGTTCCGGCGTCGGCCAGATGGCCCTGATGCTCAGCGCGGTGCCGAGCGAGCGCAGCACCTGGGCGCGGTCTTCCGTCAGCAGGTTTGCCGGGCCCAGCGCGCCGCTCTGGCTGGATGCCGCCAGCGTGGCCCGGTCGGCGGCATTGTCGTGGATGATGCGCAGATGGCTCATGCAGCCTCCATGCGCGTAGTTGGACGGATATCAGGCGTAGGCACGATAGTTTTCCTTTGTAGTGTCAATGTGTAAAAAAAGCGGGCGCAGGTAACCCTGACCGGCAAGCGGGAAAGCGGGAACGTCGGCATCAAGCGGCGGCCGGCCGCGCGCGCATGCGGGACGGCGCCAGGAAACGGTAGAATTGCGGGAAAATCCGGCACGGCCAGCAGGCCGCCATGTAGATCAACAAAAAAGGGAGACACCATGAACGATGTCGTACAACACGCACTGGCCCACGCGGGCAAACCGGCCACCACGCCGTGGGTGGTCACCCTCGTCAACGGCGAAAAACTCACGGGCCCCATCTCGCCGCTGAGCGATGGCTGCTACGCGATCGGCCTGGGGCAGATCAAATACTTTTCCAGCGACAAGGTTGCCTGCCTGAATGTCTCGGGCGCGGGCGCCTTCCCCATCTGATGACGCCACCGGCAGGACGTGGCGGCGCGGACCTGGCCGCGCAGTTGCTGGCACTGGAGACGGCGCTGCAAAGCCAGGCCGTGCGCGCCGATAGCGCCAGGCTGGCCGCGCTGCTGGCCGACGAGTTCGTCGAGTTCGGCAGTTCGGGCAATCGCTGGACGCGCGCGGCGACCCTCGCCGACCTGCCCGAGGAGCAATTTTGCCAGCGCAGCATCAGCCAGTTCCAGGTCCGCTGGCTGGCCGATGACGCGGCCTTCGTCACCTACCATTGCCTGCGGCACGCCAGCGCCGCCCTGCCGGCCGGCGCCAGCTGGCGCAGTTCGCTCTGGAAGTGGCGCGATGGCCGCTGGCAAATGGCTTTTCATCAGGGCACGCCGATTCCCGGCTGAGCGCCCCATCCCTCTCCATGAGTACGCGCTGCCGGCATGCCAGCGCGCACTGGCAGCGCAATCGGGAGTCTGGCCTGTCGCACGGCAACAACAAGCCCGTCGCGAAAAAAAATCGCCGCATCCGTGTTGTATTGCCAGCGTGACGACGTGATCGGCACGGCCAGATCGCCCTGGTCTTGCGCCGCCACAGGGAACAGTGGCGCCAGGCACAGCACAATGCAGGGCCGGACACGCCTGCCGGCTCTCCACTATGCACCCGCCTGATATTGACGACAAATACGATTTTATTCGCCTATTCAGTCGAATTTCATATGAATTGTTGCGCCTGGAAAATGGCATGAATACCAAAACTTTCCGTGCTAGCATGACTTTTCGTCCAGCCAAGCAACGCCTGCCTGGACCTTTCGAACAACCTCGACCGATAGGAGCCGTTTCATGATGACACCGCATGCCAGCACAGTCCGCCACACCCTGATCGCCCTGGCCATCACTGCCGCCTTCCCCTTGCAGACGATGGCGCAGGGACAGACGCAGGACAGCATTCCGGCGGCGACCGCCGGCACGCCCGCCGCTGCCGTCGCGCAGGCGGGACCGGGGCAGCTGGAAACGGTGATCGTCACGGCGCAGCGGCGCGCGGAAAACATCAAGGACGTGCCCATGTCGATCGCCACCCTGAAGGGCGACAAGCTCGACACGCTGACGGCCGGCGGCGCCGACATCCGCTTCCTCAACAGCCGCTCGCCCAGCGTTTCCGTCGAGTCCGACTACGGCCGCACCTTCCCCCGCTTCTACATCCGCGGCCTGGGCAATACCGACTTCGACTTGAACGCCTCGCAGCCGGTGGGCCTGGTGATGGACGACGTGGTGCAGGAAAACGCCATGCTGAAGGGGTTCCCCGTGTTTGACGTGGACCAGGTCGAGGTGCTGCGCGGCCCGCAAGGCACCTTGTTCGGCCGCAACTCGCCGGCCGGCGTGATCAAGTTCGATTCCGCCAAGCCCGTCTTCAAGACGGAAGGCTACCTGAGCGGCGGCTTCGGCAAGGATGGCATGAAGAACCTGGAAGGCGCGTTCAATGTGCCCGTCAGCGACACCGTGGCCTTGCGCTTTTCCGGCCAGACGCAGCGCCGCGACGACCGCGTGCACAACCCGCGCCCCACCGGCACGCGCGACTTCGAAGGCTATGAAGACAGCGCCGCCCGCCTGCAGGTGCTGGTCAAGCCCACGCGCGACTTCAGCGCCCTGTTCAACGTGCACGCGCGCAACCTCGATGGCACGGCGACGCTGTTCCGCGCCAACATCCTGAAACAGGGTACCAACGACCTGGTCGACAATTTCGACTACGGCTCCTATCCCACGGACGGCATCAACCGCCAGCACCTGAAAACCAAGGGCGGCAGCATGCGCCTGAAATGGGACCTCGACGGCGTGACCCTGCACTCGATCACCGGTTATGAAAAACTCGATTTCTACAGCCGCGCCGACGTCGACGGCGGCTACGGCGCCGTGTACGCGCCCCCGATGGGCCCGGGTTTCATCCCCTTCGTCGTGGAAACGGCCGACGTGATCCCGGACCACAAGCAGATTTCGCAGGAATTCCGCGCCGAGTCCAGCGCCAAGGGACCGCTGCAATGGATCGCCGGCCTGTTCTATTTCAAGGAAGACATCCAGATCGACAGCATCAGCTTCAACAGCCTGGCACCGGGCAATCCGCAAAACAGCGCCTACGCCACGCAAAACCAGAGCTCGAAGTCGTACGCGGCCTTCGGCTCGCTCAACTATACGGTGTCCGACGCGCTGAAACTGCGCGCCGGCCTGCGCTACACGACGGACAAGAAGGATTTCTCGGCCAAGCGAGTGGAAGCGACCACGGCCGGTCCGTTCAACCTGAACGACACCTCGCACAACGTCAGCTGGGACTTGAGCGGCACTTATGTGCTGACGCCGGAAACGAACGCCTACGCGCGCATCGCCACCGGCTACCGCGCGCCGTCGATGCAGGGCCGGCTGAACGGCCTGGCCGACCGCCCTTCGTTTGCCGGCGCGGAAAAAGCGCTGTCCGTCGAGGCCGGCATCAAGCAAGACCTGTTCGACAAGCGCGCCCGCCTCAGCCTGGCCGTGTTCCAGTACCGCGTGAAGGACAAGCAATTGACGGCCGGCAGCGGCGCCGTCAACATGAACCAACTGATCAACGCGGACAAGGCCACGGGCCAGGGCGTGGAACTGGACTTCCAGGCCAACCTCAGCGACTCGCTCAGCATGACCCTGGGCGGCAGCTACAACCACACGGAAATCCAGGACAAGAAGCTGTTCGTGCAAAGCTGCGGCAATGCGCAAAACAACCCGGCCAGCGGCTGTACCGTCACCGACCCGCTCGGTCCGTTCAAAGGCACGGCCTACATCGACGGCAATCCGCTGCCGCGCGCGCCGGAGTGGCAAGCCAACTTCACCCTGAAATACAGCATCCCCGTCGCCAACGGCGAATTCTTCGCCTACACGGACTGGTCCTACCGCACCAGCTACAACTTCTTCCTGTATGAAGCGAAGGAATACAAGGCCAAGGAATTGCTGGAAGGCGGCTTGCGGGTCGGCTACAAATGGGACAAATACGAAATCGCCGCCTACGGCCGCAACATCACCAACCAGATCCAGTCGCTGGGCGCGATCGATTTCGACAACCTGACCGGCATCGTCAACGAGCCGCGCACATATGGGGTGCAGTTCAAGGCGTCGTTTTGAGGGTTGGGTTGACTTGACTCGCGTCAAGAGAAATTAGGCAGACAGAATGCCGTTCGGTGCGAGCCGGACGGCATTCGGCCATTCGGGCGTCGCACGCAAGCTCAAATGCAACAAAAAACCCGCACTCTCGTGGGAGAAGTGCGGGTTTATGCGTATCTTGCCATGTCTGCAAACCGTGGCGCCCGGAGCCGGAATCAAATATCACGACATATCAACAACTTGCAACGTCGATTGGCAATTTAATGCCATTTAATCCCACTAACAGACAAGAGCGGAACCAACAAGTAAGCCATCAACGCGGTCAATGCCAGCCGGAGCTGGCCGATTCTCGTGCGCCTGGTCAAATCTCGCAACGACATCGTGGAACAGGACCACCGTGCTATCAAGCGAGCCACCAAACCGATGTTCAACTTCAAATCATTCCACTGCGCCGGCTCCGTGATTGCAGGCATCGAGCTCATGCACTTGATCCGCCAGGGCCAGTTCGCAATGGGTCGCACAGTTGTGATGCCATTCGCCGACCAATTCTATTCGCTGGCAGGACAGATCCGTCCAGTTTGAAGGCGGCAGCGCCATTCCGGGGAAATTTCGTTCCCGGATCTACAACGCGACAGCACCTTCGAAATTAGCGTCGCCTTCGCGTATTACCATATCACGCCTTCTATGGTGACATTTCACTTACTAAATATGCCGGTCATGCTGCGGGACGGACAATTTGGGTGGATCGTCAAACAGGAAAACACGTTCAGATATCCCCGATATACGCTGGAACTGGCGCGCTGTCGTAGGTATTCATCGTAGCGCATGTTCCATCGCCGTTAAAATAGAAATTTGCATTGCCATCCTTTTTCTTTATGGACTGCAGCATTGCAGCCCACATCGCACAAGTAGTTGGGGAGACTTCGCCGGAAGTCGAATTTAAGTTGCAAACTACGGTATAGTCATTGCGGCCTGAATGCAGAACATTTACATTGCCATTAGAATAAATTAGCACCTTGATTACTTTAACGTCACACTGGTAGGCTGCAAAGGAAGAAATGGGCAACATTGCAGCAAGTAAAAAAACAAAAAGACGCTTCATTATTAATCCTATTTTTAATTTATCAAATTTCGTGGCGAATCAGATGGCATCGCGCCATGACCGAAAACATCTCTTATATCGATCACCTTTATCGTTACACAGTATTTCCCAGTGTAAAATCCGCATTTTCTCTTCAGAATAAAACATTTCCAAGATTTTAAAATGCGCTTTCCATAGTTTTACCAATCAACAATCAACAATCAACAATCAACAAATTTTGATGTGCATTTAATTATTTTTAATTTCCTGAAATAATTAGGAGATAAAACATGCAGAACTAGAGCAGCACGGCATCATGTTTATTGATCGAATCAATCTTCAATGTTCAATATGAGTTCTCGAAGTGGCGCCATAAAAGAGTGAAAATATCTTAATGTGGCATTATATTTCCGATCACACCACACATGTCAAGGCAAATGTTGCATAAATATTTCTATTGACTGCATTCATTCCTTCGACTGATTTCTTCGTCGCTGCTGCGGGCCGCAAGTCAATTTCGATTTATCTGGTGGATCGAAGTAAACAGTTTTATCCCGTCGCTGATCTGAGGGAGATTTTTTAAGCAGATATTGCCATGCCTCAAATCAGCCGATCCTGCGCAGCGAGTGCATAAAATTGGTTGGCGACCAAGATATCATCGGCGCTATCGATTGCAAACGGCTTCTTGTGGATCATGTGCATGAGTTCAAGGCCTGCGAGCACATTGCCAGTGCAACGGGGCGACGTAAAGGTGAGCATCGGCCTGGTCACTCGCTTGATGGCGCGGAGGTCCTGTTCCAGGATATTGACTGGAGCTGCCATTTTGGTAAATTCATTGGTAAATTTTGGCAAATGGTAGCAGCATTTGGTGGTATTACGTGCCATTTTGCATTTCTGACAGACGAAAAAAAACCTGCTTTCCCCGATGAAAAGAGAGGAAAGCAGATTTTTTGACGTTATGCGTTTTTTGTTCGTGGTGCCCGGAGCCGGAATCGAACCGGCACGCCCTTACAGGCGGGAGATTTTAAGTCTCCAGTGTCTACCAGTTTCACCATCCGGGCAGCGCGGCAAGATTCTAGCACAAGTGATACCGATTACACCATCTTGCCCGGCAATTGGCATATCGTCGTCACTCGCTGCCGTGGCTGCTCTCCCTGGCCTTGTCCTGCGCTTCCTCCTTTGACACCAACCCGTTGAAGAACAGGTTCAGCAGCACGGCAACGATGGCCGACAGCAAGATGCCGCTATGCAACAGCGGCGACAGGGCTTTCGGCATGTGCTGCGCGTATTGCTCGGCCACCAGGGGCAGCATGCCGAAGCCGATCGACAGGGCCACGATGAGCAGGTTGTTGCGATTGCTCTTGTAATCGACGCCGGCCAGGATACGGATGCCTGTGGCGGCAACCATGCCGAACATGACCAGCCCTGCCCCGCCCAGCACGAACGCGGGCACGGCTTCGGCCACCTGCGCGATCTTCGGGATCACGCCCATCACCAGCAAAATGATGCCGGCCGCGACGCAGACCCAGCGGCTGCGCACGCCCGTCACGCCCACCAGGCCCACGTTTTGCGAAAACGAGGTGTAAGGGAAGGTGTTGAAGAGGCCGCCGATCAACGTGCCCAGGCCATCGACCCGCAGACCGCGGCTGATGTCGGCTTGCGTGATGCGCCTGTCCGTCATGTCGCCCAGCGCCAGAAACATGCCCAGCGATTCGATCATGACGACGATCATCACCAGGCTCATGGTGACGATGGCGACCAGGTCGAACGTGGGCATGCCGAACTGGAACGGCGTGACAATGGCAAACAGCTGGGCGCTGGCTACCTTGGCGAAATCGGCCTTGCCCAGCGCGAATGACAGGGCCGTGCCCGCGATGATGCCGATCAATACGGCGATATTCGACAGGAAACCGCGTCCATACTTGGCCACCAACAAGATGACGGCCAGCACAAAGAAGGCGATACCCATGTTGTCCAGCGCGCCATAGCCGGGATTGGCGATCATGGGCGCGGGCCCGGCTGGCGCGGGCAAGCCGGCCGCCGTGGCGGCAGCGGCCAACTTGACGAAAGCGGGGTCGGCAATTTGCGCCATGGTCGGCGGGCCGCCCATGGCCCAGTTGACGCCCACGCGCATCAGCGACACGCCGATCACGGCGATGATGCTGCCCGTCACGACGGGCGGAAACAACGCCAGCAATCGGCTGATGAAGGGGGCGATCAGCATGGAGACGACGCCGGCGCCGATCACGGCGCCAAAGATGCCGGTGATGCCCAGGGCGGGATCGCCGGCCATGACCAGCATGGGGCTGACGGCGGCAAAGGTCACGCCCATCATCACGGGCAGGCGGATGCCAAAGTATTTGCCGAGTCCCAGCGACTGGATCAGGGTCACCAGGCCACAACAGAACAGGTCGGCGCTGATCAGCGCCGCCACCTGCTCCGGCGACAGTTTAAGAGCACGTCCCACGATCAAGGGCACGGCAATGGCGCCCGCATACATGACCAGCACATGCTGCAGCCCCAGGGTAAATAGCTTGCCGGCAGGCAGTATTTCATCGACAGGCGATATGGCTGGCACGGTGGCGCCGGCACTGCGGCGGTGGATGGACTTCAAGCGGGGCGAGGCCATTTACGCTCCCATTCCTGTCATGCAACAACCGCGATGGTCGGGGATAGATGCGGAAAGGAATGCTGGACGACAGGAATACGACAGCGGCGGATGAGACATGCGAAGCTCCTTGAGATGGGACAGGCAAGGAAAGCCATGCACGCTTCGTGCCAGGCCAATTGTATACAGCCATTGTGCGAAAACCCGTCACCATCGCAACGTCAGGCACCGGACGCACTGTTTTCTGGCATGCCAGCGCGCCCTTCGCACCAGCCGGTGGCAGAAGGTGGGCCAAGAACCGCTATGCGCTATGAAAACCTGCCGCATGTGGAATTGACGATCTGCGATGCTCACTGACGCGGCGTCCCCCGACCTTCGTACAGTCGTGCTTCTTGATCCAGCGGAGGGGCCAAGCCTTGCTTCTGCTCGCTACGATTTTGTCAGGCGTCATGCGCCAGAAGACAACTGAAAGCAAAAATCCAGAAAATGGAAGTCCAGCGGCTCAGTTGCTCAGTTGCTCAGTTGCTGGCGCAAGCATCCAGCAGCGCCTCCAGTTGCCGTGCATGGGCAGCATGCAAGTGTTCACGCGCCAGCAGCGCTTGCACTTGCACAAAGATGCCGCGGGCCGGCACCGGAGGCAAGGCCGGCGCCACTGGGCGCGACGTGATGCACGGCTGAGCTACCGGCCACATTTCCGGCGCCGCTGGCCCTGCCGCGCAGCCGCTGAGCGAGACAACAAACAACAGGCAGGCAAACAGAAAGCCATCGCGCGGCAAGCCTGATACGCCGGATACGTCTGGCGCCCTCCTGGACGATGGCCTCATCGACGGCTTCATGGCAACTCGCTGGCGATCAATGCCTCGGCCGCGCGGCAGGCGTCGCCATCGGGCTGCAGCGCCAGGATGCGGCCGGCAGCCGCCTGCGCGTCCGCCTGCCCGGCCTGCGCACCGGCCAGCGCCTGCTGAACCCGCGCAGAGCGGCGCGCGCCCTCCTCGCGCATCACCTTCAAGGCATCATTCTGGCGCCGCGACGCCGCTTGCATCGCCTCTACTTGCACGGTGCAGGCGGCACGGCCCGCCTCGCGGCCCCAGCGCTGGGCGGAAAACACAGCCGCCCCAAGCAACAGCAGCATGGCCAGCACGGCCAATGGCGGCTTCATGCGAGCACCTTGCGCGCCGCCTGGTACAGGGCCAGGCGCTCGGCCAGGCCATTGACGCCGCCATTGATGCGGCGCGTCACCTTTTCCTGGTCGCCCGCATCGGCCAGTCCGTTCAAGCCACGCGATTGCCAGAACCAGCCCGCCGAGCGGCAGGCATAGGCCGTCTGCTCGAGCAAATCCGGCCTGGCCAGCAAGTCGAGCCCCAGCGCCACGCCGCACGCCGCATAATTGGCGCGTCCCGTTACCTGCAGCAAGCCGCGGCCCTTGAAACGCACACCGTCGCCGGCGACGACATTACCGAGATTGGCACGTCCCTCGTACGCCGCTCCGCTGGCCAGTTCGCGCACATAGCGCAACTGGCCAGACTCGTGGCCCACCTGCGCCAGGAACGCCGCCTGGCGCAGCGGCGTATTAATGCCGAATTCCGCCATCGCCGCATTCAAGTACGCCAGGAACAGGTTAGCGCGATGGCCGGCCAGCGGCATGATCTGTATCAATTGGGCGCCTGTCACAGCACGCCTCGCACATCCTTGACGACAGCGGCCGCATCGGCCGCCAGTTCGCCGATATCCTTGCCGCGGCGCTTGTCGAACCAGCGCACGCAGGCGCCCAGCACCCACCAGGCGGGCAAGCCGGCCGCCACCATCAGCGGTGCGGCGATGAAGAGAAAGCCCGTGGCAGGATCGCCGCCATACAGGCCTGCCACGGTCTTCGCGCTATCGAACAGGCTGGGCCACCAGGACAGCACGGCCGCCACGAGCAACGGACCGAGAAAGGTGGAAATGATAATGCTGGAGCAAAAGCGGATGAACGCCTCCTTCGTCGACTGGGGCCACATGAACATGAAGCCCAGCGAGGTGGCGGCGGCGCCGGCCAGCACGGGCACGCCAAACAGTTTGATCAGTGCGCCGCCGGCGGCGGTGGTTTCGATGGCCATGGTTGCCTTTCAGGTGGTGGAAATGAAAAAACCCGCCGGAGCGGGTTGGGGAGAAATGGCCACGATGTCACACGACCTTGACCATCACGTAGGCCCTGCCATCGGGCTCGATCGAGATCACGCGCCCGACCGCCTTGCGGTACTGCCTGTCGCTCAGGTCGTCCTCGTGCACGGCGATGCCCTTGATGCCGACACCATCCTGCACCGCAACGATGTAGTCGCCAGGCTGCGCGCCCAGCACGTTCACCGGCACGCGACCGGCGATGGCGATGCGGTCGACCTTTTGACGCCGGGCTTCCAGGGCTGCGTCAAAGGCGGCCATGGCTTCGGCGTCCTGCTTTACAGCGGCATGGTGGGCAAGCAGCGCAGCTGCGAAGACAGCCTGCTTTTCGATCCACTCGTCTTCGGTGTCGCCGGGCTCGGTGAGCACATCTTCATATGCCGGTGGATTGGAATCGGGAACTGGCTGCTGCATGCGCACGTCCTCACGACGCACAGGCTGGGTCGGCTCGGCTCCAGCCTGTGCCAACGGGCGCGACCCGATGTCGGTGCCCCACGAATCGCCACCGACGAACGAGGGGGCCGTAGACTTGATCGAAAACATCACTGCACCGTTCCACCTGTCAGTGACTTCATTGTCAGCGGTGATGCCGACAATCTGGCCAGGAGCGACGATTCCGCAGGTGTGGCTTTTGAAAATATACTCGGCATAATCGTTGCCATTAGTATTCACCGTGCCGGGGACATTAATACTGCGGTTTGTTGTACTATTTTTACCAACAGACAATACTGCGGGTGAAAACGACCATCCGGCCTGGCCATTTGACGCAACGATCCATACGGATGGATAGGCGCCGGCATCGGTGCCAACGTACAAAACCGGATCTCCCTCGGCAACGTTGCGGCTGATATTGTGTTGCGGCCCAATGTTGGAGCTGCCCGCTTTTAACAAGGGCACATACACCTGGCCATTGCCCTGAAATCGCGCAATGTCTGCGGAAGTCGTGTTGGAATCTTTGGCGTAGGCCCTCAATGTCAGGCGAAATCCGTCTTTGTCAGACGATTCAACACCATGCCGTCCGGAAACAAACCAGCCAAAATTTCCCGCAGAATAAGAGTTGGCCAGTCCCCCGATGCCAAGGGCAGCGATACTATTGACTTGCCCAGCAGGCGTACCCGCAGGGCATGGAAGAAGGTAGGCTCCGCCGGCCGTCCAGTCGCCAATAAACAGTCCTGCATTAAGCTGTGTTGCGATTGCCGGAGCCGCGTTGGTTCCGTTTTTTGATATACCTCGCTGGCGCGGCGGATAGGCTGCTGAATTACCGGAATCATAGACAAGCGTTCCGGCTGGCGTTGCTGCTACAGAGGCAGGATTCGCGTATGTTGTTGTCGTAAAACCCAACATATTGAAGGAGGCGGTGCCATACGTTGACGCTCTCGCGTTCAGGTATACCTCATATGTGCCGTTCGCCTGAAGATAAACTTGTATCCTCATATTAGTCGGGACAATGCCGTTAAACGTGGCGTCGTAATAAAATCCTCCCCTGACGCCCAGCAAGATCACAAAAGGAGTGCTCAAAGCGGCTGCCCAGTTGTCGTTCAAGACGCCGTCGATTCGCAGGTGTTGTGCATTGCTATCTGTATCAGCAGAAAATGTGGCAATACGATACCAAAGTCCAGTTGGGAAGTTCTGCCCGATGTAGGAGTAACCCGATTTATTTGTTACGCCCACACTGATAGGGCTTGCGGTCACAATCGAAGTATTGGGATCAATCCAGCCCGGATCCATAAACCCGTTCGGTCCTCCCAGCGGCGACATCCCTGCCTTCGGCGCATACGACGCCACCACGGCGCCGCGCCCGGCCAGCTCGTTCAGGCGCTGGATCGTATCCTTCTGTCCATAGTAAAAAAAATCACCCATTTCAATTCCTCGACTTCATTGTTATTGGCTGGCACCTGGGTTGGAGGTCGCCTGGAAAACCGGACGCCACAGGCGAAAAAAAACCCGCCGAAGCGGGCCACATTGGATTGCCGTACTCAGGCGACCTTGACGACGATGCGCGCACGGCCGTCGTCTTCGATGGCGATGACCTTGCCGATGGCGCGCATATATTGCTGGAGCGACATATCCTCCTCGCTGACGGCGATGCCGGCAATGCCTTCGCCATCCTGTACCGGCACGATGAACTGGCCGGGAACGGCACCCTGGACATTGCAGGGCACCTGGCCGGCAAATGCGATACGGTCGACCGTCTGGCGCAACGCTTCGAGTGCCTGGTCAAAGGCCAGGCCCGGTGCCTGACGCGCCGCCCACTCTTCGTCCGTTTCGCCAGGCAAGGCGACTTCGCGGTACGCAGCGGGCCTGGCCGGAATAGCCGGCGAGACCAGCGTCAGACCGTCATAGATGGCATCAACGGCAGCTTGCGCCTCGCTGACCAGCTGCGATTCGACGCCATCGAGGACACGCGTCACGGAGGCAGGACGCTGGCCAAGCTGTTGCGACCATTTGTCGCCGCCCACCATGCAGGGATCGGTGGATTTCACGGCAAACGAAATGGCGTCAGCCCAGCGATCGGTAAGCTTGCCATCCGCGCCGACGCCGATCACCTGTCCTGCCGCGACGCTGCCGCATGCAGGGGCCTTGAACATGTATTCGGCATAATCGGCGCCACTGGCATTGATCGTGCCGGCGGCATTGATGCTGCGGCCGGTAGTCTGGATGCCCACATACAGCACGGCGGTGCTCCCCGCCCATGATGCCGTGCCGGCACCAGCCAGCACCGCCAGGGTGGCCGTCGCCGGTTCGCCGGTGCGGCCCACGTACAGTATCTCTCCCGCCGGTGTCGTATCCTTGTAAATCGTATGGAGGTCGCGCGCCGCCGCGCTCGTGGAGGCGGGACCGCAGCGCATATTGCCCGGCCACGCCACCTGGCCTGTGCCGGTGATACCCAGCAACGGTGCGGAAAAATTAGCGCTGCTTTCGTCCCAGGCCCGCAGATTCATCTTGTAGCCTTGAGAATAAAGGCTGCCGGTGCCTGCGGAGGTGGACCAGAGGAAGCGGCCGGGAAACGCAGCGCCGGCTATGCCGCCGACACCCAGCGCGCCCACTTCGTAATATGTGTTTGCCAACAATGGATTGCCGCCGTTCGGCACCGACAGGCTGCTTTGCTGTCCGCCGCGTAAGCCTGCATGGATGGTTTTAGGACCATTCAACGTCGAATTAGTCTGCAACTCGACGGCTCCCGGCCGCACTGTCATGGCTGGTGCACCAGCAACGCTCAGTGCATACACCGCGATGGCATCCCACGAATCCTTGGGCGGCTCGGTGCCCAGGAATTCCAGCTTTTGCTGAAACCACATATTTGAGTCGATATAGCAGGACAGCGTGGAAAACTGCACCGCGCCCACATAGATGACGCCATCGCTGCCTATCCTGACCCCCTGGATATCGGCATGCTTGCCATCGCCGGTGCTGTACCAGGAGCCACGAATCTTGCCGTCGTTATCGCAGCGCAGCAAGATCACCGTTTCGATGCCATTGGAGCTAGTTTCATATGAGGAATAAGAAGTCGCGCCGGAAATCCGGATAGTGGCTTCGCCACCCAAGGCGGCCACATTGAACTTGGCAACACGCCACCAGCCATTGCTCAGACCAACATTCTGCTGCTGGCCCGGGCCCCGTACCGCCATGGTGATAAAGCTGGGCGTCGTGATAGGGCCAGTCATCGTGCCACCAGTCAAGGGCAAGGCGTTGTACGGCCCCGCCGCAAACGCGTCATCCATCTGGTTGAGTTTCTCGACGACATCGAGCTGGCCTGGATAAAATTTCTTGGACATTCAAATTCCTTCGATTTCAAGTGGAAAGGCATAAGTGCCGAAATACGGTGTCGTCACGGCGCCCAGATTGCTGGCCTTGCCGTACACGGTGTATTCCTGCTCCAGCACGGGATCGGGGTTTTCTGGAAACAGGCTGACCAGCATGGGCGTATGCTTGGCGTTGTCGCGCAGGATGCGCGCCAGGCGCATGCGGTCATCTGCCTGCAGGTGGCTGAGCTGCAGGGTCAGCTTGTTGCTCGTGTTTCCCTTTTGCGTCAGCAAGTCGCCCGCCTCGTTACGAAAATGCGCGCTGCTATCCTGGTTCTGCAGGCCGGCGCCATAATCGGCATTGCATTGCGGCGACCAATAGTCGCCCGCCACCAGGCGGCCAGCCTCGAGGTAGCCTTGCGGGTTCTGCCCATCGTCCAGGTCGATGACCATGTGCCGGCCCCGCGCCGGGTCGAACCACGCCACTGCCGCCGCGCCGCCGCCACCGCCCCAGGTGCCCACGCCCCCCCAGCGATAGGCATTGAAGGCAAGCGGCAGAATGCCGAAGTCGCGCGGCGCGAACGGCGCCGGTGCACACGCGCGCACCCAGCCGGTGTCCAGCACGGGCGCGCCATCGCCCGGCATGGCATACAGGCGCACGCGCATGGCACCGCCTGAAGTCAGATTGGTAAATGGAAAGGCGACGCAGCCGATGCGTTCGGCCACGGGCCAGGACAGGACAAAAGTCGCCCGCGTCCCCGTCGAGCGATAGATGTCGGTCTTGATATCGCTTTGCAGATTGCCGGCCGCCAGGTCGCCGGCCGCCGTCGAGGTGGCAAGCGTTGCCCGGTCTGCCGCGTTGTCGTAAATAATGCGAAGAGTTTTCATGGAAGTCATTCAGTAGTCGTCACCGTTAATGATGTAGCACCGCTCCTCTGGGGCAAGGCATTCCAGCCGGAATTATTGTCATCCCGATACACGAACGATGTGGTCCCCTGGAAAGCCTGGAAATCTCACCGTTGGACAAAGTCCAGCCTGGGCTGTAGGCGGTAATACGAAACCGCGCATCGCTGCTCAGCCTGGCGCCATTTCCCTCGGAGCGGCCGGGCGCGGCAGAGGAAATCAGATACGGAGAGCCGATGCCCGTCAGTGCCTGGCTTTGCACCGCGCCGCCTTTGGAGGTGTCGCGAAACGAGGCCAGTCGAGCTTGCGCCGAATGACGAGCATTTTTTCCGTACTGTCCCAGGTCCGGCTTGCCGCGCTGTCCCGGATGCGCACACCCACGAGCCCCGAGGCTCCCTGCCCGACCAGCCGCAAGAAACACTGGACTGTCGGTATGACAGTCCACACGGCACCACTGACAACGATTTCCCAGGTATTCGCTCCGACATTCAAAATGGAGCAGATGGCAAACCGTTGTGGCGAAAGAAGCTGGATAAACGCCATCGGCGGATGTAGCGGGTTAATGTGGTAGATGTAGTACGGGTCGCCGGAACCAGAAATTGGCGCAAAGGCGTCGGAAACATAACCGAAGGGCTGGCGTTTGCCGGTAAAAACAGCGTTTCCTATCAGTCAGGGTGATCACGCCCGGTGCCCCCGGCTCCTTCCGTATCGACGTGGAACACCAGACTGTCCGCGGACAACACCAGCAAGGCGCCCGCTTCCGGCGCCGTCAGGCGTGGCGACGCCACCTGCTGCAGCGCGTCGCGGTCATTGAGGATGGTGCTCATACGATAAATCCCACTTTCACGTGTCCCGTCAGCCAGTCAGGCGCCAGCGAGACGACCTGGCCCGGCATACCCTTGTCCATGCCGAAGCGCGGATGCGTCACCGTCACGGCCTGCCCCAGTTCCAGCGCCAGCATTTCCGCCGTGCCGTCGAATTCATAGACCGTGCGCGGCACCCGGCCAATCGCCAGGCGGCGCTGCGCCTCGGCCTCGGCATCGACGCGGCGCAACAGCATGGTGTCCTGCTGTACCGGTTCCGCGTCGAGCCGGTAATCGGCCTGCACGCCGGCATCCGAGCGGGTGGCCGTCAGCCATTCCGTTTCAAACAGATCCTTGTGCTGGACCGGAATACCCGTCAGCAGACCCGTTTGCAGCGTCCAGTTCTTGCAGAAACCCAGCTTGACGGATGCCGTCGGCGCGCTGCGGCTGACAGGCGTCAGGGTGCCCGCCACCATGTGCTGCGGCCCCACCTGCGCTGGCGAGCCGACGGGCGGCAGGCTGATTTGCAGCAGCCGCAGCTGCCCCAGGCGCGACATCACCAGCTGTGCGCCCAGGCTGGACGCGAGCATCTGGCAAGCGTTGAGCACATTCGTGCGACCGGCCAGGAACAGGCCGACGGCTTGCGGATGCGCGGCATCGAAAGCCGCGAGATTGCCCACGTCGAGGTCACTGTCGGCAAAGCGGTCGCCCGCCTTGCCGTAGGCAGTCGCCAGGCGCCGCACCAGCGCGGCCACCGTATTGGCGTAGGCGGCCGGACGGTCGCCCTGCACTGAAACAGTGACCGTCCCGGCGGGCGCCGCCGCCAGCGTGAACTTGCCGCTGGCGTTGTCCGCCGTGATGCGCACCGGCAGGCCGTTGTCGCGCACCTCGATGACGGCGTCGATGGCGCCGCCGTGCACCTGGTACTGCAGCAGGGCCGGATCGGCCAGCAGCGGCGTGATGTTGTGCACCTCGCCAAAAGTCAGCGGCAGCACGGCGTCCTTGTTCGGCGTCGCGCCACCCAGCTTGGCCTCGCTGACGGGCGTGTTCAGGCGCTGCAGCTTGTCGCGCAGCTTCAGGGCCAGCTTGTCGCGCCCTTTTGGCGCGATGTCGGCCACCACGCCATTGAAGATCATGCGGAAGTCGCCGCGGCGCCAGCGCGGGTCGCCGATCCAGGCGCGGATCGGCCGGTTCATCCACACGTCATCGAGCCAGCCGTCGCGGATGCCGGACGGGTTGTGGATCTCGATATCGCCCGCCGACAGGCTGGCCTCACCGCCCAGCGACAGCTGCTCGGTGAACTGCATGCCCGTCGAGACGATGGATTGGTACGCCAGGTTGGGCGGCGTATCGTCGGGCGCCGTGACATACGCGCCCGTGCTCAGGAAGCGCGTCACTTCCGTGGCACCGCTGCGCACGACCACCTCGATCAGCACCAGACGGCGCGCCGAGGTGCTGCGCAGCCACGCGGTGAACTGCGCGTCGCTCATGGCCTCACTCAAGGTTTCGTTCATACTATGCTCGCTTTCGATTGACTGGCCCAGACCGAGGCCCGGGCCGCTTCCGAGGCGCCGGCCGACACCTTGTCGGCGGCGCGTTCATTGGCGTCGTAATTGCTGCTGATGATGGCGCCAGTCTGCTGGTCCTGGTCGGCGCGCAGCTGACGTACTTCCTCGCGCAAGCCCTTGATCTCGGCCACCAGCGCTTCATTGGCGCCGTCGCCGGCACTAAAGTAGCGCTGCATGGCTTGCGCCGCCGGCGCATCGACCACCACTTCGTCAAAAGCGGCGGCGAGCGGCATGCCGAAGCCGGCACCAAACTGCATGCCCTGCGTGATGTCGGCCTTGCCGCCGGCTCGCAATGCGGCGCCCAGCGCATCGACCGCTTCCTGGATGCCCACCGCCGTCTTGTTGAGATTGATCAACTGGCCCACCTGCGTGTCGAGCGCCGTCAACTGCTTCTGTGCATCGCTCATCTGCGTGCCGGCAATCGCCGCCAGCGCCGCCAGGTCGGCCTGCACCCGCGCCGCATCGGCGGCATAGGAATCGCTCGACGATTTCACCACCTGGTTCGCCGTCAGGTAGGCGGTGGCCGCCGCCGTGAGCGCCGACTGCGCCGCCGCGTCGCCCGTCTTCGCCTTGGCCAGCGTTTCCTCATACTGGCGCTGCGCCTCGGCCATTTTCTGCATAGGCGTCAGGGTCGACAGGCTGCCCAGCAGCAGCGAATCCTTGAAGGAGCGTATGCTGTCCGAGAACGTCTTCAGGCGGTCGATGGTGGATTTGAGGGCCGACGACTCCGTTTCATAGGCGCTGGCGATGTCCTGTCGCGCCTGGAGCTGGTCATACAAGGCCAGATTCGTCGCATCGACCGCTGTACGCTCCCTGGCACGCAATTGCGCCGAGGTCATCGTCATTTCGTCGAGCTTCGCCTGAATTCCCTTGCGTTCGTCGGCAATGCCCTGCTCCGATTTGCTCAGGTCTTCCGTCGCCGCATGCGTCTTCGCAAACGCATCGGCCAACGCCATCAGGCCCGCATACTGCTCGGCGCCCGTCTTGGTGGCCAATGCGCCGGAACTGGCCAGCTGCAGCACCGTGTCCTTGAACTGCGCACGCGTGGTCACGCTGGCATAACCCAGGGCGGCCATTTGCTCCGTCACATGCTTTTGCACCGGCGCCAGGCGCTCGGCTTCGGTCAGATAATTCTCGGCAAAGGCATTGGTCTTGTCGGCCAGACCATCAATGCCGCCCGTCAGTTCGAGCAGGCGTTCGCGCGCCTTGATACTCGACATACCGGTGGCGCCAAACGTCGCGCCGATGGAGGCGAGGATGGAATCGAGATTGGCGTAATTGGTGGCGATGCGGGTCAGCGTCTGAAGATAGCCTTCGCCCGCTTTCTGAAAACTGCTGATTTCAGGTGCTACCACGGTAGCCATCTGATCACCTAGCTTGCTGAAAACCGCCTCAAGTTCATCTTTGATTTCGCTGCTGCTCAACCCCTTGAAGCTGATCAGGCCGATATCGAGCGCCATCGCATTCAATTTCGCCACCGCGCCGCTGCCACTCAAGCCCAGTAAATCGATGGCTTCCATGGCGCCGGCTCGCAAGGAACCTATCGTCAGGCTGAATTGCTTGAGCAACGTGCCTTCGAGAACAACATCATTGCGCTTGGTACGCGAACTGCTGCCAATACCAAAGAAACCACTACTCTTCTTCTCGACATCGGCATACCCTTTCGCCTGGAACTGGCCATCCGATGCAGAACCGACAGTCTGGCCAGCAATGACATTGATCCCGCTATCCTTGATCGTCGTACTTTTAGCGCCGATGCCTAGCACGCCGGAGGACGAGCCAACGCCGTACGCCTTCTCGTCAATGGCAGTGGCACGCAAGCCACTGGTCCGCGCTACCATGTCCGCCATGCCGCCGATATTGTCGCGGATCGACAGCAGCGCACGCAACATGCCCGCCGTATGCGACAATTCGATTGCCGAATTTTGATTCGCCAGTTCGATCGACTTGGCAATGGAGTCGGATTTGGCGCTGCTGTCACCCAGCACGGTGCCAGTTCCCGCAGCTGCCTGGCGGTCTTTGGCCGTCGTATCCACCCCTCCACCACCTCCGATACCACCCATGACCTTGGCGCCAATCGCCAGCACGGCTGCGAGCGTCGCCGCTCCAGCAGCGATATTCAAGGGAAAAGGCAAGGAGGCGATCGCCTTGACGACGGCGGTAACGCCCCACGCACTCGCCTCTTCCGCGGCCAACCCCACCGACAGCGTGGATGCTCCCGCCTCGCCAGCGGCCTTTGCCGTATTCAACGACAGGTTGGCCGCGACTTCACCTTCCTTGAAAAAGATCTTTTTGGCCATGGCTTCGACTGCCATTGCCAGTTCGACCGCGCGGAAGGTCTTTTCGGCCATTTCCATGACCTTGTAACCTGTAGAATTTTCTTTGAAATACCCCTTGGCGGCGGAACTCATCTCCTTCAGACCAGTAACTTTCGCCCGGGCCTGGGCGGTTTCCGCCTTTTCGGTAGCAGTGGCAATCTTTGCCGCTTTCTCGCTATCGGTACCAGTAGAAGCATTGGCTGTCTTTACCGACGCGGCCAGCTCGAACTGGATTTCATCCTGGGCCTTTCGATAAGTCACCAGCGCAGACGTCATGCCGCCTATCGCCTTGCCCACATTACCAAACGCTTTTTCCAGCTTGCTGCCAAATAAAGTCGCTGTCGCAGCGGCTTCCTTCCATTCAGCATCGCTGAACCGGCGCGCCGGATCGGCCTTGGCTTTGGGCACATCCTTTTTGACATCCGGCGCGGCATCGGACTGCAATCGCAATGGACGTGCGACATCATCGATATAGGTCTGGTAGCTGACTGCTTGCTGTGCCGCTCCCGTTTTCTTCGCACCCGTTGCGGCCGCAGCCGCGGGCAGATACCCACTCCCCAGACTATCGACACGCTTTTGAGCCGCTGTCGCTGCATCGCGCTGATTCTCATACCATGTGCCGAGCGCTTTGGCCGCAAGCGCCTGCTCGCGCGTCATTGCCAACTGCGCGCGCAGCGCCAAGGTACTCAGGCTGATTTCGCTATTGACCGAGCGGGTACGCTCCTCCAGGCTCAAATTGGCGGCGGCCAGGTCGCTCACCGCCTGCGTCCCCGCCTTTACTTCCGCCGTGTTCACGGCAATCTTTAACTCAGTTATCTCTGGCATGGTTGGCCCATAAAAAAGGCCGCGCATGGCGGCCTGGTTGGAAAATGCCAGCAGGCTTGCCGGCGGCGTGGTGCGCGGTGGCGCACTGCTACGCCTTCGCATGCTGGTGCGACAAAAACAGCGCGTCGAGCTGGTCCAGCAACTGGTGCTCGAACGGCTCGATGGCGATGGCGTGGCGCGCCTGCCAGGCGAGGATTTCCGTGCTGGCGATGGGATTGACGGCCATGCCGTTCTGCCGCTTGCGGTTCAATTGCGCAAACCACTCCCACACGTGGGCCAGCTCGAACGGCATGCTCGGCGCCTCCGGTTCCGGTGGCGCGCGGTACAGCGGATGGCGCCGGGCGGCGTCGATATGCTCGCCCTTGGCGTGGCCATCGGCCGCGCGCGCGCCGCGCTCGAACTGGTGGCCGGCGTAGCGCAGCAGGCTGGCCGTCAGAGTTTCAAAAAATTCGACTCGTTTTCCAGCGCCGTCGTGACTTTTTCCTGCCAGGTCGGGTACTTCTCGAAGGCCGCTTCCAGCAGGGCGGCGTCGAGCGGCACGGGCGCTCCATTGCTGGTGAAGCCGTACCAGCCCGTGACCACGGCCAGCGCCAGGCGCTTCTGGTTGCCGTCGATGGCTTGCACCAGCAGTTCGGCGCCTTCGTCGGTGGAAGCGTCGATGGCCGTCTTGCGGCGCGCCGATTTCTTGTAGCCTTCGGCGCGCACGGCATTGTTGGCCACGCGGTATTGCTCGCTGTTCTTGCCGACGATGGTCAGGCCGGCCACCGCTTCGCCGTCCGCGTCGAAGATGACGGGCACGTCGAACGTGACGGGAGCGGCCACCGCGTTGATGTTGCCAATGTCGAAACCTGCCTGGATTTTTTGTGCGTTGTTCATGTGTGCCGCTTTCTGAATGAATTCAATGGGATAAAAGGTAAAAGGGCCGCCTGATGGCGGCCCCAAAGCAGGCGTTGGCCGCTTACAGCGCGCTGTCCTGGATGGTCAGCGTGGTCGCTTCATGCTGCGCATCGGCGCCCTTGTAGCGCAGGACGTCGAAGGCGCAGGTGACGATCTTGTTTTTCTCGCCATCGTCGATCTTGGCCGAAGTGATCTTGATGCGGCCCATGGCCAGCGCCAGCACGTCGGCGGTCGGCGCCGTGCCCGACGCCATGGCGTAGGCCAGCGGGATTTCCGTCTCGGCCTTGAAGTAGTCGAGGTAGGTGGCGTCCTGCAGCAGCACCGTGAACTGGCCCGAGCCCATCACCTTGCCGCGCGAGGCTGCCGTGGCGTACTTGGAGCCGATCACGGGATCGACCTTGACCTGGCCATCGAGCGAGACCGACATGCCGGTGCAGATCTGCGACGGAATGCCGTTCACCGACAGCATCGCCGTGGCGCCCGAGAATTTGCCGGTGCCCGGCGCGGCCAGGGGCGCGGCAAAATGCGGCACGGCCGTGGTCGGGCCTTCCGCCTTGCCCATCAGGGTGAAGTCCAGGCTGGTGATGCCGTTCGGCTGCACGGCGATATCCATCTTGCTGACCAGTTGATCGACGAAGCTGCGGTGCACGCCGATGTTCGGGTCCTGCACTTCGGCCGTGAACCAGTCGGTGGTGTGGCCGCTCAGCGGAGTGAAGCTGCGCTTGCCCGCTGCCGCCACGCCGACCGAGTCGCCGGCCGCCTTGACGATCATCGCCGAACCATCCATGAACTGGCCATTCAGGTTGGTGGCCGTGACGGAGGTCACGAAGAAGTTCTTCGCGTTATTGGCGGCCGCTGGCGCCGTCATGCCGGTGATGCGCACCACGCTGCCGGCGCGGAAACCGTCGGCCAGCCAGGAGCCGGCGCTGCGGATCAGGCCCGTGGCGGCGGCGGCGATGGTGGTCTGCGCGGCAGCGACGCCGCCGGCCGTGAAGTCGCGGCGCAGCAGCGCGGCCATCAGCGGCGCATACGTGCCGCACGCCGCTTCCGCCTTGATGGCGCCCGAGGTGCGGAAGTTACCCAGGCGGGTATCGCCCTGCTGCTGGCTGGCGTCGATTTCGGCGCTCGCGTACTTGTCCGCTTCCGTGTCGAAGGTGGCGGTGACGCGGGGATAGATCTGGCCGCCGCCGGCGGCGGCCTTGCTGCCTTCCGCGGTTTGTTTGCTGATAACGATCAAGCTGTCGATGCCGTTTGCTGTCGATGCCATAAGTAATACCTTTCGTGGGATGAAAAAAAAGACCGCAGATGCGGTCTTGGGAGGGAACTGCCAATAATCAGGAAGACAAATGAAAAGCCCGCTCGCGGTGAGGCGGCGGGCTGGCGTCCGGACGGCACGGGGCCGTGCCGGATGAAAGATGGGCGAAGTGGGCCATGAAGGCGGTTCGCTGCGCTGATTTCCCCTATCGGTGTCGCACCAGAGGTGCGTCTATTACGAGTGGAGAAGCATGTGGTCTTGCGGTGCTGCGGTACGACATGTGTTGCTGCTGTTACTGCCTGAACGAGACTCTATTGTAGGGGCGTTTTTTGCATCGCCAGGCATATTGCAGAATTTTTTTCAGTGTCCCAGCCGGCGCATGGCACGTGCGCCGTGCGACTGGAAGATACCTTCCAGTTCGCTGACCATGTCCTTGATGCGTTCCAGCTCGAAGCCGCCGGAGCAGCTGATGGCCGCCTCGCCGCCGCCATGGCAGGCCTTGCAGACGACAGGCATGCCCACCGGCACGGCGGCGACGATTCCCGTGCCATGGCATACCTTGCATTTGCTGTCGAGCCAGTGCGCGAGCGAGGCCTCGGCCACGCGGCGGTACAACGTATTGGCCGCCTGCGCATCCCAGGCCGTATGCGCCTTGACCCAGCGCCGCGCGCGGCCTTTTGCCGTGACGGCCGCCGTCCATGCGCGCAGCAGCTGCGCCAGGTTGCCGGCATTGCCCTCGAACAGGCGGCTGACGGTGCCATCCGCATACTTGACGCGGCACAGCAAGGCCCCCATGTCGCCGGCCAGCGCCGCCGCCGCGATGACATCCAGGTCGTGGTGGACGGCATCGTCGCGCAAATTCTGCGATGACAGCGATGCAATGAATTTTTCTGCAAACCCCATGATTTCTCCTCGTTGATGCTTGTATTAGTTACTCGCCGGGCCGAACAGCGCCGCCACCAGCGGATCACGGCTGGCCGTGCCGCGTGGCCAGCTGGCCGTGCGGCGCACCTGCGGCGGCAATTCGGCCCAGCCGTCGACTTCGTCGTCCTGCTCGCCCGGCGCATACAGGGCGGGCCGCTGGCGCCCCGGTTCCGTGCAGTGGCGCTGCGCCAGGTGGATCTGCCCCATGCCGCACATGTGGCGCAAATAGCGGCTCATGGTGCCCGCATCGAGTCCCAGCAAGGCGGACAATTGCGCCGCGCTGGCCTGGCCCTGCTCGCGGATGTACTGTGCGATGCGGGCGATATGCAGCTGCGACTTCTTGCTGCGTCCCTGTAACTGGCGCCCCTGCCGCGGCGCCGCCCTGCTTTCAACTATCTGACTGCTGTTCAACATCTGCCTGACCTCCCGTGGTGTCGCCAGCCGGCAGACGCTCTTGTGCGAATTTGCGACAGGCAACAGGTAGACTTTATCAATCGATAATGTTAAAGTCAAGCATTTGGTAATTTATCAAACGGTAAATTTCAGGTTTAATGTGGAGATGAATATGTATCAATACAGACGCGATCGCCTGCTGGCCCTGATACGCGAGCGCTACGACAATACGCGCAAGAAAATTTCCGATGCCAGCGGCTGGAGCGAGGCGCGCATCTCGCAAATCCTTTCGCCCACCTACCGCGAAGGCCGCGCCTTCAGCGAAAAGATCGCGCGCAAGCTGGAAGCCGACCTGCAACTGGAAGCCATGTACTTCGACCAGGGCGCGGCGCCCGACCAGGCGGCCATGGCGGCGCGCGCGCTGGCCGGCGCACAGCCCGTGGTGGTGGAAGATGGCGAAGATGAACGCTTCTACCCGATCCGCAAGGTCAAGCTGCGCCTGTCGGCCGGCATCACGGGCTTTGCCATCGAGCCGGAAACGCACGACGGCAGCACCATCAGCGTGCCGCGCAGCTGGGTCGAGCGCAACGGCTACCACCCTGAAAAACTGGTGGCCATCAAGGTCAAGGGCGAGAGCATGGAGCCGGCCCTGTACGAGGACGACGTGGTGATCATCAACACGGCCGACAGCCGGCCAGCCGACGGCGTGGTGTTTGCCATCAACTACGAAGGCGAGCCGGTGGTCAAGCGCATGGCGCGCGATATCGGCGAATGGTGGCTGACGTCGGACAACCCGGACCAGCGCAAATACCACCGCAAGCTGTGCCGCGGCAACGAATGCCTGATCGTCGGGCGCGTCGTGCGCAAGGAAAGCGACCGGATTTGATACCGGAATTTACCGATTGATAAACTCCGGTATCGTCGTGCGCCGTCAAGCGAGTGCGGCGGCGATCTGCTGCAGCGAGGACGGGTCTTCGATCGACGTCAGGTCGCCCGGGCTGCGCCCTTCGCAGATGGCCTGGATCGAGCGGCGCAGCAGCTTGCCCGAACGCGTCTTCGGCAGCTGTGACACGAACAGCACGCGCGCGGGCCGCGCCACGGCGCCCAGCTGGCGGTCGACGACGGCCATCACTTCGCGTTCCAGCAGCGCCTTCGCTTCGATGCTGTCGACGCCCTGCGGGTTTTTCAGGATGACGAAAGCCATCGCCACCTGGCCCTTGAGCTTGTCCTCCATGCCCACCACGGCCACTTCCGACACGTTCGGATGGCTGGAGATGCTTTCCTCGATTTCGCGCGTGCCCAGGCGGTGGCCGGCCACGTTGATCACGTCGTCCGTGCGCCCCAGGATGAAGTAGTAGCCGTCCGCGTCGCGCAGGCCCCAGTCGAACGTGGAATACACTTGCCGCTCGCTGAAGGTGGACCAGTAGGTGTCGACGAAGCGCTCGTCGTCGCCGTACACGGTCTGCATGCAGCCGGGCGGCAGCGGGCCTTCCAGCACCAGCACGCCCTTCTCGTTGGCGCCGCACTCCCCGCCCGTCGCCTCGTTGAGCAGCTTGACCCGGTAGCCGTACATGGCCAGGCCGGGGCTGCCCAGGCGCGTCGGCGTGTCCGCCACGCCTTTCGCCACCGACAGGATGGGCCAGCCCGTCTCCGTCTGCCAGTAGTTGTCGATGATGTCCACTTTCAGCTCGTCGGCGATCCATTGCGAGGTGGTTTCGTCCAGCGGCTCGCCCGCCAGGTACAGCGCCTTCAGCGACGACAGGTCGTGCTTGCGCATCAGTTCCACCGGATGCTTGCGCAATACGCGGATGGCCGTCGGCGCCGAAAACATGCGCGTGACCCTGTATTTTTCAACGATGCTCCACCAGATGCCCGCATCGGGGCAAATCGGCAAGCCTTCGTACAGGATGGTGGCCATGCCGGCGATCAGCGGCCCGTACACGATGTAGGAGTGGCCCACCACCCAGCCGATATCCGAGGTGGCGAAGAAGGTTTCGCCCGGCTTGCCGCAAAACGTGTACTGCATCGACGACGCCAGCGCCACCGCATAGCCGCCCACGTCGCGCTGCACGCCCTTCGGCTTGCCCGTCGTGCCCGAGGTGTACAGCACGTACGAGGGTTCGTTCGATTCGAGCCAGGTGACGGGCACGCGCGCATCGAGGTGCTGCTGGCGCAGCGCGGCGTAATCGGCGTCGCGGCCCGGCACCAGTTCCATCGGCACGAGATGGCGGTCGACCAGCAGCACGTGCCGCGGCTGGTGCGCGGCCAGGCGGATCGCTTCGTCGAGCAGCGGCTTGTAGGCGATCGCCTTGCCATTGCGCGAGCCGGCATCGGCGGAAAACATCAGCTTGGGCTGCGCGTCGTCGATGCGGCTGGCCAGGCTGTTGGCGGCAAAGCCGCCGAAGACGACGGAATGGACGGCGCCGATGCGGGCGCAGGCCAGCATGGCGAACGCCGCCTCGGCGATCATCGGCATGTAGATCAGCACCCGGTCGCCCCTGGCGACACCCAGCGATTGCAGGATGGCGGCGCAGCGCTCCACTTCGCGCTGCAGCTCGCGGTAGCTGTAGGTGCGCTCGGTATTGGTCTCGGTGGAAATGGCGATCAGCGCCGCCGCGTCGCCCTGGCTATCGACCCAGCGGTCAACGGCGTTGTGGCACAAATTGGTGGTGCCGTCCACGAACCATCTGGCAAATGGCGGACGCGAGTAATCGAGTACTTGCGAAAACGGGGTATGCCAGTCGATCCTGTCCGCTTCCTCGCGCCAGAAAGCGTCAGGCGTGTCGATCGAGCGTTGATAAAATGCCGCGAAATCCATGTCTCCTCCGGTATGCATATAATTGATTTGGTCTATTTTCCTGCGTATGCGTATTTCTGCTATCTGCGACCCAGTGCCTCCTTCACCATCACTCCCCTTGTACTCCTGATTCCTTAAAGCGGCTGCGCCGCGCGGCAAACAGCTGCCTTGACGACAGGAACAGCTCCGGCTGCGCCGCCGCGCAGGCGACGCGCTCGGCCGCGATCCTGTCGCGGTTGGCGGCCAGGGTGGCGCCATCGAGCGCCATGCCGAACCGGCCATCTGCCAGCGTGTTTTGCCGCATCACGCGCTGCAGAACGATATCGCCCAGCGCCTTCTTGAAATGCCCGGCTTCCCAGTACCAGCGCGTGGCCGCGCCCCGCTCAGCGGCCGCCGGTATGCGCTCGCAGTTGTAAACGCCAAAGCCGCTGAAATCGGCCAGCGTGAGCCGCGCGGCCGGGTACTGCTCCTTTACCATGCCGACTTCGCGCACCAGCCGGGTCTTCCACTGCTCGAACAGGGGCCACAGGCCCGCCGCCTCGACCATGGCAAGCAGTTGCGCGTGATACGGATAAATCACCAGCCGGATATCGGCCTGGGTGGCCGCCATCGCCAGCAGGAAGGCGCGCAGCGCCTGGAAGTCTTCGTTGGCAAGGCCGCGCGTGGATTTCTTCCGGAAACTGGCCGCGTTTTCCTGCGCCCGCTGGGTAAACAGCTTGTGGTAGCCATCCTGGCGCACATGCGCGCCATATTCCAGCAAGGGATTGTAGCCATCGGCCGAGATGGTGGCCGCTTCCCCGTCATGCTGGATGCGCAAGGTATGCGCGGCATCGCGCAGGGACGCCAGCGAGAACAGCGCATCGAAGCGCCAGTATGCGCCGCCATGCGCGGGCGGCGCGGCCGCCGTCACGGGGCGCGCAGGCTGCGCGGCCGCCGGATTGAGAAAATCGATGAATTCCATGCCGACGATGACCGTGCGCGGCTTGACGCCCGCCTGCACCAGTTGCGCGAACTGGCGGGCGGACGTGGCCAGCCCCGTGCCGGGAATGGCCAGGTTGTAGCCGGCGCCGCCCTGCCCTGAAAAGGCGCCGGCGCGCGGGTCGAAACCGATCTCGGCGCGGGAGTTGCCGAGGATGATGAATTGCGGCCGCAGGCGCAGCGCATGCTCGTGCTTGATCTGGCTCTGGTAGCGGGTCAGGCCCGGCTTGACGGCATTGAAATTGTCGCGCCGGACCACGCCGTACAGCCCGTACGGGTCGACGATGACCACGAAGGCGCAGACGGCAACGGCGCCCGTCCACAGCAGCAGCGCCAGCGCGACCAGATAAGACTTGAAGGGGGATCTCGTCATATATCCGCCCTAGAATTGGAAATACAGGAATTCGGCGGGACGGCTCAAGGCCAGCATGCTGGCCAGCGCCAGCAAGGCGATGGCGGCGGCCCATGCGGGCGAGGCGCGCCAGGTGAGCAGCCGCGCCACGCCATGCCCGCGCGCCGCGGCAGCATGCTGAAAATCAAGGGCCGGCTCGAAGCGGCGCATGATCTGCTGCGTATTCGGCATGGCAAAGACGAGCAGCGCGGCGACGGCGATCCACGTCCAGCTTTCGATGAAGGCCGTGCCGCCGCCCAGGTAGAACGACACGCCCAGCGACGCCAGCAAGGGCTGCAGCGGTTGCAGCTGGCGCGCCAGCGCATCGGGCAAGGCCAGGCCGAAGCCGCCCGCCATGCCCTGCACGATGGTCAGGGCGCTGGCCATGTCGGGCGCGCGGAAAAAGACCCAGGCAACGCAGACGGCGATGAAGGTGAGGATGGTGGCCGCCACGTTGCCGGCGCGCGTGCCGACCGGCAGGCGCAGTGTGCGCGCCAGCGCGCTCCAGCCCTTGTGGATGGCCAGGTACGCGCCGTGCAGGAAACCCCAGACGATGAAATTCCAGCCGGCGCCATGCCACAGGCCGCCCAGCACCATGGTCACCATAAGGTTCAGGTAGCGCCGCACGGGGCCGCAGCGCTTGCCGCCCAGCGGGATGTACAGGTAATCGCGCAGGAAGCGCGACAGGGTCATGTGCCAGCGGCGCCAGAATTGCGCGATATTGCGCGATTTGTACGGCGAATCGAAGTTCAGCGGCAGGCGCACGCCGAACAGGCGCGACAGGCCGATGGCCATGTCGGAGTAGCCGGAAAAATCGAAATACAGCTGGAAGGCATAAGCCAGCACGCCGCCCCAGGCGATCAGCAGCGATGGCGCGACGGGATCGTTGAACAGGGGCGCCGCATAAGCGCCGATATTGTCGGCGACCAGCACCTTCTTCGCCAGGCCGATGAAAAAGATCGTGCTGCCGATGGCGATATTGCGTTCGGAGAGGCGGAACGTGCGCCGCGCGGCGAACTGCGGCATCATTTCCTTGTGGTGCAACACGGGGCCTGCGATCAGATGGGGAAAGTACGTGACGAACAGCAGGTAGTGGACGAAGCGGCTTTCCTGCGCCTTGCCCTTGTAGGTATCGACGAGGAAGGCGATCTGCGTGAAGGTGAAAAACGAGATCCCGATCGGCAGCACCACGTGCAGGACGGGCATCGGTTGCGCCAGCAGTTCCGCCACGCTGGCGACAAAAAAACCCGCGTACTTGTAGTAGGCGAGCAGGCCCAGATTGACGGCGATGGCCGCCGCCAGCAAAGCTTTGCGGTGGCTTGCGCGCCCTGGCCCGAGCAGCGCGGCGCAGCCATAATTGAAGACGACGGATCCAGTCAGCAGCGGCAGGTAGCGGTAGTCCCACCAGCCATAGAAAAACAGCGAGGCGCATGCGAGCCAGGCGGCGCCCCATGATTCGCTGCGCCGTCCCAGGATGAAGAATCCCGCCACCGTGACGGGCAGATAGGCAAGCAGGAAGACCCAGGAATTGAATAGCATGGATTTCACCAGTCAGGATGGACGTGCGCGCAGCGCGGCCTTACGCGGCAAAACCGCGTCCCTTGCGCACCCTTCCATTTTCCTTGCCGTTCAGGTTTTGAATAGCGGAAAAATCAATTATTCTCGAGATAAATGGCCAGCCGGGCCAACGCGGCCCAGCCGCAGTGCTTATGCGCCGAAGGCGTCGCCGGGAATGCGCACGCTGCCTTCCATCAGCACGCGCGCGCTGCGGCTCATGATGGCCTTGGTGACGCTCCATGCGCCATCGACCAGCGCCGCTTCCGCGCCCACCATCAGGGTGCCGGACGGGTGGCCGAAGCGCACGCTGCTTTTTTCGCCGCCGCCCGCCGCCAGGTTCACCAGGGTGCCGGGGATGGCAGCAGCCGTGCCGATGGCGACAGCCGCCGTGCCCATCATGGCGTGGTGCAGCTTGCCCATGGACATGGCGCGCACCAGCAGGTCGATTTCGCCCGCCTCCACCCGCTTGCCGCTGGACGACACATAGCCGGCCGGCCTGGCGACAAACGCCACCTTCGGCGTGTGCTGGCGCTTGGCCGCTTCATCCAGGCGGGAAATCAAACCCATGCGCAGCGCGCCATGCGCGCGGATGGTCTCGAAGCGGGCCAGCGCGGCCGCATCGCCATTGATGGCGTCCTGCAGTTCCGTGCCCGTGTAGCCGATGGCGTCCGCATCGACAAAGATGGTCGGGATGCCGGCGTTGATCATCGTGACTTTCAGGGTACCGATGCCGGGCACCTCGAGGTCGTCGACCAGCTTGCCAGTGGGGAACATCGCACCACCGCCACCCTCCTCTTCCGCCGCCGGATCGAGGAATTCCAGTTTCACTTCGGCGGCCGGGAAGGTCACGCCATCGAGTTCGAAGTCGCCCGTTTCCTGTACTTCGCCATTGGTCATGGGTACGTGGGCGATGATGGTCTTGCCGATATTGGCTTGCCAGATGCGCACCGTGGCGATGCCGTCTTGCGGCACGCGCGCGGCGTCCACCAGGCCGCTGGCGATGGCGAACGAACCGACGGCGGCCGACAGGTTGCCGCAGTTGCCGCTCCAGTCGACGAACGGCTTGTCGATGGAGACCTGGCCAAACAGGTAATCGACGTCATGCTCCGGTTTCGTGCTTGTCGCCAGGATCACGGTCTTGCTGGTGCTCGAGGTGGCGCCGCCCATGCCGTCGATCTGCTTGCCGTACGGGTCGGGGCTGCCGATCACGCGCAGCAGCAGCGCATCGCGCGCCGCGCCCGGCACTTGGGCGCTGGCCGGCAAATCCTGCAGGCGGAAAAACACGCCCTTGCTGGTACCGCCACGCATGTAGGTGGCGGGGATTCTGATTTGGGGAGTATGGCTCATGTCATTTTCTGGAAAGAGGTAGGTCGGATTAGCGGGGCATCGCCACGCGTAATCCGACACATTGCTGGCGGTTTTTTCACACATATTGTCGGATTACGCCACGCTAATCCGACCTACCCGATTTATGCGGCTTTCGACGACTCGAGGAAATCCTGCGCGAAGCGCTGCAGCACGCCACCGGCCTCGTAGATCGACACCTCTTCCGCCGTATCGAGGCGGCAGGTGACGGGCACTTCGACCGTGTCGCCGTTCTTGCGGTGGATCAGCAGGGTCAGGGTGGAACGCGGCGTGCGCTCGCCCACGACGTCATAGGTTTCGCTGCCGTCCAGGCCCAGGGTCTTGCGATTCACGCCAGGCAGGAACTCCAGCGGCAGGACGCCCATGCCCACCAGGTTGGTGCGGTGGATGCGCTCGAAGCCTTCGGCCACGATGGCTTCCACGCCGGCCAGGCGCACGCCCTTGGCGGCCCAGTCGCGCGAGGACCCCTGGCCATAGTCGGCGCCGGCGACGATGATCAATGGCTGCTTGCGTTCCATGTACACCTCGATGGCTTCCCACATGCGCGAAATCGTGCCTTCCGGCTCGATGCGTGTGAGCGAACCGGCCTTCACCTTGCCATCCTCGATGACCATCTCGTTCTTCAGGGTCGGGTTGGCGAACGTGGCGCGCTGCGCCGTCAAATGGTCGCCCCGGTGCGTGGCGTAGGAGTTGAAGTCTTCCTCGGGCAAGCCCATTTTCGCCAGGTATTCTCCGGCCGCGCTATCGAGCATGATGGCGTTCGATGGCGACAGGTGGTCGGTGGTGATGTTGTCGCCCAGGACGGCCAGCGGACGCATGCCTTTCAAGGGGCGGGCGCCGGCCAGCGCGCCTTCCCAGTACGGCGGGCGGCGGATGTACGTCGTCTGCGGACGCCAGTCGTACAGGGGGCTGACCTTCTGTCCATCGTCGACCTGCGCGGCGAACATCGGGATGTATACCTTGCGGAACTGCTCGGGCTTGACGCTGGAAGCGACGATGGCGTCGATTTCCTCGTCAGACGGCCAGATATCCTTGAGCAGGACAGGCTTTCCGTCCGGGGCGATGCCCAGCACGTCCTTCTCGATATCGAAGCGGATGGTGCCGGCGATCGCGTAGGCCACCACCAGCGGCGGCGAGGCGAGGAAAGCCTGTTTCGCGTACGGGTGGATGCGGCCGTCGAAGTTGCGGTTGCCCGACAGGACGGCCGTGGCGTACAGGTCGCGCGACACCACCTCGTCCTGGATGACGGGGTCGAGCGCGCCCGACATGCCGTTGCACGAGGTGCAGGCAAACGCCACGACGCCAAAGCCCAGTTGTTCCAGCTCCGGCATCAGGCCCGCTTCCTGCAGATACAGTTCCACGGTTTTCGAGCCGGGCGCCAGCGACGATTTCACCCATGGCTTGCGCGTGAGGCCCAGGCGGTTCGCATTGCGCGCGATCAGGCCCGCAGCAATCATGTTGCGCGGGTTGTTCGTATTCGTGCAGCTGGTGATGGCCGCGATGATGACGGCGCCGTCCGGCATCTTGCCCGGCTCGTTTTCCACCACGCCGGAAATCCCGCGCGCGGCCAGTTCCGACGTCGGCACGCGGTTGTGCGGGTTCGACGGACCGGCGATGTTGCGCACGACGGACGACAGGTCGAAGCTCAGGACGCGCTCGTACTGGGCGTCGGCCAGGCTGTCGGCCCACAGGCCCGTCTCTTTCGCGTACAGCTCCACCAGTTTCACCAGTTCGTCGTCGCGGCCCGTCAGCTTCAGGTACTTGATGGTTTGCGCGTCGATGTAGAACATGGCGGCCGTGGCGCCAAATTCCGGCGCCATGTTCGAGATCGTGGCGCGGTCGCCCAGGGTCAGGTGCGAAGCGCCTTCGCCGAAGAATTCCAGGTAGGACGAAACCACCTTCTGCTTGCGCAGGAATTCCGTCAGCGCCAGCACCGTGTCGGTGGCCGTGATGCCCGGCTGCGGCTTGCCCGTCAGCTTGACGCCGATGATGTCGGGCAGGCGCATCCACGAAGCGCGGCCCAGCATCACGCTTTCCGCTTCCAGGCCGCCCACGCCGATGGCGATCACGCCCAGCGCGTCGACCATCGGCGTGTGCGAATCCGTGCCCACCAGGGTATCGGGATAGGCGACGCCATCCTGTACCTGGATCACGGGCGACATGCGCTCAAGATTGATCTGGTGCAAGATGCCGTTGCCTGGCGGAATCACGTCGACGTTCTTGAACGCTTTCTTGGTCCAGTCGATGAAGTCGAAACGGTCTTCATTGCGGCGGTCTTCGATGGCGCGGTTCTTGGCGAAGGCGTCGGGGTCGAAACCGCCGCATTCCACGGCCAGCGAATGGTCGACCACCAGCTGCGTGGGGACCACGGGGTTGACCAGGGCCGGATCGCCGCCCTGGGCCGCGATGGCGTCGCGCAGGCCGGCCAGGTCGACCAGGGCCGTCTGGCCCAGGATGTCATGGCAGACGACGCGGGCGGGGAACCATGGGAAATCGAGGTCGCGGCGGCGTTCGATGAACTGGCTCAGCGACGCGTCCAGGGTGGCCGGATCGCAGCGGCGCACGAGGTTTTCGGCCAGCACGCGCGAGGTGTAGGGCAAGGTGGCGTAGGCGCCTGGCTGGATCGCATCGACGGCGGCGCGCGTGTCGAAGTAGTCTAGCTGGGTGCCCGGCAAGGATTTGCGGTACAGGGTATTCATGGGGGTACTCATTGCGGTGCTCATTATTTGCGGTCCTTGATCGGGACGAATTCCAGGTCTTCCGGGCCCACATAGTTGGCGCTCGGGCGGATGATCTTGTTGTCGATGCGCTGCTCGATGATGTGCGCGGCCCAGCCCGAGGTGCGCGAGATCACGAACAGCGGCGTGAACATCGCCGTCGGCACGCCCATCATGTGGTAGGACACGGCCGAGAACCAGTCCAGGTTGGGGAACATGTTCTTGATTTCCCACATGACCGACTCCAGGCGCTCGGCGATGTCGAACATTTTCGTGGAACCGGCTTCCAGGGACAGATTGCGCGCCACTTCCTTGATGACCACGTTGCGCGGGTCCGAAATCGTGTAGACGGGGTGGCCGAAGCCGATCACCACTTCCTTGTTGGCGACGCGCTCGCGGATGTCCGCTTCGGCTTCATCGGGGTTGTCGTAGCGTTTCTGGATCTCCAGCGCCACTTCGTTGGCGCCGCCGTGTTTCGGGCCGCGCAGCGCGCCGATGGCGCCCGTGATGGCCGAGTGGATGTCCGAACCCGTGCCGGCGATGACGCGGCTGGTGAAGGTCGAGGCGTTGAATTCGTGTTCCGCGTACAGGATCAGCGAGGTGTGCATGGCTTTTTCCCACGACGCCGACGGTTTTTCGCCGTGCAGCAGGTGCAGGAAGTGGCCGCCGATCGAGTCGTCGTCCGTTTCCACTTCGATGCGCTTGCCGTTATGGCTGTAGTGGTACCAGTACAGCAGCATGGAGCCGAACGACGCCATCAGGCGGTCGGCGATGTCGCGCGCGCCCGGCGCGTTATGGTCGTCTTTTTCCGGCAAGGTGCAACCGAGCACGGACACGCCCGTGCGCATCACGTCCATCGGATGGGCGGCGGCCGGCAGCGCTTCCAGCGCCAGCTTGACTGCCGACGGCAGGCCGCGCAGGGATTTCAGCTTGGCCTTGTAGCCTTTCAGTTCCGCGCTGGTCGGCAGCTTGCCATGCACCAGCAGGTAGGCGATTTCCTCGAACTCGCAGCTGTCGGCCACGTCCAGGATGTCATAGCCGCGATAGTGCAAATCGTTGCCGGTCTTGCCGACCGAGCACAGCGCCGTGTTGCCGGCGGTGACGCCGGACAGGGCGACGGATTTTTTAGGCTTGAAAGTGGCGGCTTGCGGTGCGGTCATTGTGTTCTCCAGATTGAATAGTCTCGGGTGTGTCACTGCGGGACCGGCATGCGGCCCCTGCTTCTCTGTTTATTTCTTTTGCGCGGCGAACAGCGCATCGAGCTTTTGCTCGAAATCGTGGTAATTGATCGATTCATACAGCTCCATGCGCGTCTGCATGGTGTCGACGACATTCTTTTGCGTGCCGTCGCGGCGCAGCGCCTGGTAGACGTTTTCCGCCGCCTTGTTCATGGCGCGGAACGCCGACAGCGGGTACAGCGCCAGGCCCACGTGGGCGCTGCGCAGTTCGTCCAGCGTGAACAGCGGCGTGGAGCCGAATTCCGTGATGTTGGCCAGGATAGGCACGTTGACGGCCTTGGCGAACGTGGCGTACATGTCCAGGTCCGTGATCGCTTCCGGGAAAATCATGTCGGCGCCCGCCTCGACGCAGGCGACGGCGCGCTCGAGCGCCGCTTCCAGGCCATCGACGGCCAGCGCATCGGTGCGCGCCATGATGACGAAGTTCGGGTCCGTGCGCGCATCGACGGCCGCCTTGATGCGGTCGACCATCTCTTCCTTGCTGACGATTTCCTTGCCAGGGCGGTGGCCGCAGCGCTTGGCGCCCACCTGGTCTTCGATATGCAGGCCGGCCGCGCCGAACTTGATCATCGATTTCACCGTGCGCGCCACGTTGAAGGCGGATGCGCCGAAGCCCGTGTCGGCATCGACCAGCAGCGGCAGGTCGCACACGTCGGTGATGCGGCGGATGTCGGTCAGCACGTCGTCCAGGCTGGAGATGCCCAGGTCGGGCAAGCCCAGCGAGCCGGCCGCGACGCCACCGCCGGACAGGTAGATGGCCTTGTAGCCGGCGCGCTTGGCCAGCAGCGCGTGGTTGGCGTTGATGGCGCCGACCACCTGCAACGGGGATTCTTCCTGGACGGCCTTGCGGAATGCGGCACCTGCGGAGTATTGAGTCATGTATGCACCTTATGGGGAGTTCGGGTCAGCCCGAATGTTTCATGGACTTGCTATGCGCATCAGTATTGCAAATGCCGTGCCAGCACCATGCGGCACGATGACTATGCCACGCGCCAGAGTGACAACACGGGCAAGGCGGCCGCTTTCCAGCGCGCTCCGGCCGTCACGCAGGGAAACGGCGATGTCACGTTTCGTGTGCCTGGCGTTTCACTATGTTTCATTCATTGCATTTTGAAACACCCGGTTGAAACACGCAACAGCAATGCGCAACAGGGCGACGCTGCAGGCGCTGCGGAACAGGATGGGAAACGGGAATGGCATGGAAGAAAAACAGCCGGCGGACGCCGGCTGAGAATTACTGCTGAGACTACGGATGAAACGGCAAACTAGGCCAGCCGCACCAGCGGATTGGCGATGATGTTGTCGATCTGGCGCACGGCTTCTTCGCAGGCGGCGGCGATGGCGCCCTCCTCGTCGTCGCGCACGAATTGCATGGTCGAGCCTTCGAACACTTCCAGACCTTCCGCGGTGGCGCGTTCGATGTCGCAGCTGGCCGACCATTTGCCGTCGGTGGTAGGCACGGCCAAGGGAACGATTTCCCAGCCTTTATAGTGAATTTTAGAACTGCTATTCATGGGTGCCTCCATATGAACTGACTGAATACGGGAAATCGTAGCATGAAGCGCGGCCGCAGGCGACGTGTTTCATGCGCCCGCAGGCAATCAGGCTAAACGATTTACGCTGGCTCAAGGACGCAGCAGATTATCCACTTCCGTCTTGGCCACTTCCAGGCCGGCCGTGCACGCCGTTTCGGGCGCCAGGTAGCCGCCCAGGGTGCGGCTGCGCGTGATGCCTTGCGCTTCAGGCTCGCCGTCGCGCTGCAGGCGGTAGGTAAAATCCCATAAATCGTCATTGTCCTTTTGCGGGGTCACCGAAATCGTAAAACCGCGGTACTGTTCGCTGCGTGCAGTGGTATCGTTCATGAATTCCTCCTTGTAAGAATGAGGTTACCACGCAGCAAGGCGCAGGGTGCGCACGGCTGTGTGGCGCGCAAGCCCTGCCGCTTATCTGTTTTTCGCATGTTAAATGTGAATTTGCAGCATTTTTTTAGCGAACTCTGGCGATATAATGCCATTCCCTGCCCGACCTAGCCGCCGTGATGACTCCACAAATCCAAGCCTTCTTCGACCCCGCCACCGCCACCGTCACCTATGTCGTCTACGAGGGAGACGGCGAGGAATGCGCCATCATCGATTCCGTGCTCGACTACGACCCCAAGGCGGGCCGCACGGCCACCACCTCGGCCGACAAGGTGATCGCCTTCGTGCGCGAGCACGGCTTGCGGTGCCGCTGGCTGCTGGAAACCCATGCGCATGCCGACCACCTGTCGGCCGCGCCCTACCTGCAGCAGCAACTGGGCGGCGAAGTGGCCATCGGCGCCGCCATCCGGACGGTGCAGCAGGCGTTTGCCGAGGTCTACCACCAGCATGCGGCCAGGGCCGACGGCTCGCAGTTCGACCGGCTGTTCGCGCCCGACCAGGTGTTTTATATCGGCAAGCTGGAAGTGCGCGCGCTGCACGTGCCCGGCCACACGCCGGCCGACCTCGCTTACCAGATCGGCGACGCCGTCTTCGTCGGCGACACCCTGTTCATGCCGGACGTCGGTTCGGCCCGCTGCGATTTTCCCGGCGGCTCGGCCGCGCTGCTGTACCGCTCGGCGCAGCGCCTGCTGTCGCTGCCGCCGCAAACGCGGCTGTTCATGTGCCACGATTACCCGCCCAGCGGCCGCGGGCCGCGCTGGGAAGTGACGGTGGCCGAACAGCGCGCCGGTAACATCCATTTGCGCGACGGCATCACGGAAGAGCAGTTCGTGGCCATGCGCACGGGCCGCGACGCCACCCTCGACATGCCGACCCTGATCCTGCCCGCGATCCAGGTCAACATCAATGCGGGCAAACTGCCCGAACCGGAAGAAAACGGCGTGCGCTACCTGAAGATACCGCTGAACGCGATCTGAAGGCCGCTATGCCGCCGGGCGACGGCGGCGCCACACCTGGCGCTGGCCAGCCCTGATCTCTTCCAGCTCGCCCGCGGCGCGCAGCTGTTCCAGCGCGGCCGCGACGGTTTCCGGCGCGACAGCCCCGCCCAGCCACCACTGCGCCACGCCTTCCAGCGTGTCGGCGCCGTGCGGATACCGTTGCAGATAGCTGCGGATGGCGTCGCGCGCCTGCCCGATGGCGGAAGATGGCTGCATCATGAACTCTCCATGCGTTGACGGCGCCGGCATGGGCGCATGCCGGCAAGGGGCCGCGCCGGCAAGGCGGCGCGGCGCGCGCGGGAACGACGCGACAGACCTTATTCGCCCTGCTCGGGCGCGCGGCCGATCTCGCCGTCGATATTCGCCAGGAACCAGGCCAGCGACGACATCAGCGCCACGTTACGCTTCAGGTTCTCCGGGTCGACCTTGTCCAGCGTGTCGGCCGGCGTGTGGTGATAATGGAAGTAACTGTGGCTGTCGACCAGCGGCTCGAAGCTGGGCACGCCGCCCGTTTCCAGCCGGTGCAAGTCGCCCGTGCCCAGCGCGTCGCGGCGCGTGAACGCGTGCGCACCGATCGGCTGCAGGGCCGCGCGCAGGGGCGCGAACAGTTTTTCCGCCTTCGGCCCCACGCTGGCCAGGATGCCGAACGGACGCCCGGCGCCGCTGTCCATCTCGATGGCCGCATATTGCTTGCCCAGCGCCTGCTTGTTGGCCTCGAAATAGGCCTGGCCGCCACGGCCGCCATTTTCCTCGTTCATCCAGGCGATCACGCGGATCGTGCGGCGCGGACGGTAGTCGAGTTTTTTCAGCGTTTCCACCACGCCCATGGCCGCCACGACGCCGGCGCCGTCGTCATGCGCGCCCGTCGCCAGATCCCAGGAATCGAGGTGGCCCGAGACCACCACCACTTCGTCGGCCTTGTCCGTGCCCGGCCAGTCGGCGATCACGTTGTAGCTGTCGGCTTCCGGCAGGTTTTGCGGCGTCAGGGTCAGGCGCATTTTGAGGGGGCCGCGCGCGGCCAGACGGCCCATCAGCAAGGCATCTTCCACCGTGACGGCGGCGGCGGGAATGCGCTTGTTGTCATCCAGGCCCGTGGCGCCCGCGTGCGGGATGCGGAAATCGGCGCCGCCGACCGAGCGCACCAGCGCGGCCGCCGCGCCCAGCTCGGCCGCCGCCTTCGGGCCGAGGAAGCGCGCGCGCGAACCCTGGCCATAGGTGACGCCGGCCAGGCCGCGCTCGGCCATCTCCTGGTCGAATGGCGTGTCGATCAGCACGATGGCGCCCTTCACTTCCGCCGCGCGCGCCTTGAGTTCCTCGAGGCTCTTGACGATGACCACGGGCGCCGTCAGGCCGGCGGCCGGGGTGGCGCCCGAACCGCCCAGCGCCGTCAGCACGACGCGCTGGCTGACGCCCTGCGGACGGCCCGCATAGTCGACGATTTCCGCCGTTTCCACGCCGCGCACCCAGTGCGGCACCTTCACCGGCTGCAGGGTGACCTTGGCGCCCAGCTGGCGCATGGCCTCGGCCACCTGCTGCACGGCGGCGGCGGCGCCGGCCGAGCCGGACAGGCGCGAGCCGATCAAGTCCGTCATGTCGGCCAGGCGCGCATAGGCCCAGTCGCTGTGCAGGGCCGTGTCGCGCACCTGCGCCAGTGCCTGCGGCGCATTGCCCGGCGCGGCGGCAAGGGCGCCGGCGCTGACGGCGCAGCCGAGGGCGATGAACAAGGCGGAGCGGCGCAATGGCGCGCGGGGCGATACGGTAGTCATAGGATTCCTGTTCCAGTCGATGAAGAAAGAGCGGTCCCGCCATGGCCATCAGCAGCGGCATCGGGCATGGCGAAGTTGTGCACGATAGCGTATTTTTTCTGTCAATGCAGCAACTTTTGCCGCGAGCGATTGCCTGTGGCCGCCAGACTGGATTACCATGCAGATCGTGATCGCCACCGGATACCGCCATGCTCAAGGGAACCCTTTGTACCGTACGGCACTTGACCGCCGCCGACCTCAACGCCTATATCGCACTGATCAACGACCTGCCCGCGCGCAGCGAGTTCTTTTCCATGCAATTCAAGTCGCCCGAAGCGATCCGCCGCGAATTCATGCTGACGGGCCTGGTCACGGAGGATAGCGAACTGTTCCTGATTGAAGACCATCACCAGCACATCATCGGTTCGATCACGCACTTCAAGAGCCGCACGCCGGCCTGCCGCGAAATCGGCTACCGCCTGTTCGATCCCAAGTGGGGCGGGCGCGGCTACGGCGGCGAGGCGACGCGCCTGATGGTCGACTACCTGTTCAATGCCTATCCCTACCACCGCCTGGAATTGCTGATGGACCCGCAGAACACGGCGTCCGAGCGCATCGCGCAAAGGTGCGGCTTTACCGAGGAAGGCGTGAAGCGCCAGGCCTTTTTCATCAATGGCGTCATGCGCGACGTGAAAATGTATAGCCTGCTGCGCCCGGAATGGCAAGCGCATGCGCCTGTCGTGTTCGGCTAAAACTGTTACCGCCGCGCCCTGATTGTAATAAGTTGTATTAGACGTGGAACAAGCGGGGGGCAGCGGATATAGTCCAGTTCATGCAGATCATTGTGATCTCGCCGGAATGGAAGGAAATGCCATGTTGAACAAGAAACTCCTGGGTGCGGTAATGGTAGCGGCAGTGGCTGTGTCTTCGGCCGCAGTCGCCGGCGACCGCGACTTCAATACCGTTGCAGGCGCCGTCGTCGGAGCGGCCATTGGCAACAGCACTGGCGGCCGGAACGGCGCGATCGTCGGTGGCGTGCTGGGCGCGGCCGTCGGCAACAGCATCAGCACGAATGACCGCTATTACGACCGTGGCGGCTATCGCGGCGGCTACCGTGAAACGTATTACCAGCCAGCGCCGCAGCCCGTCTACTACCAGCCTGCGCCGCAGCCCGTGTATTACGCGCCGCCTCCGCGCTACTATGGCCCGCCAGCCGTCGTCTACGTGCAACCGGGCCGCGGCTACTACCGCGACCATGGCCGCCGCGACTACTATGACCGGGGCCACGGCCACGGTCACGGCTGGGGCCATCGCCGTTAAGCACCTCCCCGTGCCATCAAGAAACCTGCGCCAGCCTGCTGCCGCAGGTTTTTTTGATGGATAAGCAAGGTATCGTCTGCAAGCAATATCGGCTAAGCTCTATCCCATGATCAACATTGATGGCCGCCCGGACCGCAGCAAACGATGCATTTAATCAAAGACGCGCTCGATTTCGGCCCCTGGCTGGACGCCGCCGCTGGCAGCAGCGTGGGCGCCGGCGCCCTGCCACGGCACGAAAACCAGGACAATTTCCTGCTGATCGACGCCAGCGGCCATGCCGTGTGCCTGTCGCAGCAAGCGCCTGTGCACTGCCAGGTGCCGGGCTGGCCCGCCGGCCACGTGCGCGCCGCCGTGCTCGACGGCATGGGCGGCCACGGCCATGGACGCGAAGCGGCCGAAGCAGCCGTGCAGGGCTTGCTATCCATTCCCGCCTGCCACGATACGGCCAGCCTGGCGTGTCACCTCGATCAATTGCATGCACGCCTGCAAGCGGGCTTCGCCGACGCCGCACCGGCACAGGCGCGCGCGCCCGGCACCACCTTGACCCTGCTGGAAATACCGCCCGGCCGAGCGCCGCTGCTGTACCACGTGGGCGATACGCGTCTGTATGAATTGCGCGACGGCATGGCCGCCATCCTTACCGTCGACCATGTGCCGGCTACCGCCTATGCCATGCGCGGCGGACTGGACGAGGCGCGCTGGCGCGCCAGCGTGCATGGCGAGCATCATCCGCAAATCTCGCAGGCGTTTATTCTCGGCAACGCCATGGGCGACACCCTCCAGCTCGACAAACCGCTGCTGGCGCTCGACAACGGTAATTTGCCGTCCTTCCTGGCCCACCTGGGCGACCGCCGCGTACTGGAAGTGCAAGCCGGCGCCTACTATGTGCTGGCCAGCGACGGCTTCTGGGCCTGCGACCATCCGCTTGCGGCAATGGCCCGCTGGCCGGACCTGTGCGCAGGCAAGACAGCGGCACAAGCCGTCACGGCCGTATTCGACGACTTCCTCGCCCACCCGCCACAGGGCTTGCACAGCGACAATATCACCATGCTGGTGCTGCGCTTCCATAGCTAGCTTTTGGCGGGCGCCTTGCGCGCTGCCAGATAGCCAGCCACGGCGGCCAGGCCCGATAGCACGGTGCCCCAGGCCATGTCGATCGCCGTCAGGGCCAGCGGCCAGTCTTGCAAGGTCGAATAATTGCTCAAGTCATACGTGCCATAGGCAACCAGTCCCAGCAAGGCACCCAGGGCCGCCGCCGCGCGCCAGTTGCCCTTGCGTAATCCTGGCACGATGGCGAATACCAGCAGGCCCACCATATACAAGAGGTAAAACAGGGCCGCCGGCCCCAGCCTGGGCCGCCCGGCCAGCAAGGGGCCCAGCGCCTGCGCATACACCTGCCCCATCAGCACGGTCAGCCACAGGGCATCGATGGCGAGAAAGACCGCCAGGGCGGCGCCATAGGCGGTGGCAAGCTGGAGCGGGCGCAAGGCAGGCATGGGTTTCTCCGGGATAAAGTGGGTGGCAGAATCGAGCATATAGCAAATGCCGCAGGTCCTGCGTGCCTTGCAGCACACAGCGCGCCGGAGAGAAGCAGCGACGCAAGCGACGACATCACTGGATGCGGACAATCGGCGCCAGCAAACGCCGCGCTCGAATGAACATATCAAAATGACATATTCAAAAGATTATAAAATATTCTTTTATGCAATAGTTTCCATGGCATTCATGGCAAGATGTGACCAGCGACATGAAAACCTGCAAAAAGAGTGCATCGGCTCGCCGCGAAGGTTGCCAAGCGGGCGCAAAAGCGCGTAAGCTCTCATGTATAACAGAGGGCAGAATGCCCCCGCTCGATTCGAGTCAGAATGTCATGAAAAAATGCAGCAACCCGGAGCACCCGCACTGTACGTTCTGGGTCTTGCCTGGGGAAGACGTCTGCGCCGCCAACCACCGGCAAGCGACGATTGCTCCCAGCAGCTACGACCTGTTGACCGCACTGCGCAGCGCCCGTTCCGAGCCATCGGCAACGGAGCTTCCGCACGCCCCTGCTGCTGACGCTGTTACTGCACAGCATATCGGACCGCTTACTGGCGTTGGCGTTGGCGTTGGCGCGCATGTTGCGCCGCATGACGTCCCGGCCGCTACCGCTGCCCGCCCCCATGACGCCCCGCCTGCCCCGGCTACTGGCAATGCGCCGGCAGCCAGCGCGCCGGCACTGCCCGCCCACGCGCCCCTGGCGGTGTCCGCTGCCATGCCGGCGGCCCCGCCTGCCGCCCCGGGCACCGCGGCCCGCCCCGCCTACCAGCCCGTCCATGCCCACCTGCACATCAGCGGCTTCGATCCGCGCGCGGCAGGCGGACGGCAAACGTTAAAAATGGAATTGCGCGGCATGGCGGCCGCCTGCGCGCCGCAGCTGACCTTGCGCCTGCGCTCGGACCTGATACCGCGCGGCGCCGTCCAGCATGATTTCGTGCGCACGACGCGCGGCGACTGGCGGCCCGTGTTTGTCGAATTCTCCTCGCGCAACAAGGAACATGGCCAGTACCAGATCGAGGTGGAAGTGCACAGCCACGTCGACGGGGCCGTGGCGCAGAAATGGGTGTGCACGTTCGTCATCCTCGTGCCGCGCCGCGATGCCACCCTGACGGAAATCCACCAGATCTTCCTCAGCACGCACAAGAACGTGCGCGTGATGGCCGACGACGCGTCGATCGCCCGCGTCACGGGCGGCGATGGCTGCAACCTCGATGTCACGGCGCGCAATGCCGGCATCGCCCACGTGGACCTGTCTGCGCCGCAGGGCAAGATCGACATGGGTTTTACCACCATCGCCTGGGACGAGGAATTGATCGAGGTCGACCTGCCCGCCGCCAGCCATTGCCATCCGCATCCGAGCCAGGCCGCCTGCCTCGTCAATGCGGCGCCGGAAGCGGGCGCGCAGCGCCAGATCCGCCTGTTCGCGCTCGAGGAATGCATGCTGGGCCGCTTCGAACTGGTGGACCCGGAAGCGGACGTGCTGCTCAGCCACTTCAGCCCGGACGGCCAGGACAACAACGGCTTGACGCGCCGCCTGTCGGGCCGCCACGCCGTCATCCGGCGCGGTCCGCAAGGCTTTGAAATCGAAGACGTGTCGCGCTACGGCCTGCTGCTCGATGGCGTCTGGCCCGGCAAGCACAAGCCCGTCGCCCTGCGCCTGGGCATGCGCATCGAATTGACCGCCAGCATCAAGGGTATCGTCGTGCTCAGCGTCACGGCCATCTTCGGCCATGGCGTCATTTTGCACCGCATCGACCAGGGTGCGCGGGCAGAGTGTTTTTACCTGCTGCTGCCGGAAGCCCAACCCAGCCTGGCCGCCCACGCCGCCGCACCCAATGCGGCCGCCTTGCCCATGCTGTTTCACCGCAACGGCGGTTTCTGGCACCTGGACGTCGCCACCGGCAAGGAAACCGCCCTGGCGCCCGCCACGGCGCTCGACAAGCTCAGCGGTTTTGCCCGGCATAACCGCTTTGCCAGCGAACCGTATCCGGAATGCTGGATCATCCGCACCGAGGGTGCCGCCCTGTGCGATAGCGGCATGCTGACCGTGTAGAAACACCGAACCAAACCTGCTGCGCGCGGGCATGGCCGGCCTGCGACGCTCGCCACGCGGCATGGCGGCAGCACCATGCAAACCACCTGACACAACGATTACCCGCAGCTGCCTGATCGCTGGCGCCTGAACAATGGTCAGCGCAAGGCGCGCCGACGCAGGTACTACAAACTGTACGGCAAGGCAGCGCCACACCGTTATGGCCTTGCTTCAAGCGCTAGCGCGGCACCAGCACGAGAAAAATCATCGACAGCCCCAGAATGAACACCGCTTCCAGCGTAAACACGATGGCGGGAATCTGCAATTCGCGCGGGATTTTCATGGCGACACCTCCTCAAATCAGACGGCTGCTTTCAGCATAGCGCGCCGCGTGCCAAATACATTATCAGTCACACAATACACTTGATGGGCCGGCATGACTTGCCGGGCTCGCCTTGGGCGCCATCGCGACACATTATTTAACAAATTATTGACAGTTTTTCCGCAAATAGCCCCTAGTACGCCTTTTAATACTGTATATTCATCCAGTTAACACCCCCTATATTTCACAAAGCGCCAGCATGGCGTTTTACCTTTCCTATGGCTTCCAACAAAGCGCATCATGCGACCGGTTGGGCCGCCGGCGTGATCGCCGCGGCCCTGGTCGCGCACGCTGGCGCCGGCGGCCCCTATCAAGTGCTGAGCATGCTCGCCTTTGTCATGGGCGCGCTGGGCGGCACGGCGCCAGACTGGCTGGAAGTGGCCTGGTGGGCGCGCACGCACCGGCTATGGATCACCCACCGCACGTGGACGCACTGGGGCCTGGCCTGGATCGCCCTGCTCGTCTACACATATCTGCAACTGCCGCACCATGTGTGGGCGCCGCCCCTGTTCGGCTTTGCCGCCGGCGGCATCATGCACCTGCTGGCCGACTGGCCCAATCCGCTGGGCGTGCCGTGGATCTTCCGCCGTCACTCGCTGCGCTGGTGGAAAAGCGGCCGCCACGACATCATCGTCATCATCGCCGCCTGGCTGGCCGCCACCGTGGTGGCCGACCACGTGTTTTTCGACGGCATCCACCTGCGGCGCACCCTGCTGGCGCTGGACAGCCTGCTGCACTGGTCCGCCACGGCCCTGCAGCAAGCCTGGGCGGATCTGCAACAGTGGCAGGAGCGCTGGCGCCTGGGCGGCGCACAGTAATTGACGCCGCCCGCATGGCAATGTGATAATGAGTATCATTCTCAAATAGCCCAGCCAGCCGGTACATCGCGTTCCGTCAGCCCAGCTCATCCATTGCCTGGAGAACGCAGTGAGCACCGTCAGTCCCATCCATGCCGCCCACCTGAGCACCCTGTACAGCGAACACCACGGCTGGCTGTATGGCTGGCTGCGCGGCAAGCTGGGCAACCGGGCCGAGGCGGCCGACCTGGCGCAGGACACGTTTTTGCGTCTGCTGGGCAAGCGCGACGCGGCACCGCTGCGCGAACCGCGCGGCTACCTGGCCACCATCGCGCGCGGCCTGCTGATCGACCGCTACCGGCGCCACGCGCTGGAGCAAGCCTACCTGGAAGCGCTGGCGCAGCAAGCCGAGCCGACAACGATTTGCGCCGAGACGCACGCCATCATCATCGAAACCCTGCTGGCCATCGACCGCCTGCTCGACAGCCTCGGTGCGCGCACGCGCGCCATCTTCCTGCTGGCGCAAATCGAGGAATTGAGCTACGTGGACATCAGCCAGCGCCTCGGCGTGTCCCTGCCGACCGTCAAGAAACACCTGGTGCGCGCCTACACCGAATGCCTGCTGCTGGCGGCCTGCTGATGTTCGGCCCCGCGACCTCGCCTTCCGCGCCCCTTGCCCGCAAGGTGCTGGCCGCCGCCGCCCACTGGCACGTGGAACAGCAATGCGGCAGCGCCGACCCGGCCGCCCTGCAGGCATGGCGCGATGCCAGCGCCGAGCATGAACGGGCCTGGACCCTGCTGCAGCGCATGCGCGGCCAGCTGGGCACGATACCGCCAGCGCTGGCGATTCCCGCCCTGCAGGCGGCGCAGCAGCGTCGGCGCGCGGCGACCAAGGTGCTGGCCATGCTGGTGGCGGCCGGCGGCGGCATCGCGCTGGGCCAGGCGAGCCTGCAGTCGGCACCCTGGCAAGCGTGGACGGCGTCCCTGCGCACGGCGCCGGGCCAGCGCCGCCAGGTGACCTTGGCCGACGGCGGCCGCATGGAGATAAACACGGATAGCGCGCTGGACGTCGATTACAGCGCCACGCAGCGCCGCATCCGCCTGCACCATGGCGAGATCATGATCACCACGGCGCCCGACCCGCGCCCCTTCCTGGTCGACACGCCGCACGGCGTGATCCGCGCGCTGGGCACGCGCTTCGGCGTGCGCTGCGACGAAGGTGCCGATGGCGCCAGCACCGTCAGCGTCTTCGAGCACGCCGTCGAGGTGCGCTGCGCGGCGCGGCCCGACGCCGTGCAGCGCCTGGACGCGGGCCAGCAGCTGCGCTTCACGGCGGCGGGCGCGGACGGCGTGCAAGCCATGCCCGCGCACCAGGACAGCTGGCTGCGCGGCATGCTGGTGGCCGCCGACTGGCCGCTGCGGCAGCTGGTGTCGGAACTGGCGCGCTACCGGCGCGGGCGCCTCGCGTGCGACGCCGCCGTGGCGCGGCGGCCCGTGACGGGCACCTACCGGCTCGACGATATCGACGCCGTGCTGGAAGGCCTGTGCGCCTCGCACGGCCTGCAAGTGACGTACTTCACGCGCTACTGGGCCACCGTCTCGGCCAGGACAGCATAATATTTTCCGTTTTTTTGCGCCAGGGGTTGGTGTTTCGGCGTGCTACTTCGGCTTCACAGGTAAGTAGCCGATTCATTCGCCATTTTCCTATCCCTCTGAGCAGAAAGACCGAGCATGCAGCCGAACACCCCCGTCCTCCTTCCCGCCGCCCGCGCCATCCGCCTGGCCGTCATCGCCATGGCTTGCGCCACCTTTGTCGCCGCGCCCGCGCTGGCGCAAGGCCAGGCCGCCGCTGCCGCGCAAGCCTACGCCGTGCCGGCCGGCCCGCTGGCCACGGCCCTGAACGATTTTGCCGTGGCCGCCGGCGTCAGCCTGTCGACCGACCCGGCGCAGACGCGGGGCTTGCGCTCGCCCGGCGTGCGCGGCAGCCATGGCGTGGCGCAGGGCTTTGCCCAGGTGCTGGCCGGCAGCGGCCTGGAAGCCGTGCAGCTGCCGAACGGCGCGTATGTGCTGCGCCAGGCGGCGCCTGCCGCATCGCCAGCGACGGGCGACAAGGTCATGGCCCCCGTGGTCGTGAACGCCAGCATGGAGCGCGACCCAGTCAGTGAACACAGCAACTCCTACGCGGCGCGCGCCGTCACCGTCGGCAAGGGCGTGCAGACCCTGCGCGAAATCCCGCAATCGGTCAGCGTCGTCACGCGCCAGAAGATGGACGACCAGAACCTCAACACCATCGACGCCGTGCTGGCCAACACCACCGGCATCACCATGTACGACAGCCCGATGGGCGGGCGCTACGTGTATTCGCGCGGCTTCATGGTCGAGACTTACCAGTTCGACGGCGTCAACCGCGCCATGTACTACCCGCAGGCGAACAGTTTTACCAGCAACACGGCCATGCTGGACCGCGTGGAAATCGTGCGCGGCGCCACCGGACTGCTGCAGGGTACGGGCTCGCCCGGCGCCGCCATCAACATGGTGCGCAAGCGCCCGCTGGCGGAAAAACAGGTGCAGCTGGCGCTGGGCGCCGGCCGCTGGAACGATGTGCGCGGTGAAGTGGACGTTAGCGGCCCGCTCAACGAGTCGGGCAGCATCCGCGGCCGCGCCGTGGCCGCGCACGACCAGCGCGATTATTTTTACGACGTGGCCGACAGCCGCACCGACGTACTGTATGGCGTGCTGGAATTCGACCTGGCGCCGGGCAGCAAGCTGACGACGGGCGCCAGCCATGAAAGGCTGAAGTCGACGCCGTTCTTCTCCGGCATGCCGCGCTACCGCGATGGCAGCGACCCGCAACTGCCCCGCTCGACCTTCCTCGGCGCCGACTGGAACCGCTGGGACAGCAGCCAGACGGCCGTCTTTGCCGAATTCGAACACCGCATCGACGCCGACTGGTCGCTGAAAGCCAGCGCCAACTACACGCGCGAACGGCATGACGTGAAATACATGTTCAGCCAGGGTGCGATCAATCCTGCCACGCTGGCCGGCATGATGATGTACGGCGGCGTATTCGACTACGGCACCACCAACAAGGGCGTCGATCTGTCGCTCGATGGCAAATTCAACGCCTTCGGCCGCCGCCACGGCTTCAGCGCCGGCATCAGCACCAACCGCCTGGAAAGCGACAGCGACTACAGCCTGGCCCTGCTGCAAAAGCCGAACAACCCGCTGCAGCCGAACCACGGCGTGGCCGAGCCGAGCGATGCCTGGTTCCGCGAGAACAGCTACCGCGGCGACCCCAGCGTCACCCGCATGACGCAGACGGGCGCCTATGGCGTGGCCCGCTTCAGCGTCAGCGACCCGCTCACCGTGGTGGCCGGCGCGCGCGTGTCGAACTACAAGTCGAGCAGCGTGTACCGCGACACGGGCGAGGTGTACATCGACCCGTACCGCGAAAACGGCGTCGTCACGCCGTATGGCGGCGTGATCTACGCCTTCGATCCGCGCTGGTCCGGCTACGCCAGCATTTCCGACATCTTCCAGCCGCAAAACCAGCGCACGGCCGACGGCGCCCTGCTCGCCCCCCTGAAGGGGCGCAACCTGGAAGTGGGCGTGAAGGGCGAACTGTTCGACGGCAAGGTGAATGCCTCGCTGGCCCTGTTCCGCATCGAACAGCGCAACCGCGCGGAGCTCGACCTGGTCAATACCTGCTCGAGCGGCACGGAATGCTATTTCTCGACGGGCAAGGTGCGCAGCGAAGGACTCGATGCGGAAATCAGCGGCGAAGTGGCGCGCGGCTGGCAGCTGTTCGCCGGCTACACCCTGAACAACTTCAAGTACCTGGAGCAGACGTCGAACGCGGGCGTGATGTTCGCCAGCACCTACTCGCCGCGCCACATGCTGCGCGCGTGGAGCGACTACCGCCTGCCCGGCGCCCTGCAGGCGTGGAGCGTGGGCGGCGGCGTGAACTTCCAGACGGAGAGTTCGCGCGTGACGCAGGGCATCACGGTGGCGCAGGGCGCCTATGCGCTGTGGAGTGCGCGCGCCGCCTACCAGATCGACCGCAACTGGACGGCGTCGCTGTCCGTCACGAATCTGCTCGACAAGCGCTACTACCAGACGGTGGGCGCGCCGGCCTGGGGCAATTTCTACGGCGAACCGCGCAAGGCGCAACTGACCTTGCGCGCGCGTTTCTAGGCGCTGTCAGGTCGCCGGGCGCAGGGGCGCCTTCGGCAGCGGGATGAATTCCGTCTCGCCCGGCACCTGCCCCATGCGCTGGGCGCTCCAGTCGTCGGCCGCCTGCGACAGCCGCTCCTTGCTGGACGAAACGAAATTCCAGAACAGGAAGCGGTGGCCATCCAGCGGCTCGCCGCCGATGACGACGAACTGCACCGGACCGCTGCCTGCCGTCACGACAGGCGCGGCGCCCGCTTGCACGGCGCCCGTTTGCACGGCGCCCGCCTCCAGCAGGGCCATGGTGTGCGGCAGCAGCGCCACGCCGTCGAGCAGCACTTCGCCGCTGATCGGGTAGAGCGCCGCTTCCGCCGGCAAGCCGTCCAGCCGCAGTTCCTTGCCTGCCTCCAGCGCCACGTCCAGGTACACCGTCTGCATGTAGGTGCGCACGGGCGAGGTCTGGCCAAACGCCGTGCCGATCAATACCTTCACCACGGCGCCGTCGAGCGCCACGACGGGAATGTCGGCCTGCGGCGTGTGCGTGAAACTCGGCTCGTCCTCTTCGTGCGCCTTCGGCAGCGCGGCCCACAGCTGCAAGCCGTGCGTGCGGTGCGGCTGTCCCGCCAGGTCGGGCGGCGTGCGCTCCGAATGCACGATGCCGCGCCCGGCCGTCATCCAGTTGATCGCGCCCGGTTCGATGCGCTGGCAGGAGCCGATGCTGTCGCGGTGGTCGATCGCCCCTTCGAACAGGTAGGTGACGGTGGCCAGGCCGATATGCGGGTGCGGACGCACGTCGTGGTTGGCGTCGGGCGCCACGTCGATGGGGCCGAAATGGTCGAAAAAGATGAAGGGGCCGACGGCCTGCTTCACGGCGGACGGCAGCAGGCGCCGCACGACGAAGCCGCCGCCCAGGTCTTTTTCGTGGCTTTTCAGGATGGCCGCGCTCATGCCAGCACCGTCGTCACTTCGGTGGTGACTGCCGTCATCAGTTTGTGCAGCGGGCATTTGCCGGCCGCGGCCAGCAATTCCTCGCGCTGCGCCGCGCTCAAGTCGCCCGTCAGGTGCAAGGTGGCGGCCAGGCGGTACACGCCCTTGCGCTCCTCGCTGGCATCGCGCTCGGTCGACACTTCCACGTGTTCCAGGGGGATGCCCTTGTGTTTGGCGTACCAGACGACGGTGAGCGCCTTGCAGGCCGACAGGGCGGCGTCATACAGGTCGTGCGGCGAAGGGCCGGCATCGCCGCCGCCCTCGGCCACGGAGGCGTCGGCGGAAATGATGTGGTCGCGCACGTGCACGATGTGGCGCATGGGTTGCGACTGGTCGCGGATGGCTTTGATGGTCATGGCGTTCCTTGGTGCGTTTGGAAAGCCACAATTTACACCGTTTGCCCGCTTTGCGCAGCCCGCCCCCGGGCGGCCTGCCTCCGTTTGATGCGGCACAGGGCGTCGGGCGTCGGCGCCATCGCAAGCCCAGGTCCGGCGCGACCCGGCTGAATGCCGCGCCCGTCGCGTGAAGCAAGGGGCAGGCAGGCGCGCAGGATGAGCAGCTGGCGGCTCACGGACACTCCGGCGCGGTCCGCCAGGACGGTTGATTTGCAACCGCGGCATGCCCCCTAATCGAGCGTGCGCGCCACCCTGAAACCGACGATATCGTTCGACAGCACGGTGGAAAAGCCGTTGCGCAGGGCCGAGCGCAGGTAGCGCGGGTGGTACAGCCACGAGCCGCCGCGCAGGATGCGCCGGCTGCTGTCGCTGCCCTCTTCCCACGCGCTGCCGTCGACGGGCGCGCCCTGGTAATTGTCGTGCACGACGTCCTGCACCCACTCCCACACATTGCCGTGCATGTCGAACAGGCCCCAGGGATTCGGCGCGAAAGTGCCCAGCGGGCTGGTGCCGCCCCGGTACACGCCGCGCGGGCCGCCGTTATACACATACAGGCCGTCGTAGTTGGCTTGCTCGGTGCTGATGGTGTCGCCCACGTTGAAGGCCGTGCGCGTGCCGGCGCGGCACGCGTACTCCCATTCCGCTTCGCTGGGCAGCCGGTACTGCCGGCCCGTGCGCTCGCTCAGCCACGCCAGGTACAGCTGCGCGTCATTCCAGCTCACGCCCACCACCGGGTGCAGCTCGGTTTGCACGAAACCGGGATTATCCCAGTCCGTTTCCGCGCCGCCCGCCTCCCACCCCGTCGCTTTCACGAAGGCGCGCCATTCGCCCACGCTGACAGGGTGGCGCGCCAGCGCGAACGGGCGCTCGATGCCGACCCAGTGCTGCGGCGTCTCGCGCTCCAGCCAGCTCTGCTGCGAACCGGCCTGCAGGGCCGCCTTGTGCTCCGTCTCGTGCGCCCCCATCTGGAAGCGGCCGCTGGGAATGAGCACCAGTTCCGGGCCCTGCCCCGAGCCATCGAGAAAATCGTCACGCAGCACGCCTTCCGCATTCGCCACCGGCTCCGCATGTTCCGTTTCGGCAGCCGCCGGCGCCGGCGCTGGCGGCTGCAGCTGCTGCGCCGCGGCGCGGCTGGCCTCTTCGCGGCGCGCCCGTTCCTGCTCGGCGCGATAGGCCGCTTCCGCTTTCGCGACGATGGCCTTGCGCTGCAATTCCTGGTGTTCCTGCAAGGCCGTCGCCGCATCGGCTTCGCGGCGCGCCCGCAACTGGCCGCGCAACGCTTCCTTGCGCAGCTTGCGCGCCTCTTCCGCCTCGAAGTGGCGCTGCGCTTCCTGCTCGCGGCGCACCTTGTCCTGGCGCTGCTTTTCCAGCGCGGCCGCCTGGATCTCGGCCTTGCGGCGCTGGTCCAGCTCTTCCTGGCGCGCGCGTGCCTGTTTGAGTTCTTCCTCGCGCGCCTGCTCCGCCGCCAGCGCCGCCTGTTTTTGCTGTTGCGCCAGGCGCGCCTGTTCCTGGCGCGCCAGCTCCGCCAGTTCCTCCGGCGAAGGCCCGGCGGCCCGCTCCAGCCCTTCCAGCAAGGCTTGCACCGATTGCGGGCGCAATTCCGCCGTCAGGGAAAAGCCGTTCTGCAGCACTTGCCACTGGGCCGCGTTGAGCGCCTGCGGCGCCGACGGCAAAAGGCTGGCGCTGCGCAAGCCGTCAAACGGCATGCGCCCTTCCAGCATCTGGTAAATCATCACCGCCACCGCATACACGTCCAGGCGCGGGCTGGGCTGGCGCTGGTGCGCGCCCGCTTCCGGCGCCCGGTAGCCCTGCGTGCCCGCATTCGGCATGTCCAGCGCCAGGCTGCTGTCGGCATTGCGCACGCGCGAGGCGATGCCGTAGTCAAGCAGCTTGATATCGCCCTTCGCCGTCAGGAAGACATTGCCGGGTTTCAGGTCGCGGTGCACGAGCTTGTGCTTTTCCCACGCATACGACAGGGCGTCCGCCACCGGTTGCAGCAATTCCTGCACGGCCGGCAGCGACAGCGCGCCCTCGCGCCCCAGGTAGTGTTCGAGGTCTTCGCCGTCCAGGCATTCCATGATGATGAAATAGCTGGCCGTGGCCGGATCCTGCGCCCATTCGTAGACGCGCACGATGTTTTCATGCGCCAGTTTTCTCGCCTGGGTGGCTTCCTCGATCAGCAGCTTGGCATGCGTGGCGCTCTGCGTCAGCTGCGGCGGCAATATCTTCAGCGCCACCATTTCGCTGCTGCCCAGCTCCGCGTGCGTGGCCAGGTCGGTGGCTTGCCACACCTGCCCCATGCCGCCCGTGCCGATCAGCCGTTCGAGCCGGTAGCGGCGGTTTTGCGGGCCGATTTCCTGGCCCGCCATGAAGCCCAGTTCCGTGCCCTGGCGCACCGGCAGCGGAGCGGACACCGGCGCGGCACCGGGCGGCGCGTATTCGGCGTCGAGGATGGCGTTCTTGCGGCGTTCAAATTCCTGCTCGCTGAGCAGCCCGTCGTCGTGGAGGGCGCGCAGTTCCCGCAGTTTGTCTCGTGCTTTTTGCATCATCTGGGGTGAAACGCTTCCATCAAGGCTGCAGGGCGACGCCGCAGGCGGCGCAGAATTTGTCTTCCGGGTGGCCGGCGCGCTGCGCATGGCCGTTCTTGCAGCGCAGCGGCGCAGCGGCGCCCGGCACGACACCTGGCTGCAGGGCCTGCGCCACGGCCACGCCCAGCTGCGCCTGCGCCGTCAAGCCATGCGCGTGCGCCGCATTCTGCAGGTTGATCAGGTCGAGCTGCTGGCGCCGTTCGCGCTCGGCCTGGACTTCCAGGTAGCTGCGCTCCTGCGCCGCGCTGTCCTGCGCCATGCGCAGCGCATCGGCGGGGGAAATGCTGTTCTCGGCGGCGGCCAGCGCCGCCAGCGCGTGGATCTGCTCGGCGCTCATGCCCGCCTGCAGCTGCACCCGCAGCACTTGCGCCAGCGCGGCCGCATTCGGGCCGTCCGCCATGGCCACCTTGCCCGTGTCGCTCAGGCTGCCGATCTTTTCGATGCGGTCGATGTCGATGCGCGCCAGTTCGGCCGCATGCGCCTGCTGCGCCAGCAGGGATTCGTACTCGCCCTTCCAGCGCGCGTAATCGCTGTCGCGCTGCTGCGCCATGGCCAGCAAGTCGCGCTGCCATTGCGCTTCCTGCTCCAGCTGGCGCAGTTGCTGGCGCTGTTCCTCGATGGCCAGCGCGTCGAGCTGCGCCAGGTGCGCCTGCTGCTGCAGCTGGCGCGCGTGCACGCCATCGGCCTCAATCGTGCGCAGCAGCTTTTCCTGCTGCGCGATGGCGTCCTCGCGCGCGCCGCCACGGCGCAGGGCGGCGACCTTTTCCGCGATCTCCGCCGCCTGCACCTGCGCCGCTTCATCCTTGTGCGCCTCGGCGCGCAGCAATTCGCGCTGGCGCGCCAGCTGCATCTGCTCTTCCCATTCCTGTACCCGCTCCGCCTCGCGCTTGCGCGCCGCATTGGCCAGCATCAGGCCCTGCCAGGCGGCCTTGTGCTGCTCCGCCTCCAGCTGAGCCTCGCGCTGCGCCGCCTCCATCTCGGCCTGGCGCAGGCGCGCCAGCTGCGTGCGGCGGCCCGCCTCGTCGTCGATCAGCAGCGCGCTTTCGATCTGCTGCGCGATCGCCTGCAGGTGCACCTGGTGCGTGAAACGCTGCTGCGCCAGCTGGATCTGCTCGCGCCCGTTCAGCTGCGACAATTCCAGCTCGCCGCGCATCCTGATGGCCGCCAGCGCGCGCACGTGCTCCCAGTTGGCCGCTTCGTCGGCCCGCTGCGCACCCTTCTGCGCCAGTTCCTGTTCCAGCTCGCCCAGCGCCAGCGCGGCGCCATGGTCGAGCGCCTGGCGCCGCGATTTCGCTTCCAGGATGCGGCCATACAGGTCGATCTGGCGCCCGCGCAGCGCCTGCAGGCGTTCCGCTTCCTGGTGGCCCAGCTCGGCCTTCCCCACCGTCGCATCCTGCTGCAGCTCGGCGCGGCGCTGCGCATGGCGCGCCGCCATCTCTTCGCGGCGGATGCGCTGCCACTCTTCCTCGTCATACAGCTGGTCGAGCTGTTTCATGCGCTCCATGCTGTGCTGCTCCAGCTCCTGCGCCGGCAAGCCGCCCAGCCACAGGGTGCCGATGCAGGCAGCCCCCTCGCCCTCGCGCTTGTCGTGGCGCAGCGCCAGCGTTTCCACGCGCGCCACGGCCAGGCCGCTCGGCGCCAGGCGCTGCGTCAGCGCCGATTGCAGGCGTTCGTTCAGTTCCGGGCGCAAGTCGGCGTTGGCGTCCATCTCGCGCAAGGCGCGGCTGCCGATGAATTCCAGCGCGATCTGGCGCACGGAGGGCAGCAGCAAGGCGTGCAGGTGGGCGCGCGTAACGGCGCCCGGCGCGCGCATGAACTGGCGCGCGAACGCATCGGGCTGGCCCAGCGCGATGTCGATGCGCAGGCTGGCGGCGATGGAGAGCATTTCCGTGCTGGCCAGGTCGGGCAGGTCGAATGCCAGCGCCAGCGCATCGGCGCGCGCGATCAGCACTTCGGCCGGGCGCGCCGGCAGCAGCGCGGGCAGGCGGACAAAAAAGGCGGCGCTGTCGTAGTCGCCTGCGGGTATCAAGGTGAAAGCGTCCGTTTGCACGATCCAGGCGCGCGTCCCGGCCGGCACCTGCAGGCGGCGCGCCGCGCCGCCGAACAGCGAGGATAGTTCGCGCACGCCGAAAAACAGGGCCAGCTGCTCGTCGGCCAGGTGCCATTGGTTGGCGTGCAGCACCGCGTCACTGTCGGGCGCGCCCAGCGACAGGCCGCATTGCGCGCAGTAGCCTGCGGCGGCACCGTTCCGGTGCTCGCAACGGGGACAGCGGGCGCCGCCAAAACCAAACAATTGGAACATGTGTGACTCCTGATGAAAATGATCGTGTGCGCAACCGGGCTGCTGTGCCGATTCTAGCAGGACGGCATGCCAGGCACGCGCCGCGCGCGGCATGTGCGTAACACCGTCCAGTCTTAAATAATGCCATGCGGCAATTGCATTCATATGCCCGGATACAGGGCTATTTAGCCCTCAATTCAAGCGGTGCCGCTGCCGGCCCCATGCGCAGGCGTTTCAGCGCCGTTTTTTTGCAGGCCATCCCGCCAAAAACGCGTCCGGTCGCATGCGCATGGCGGCCGGGCGCGCGCATGGCTACAGTGCATGCAGACCCACCCGCCACCCGAAAGGACATATCATGAAAACCCTGAAAAACATGGAAGCCATCTTCACCGTCGCCGTCGCCATCGCTTGCGGCGCCAGCTATGTCAGCTTCATGCAGCCATCGGCCGCCAACATGGCCGACGTGGCCCAAGCGGGCGCCATCCCCGTGGTGGTGGTCAGCGCCAAGCGCATGACGGAACACGAGAAAAAGATCTCGCTGATCGAAGAGCGCCAGGCCATGCTGGCCAACGCCAGCGCCAGCACCATCTGAGCGCCGCATGCCGACCCCACGCCGCCTGGCGCCCCTTTTCCCACCCGCGCCAGGCCGCCATTTGTATCCGCCACGGATACACGGACACACAGCATTGTGTCAATTGTAATAAGTTGAATCAAAGGCGTATCCGCCGCCAGCAAGTCGCTATAGTCCATTTCACGCAATTACCGAAATGGAGACGGAAATGAAACCCATCACACTCTACGCAGCAGCCATGCTCGCCATCAGCACCGCGGCTTTCCTGCCTGCGCAAGCCATGGCGCAAAGCCAGGTCGGCGTCAGCATTGTCATCGGCAACGCCCCGCCCCCGCCACGGTTCGAAAGCGTGCCGCCCGCGCGCAGCGGCTATGTCTGGGCGCCGGGCTACTGGAACTGGGACGGCCAGCGCCACGTCTGGACGAATGGCGAATGGCTGCGCGAACGGGGCGGCAATCATTACCGCCGCGCCGCCTGGATACAGGAAAACAACCGCTGGCGCCTGGACCGCGGCGGCTGGGTCGCGGCGCAGGTGCAGCCCGTGCGCTATGACGAGATCCGCAACGCCCCGCCGCCGCCGCGCCGCGAAGCCATCCCCCGCGCGCGCCGCGGCTACGTCTGGGCGCCCGGCCACTGGGAATGGCGCGCCCAGCGCTACGCCTGGACGCCGGGCGTGTGGATCGCCGAACGTCCCGGCTATGTGTATGCGCCGCCCGCCTGGAACCAGCGCGACGGCCGCTGGCAGATGGAGCAAGGCCGCTGGTCCCCACGCGGCCCGAACGGCGACCGCGACCGCGACGGCATCCCCAACCGCTATGACCGCGACAATGGCAACCGCCATGACCGCGACGGTGACGGCGTGCCGAACCGCGACGATCACCGGCCCGACAACCCGCGCCGCAGTTAACACGCGGCCGTAGTCCCCCACAAGGCCACCCATCGCGGTGGCCTTGTCATGCCCCAGACACATCCGTGTATTAGAATCGCGCGACGATCAATCACACTGCGCGAGAAAGATTCACGATGGCGATGGAAACTGCCGGCTTTACATATGGTTCGGACACCTCGGGCCTGGTCTGGGGCTTCCTGTTTGGTCGCGAAACGCAGCCGCTGGCGCTCGACTCAAGGGCCGCGCTGGCCTGGCTGGCCGATGGCGCGGCGCGCCCGGCGCAGGAATTCGTCTGGCTGCACTTCAATCTGTCGCATGCGGCCAGCGAAAAATGGCTGCTGGCGCACACCCGGCTGGCCGACGAATTCTATGAAACCCTGCATCAGGGTTCCCGTTCGACGCGCATCGAGCAGGCGGAAAACACCCTGATCGCCGTCGTCAACGATGTGGTGCACAATTTCTCGTTCGAGGCGTCCGACATCGCCACCATGTGGGCCAGCGTGGCGCAGGACCTCGTCATCACGGCGCGCCGCGCGCCGCTGCAGTCGATCGAGCGCCTGCGCCAGGCCGTCCTCAAGAACCGCGAGCCGATCCGCTCGTCGGTCGAACTGCTGATCCATTTGCTGCGCGACCAGGCCGACGTGCTGGTCAACATCGTGCGCGACGCCGTGGCGCGGGTCGACGATATCGAGGACCATCTGCTGGCCGGGCGCCTGGTGCCCAAACGCGAAGACCTCGGTTCCATGCGCCGCGTGCTGGTGCGGCTGCAGCGCCTGCTGGCGCCGGAGCCGGCGGCCCTGTTCCGCCTGCTGCAACGCCCGCCCGCGTGGGTGTCGGAACTGGACAGCCTGGAATTGCGCCAGTCGACGGAGGAATTTTCCGTCGTGCTCAGCGATATGTCCTCGCTGCAGGAACGCATCAAGCTGTTGCAGGAAGAGATTGCCGCCCGGGTCAACGAGGAAAACGGCCGCAGCCTGTTCGTGCTGACCATCGTCACCGTGCTGGCGTTGCCGATCAACATCATTGCCGGCATGCTGGGCATGAATGTGGGGGGAATTCCGCTGGCCCAGCATCCGCAGGGCTTCTGGATCATCGTCGCCATCATCGTCACATTTACAGTCGTGGCCGGATGGGTGGTGGTGCGCGTGCAACGCAATACCTAATTATCGGAAACACGGTATCGGATACACGGCCATGCGGGCGAACGGCAGGCGCCGTCCGCCATGGAGCTTGCGGTACTTAGCGGTGGTATTCGCCGGCCCGTTCAGGCTGATAAACGATTTCTTCGATCTTCACCTTCACCACGCCACCGGGCATGGGCCAGGCGATGCTGTCGCCGACGGACAGGCCCAGCAGCGCGCTGCCGACGGGCGCCAGCACGGAAATGCGGTCGGCCTGGCCTTCCACATCCTTCGGATACACGAGCGTCAGGCAGAACTCATCCTTGTTCTCCACCGTGAAACGCACGGTGGAGTTCATCGTCACGACGGTGGGCGGAATTTCCTGCGGCTCGAGCACCTCGGCGCGGCCCAGCTCTTCCAGCAAGGCGGCCTTGTCCGGCGACAGGTTATTTCCCAAGGCATACAACAACGCTTCCAGTCGTTCCAGGTCTTGTGACGACAAAATAATTTTTGGTTTTTTTTCCAAGATATCCTCACTGATTATCATTAGGGCGACGTCCGGTTTTGCTGGCGGCGCCGTACTTGGCCGCGCGAGACAAAACAAACAGCATCAGAACGTCCATCATCAGCGGATTATGGACGAACTCGCGGAGCAAGGCCATAGCGTTCGCGCATTCCCCATTAAAATTTATTAGAATCAATGACTTGCAAGGTAATATTTATACCGAAAGTAAACCGCCGCGCGGACTGCCCGATTTTCCCGGGTGCCGAGAAGTTATTCCTGATGGCATTTTGTTTACGCTTGGCATGTCTTTGCGAGGAAAAACCCGGCGCGCAAAAAAAGGATTAAAATTCAGATTCGATTATTATTAGAAAGACATGCTCCGATTTTTGTCTTGCGCCTGCCTGCCCTTACCGCTTCGCTATCGCATTGCCTGCCGCCGCCCATCTGCGGCAGGCGCACAAAATTGCCGCATACCCTGTACTTTCACGCTACAAAATGACAATATGTCGGCCTTAACAACACGTTGAGAGTTCCGGCTCACTTCGGTTTTCATCAGACTGGAACGTAAAGTATGGCAGGGCGAGGCAGGTTCACACGGGGCGGCGGCAGGCGGGGCCGGCAGGAAACGGCGTCATGATGGCGCCATTGATGCTGCCGTCGGCGCAGTTGCGCGGCGACCGGATAGCCAGGCTGAACCTGCTGGCCGCGGCGGCCATGCTGGCCGGCGCCAGCCTGCTGCTGATTTTGTTCCAATGGTTTTCCCTGCAGGCGGCATTGCAGCGCGGCCTGCACATCCAGGCCGACATGCTGGCGCCCGCCGCCACCGTGGCCTTGCGCCAGGACAATCGTCTTGCCGCAGAACAAGTTCTCGCCCCCCTCGCGGCGGCCCCCCATATCCAGCAAGCCCTGCTCTACACGCCCTACGGCGCGCCGTTTGCCCGCTACGCGCGCAGCAACGCCGGTGCCGCGCCAGCCGCCCCCGTTGCCGGTCTACACGTCGACCTGCTGGCCGGCAACGCCAGCCTGCTCAAGCCGCTGCCTGGCGGCGGCGCCCTGTTCCTGCGCGCCAGCCTGGCACAGCAATACCGCAGCCTGGCGCACTTTGCCGCCTTCACCCTGCTGGTGAGCCTGTGCGCGTTCGGCCTGACGGTGCTGATGGTGCGGCGCACGCGCATCGCCGCCCAGCATGCGGAAAACCATCTGCACTACCTGGCCCACGTCGATCCCGTCACGCAGCTGCCGAACCGGCATGAGTTCAACGATGCGCTGGCCTACGCGCTGGCGCGCGCCGACCGCCAGGACAGCAGCGTGGGCTTGCTGCTGCTGGACCTGGACAACTTCAAGGTCGTCAACGACACCCTGGGCCACCATTGCGGCGACCAGCTGCTCAAGCTGGTGTCCGAGCGCCTGGTGGCCATCCTGCGCACCACCGACATCATCTGCCGCATCGGCGGCGATGAATTCGTCGTCATCGTCGAACCGGCCGACGACGCCTCGGAAATGGCCAGCGTGGCGCGCAAGATCCTCGCCGTGCTGGCCGAGCCGTTCGCCCTCGAAGGCCACCAGCTGTACGTCAGCGCCAGCATCGGCGTGAGCCTGTACCCGTTCGACGCGCAGGACGTGGCGACCCTGACGCGCAATGCCGATACGGCCATGTACCACGCCAAGCACCAGGGCAAGAACCGCTATGCCGTCTTCCAGTCGGAAATGGAACTGCGCGCCCAGCGCCGCCTGCGCATGGAGGCCAACCTGCGCAAGGCGCTGCAAAACGAGGAACTGTATGTGCACTACCAGCCGCAGATCGACTTGCGCAGCGGCCGCATCGTCGGCGTCGAGGCGCTGATACGCTGGAACTGCCGCGAGATGGGCCAGCTGAGCCCCGCCGAATTCATTCCCGTGGCCGAGGAAAGCGGCATCATCGTCGAACTGGGACGCTGGGTGCTGCAAAGCGCCTGCCGCCAGGCGGCCGCCTGGTGCAAGGCGGGCTTGCTCGACTCGCTGGAACACGTGGCCGTCAACCTGTCGGCCTGCCAGGCGCGCGATCCGGGGCTGATGGACGATATCCGCGCCATCCTGCATGAAACGCAGCTGCCGCACGGCTTGCTGGAGCTGGAAATCACGGAAGGCGTGTTGATGGACAATATCCACGCCAACGTGGAACTGATGCGGCGCCTGCAGGAAACGGGCATCCACCTCTCCGTCGACGACTTCGGCACCGGCTATTCCTCGATGTCCTACCTGAAGCGCCTGCCGATCGACCAGTTGAAGATCGACCGCAGCTTCGTGCACGATTTGCCCGGCGAAGGCGAAGCCATCGTCACGGCCATCATCGCCATGGCGCACAGCCTGCATTTGAAAGTGGTGGCCGAAGGCGTGGAAACCCTGCAGCAAGTGGAATTTCTGAGAAAAGCCGGCTGCGACAATGTGCAGGGCTTCTTCTTCGCGCGCCCCATGACGGCGGCGCAGCTGACGGCCCTGCTGCTGGAGCGGCGCGACTGGAGCACGCGGACGATCCTGCCGGCTTGAATTGCCGCCAACCATGGTGTCGGATGACGCACGGCGTTGCCGCGCTAATCCGAGCTGCCACTTGTCGGATTACGGCCGTTGGCCTAATCCGACCTACGCCATCAACGGGCAGGCCGGCTTAGCGCAAGGCGCGTGAGCCGACGCCTGCCGGTCTGAACAAGGGTGCGCGTAGGTCGGATTAGCGCTAGGCGCGTAATCCGACACCGCCAGCGCTACATCAAGCCAGCTTGGCCGAATGTTCGCGCGTGGCGTGGAAGGTCAGCTTCGGCCAGCGCTCTTCCGTCAGGCGCAGGTTCACGCCCGACGTGGCCAGGTAGGCCATATTGCCGGCCGCATCGTAGGCCACGTTGTGGCCCAGCGCGTTCTCGAAGTCCTGCAGCACGCGCTTGTCGTCGCAGCTGACCCAGCGGGCACTGCTGATGCTGGTGCCTTCGAAGACGGCGTCGACGCCATATTCGTTGAGCAGGCGGCTGGCCACCACCTCGAACTGCAGCACGCCGACGGCGCCCAGCACCAGTTCGCCGCCCAGCACCGGCTTGAAGACCTGCACCGCGCCCTCTTCGCCCAGCTGCTGCAAGCCCTTGTGCAACTGCTTGATTTTCAGGGGATTACGGATGCGCACGGAGCGGAAGAAGTCCGGCGCGAAGTACGGAATGCCCGTAAACGTCAGCATCTCGCCTTCGGAAAAACTGTCGCCGATCTGCATGTTGCCATGGTTCGGCAAGCCGATGATGTCGCCCGCGTACGCCTCTTCCACCTGTTCGCGCGACGATGCCATGAACGTCACCACGTTCGACACCTTGATTTCACGCCCCAGGCGCAAATGCTTGACCTTCATGCCGCGCTCGAAACGTCCCGAGCACACGCGCAAAAAGGCGATGCGGTCGCGGTGGGCCGGGTCCATATTCGCCTGGATCTTGAAGACAAAGCCCGTGAATGGCTGTTCGGTCGGATCGACGGAACGCACGGTGGCGTCGCGCTCGCGCGGCGCCGGCGCCCAGTCGACCAGCGCGGAGAGGATCTCGCGCACGCCGAAGTTGTTGATGGCCGAGCCGAAGAACACGGGCGTCTGCACGCCGGAGAGGAATTCGTCCAGGTTGAACGGATGCGAGGCGCCGTGCACCAGCTCCACTTCCATGCGCAGCTGGTCCATCTCGAGCGGGAACATCTCCTGCAGGCGCGGGTTGTCGATGCCCTTGATGATTTCGAAGGCGCCGTCGGCTTTTTCCTCGCCGGCCTTGAACAGCATGATTTCGTCGTTCAGCAGGTGGTACACGCCGCGGAAGTTCTTGCCCATGCCGATAGGCCAGGTGACGGGCGCGCACTGGATCTTCAGCACCGATTCGAGCTCGTCGAGCAGTTCCAGCGGGTCGCGCGTCTCGCGGTCCATCTTGTTCATGAACGTGACGATAGGCGTATTGCGCATGCGGCAGACGGCCAGCAGCTTGATCGTCTGCGCTTCCACGCCCTTGGCCGCATCGATCACCATCAGCGCCGAATCGACGGCCGTCAGCACGCGGTAGGTATCTTCCGAGAAGTCCTGGTGACCCGGGGTGTCAAGCAGGTTGACGACGTGGTCGCGGAATTCGAACTGCATCACCGAGGAAGCGACGGAAATGCCGCGCTGCTTCTCGATCTCCATCCAGTCCGACGTCGCGTGGCGGCCCGATTTGCGCGCCTTGACGGTACCGGCCATCTGGATCGCGCCCGAGAACAGCAGCAGTTTTTCCGTCAAGGTGGTCTTACCCGCATCCGGGTGGGAAATGATGCCGAAGGTGCGGCGGCGCTTGACTTCGCGCGCGATCACGGCCGGCGCCTTGCTGCTGACGGCGCTGCTGGCGGAATCGGTCGCGCTGTCTGCGCTGTCGGTGGAATCGGGGGTAGTGATGTCGTTCTCGTTGGCCATATTGGTGACCATAATATGGCCCTCGCAAAAAACCCTCGATTTTACAGAAGGTTGGGCACTCCGTGTGAACTGTTCCACTCCCGGGCGCGGCAAAAATGGACATGCCGGGGCCCGCTTCATCAAGGGGTCACAATTGGCAGGCAACATTGCACTGCAGAAATGTTGTCACCCTACCCTGGAAACCCGATGAAAATGCTCCTCACCCCCGCCATCCGTCTCATGCAGCGCTTGCGCCTGCTGCCCAAATTCATGCTCGTCTGCCTCGTTTTCCTGCTGCCGCTGGCGCTGGCGACTACCCTGCTGATCTCGGAACTGGGCAAGTCGCTGGCGCAGGCGCAGGATGCGCAGCGGGGCGTGACATATGTGCGCCAGCTGCAGGAAGGCACGCGTTTGCTGCAGCAGCGGCGCGGCCTCGAGCACCTGCGCCTGAGCGGCAAGGCGGGCATGGACAATACGGCCCTGAACCCGCGCATCACGGCAGCGCTGGCAGCCCTGGGCCGCATGCCGGCCGGCGCCGGCCTGCCGCAGGCGGCCGAGCTGGTCAAACAATGGCAAGCCCTGCTGGGCCGCCAGGCCGCCATCACGGCGCGCGACAGCTACGCGGCGCACACGGCGCTGCTGCGCCAGGCGGGCAAATTGAGCCAGCTGGTGGCCGACCGTTCGCACCTGAGCCTGGACCCGGACGCGGGCGCCAATCACCTGAGCGCCGTGTTTACGGCCACGCTGCCCGACCTGGCCGAGGGCCTGGCCGACATCGCCGGGCGCGGCGCCGCCTACATCGACACGGGCCTGTTCGAAGCGAATGAAGACCAGCTTGTCAACGCCAACGCCCTGATCGCGCGCCACGAACTGGAACGCCTGCCTGCCCGCTACGCGGAAATCATCGCCGCCAAGCCGGCACTGGACGCCAGCCTGCAGCCGGCCCTGAAGGCGCTGCCGGCCGCACTGGCCTTCCTCGAGCGCACGAAGAATGAAGTGACGAATTCCTACGACCAGACCTCGGGCGCGCAATTCCACGCGGCCGGCATGCAGGCCATCGACGCCCTGCACGCGCTCTCTGGCGCCTCCGCCGGCGCGCTCGACCATCTGCTGGCCGAGCGCATCGCGCGCGACCAGGCGCGCCGCGCGCTGATCCTGGCCGCCATGCTGCTGGTGCTGCTGGCTGCCGCCTACCTGTGCGCCGGCTTCTACGCCGCCTTCGCGCGCGACGTCACGCAACTGCGCGTGGCCGTGAAAGCGGCGGCGGCGGGCGACCTGTCGCAGCGCATCACCTCGCAGGCGCACGACGAGATCGGCGACCTGGTGCGCGACTTCGGCGCCATGACGCATGGCCTGGCCACCCTGGTGCAGGAAATCCGCGGCGGCGCGGCCGTCATCGCGGCGGCCGGCGCCGACATCGCGCAGGGCAACGCCGCCCTGTCCGGCCACACGGCCACGCAATCGGAAGCGCTGGGGGCCACCGTGGGCTCGATGCGCGAGCTGACGGCCACCGTGGGCCGCAACGAAGCCCACGTAGGACAGGGACGCACGCTGGTGGCGTCCGCGGCCGAGGTGGCCCTGCGCGGCGGCGAGACCGTCAGCGCCGTCGTCGAGACCATGGCCTCGATCAAGGCCAGCTCGCACAAGATCGTCGACATCATCGGCGTCATCAACGGCATCGCCTTCCAGACCAACATCCTGGCCCTGAACGCGGCCGTGGAAGCGGCGCGCGCCGGCGAACAGGGACGCGGCTTCGCCGTGGTGGCATCCGAAGTGCGCAGCCTGGCGCAGCGCTCGGCGGCGGCGGCGCTGGAAATCAAGCGCCTGATCGGCGATTCCGTCGCCACCGTGGACGCCGGCGGCGAACTGGTCAACACGGCCGGCAGCACCATGCGCCAGGTGGTGGACGCAGTGCAGCAGGTGGCCGTGGTGATCGGGCGCATCAGCAGCGCCGGCGCCGAGCAGAATGCCGAGATCACGCAGATCAATGGCGCCCTGGCGCAGATCGACGACATGACGCGCCAGAACGCGGGCCTGGTCGACGAGGCGCGCGCCGGCTCGCAGCGCCTGCACCAGGAGGGCGAGGCGCTGACGCAGGCCGTCAGCCGCTTCCGCCTGCATGAAAGCGACGCCGCCAGCGCGCGCCCGGCAGCGGTGCCGGCCAGCCGCGAAGGCTTGCCCAGCGTGCGTCCGGCCGGCCTGTGGAGCGCGAATAAACCGCGCGTAATATCACAAAATCGCACACAACGGCGCAAGGCTTGACAGTCAAAAGTGTGCATGTAGGACTAGGACTACAATTTCGCCTCAAAAGAGACTACAAAGTGGCGACTGCTAATCTTATGTTCGCCACTTACATAAGCTTTTAAAGTAGCTACATCGCGATCTGCACCGCGCGGCTGAAAAAAAACGCTGTTACCGAATGGAGCGGCGGCTTGTTTCAGCCAGCAACGCGGCAGTCGCACTCCGATGTAAAAAGCCTGTGAGGAATACTATGAACCATACTCAACTTAGCACCCCGGTCCAGAAGAACCAGTTGCTGCCGCGCGCCATGCCGGCGGCCGGCCGGGAAATCAAGCTTGCGTCGCGGGTTAGCCTCAGTAGTGCTCAACAAAATGAATTGCTGGGCGCCTTGCCGCGCGCGGCGCTCGAATCGCTGTTCGAAGACCTGGAACTGGTGGAACTGCCATTCGGCAAGGAACTGTATGCCTACGGCAACAACCTCGAATACAGCTACTTCCCTACCACGGCCATCATTTCGCTGCTGTATGTGATGGAAGACGGCGCCACCACGGAAATCGCCGTCGTCGGCCATGAAGGCGTGGCCGGTGCCTCGCTGCTGGCTGGCGAACGCGCCATGTGCACGGCTGTCGTGCAGAGCGCCGGCTACGGCTACCGCCTGAAAACGCAAAGCTTGCGCGATGCCTTCAACCAGGGCGGCGCCCTGCCCCAGTTGCTGATGCGCTATACGAATGCCCTGTTTGCGCAGATGGCGCAAAACGCCGTCGGTGGCCGCCACAGCTCGATCGAGCAAAAACTCTGCCGCTGGCTGCTGGACCGCCTGGACCGTTCGCCATCGAACGAATTGAAAGTGACGCAGGAACTCATTTCCATCATGCTCGGCGTGCGCCGCGAAAGCATCACGGCCGCCGCCGGCAAGCTGCAGGAAGAAGGCTTGATCCATTATCGCCGCGGCAATATCACGGTACTGGACCGCGCCGGCCTCGAATGCTATGCGGGCGAATGCTACAAGGTAGCCAAGACGGAATACGACCGCCTGCTGCGCGACGTGTCGCGCTGCTGATCTGAATCAACAAGACAGGCAAAAAAAGGCCGGGCGATTTGCCCGGCCATTTTTTTTGCACCAAGAAACTTTACGCCTCGGCATCCGCGTCGATGTCTTCCGGCTCCGGCGTCAGCGGCAGCGGGATCACGGCTTCCACGCATGTGCCCTTGCCTTCCGGGCCCTGGCGCACGGTCAGGGTGCCGCCCAGCAGCAAGGCCCGTTCGCGCATGCCCAGCAAGCCGTGCGACATGGGTTTTTGCAGCGCATCTTCCGTGATGCCGATGCCGTCGTCGATGACGCGCAGCACCAGGCCGTGCTCATTGCGCTTCAGGGTCACGCTGACCATGCCGGCGCGCGCGTACTTCAGGATATTCGTCAGCGATTCCTGCACGATGCGGAACAACGCGATGGTCAGCGTCGCTTCGCGGTTATCGATATTGATGGCCACGTCCGTGTCGCAGCGCACCGAGCTCATGCGCGCAAAATCCTCGCAATAGCTTTCGATGGCGGCGCACAGGCCCAGGTTGTCGAGCAGGCTGGGGCGCAAGTCTTCGACGATGCGGCGCTTGAGCTCCACCGTTTCCAGCAGCGTCGCCTTGGCGCGGCGCAATTGGGCGGCCAGTTCCGGTTGCGCGTGCGCCAGCTGCTGCGTGACGGCGCCCAGGTCCATGCTGATCGACGTCAGGTTGGCGCCCAGCTCATCGTGCAACTCGCGCGCCAGGCGCGCCTTTTCCACTTCATTGACGCTGATCAAATGACGCGACAGCACGGATAACTGTTCGGTACGCTTGCTGACCGTCGATTCCAAGGTGTCGTTGGCGTTTTGCAGCGCATACTCGACGGCGGCGCGGTTCTGGAAGCTGCGCCGCACCAGCTGGTAAAACATGATCAGCACGAGGATGGCCAGCGCATTGATGCCGATGCCCAGCAGGACGGCTTTCTGGTACTCGTGGTAAAAGGCGGCGCTGCCGGACGACAGCGCTTCATTCTGTTCGCGCGTCATGATCACCACCTGCAGGCGGATCTCGTCCATGGTGGCGCGGTCATCGGTTACGCGCGAAATATTGACGATCTCGGCCAGCCCGCCCTGCTTGTAGACGTCGATCGACTGTTGCAACATCGACATTTTGCGCCGGATCAAGCTTTTCAGCTGGGCCAGATTCTTCAGCTGCGTGGGACTGCCGGCCAGCAAGGTCTGCAGCTCGTTGAATTCGTTTTCGATTTCCGTGGACGCCGTCTTCGACGGGCCCAGGTAGGTTTCCGAGCCGGAAATGAAATAGCCGCGCAAGCTGCTTTCCGCATCGAGCACGAGCACGTTCAGATACTGCAGGCGGTCGGCCACGCGGGCGCTCTGGCTGAGCAAGGCATTCGTGCCCTTCAGCGACTGCAGGTTATGAAAGAGACTGAAACCATTGAGTACAAGCAGCAAGGCGCAAGTCACGCACAGGATCGTCTTGTACAGGGGCAGGCGGTGATTCGGGGCCGGTTCAGCGGTGAAATACATCCTGGTGTGCATCCTTAGCAAGGTTCGGCGCGGGAGAGAGCGCCGGCGCCGGCCAATTATAGTCCTCGCCACAAACTGCTGCACTGCACAACATCAAGTCGTGCCTGGCTAGCTGGCTGAGCGATCATATTTCCATGATCGCACCGCAGCGCTAGTCAAGCAAATTGTTTTTCATTGCGTAATAGGTCAAGTCGCTGTTGGATTGCAAGCCCATTTTTTCCATGATGCGCGTACGGTAAGTACTCACGGTCTTGATGCTCAGCGACAAGGCCACGCCGATGTCGGACACGGTGGCGCCGCGCGCCAGGCGCAGGAAGACCTGGAACTCGCGGTCCGACAATTCCGTATGCAGGGCGGCATTCGTGTCGCGGTCGAAGGACTGCGCCAGCAGTTCGCCCACGGTGGAACTGACGTAGCGGCGGCCCTGGAACACGGTGCGCACGGCCGTCATCAGCTCGTCGGCTTCGCATTCCTTGTTCAGATAGCCGTTCGCCCCCATCTTGAACAGGTTCAGCGCGTACTGCTGCGCAGGATAGCCGCTGAGGATCAGCACGGGCAATTCCGGCTGGCCCTGGCGGATCGTGCGCAAGGTATCGATGCCGCTCTGATCGGGCATGGCTATATCGAGCAGCAATACATCGCATATTTCGCGGCGGGCGATATCGAGCGCTTCGCGCCCCGTACCGGCTTCCGCCACCACACTGAAATCGCTCGACGACGAAAAAATCTGTTTGAATCCAGCTCGTACTATTTGGTGATCATCACAAATGGCAACGCGTATCATTGTTTCCCCTTAAATTTTCCTGGTCTGGGAAAGACTACCGGAACCTGAACGCTGCTCCGGTTCAGCGTTACTAACAAAAACGCAACATTAACATTATATTCAAAATGCGGCGCACCGTACGATACCGGCCGTGCGCGAAAACAATGCGCCGAGGCGTGGCGCCAATTCAGTATAGTCAGTCGGTATCGGACAACCCGACCTATATTGGTACAAATCTTATTTTAGCAAGTTTAAAATCGCAATTAATTCATTGCGTATCCATACGCGATCGAGCGGCGCTTCCTGCGGCAGCAAGGGGCCGTCCGGCAGCAGCGGCAGATCGTCGATGACGGCATGCGCCGCGCCACGGCTGTCGAGCTTGTTACGCGCACCGCTGATGGTAAAGCCCTGCTCGTACAGCAGTTCGCGGATGCGCCGTATCAGCAGCACTTCATGGTGCTGGTAATAGCGGCGGTTGCCGCGCCGCTTCACGGGCTTGAGCTGGGAAAACTCTTGCTCCCAGTAACGCAGCACATGGGGCTTGACGCCGCACAGCTCGCTCACCTCGCCGATCGTGAAGTAGCGCTTGGCCGGGATGGGCGGCAAGGCGATCAACTCGGTTTTACTGATGCGCTCGTTCATCGCCACTCACTCAGGCAGCACGGGCCAGCGGACTGGTCTCTTCGACCATGCTCTTCAGCTTCTGGCTCGCATGAAAGGTCACGACACGGCGTGCCGTGATGGGAATCTCTTCGCCCGTCTTCGGGTTGCGGCCCGGCCGTTGCGGCTTGTCGCGCAACTGGAAATTGCCGAAACCGGACAGCTTGACGGCTTCACCGCGCTCGAGCGCATTGCGGATCTCGTCGAAGAAGGTCTCGACCATGTCCTTCGCTTCGCGCTTGTTCAGGCCCACCTGTTCGAACAACAGTTCGGCCAGTTCCGCCTTGGTCAAGGTGGGTAAATCTTTTTCCGCTTCCTGGCGCACTTTGGCAACCAGCATGGCCCGATGCAGATCGGCGGCCAGTGCGGACTGCAGTACGGCGGAATCAACGTCGCTATTATTAATTTTCCTGCCCTGCCTTTTCTGTGCGCCCGAGTCCGCCACATGGCGGACGCGTTAACGGTTGACGGCGGGCCGGCCGTCACGCAAAAGCGACGGCCGGCCCGGCAATTACGAACGCAGTTTCGCGTCGTGGCCCTGCTTGGCGGCGTCGATCAGGACAGCCATCAGGCCATCGACGACATCGTCTTGCAGGGTGTTTTGAGTATCTTGCAAGCTAATCCGGAAAGCAAGGCTTTTTTCATCCGCTTCCAGACCTTTTCCACGATATTCATCAAATAAAACAATGGCTTGCACGATACGTGCTGCAGGGCTTGCCTTGGCGGCGGCCTGGAAGCTGTCGAGCAGATCCTGCGCGCCCACCGATTGCTTGACGACCACGGCCAGATCGCGGCTGGCACCAGGGAATTTCGAGATTTCCTGGTACACGGGCACGACGCGCTGCGTCAGCGCATCCGCATCGACTTCGAACAGCACGGGCGCCAGCGGCAAGTCGTATTTTTGCATCCAGCGCGGGTGCAATTCGCCGATGAAACCGATGACCTTGCCATCGAGTTCCACATTGGCCGAACGGCCTGGATGCAGGGCTGGATGCTCGGCCTTGGTGAAACGCAAGACCAGCGGCGCGAACAGCGCTTCCAGGTCCGCCTTCACGTCGAAGAAGTCGACGGTGCGCGATGGCTGGCCCCACTGCTCGTCGGCCACGGCGCCATACGCCATGGCGGCCACGCGCTTCGGCTGCGCATAGCCGGCCACCGACAGGGGACCGTTTTCCACGCTGTCGTCGCGCTGGTAGATGGCGCCCACTTCGAAGATGCGCACGCGGTTCGTCTTGCGGTTCAGGTTATAGCGCACATTGGCGATCAGGCTGCCGATCAGCGAGGAGCGCATCACGCTCATCTGGCTGGCGATCGGGTTCTGCAATTTGATCGGGTTCGTGTTGCCCGAGAAGTCGCGCTCCCATGCCGTATCGACAAAGCTCATATTAACCACTTCCTGGAAGCCCAGGTCGGCCAGCTCATGACGCACCGCAAACAGGGAGCGGGTATTTTCTGGTGCAATCTGCATCACGTTCGCGGCCACGGGCGGCAGGGTCGGGATGTTTTCGAAACCGTACACGCGCGCCACTTCCTCGATCAGGTCTTCCTCGATCTCGATGTCGAAACGGTAGCTGGGCGAGGTCACGGAAAACACGCCGTCGGCCAGGGTGAATGGCAGGGCCAGGCGCGTGAAGATATCGGCGATCAGCTCATCGTTGAGCGGCACGCCGATGACTTTTTGCGCGCGCGCCGTACGCATCGACACGGGTTGGCGCTGCGGCAGGTTCACCACGTGGTCGTCGACGGGGCCGACGGTGGTGGCCGGCGTGCCGCAGATTTCCACGATCAGCGCCGTGATGCGTTCGATGTGCTCGACGGTGGTGGCGAAATCGACGCCGCGCTCGAAGCGGTGCGCCGCATCGGTCGAGAAATTCAAGCGGCGTGCGCGGCCTTGAATCGCGTTCGGCCACCAGAATGCCGCTTCCAGGTAGATGCTGTCCGTCTCGTCCGACACGGAGCTGGCGTCGCCACCCATGATGCCGGCCAGCGATTCGATTTCCTGGTCATCCGCAATGACACCGATCCACTCGTCGACGGCGACCGTATTGCCGTTCAGCAGCTTGACGGATTCGCCAGCCTTGCCCCAACGTACGTCGAGGCTGCCGTGGATCTTCGCCAGGTCAAACACGTGGCTGGGACGACCCAGTTCCAGCATGACATAGTTGGAAATGTCGACCAGGGCCGACAGCGGACGCTGGCCGCTGCGCTCGAGGCGCTGCTTCATCCAGTCCGGCGTGGCCGCACGGGCGTTCAGGCCGCGGATGACGCGGCCCGTGAAACGGCCGCACAGGTCCGGCGCGCTGACTTTCACCGGCAGGATTTCATCGCTGCTGACGGGTACGGTGCGGAATTGCGGCGCGTTCAGGACCACGCCCGTGAGGGCCGACACTTCGCGCGCCACGCCCAGCACGGACAGGCAGTCCGCCTTGTTCGGCGTCAACTTGATGGTGAATTTCAAGTCATTGAGCGCAAAGTAATCGCGGAAGTTCTGGCCGATCGGCGCGTCATCCGGCAATTCCATCAGGCCGGCGTTTTCTTCCGACAATTTCAATTCGCGCGCGGAGCACAGCATGCCTTGCGACTCGACGCCGCGCAGCTGGCCCACCTTGATTTCAAACGGCTTGCCATCGGCGCCAGGCGGCAGCACGGCGCCAGCCATCGCGCACACGACTTTCAAGCCAGGACGCACGTTCGGCGCGCCGCATACGATGTTGAGCATGGTGCCGGTGCCGACATCGACCTGGCACACATTCAGGCGGTCCGCGTTCGGATGTTTCTCCATCTCCAGGACCAGGCCCACCACCACGTTCGAGAACGGGGGCGCGACCGGATCGACGTCCTCGACTTCGAGACCGGACATGGTCAGCAGATGGGCCAGTTCGTCCGAAGTCATCTTCGGATCGACCATGGTACGGAGCCAGTTTTCGGAAAATTGCATAATCAAGCTTTCAAATGTTCAATACGCGAGCATGCAAGGGCACGCTCCAGCGCATCGAGTGACATGGAATAATGAAACGCCTTAGTTAAACTGCTTGAGGAAGCGCAAATCGCCCTCGTAAAACAGACGCAGGTCGTTGATGCCGTAGCGCAGCATCGTCAAGCGTTCCAGACCGGAGCCGAAAGCAAAACCGATGAATTTCTCGGGATCGAGGCCGAAGTTCCTCACCACGGTCGGGTGCACCTGGCCGGCGCCCGACACTTCCAGCCAGCGGCCTTTCAGCGGGCCCGAGCCGAAGGCGATATCGATCTCGGCCGACGGTTCCGTAAACGGGAAGTACGACGGACGGAAGCGCACCTGCAGGTCGTCCGTCTCGAAAAAGGCCTTGACGAAGTTCAGGTACACGCCCTTCAGATCGGCAAAGCTGATGTCTTCGGCGATCCACAGGCCTTCGACCTGGTGGAACATCGGCGAATGGGTGGCGTCGCTGTCGACGCGGTAGGTGCGGCCCGGCGCGATGACCTTGATCGGCGGCGTATGCGTGCGCGCATAGCGCACCTGCATCGGGCTCGTGTGCGTGCGCAGCAGCAGCGGCTTGCCGTCGGTGTCGTTGCCGTCGATGTAGAACGTGTCTTGCATGGAACGGGCTGGATGATTTTCCGGGCTGTTCAGCGCCGTGAAGTTGGTCCAGTCGTTCTCGATTTCGGGGCCGTCGGCCACGTCGAAACCGATCGAGCGGAAGATTTCCTCGACGCGCTCCCACGTGCGCATCACGGGATGGATGCCGCCGGGCATGCGGCCACGGCCTGGCAGGGTCACGTCGATCGCTTCGGCGTTCAGACGGCCTTGCATCTGGGCATCGGCCAGCGCGTCACGGCGCGCCGTCAGCGCGTCTTCGATCTGCACTTTGACGGCATTGATCAGGGCGCCTTGCGCCTTGCGCGCGTCCGGGTCCAGCTTGCCCAAGCCCTTCATCATTTCGGTAATCTGGCCAGTCTTGCCCAGGTAGCGGGCTTTGGCGTTTTCAAGTGCGGCAGCGTCTGCGGCGGCGATAAAGTCAGCCTGGGCCGAGACGACGAGTTCTTCTAGGGAGTTCATGCGGCATTTCCTGTTTTGGACATCAATTCTGGACTCAGCGATCTAAAGCCCAACAATCAAAAACGGAAACGGGGCATAAGGTGTTAAAACCCCTGCCCCGCTCTTTATTACGTCACCCTACGGATGACGTTGTGCAATGACCGATGCTTACGCAGCGATTTTTGCTTTAACTGCGTTGACAATCGCAGCGAATGCTGGCTTGTCCATCACAGCCATATCGGCCAGGACTTTACGGTCCAGTTCGATATTTGCTTTTTTCAAGCCGTTCATGAATACGCTGTACGTTACGCCATGCTCACGGGAAGCGGCGTTGATACGGGCGATCCACAGGCGGCGGAAAACGCGTTTCTTGTTGCGGCGATCGCGGTAAGCGTATTGGCCAGCGCGCATAACTGCTTGCTTGGCAACACGGTATACACGGCTGCGGCGACCACGGTAGCCTTTAGCTTGAACAAGAATCTTCTTATGACGGGCACGAGCTGTAACCCCACGTTTTACTCTAGGCATAGTAACTCCTTAAATTGAGTGTGAGATTAAGCAGTCGGCATCATGCGCATGACGGATGTGACATCCGATGCGTTGATGTTACGGGTACCGCGCAACTGACGTTTGTTTTTGGTGGTTTTCTTGGTCAGGATGTGGCGTTTGAACGCGTGACCCGACTTGACTGTTCCACCTGGACGCACGCGAAAACGTTTTTTCGCGGAGCTTTTGGTCTTCATTTTAGGCATAGCAATCTGTCCTCTTACGGACAGCTCCATTTATAACAGGATTGCAGGTGGCAGCACGACGCTGCGCTTAGATGCCTGCTTTCACATGTTGTGCAGCGGATGCGAGTCCGCTACAGTTCACGCGGCCCGGACATGACTGGCCGGGCCGCGCAAATTCTGCCTGGAATCTGGTGTCGCGCCCATGCTGGCACAAACCACGTCGATCCACAGTAAAACGCTATTGTAGCTTACTTCTTCTTCTTAGGCGAAAGAACCATGATCATTTGGCGGCCTTCCATCTTCGGGAACTGCTCGACCTGGCCGTACGGCTCCAGATCCGCTTTCAGACGTTCCAGCATGCGGAAGCCAATATCCTGATGCGCCATCTCACGGCCGCGGAAACGCAGCGTGATTTTGGTTTTATCGCCATCCTCGAGGAACTTGATGAGATTACGCAACTTGATATTGTAGTCACCATCATCAGTCCCCGGACGGAATTTGACTTCCTTCACGAGGATGATCTTTTGCTTCAATTTGGCTTCGTGAGCTTTCTTTTGCTCCGAATACTTAAATTTGCCGTAGTCCATCAAACGGCAGACCGGTGGCTGCGCGGTAGGCGCAATTTCCACCAGGTCGACGTTTGCCTCTTCCGCCAGGCGGAAGGCTTCAGCCAAACTTACGATACCGAGTGGCTCGTTATCGACCCCGCTTAAACGCATTTCAGGGGCAGTGATTTCGCCATTGATGCGATGTGACTTGTCAGTAGCTATTGTAATTTCCTTTAAAAATCTTGTAAGACGGTCGTGCAGCGAGTTTCCTCGTCAGGCCTTGGTGTCGACTTCATGTTTGAGTCGCTCTATCAGGGCATCGACGGACATGACGCCCAGATCGACATTGCCCCGCGCCCGCACGGCCACTGTATTGGCATCCCGCTCTTTGTCGCCAATTACTAAGATGTAAGGCAATTTTTGTACGGAATGTTCACGTATTTTATAGGTAATCTTCTCGTTACGCAAATCAGCCTGTACGCGCAGCCCCGCTTTGCGCAGTTTTGTTGTTACTTCTTGTACATAATCAGCTTGAGCGTCGGAAATATTCAACACCGACACTTGTACCGGCGACAACCACAACGGCATCGCGCCCGCATAGTGTTCGATCAGGATGCCGATGAAACGTTCCAGCGAACCGACGATCGCGCGGTGCAGCATGATCGGCACCTGGCGCGTGTTGTCCACGGCCACGTATTCGGCACCGAGGCGGCCCGGCATCGACGGGTCGATCTGCACGGTACCTACCTGCCATGCGCGGCCCAGGCTATCCTTCAGATGGTATTCGATCTTCGGACCGTAGAACGCGCCCTCGCCCGGCAACTCCGTCCATTCCACGCCGCAGGCGCGCAGGGCCGAACGCAAGGATTCCTCGGCGAAATCCCACGACTCTTCCGTGCCGATGCGGTTATCGGGACGCAAGGCCAGTTTCACGTCGATATTCGTGAAGCCGAACGCCGTGTACACATCCATCGCCTGCTGGTGGAAAGCCGTCACTTCGCCGGCAATCTGCTCTTCCAGGCAGAAGATGTGGCCATCATCCTGCGTAAAGCCGCGCACGCGCATCATGCCGTGCAAGGCGCCCGACGGCTCGTTGCGGTGGCATTGGCCGAATTCGCCGTAGCGCAAAGGCAGGTCGCGGTAGCTGCGCATGCCGTTGTTGAAAATCTGGATATGGCCAGGGCAATTCATCGGCTTCAGCGCGTAGGCGCGGTTTTCCGATTCCGTGATGAACATGTTTTCACGGTAGTTATCCCAGTGGCCGGTCTTTTCCCACAGGCCGCGGTCGAGGATTTGCGGCGCCTTGACTTCCTGATAGCCGTTAACCTGGTAGACATTGCGCATGTATTGCTCAACCTGTTGCCAGATCGACCAGCCTTTCGGGTGCCAGAAGATCAGGCCCGGCGCTTCCTCCTGGAAATGGAAGAAATCGAGCTGCTTGCCCAGCTTGCGGTGGTCGCGCTTTTCCGCCTCTTCCAGGTTGTGCAAATACAGTTCCTGGTCTTCCTTCTTGGCCCAGGCCGTGCCATAGATACGCTGCAGCATCTCGTTTTTCGAGTCGCCGCGCCAGTAGGCACCGGCCAGCTTCATCAGCTTGAACACTTTCAGCTTGCCCGTCGATGGCACGTGGGGGCCGCGGCACAAGTCCGTGAACTTGCCTTCGGAATACAGCGACACTTCCTGGTCGGCCGGAATCGAGCCGATCAGTTCAGCCTTGTACGCTTCGCCGATGCCCTTGAAGTAGTCGATGGCTTCGTCGCGCGCCACGACCTTGCGCGTGACTTGCTCGTCCTTCTTGGCCAGTTCGGCCATTTTCTTTTCGATCGCCACCAGATCTTCCGGCGTGAACGGGCGCTTGTAGGCGAAATCGTAATAGAAACCGTTGTCGATCACGGGACCGATGGTCACTTGCGCGTCCGGGAACAATTCCTTGACGGCATATGCCAGCAAATGGGCCGTCGAGTGGCGGATCACTTCCAGGCCATCGGCATCCTTGTCCGTGACGATCGCCAGTTCCGCGTCCTGCTCGATCAGATAGGAAGTGTCGACCAGCTTGCCGTCGACCTTGCCGGCCAGGGCAGCCTTGGCCAGGCCGGTACCAATATTGGCCGCAACCTGGGCCACGGTGACCGGGCCGTCGAATTGACGGGCGGAACCATCGGGAAGTCGGATTGTAAGCATATTGATCTCCATATCGGCGCTGGCGCCAGGTAAAACTGCAATGAATGGTGTGGACTGAAAAACTGAAAGGAAAACGCAGACGCAAAAAAACGCGGACTAGCCGCGTTTTTCACTTTCTTGAGACAAAGGAAACCCGTTCGACTAGCGTCACTCCCAAAGCTTGGTAGTAGTTCGCGGTGTCATAACCGGTTTTACCTTTCTCTCTAACTGCATTCTGGTGGGCGGTGAGGAATTCGAATCCCCGACCCCTTGGATGTCGACCAAGTATTCTAACCAGCTGAACTAACCGCCCGTAAAACTTTTGTTGATCATTTTATTTCAAATGACCGCTTGCGGCTTGCGCCAGCTTAAAAAACCATCTACTGCCAAATTCTGGTGGGCGGTGAGGAATTCGAATCCCCGACCCCTTGGATGTCGACCAAGTATTCTAACCAGCTGAACTAACCGCCCCGAAGACCAGCATTATAGAGAGGCTTTCCCAGAATGACAAGGGCTGTTTTACAGGAAACTTTAATCTGTTTTTCATTCGCCTCCCGGGCGTCAGCCCCCTTTATATAGGCAAGCAAAAGCATACGGCCCGGCGCGCATGGAATGCCGCTAAAATCGCGGCATGAACTCCACCCTATTAGCCTGGCTGAAAACCCTGAGCCGCATCTGCGGTTTCGAAACGGCCGACTCCTTCCCGCCCGGCCACCCGTATGCGCGCACGCGCTGGAATGCCGCGTACTTCGATATCGCTTCCGACGTGAAGCCCGACGACATGGAACGGCGCCTGTGCGCGGCCATCGCCAACACGCCGAGCGTGTTCGCCTACATCACGAATCCCACGCCGCGCATGCAGCGCGCGCTGCTGGGCGTGATCCACGAGCGGCTGCGGCGCCAGCCCGGCGCGGGCGCCACGGACCTGGTCCTGCTGTTGATCCAGGCCTACGCCAGCGCGCACATCACGGAAGCCGTGCCCGGCTTGCGCAAGCTGATCCAGGACACGCAGCACGAGGAAACGAATCTGCGCGTGCACGCCATCCTGGAATTGCTGGTCGGCACGCCACGGGGACTCGACGTGATCGACATGTAGCGAGCGATTTGCAGTCAGGCGTGATTGGCGGGAACATAGCGCGCCCGCAAGCGCATGAACGGCGTTTCCACCAATAGATACAGGAGCCAGCCCGAGGCGATGCTGAAAGCAATCATCGCCAGCATGGCCGGCACGCTGTCCGGCCCGTAGCCCATATCCTGCAACAGGGGCCGCAGCAGGATGCACAGCTGCTTGTGCAGCAAATAAATCGCATACGACCACAAGGCCAGGCTGGCCGCGCCCGGCACGCGCACCTTGTACAGCACGCTGCCCGGGCTCAAGGCGGCGATCAGCAGCAAGGTGAAACTGGCCGCCAGGGCCGGATAGCCGAACACCGTCACCCAATAGCCATAGTGATCGGTGAGAAACACATAAAACATCAGCGCCGTAGCGGCCATCCCTGCCAGCAGAGTGCGGTTGCCATAGGAAATGAGGCGCGACCAGGCGGCAGGATGGTGGTTCTTCAGCAGCGCCAGCGCCACGCCCGCCACCAGCTCGTCGAAACGGCACCACGAGGCATAGTAGATATACTTGTAATAACCGAGGCCGCCGCGCGGCACTTGCACATACTCATCCCATAAATACGCGCGCACCAGCATGCCGGCAATCAAACTGGCGGCCACGGCCAGCCACGCCCACAGCAAGGACCGGCGGCAGGCGGCGACAGCCAGGGCCACGGCCGGCAGCAAGACATAGAACTGCTCTTCCACGCACAAGGACCACGCATGCGAAAACGCCGTGCCCGGCGTCAGGTTGATGTTTTGCGTAAAGGTGAGAAATTTCCACAGCGGCAGCAGCGCGCTGTCGCCGCGGAACGCGGGCCACAAATAATACAGTGCCAGCACGGCATAGAAGCTGGGCAAGGTGCGCAGGAAGCGCCGCGCATAAAAGTGCGGCAAGGAAAAACCATGCGCGCTGCGCAGGGCGGCAAAGATCTGGTTACCGATCAGAAAGCCGCTGAGGGCAAGGAACAGGTCCACGCCCGTCCAGCCGATTTCTCCCCAGAAACCAAACGCGCCGCCATCGCTGACGAACAGCAAATAATGGTTCATGAACACCAGCACGATGGCCAGCGCGCGCAAGGTGTCGAGGCCGGCCAGGCGGGAGGAATGCAGGGAAGTCGACATGAATATCAGCAAGGGAAAACAACGGTGGCGCCGATCATGCCACGCCGCACGCTGCCATGGCCAACTTTTTACAGGCGGCCACGGCGAATCCCGCTAAAATATGCCGACCCCGCTTCCCCTTCCCGCAACAGCATAGGATATGTCCAGCATGAGCAGCGCACTCCACTTCAAGTCCATCAACTACACGGGCCAGGGCAGCGGCCCGCGCCTGATCGTCACGGGCGCCGTGCACGGCAATGAAACCTGCGGCACCAAAGGCATCGAACGCGTGATGGCTGAACTCGACAGCGGCGCCCTCTCCATCCTCGCCGGCAGCGTCACCTTCGTGCCCATCACCAACCCGCTCGCCTACGCCAAGGGCGTGCGCAGCGGCGACCGCAACCTGAACCGCAATCTGTTCCCGAACGACAATCCACAGGATTTCGAAGACCGCATCGCCAATTGGCTGTGCCCCTTGCTGGGCCAGCACGACGTGCTGCTGGACTTGCACTCGTTCAATGCCGACAGCCAGCCTTTCGTGATGGTGGGTCCGCGCAACAACGATGGCCCGCTGCAACCGTTCCAGCACGAGGAAAAAGAACGCGCGCTGGCGCGTCGCCTGGGCGTGCGCCGCTTCGTCGATGGCTGGCTGCAAACCTATGGCTCGGGCGTGCAACGCCGCATGGGCAGCAGCGACCAGGTGGGCATGGTCTTGCGCTATGGCGTGGGCACCACCGAATACATGCGCTCGACGGGCGGCTACGCCTTGACCCTGGAATGCGGCCAGCACGCGGACCCGGCCGCGCCGGACGTCGCTTACCGCGCCATCAAGAATACGCTGGCCTTCCTCGGCTTCATTGATGCACCACAACCGGAAGCCATCGCCGACGCCGACATGGAAGCGCTGAACATGGTCGTCGTGCACGACAAGCTGCACGCGGACGACCGCTTCATCAAGACCTGGTCCAGCTTTGACAAGGTGAAACAGGGCGACCAGATCGGCGTGCGCGCCGACGGCACGCCCGTGACGGCTGAATTCGACGCCTACATCCTGTTCCCCGACGTCAATGCGGCAGCGAATGCCGAGTGGTATTACCTGGCGCGCGTGGCCAGCAGTTTTTGAATGGTGTACGGCACCCGACAAAGCCGTAGCGAGCGGCAGTGAGGCTCGGCGCGCCCGCTGGCCCGAGAAGCGGAACTGTGCGCATGCACGGGGACGCCGAGTCAGTGAGCATCGGAGGCCGCAAATCGCGACGCGCAGCAGCCGATGCCTGGCGCGCTAATGCCCGACCGACTTGGAAAACAGATTAATCACCAGCACGCCGGCAATGATCAGCCCCAGGCCGATCAACGCCGGCGTGTCCAGGCTTTGCTTGAACCAGAACCAGCCGACGGCGGAAATGAGCACGATGCCCACGCCCGACCAGATCGCGTACACGATGCCGGTAGGAATGACCTTCAAGGTCAGCGACAGGCACCAGAAGGCGATGGCATAGCCGACCACGGTGATGATGCTGGGCACGAGTCGGCTGAAACCCTCGGATGCCTTCAACGCGCTGGTGGCGATGACTTCGGCGATGATGGCGATGGCCAGGTAGAAATAGGTCATGGCTAGGCTCATGCGATAGTCCTTTCAAAGATGGCAGATACAACAACGCCCTGCCCGCTCGCCGCCTGTTCGTTCAGGGCGGCGCAACGGCGCAGGGCGCGTCAAAAAACTTACTGCGGGCTAAGCAGCTTCAAGCCGAGGATGCCCGAGACGATCAGCGCGATACAGGCGATGCGCGCGGCGCTGGCCGGCTCGCCCAGCACCATGATGCCGAAAATGGCCGTGCCGACGGTGCCGATGCCCGTCCAGATCGCATACGCCGTACCCAGCGGCAAGGTGCGCAGCGCCAGGCCCAGCATCACCACGCTGCCCACCATGGAGATGGCCGTCAGCACGGATGGCACGAGGCGAGTAAAGCCGGCGCTGTATTTGAGGCCGATGGCCCAGCCGATTTCCAGCAAGCCCGCCAGGACCAAGATTATCCACGCCATACTACCCTCCTGAGGCGGCAGGGTCGTCCCCGCCATGAGCCCCGTCATCGAGCGGGGTCGTCCCCACAGGAGCAAAAGGAAAAGTATACCATCGGGCGGAAACTCTTGCCGGAAGCACACTATCGCTAGTGCCTGCGCTCTAATCGAAAATAGCGAAAAACCATGGCATCGGCAGGATAATGGCAGCACCCACCCACTATCAGGAGCAACGATGCTACTACTGGCCCAGGCCCTCACCGCCATCATTCTGCTGCTGCACGTGTACATCGTGCTGCTCGAAACCGTGCTGTTCGATACACGCGGGCGCAAGGTATTTGGTCTCAGCAAGGAAAAAGCGGAGATCGTGCGCCCCGCCATGTCCAACCAGGGCTGCTACAACGGCTTCCTCGTGGCCGCCCTGGCGCTGGGCTTCTTTTACCCGGATGACGCCATCGCCCATGCCTTCACCGTCTTCGGCCTCGCCTGCATCGCCGTGGCGGGACTATGGGGCGCGGCCACCGTCATGACGCGCATCCTCTACCTGCAGACGGTGCCTGCCGTCATCGCCCTGCTGCTGTTCCACTTCGCCTGATTCCTGCCGGGACGGCCATCCGCGCCGTCCCCCGCCCGCCACGGGCATACCCCAAATGGGTGATGTTTCCTGAAAACATGCTCGATACAATTCCTTGTAGCAATAAAAAAGATACCACCAGACACGATGGTGGCAAGTCACAGTCCACAGGGGAAATCATGAAAACACATCCATCCATGCTTGCCGTCGCCTTGGCAAGCTGCACACTGCTGTCCGCCTGCGGTGGCGGCGGCAGCGCAGACAGCGGCTCGGGCAGCGGTTCCAGCAACGCCGGCAGCAGTGGCGGCACGTCGGCAAGCTGCCAGTACAGCAACCTGATCAGCGACTCGGAACGCAGCCAGGCCAGCGCCTGCGGCATTCAAGTGTCGGGCAACTATGCCCAGGCCGACTCCGGCTACGATAGCGTGATTGCCGCCTGCAAACAGGGACAAAAAACCACGGCCGACAATTACTACAACAGCACCTACAAGAAGATGGTCGACTACGCGCGCTCCGTGAGCAAGGAACTCGGTTGCGGACAAAACAATGGCCCGACCTTGCCCAACAACAGCACGGCAAGCAACTACAATTTCTGTGTCAAAAGCACGTCGGTCAATGGTAAGCTCAGCTATGAAGGCGCTTGCTACGGCCCCGTCAAATCCGGCGAAGGGGGCTGCGGCAGCGGTTACAGCTATGTCAGCCAGTACGCTAGTCTCAGCAGCTGCACCTCCGGCGGCAAAAGCTGGCTGGAAGCGCGCTGAACACGATGGCCGGACGGGGATGGCCGTAGCGGCCGCCTCCGCGCAGCCCCGGTTTCCCGTGCATTACCCATCGCTTGCCGCCATGAGGATCGTCAATGACGCCATCGCTCCCCGCCGCCAGCCAGGCGCTGATCACCCTGATTTACGAGGCGGCCATGCGGCATGGCGCCTGGCCGGCATTCCTCGCCGCCTTTGCGCAGCAACTGCAATCGCATGCGGGCTTGATCTGGGCCAATGATTTCAGCAACCGCTCAGTCGACGTGCAGTTGCCGGGCAGCGGCCTGTCCGCCACCTACGGCTTCGAGTCGCAAGCCATGGCCAGCTTTGCCAGCTATTACGGCGCGCGCAATGTCTGGCTGGAAGACGCCAGCCTGCACCGGGAAGGGGCCGTCGTCACCGGCTCCATGCTGTTTCCCGATCACTGCCTGAAAAAGACGGAATACTGGACGGACTGGCTGCGCCCGCAAGACATTTTCTACACGGCGGCGGCCGTCGTCGAGCTGCGCGCCGAACGCTCGACGAATGTCACCGTCGTGCGCGCCGAAAGGGCGGGCGCGTATGACGCCGCCGAGCTGGCGCTGATCGCCAGCCTGGTGCCGCACCTGCAAACGGCCTTCGCCCTGCAGCGCAAGCTGCGCCGCCTGGAAATGCTGTCCCAGAGTTCCACGCAGGTGCTGGAACTGCTGCCGTTCGGCGTGCTGCTGCTCGATGCCTCGTCACTGCTGCTGTACGCCAACGAACGGGCGCTGGCCATGACGGCGACGACGCGTTTGCTGCAATTGCGCGAAGGCGCGCCCCTGTATTGCCCGCGCGAAGCGGATAACGGCTCGCTGCGGCGCCTGCTGCACGACGCCGCGCAAACGGGCAGCGCCGCCGCCGGTGGCCCCGGTGGCGTGCTGAACCTGAGCGGCCTGGCCGGCGAGCAGCTGCGCCTGCGCATCACGCCCCTGCCCTCCTGGCACAGCCCGTTTGGCTCGGCCAGCGCGATTGCCGTCTTCCTCAGCGATACCAATGACTTGATCACGTCCCTGGCGGCCACCCTGCGCAATTTCTATGGCATGACCATGGCCGAGGCACGCCTGACGGAAGCGCTGGTCAACGGCTATTCCTTGCAGGAATATGCCGAACGCCAGCAAATTTCCATCCACACGGCGCGTACGCAGATCAAGAGCGCCACCGCCAAGGCCGGCGCCCAGCGCCAGGTGGATCTGGTGCGCATCGTGCTCACCGGACCCGCCGTGCTGCAGCGCACTTCCCAGCCCGCCTGAAGCGGCAAAAACGCGCACCGCCAGCACGCTGTCCATTTATATCGTAATATGACGATATTGGAATTTGAAAAATACGATATATACATCGCTGAAAGGCGAATTAAACCACCAGGAGTATCAGCATGGACATCGACGCCATCCACAAGGCGCTGGCCAATCCCGTGCGGCGGCAGATCCTGCAATGGCTGAAGGAGCCCGAGCAGTATTTCGGCGAGCAGGAGCATCCGCTCGACTTCGGCATCTGTGCCGGGCTGATCGACCGCCGCGTGGGCCTGTCGCAATCGACGGTCTCGGCACACCTGGCCACCTTGCAAAAGGCTGACCTGATTTCAGTCAGGAAAGTCGGCCAATGGAGTTTTTTCAGCCGCAATGAAGCAACCATCCAGGCCTTTCTCGACCATATGCATCAAGGTTTATAAGCAAGCAACACCCTACACCACCATCCACTCTGACGCCTGACCGGCGACCTCAAGGAAATAACAATCATGGCAACTTTATTCGACCCCATCACCATTGGCAGCCTGCAACTGAAAAACCGCATCATCATGGCGCCGCTCACGCGTTCGCGCGCCGGCAACCCGGGCCGCGTGCCCAACGCCCTCATGGCCGAGTACTACACGCAGCGCGCCACGGCCGGCATGATCATCTCGGAAGCGACGGCCGTCACGCCGCAGGGCGTCGGCTATGCGGATACGCCCGGCATCTGGTCCGATGAACAGGTGGAAGGCTGGAAACATATCACCAAAGCGGTGCATGACGCCGGCGGCCTGATCGTGCTGCAGCTGTGGCATGTGGGCCGCATTTCCGCCCCGATCTTCCTGGACGGCGACCTGCCCGTGGCGCCCAGCGCCGTCAAGCCGGCCGGCCACGTGAGCCTGGTGCGGCCGAAACAGGAATTCGTCACGCCGCGCGCGCTCGAAACGGACGAGATTCCCGGCATCGTGGCCGCCTACCGCCAGGGCGCCGTCAACGCGAAAAAAGCGGGCTTCGACGGCGTGGAAATCCATGGCGCCAACGGTTACCTGCTCGACCAGTTCCTGCAAGACAGCACCAACTTGCGCACCGACAACTATGGCGGCTCGATTGAAAACCGCGCCCGCCTGATGCTGGAAGTGACGGACGCCTGCATCGAGGTATGGGGCGCCGACAGGGTCGGCATGCATCTGGCGCCGCGCCGCGATGCGCACGACATGGGCGACTCCGACCCGCGCGCCACCTTCGGCTATGTGGCGCGCGAGCTGGGCAAGCGCGGCATCGCCTTCATCTGCGCGCGCGAAGCGCTCGGCGAAGACCGCCTGGGCCCTTACCTGAAACAGCAATTCGGCGGCGTCTACATTGCCAATGAGAAAATGGACAAGGCCGCCGCCGAAGCCCTGCTGGCGGCCGGCGAAGCCGATGCCGTCGCCTTTGGCCTGTGGTTCATCGCCAACCCGGACTTGCCGATCCGCTTGCACAGCGACGCGCCGCTCAATCCGCTGAACGCGGAAACCCTGTACGCCCCCGATGCTGCCGGCTACACGGATTATCCCGCACTGGCCTGAGTGCGTGGCCTGAATGGCCTGAGCGACTGGCCCGAGTGACTGGCCTGGATGGCCTGAGCACCTGGCCGGGCGGCCCGTCACCACTCGTGGCAGCGCAGGCGCCTCCTGACGGCGGCACCTGCGCTCCCCTGATGGCGGGCACAACGATACCCACGCAATCATGCGTCACTATCGTAGCGCCCGCCGCCGTACGCCAGCGTCGATTCCGCTGTCTGTCGTTATTTCAACATTTCTTGCATGGCATGCGGCTAGCCGCTCAACGCCATCGGCGCCGCGCCGGCCTTGCCGGGCGGCGCGCCTGCACGCTGCTGAAGACGCGGTGTATCACGTCGACCGGCACCGCGTGTTCACGCAAATAGGCCGTCGCCACCGTCCTGCCCAAGGTGTGATGAAAGGCAACGCCGCGCTCGACCAGTTCGGCCATCGCCTTGTCCGATCTGACATTGTCCCCATTTACCATATCGATGTTGTTTTTCATGCCACGGCTCCATGTCGGGTGGATCAACACTGCATCACATTTTGACCACATCCCCCGCGGTTAGTGCCCGGCATTCGCCACAAACATGGCTAAAATGGCAGCACCAACAGCCCCGGCACCGCATGGATAGCGGCCTTCGCTGCTTGTCGCCACCGCCAGCCCCGTATAGAATGCCTGCGCAGATTTTTTGCTTCAAGCAACATCACCATCAGCGCCATCTTATAAGAACAGAGACACGCACATAGTAGAGGGTATCCATGAACGACTTATTTGTACAAGCGGGCGACTTGCCGACCTGGCACCAGCGCTGCGCGCTGCGCGTGCTGCACCTGTTCGGCTGGCGCATGCGCTTTCGCCCCCTGCCGGGTCCGCGCGGCATCGCCGTCGTCTACCCGCACACGTCGAACTGGGATTTCATGGTGGGCCTGTTCGGCAAATGGGCGCTGGCCCTGCCATTCCGCTGGCTGGCGAAGGATTCGCTGTTCCGCGGCCCGCTGGGCAAGGTGCTGCGCTACCTCGGCGGCGAGCCCGTCGACCGCAGCACCACCAGCGGCACCATCGGCCGCCAGGCCGAGCGCATGCTGGCCGCCGCCTGGTACTGGCTGGCCATCACGCCGGAAGCGACGCGCAGCTACCGCCCGAACTGGAAGAGCGGCTTTTATCACCTGGCGCTGGCCGCCAAGGTGCCGCTGCTGCTGGTCTACATCGACTATCCGAACAAGGTGCTGGGCGTCGTCGACCACATCGACTTGACGGGCGACAAGGATGCCGACATGGCGGCCATCGCCGCCGTGTATGCAGGGCACCAGGGCTTGCACCCTGAAAACGCGGCGCCCATCGTGCTGTCGGAACGCCGCCCCGACGCCTAATTCATTCCCATCAGTACCACGCCGGCGGCCGTCAGCGCCACGCCGGCCACGCGCAGCATGCGTTCGGCCATCACCTGGCCCATGAAGCGCCCGGCAAACAGCAAGGTGGCCGAGGCCAGCATGAAGCCGCAGGCGGCCGACGCGGCCGGCAATTCCTGCCCATGCGCATTGCCATGCACCAGCGCAAACAGGCCCACGAGCCCCATGCCGAGCCAGTTCGGCATGGCCAGCGCCAGCGCGATGGCCAGCCCCGCCAGCGCCACCGTGGCGGCAATGCCCGTTTCCAGCCCGGGCACGGTCAAGCCGGCCATGCCGCCCAGCGCGCCCAGCAACATCATGCCGAGAAAGGTGCCCGGTTGCGCCAGGCCGCGCCGCTGCTGGCCGCCCCAGAGACCCACGCCCAGCATGGCCAGCAAATGGTCGATGCCCGTGAACGGATGGGCCAGGCCGGCCAGGAAGCCGGCGCTCTCGCCATGGCCGGGATGCGCCACGGCGGGCAGCGCCAGCAGGCACAGGGCGGCCACGGCGGCCGTTTTCGTCATCAGTCTTGCGCTCATTGCAGCTCCTTGCCTGGTTGGTCGAGCAAACCTTGCTCGCGGATAAAATCGATCACGACCTGCACGCCGTCGCCGCTGCGCAGGTTGGTGAAGACGAACGGGCGCTCGCCGCGCATGCGCCTGGCGTCCTGCGCCATCACGTCCAGGTTGGCGCCCACATATGGCGCCAGGTCCGTCTTGTTGATAATGAGCAAATCGGAACGCGTGATGCCAGGTCCGCCCTTGCGCGGGATTTTTTCGCCGCCGGCCACGTCGATCACGTAAATGGTCAGGTCCGACAATTCCGGACTGAAGGTGGCGGCCAGGTTATCGCCGCCCGATTCGACCAGGATCAAGTCGAGGTCGGGAAAATCTGCCTGCATGCGCGCGATCGCCTCCAGGTTGATCGACGCATCTTCGCGGATGGCCGTGTGCGGACAGCCGCCCGTCTCCACGCCCATCAGGCGCTCGGCCGGCAAGGCATCGGCGCGCAGCAGGATTTCCATGTCTTCCTTGGTGTAGATGTCGTTCGTGATGACGGCCATGTCATAGCGCGCGCGCATGCCCTTGCACAGCATTTCGCACAGCGCCGTCTTGCCCGAGCCGACGGGGCCGCCTATGCCCACGCGCAGCGGATTCGAGGTAATCGATGTCATTTTTGCTCTCTCATTAATGGTTCAGGAACGGTACAGCCGGCTGTACTGCACTTCGTGCCGCATCGACAGCAGCGACAGGCCGGGCGCCCAGTTGCCCATCTCGTCGTCCTGCAAGGTTTGCGCCGTCAGGGCCGCCGCTTCCAGCTCCGGCCGCAGCGACAGCAGCAGGCGCTGGCCCGCCACCTGCCCCAGCGGCACGGATTTCACGCAGACGAGCACCTGGTTTTCCGCCCAGGCGAACAGCATGGCCAGCAGCGCCTCCTCGCGCGGGATGGCAAGCGCCGCCACGGCGCACGCATATGCGGTCGGCAGCGCCACTTCCGGCTGGCCCTGCAGCATGTCGATCAGCACGCCGTCGGCCACGCCCAGTTCGGCCAGGAGCTTGGTCAGCGAATAACCCATCTGGATGGTTTCGGCGCGAAACTCCGCCGTGTCGCGCGAAGCGATGAAACGCTCGCTCCAGCGCTGCACGGCGCACAGGTCCTGCTGCTCGAACGCCTGCATCAGCCGCCAGCACAATGGTGCCTCCCAGCGCGCCACCACCTGCGCCAGATGCCGGGCGATCCAGCCGCGCACGGTGGTCGCGTCATGCACCAGGCCCGATTCCAGCGCCGCTTCCAGCCCCTGCGAATAGCTGTAGGCGCCGATCGGCAGGGCCGGGCTGGCAAATTGCAGCAGATGCAGCAGGGCCGAGGCCTGCATCAGGCGGCGCCAGGCACATCGCCGGGACGGTGGATTTTCTGCCGCAGCGGCACGGGCGCCAGCAAGTGCTGGCCATGGCCATCGTGGTGGCCATGGCCGCCGCCATACGCGCCCGCCTCCGGCTCGAACGGCGCGCTTTCTTCCGTGACGGTCGCCTGCAAGCCTTCCAGCATCTCCTTCAGCACCACGTCCTTGCGGATGCGCAAGAAACTGTCGCCCACCTGCGCCTGCGTGTGGCGGTTCCCCAAATGAAAGGCGCAGCGCAGCAGGGTGTGCGCGTCGGCGCACCGCACCAGGTAGGTCGGTTCGCGCGCGGCGACGATGCGCACCACCTGCCCGCCGGGTCCCGTCATGCGCTCGCCGTCGCGCAGCACCGTGCCGCGCACGGTGAACACGGCCACGTCGTCGCCGTTCGACAGCACGGCGCGCAGCCGGCATTTTTCGCGCTGGTCGTAGGGCAGCACCAGTTGCGCGCCGGGTTCGCGCGTATCATCCGGCCCCAGTTTGGTATGCAAAGTCAGCATGATGTCTCCCCCCTTAAAATAGAAAATAGCGCTGCGCCATGGGCAGCACGGCGGCCGCTTCGCACACCAGCAGCTGGCCGTCGGCGCGCACGGCATAGGTTTCCGGGTCCACTTCCATGTGCGGCGTGGCGCTGTTGTGGACCATGTCGTGCTTGCGCAAGCCGCGCATGTTTTTCACGGCGATGACGGATTTATTGAGTTTGAGCTGGTGGCCTATATCGAGCTCGTAGGCCGCCTGCGAGACAAAGGTAAACGACTTTTTCAGGCCGCCGCCAAAGGCGCCGAACATCATGCGGTAGTGCACGGGCTGCGGCGTGGGAATCGAGGCGTTCGGGTCGCCCATCTGCGCGGCGGCGATCATGCCGCCCTTGAGTATCATCGACGGCTTGACGCCGAAGAAGGCCGGCTTCCACAGCACGATGTCGGCGATCTTGCCCGCCTCGATCGAGCCCACCACGTGCGAAATCCCATGCGTGATGGCCGGGTTGATCGTGTATTTGGCGATGTAGCGCTTGGCGCGGAAGTTGTCGCTGCGCGCCGTGTCGGGCGCCAGGGCGCCACGCTGCACCTTCATCTTGTGCGCCGTCTGCCAGGTACGCATGATCACCTCGCCCACCCTGCCCATGGCTTGCGAATCGGACGACATCATCGAAATGGCGCCGATATCGTGCAGGATGTCTTCGGCGGCGATGGTTTCGCGGCGGATGCGCGACTCGGCAAACGCCACGTCTTCCGCAATGGCCGGATCCAGGTGGTGGCACACCATCAGCATGTCCAGGTGCTCGTCGAGCGTGTTGACGGTGAACGGGCGCGTGGGATTGGTCGACGAAGGCAGCACGTTGGCCTGGCCGACGGCGGCGATGATGTCGGGCGCATGGCCGCCGCCCGCCCCTTCCGTATGGAAGGTGTGGATGGTGCGGTCCTTGAAGGCGGCCAGCGTGTGCTCGAGGAAGCCGCCCTCGTTGAGGGTGTCGCTGTGCAGCGCCACCTGGATATCCATGCGCTCGGCCACCGACAGGCAGTTGTCGATGGCGGCCGGCGTGCTGCCCCAGTCCTCGTGCAGTTTGAGGCCGATGGCGCCCGCGCGCACCTGCTCTTCCAGGGGCAGCGGCAGGCTGACATTGCCCTTGCCCATGAAGCCCAGGTTCATCGGAAAGGCGTCGGCGGCCGCCAGCATGGCGTGCAGATGCCATGGCCCCGGCGTGCAGGTGGTGGCGGCCGTGCCGACGGCCGGTCCCGTGCCGCCACCGAGCATGGTGGTGACGCCGCTCATCAGCGCCTCCTCGATCTGCTGCGGGCAGATGAAGTGGATGTGCGTGTCGACGCCGCCGGCCGTGACGATCATGCCTTCGCCGGCGATGATCTCCGTGGCGCCGCCGATGGCCAGGGTGACGCCGGGCTGGATGTCCGGATTGCCCGCCTTGCCGATGCCGAAGATCAGGCCATTTTTCAGGCCGATGTCGGCTTTCACGATGCCCCAGTGGTCGAGGATGACGGCATTCGTGATGACGGTGTCCATCACCTCGGCCGCGCAGCGCTGCGACTGGCCCATGCCGTCGCGGATCACCTTGCCGCCACCGAACTTCACTTCTTCGCCGTAGATGGCGTAGTCATGCTCGATCTCGATGAACAGCTCCGTATCGGCCAGGCGGATGCGGTCGCCCGTGGTGGGGCCGAACATCTCGGCATACGCGCTGCGGGGAATGCTGGCCATCTCAATCCTTTCCCGGTGGGGTGTCCTGCAGTTCGCCCATCACTTCGCCATTGAAGCCGAAGACCTTGCGCTCGCCCGCCAGCGCCACCAGCTCCACCGTGCGCTGCTGGCCCGGCTCGAAGCGCACGGCGGTACCGGCCGTGATATTGAGGCGCATGCCATACGCGCGCCAGCGCTCGAACGACAGCGCCGGGTTGACTTCGAAAAAGTGAAAATGCGAACCGACCTGGATCGGCCGGTCGCCCCGGTTGGCCACCACCACGGTGGCCGTGGCGCGGCCCGCATTCAGGCTGATTTCGCCCTCTTCCAATCTGTACTCGCCTGGGGTCATGTGGGACTCCTTCAAAGATCGCAACGCTTGCCGGCCGGTCGCCGGCGCAAAACAGCCATGGCGCGGATGGCGCCCTGGCCGGTCAGAAAACTACGGTATCGGGTGATGCACGGTCACCAGCTTGCTGCCGTCGGGGAAAGTGGCTTCCACCTGGATGTCGGGGATCATCTCGGCGATGCCGTCCATGACGTCGGCGCGCGCGAGTATCCTTGTGCCGTCCGACATCAGCTGCGCCACCGACTTGCCATCGCGCGCGCCCTCCATGATGGCGGCGCTGATCAGCGCCACCGCTTCCGGGTAATTGAGCTTCAGGCCGCGCGCCAGGCGCCGCTCGGCCAGCAATGCGGCCGTGAAGATCAGCAGCTTGTCCTTTTCGCGGGGAGTCAGGTCCATGTCTTTCCTTTCATCGTCAGGTATTCCAGCTGCGCGGAACAACAGCGTCGCGCCCCAGCAAGGCGGGCCGCAGCAGCTGCCAGGCGGCCAGCATGATGTGGCGCGCCGCCTCGCTGTCGCCGCACAGCAGGCGCACCACCACCAGCGATTTCATCTGCGTGGCGCCAAACGCGGCGCCGGCCGGCACCTTGATCTCGCGCAAGGCGGCCAGCACGGCGGGGACAAGCGGCGGGCCGACGCCGATCAGGGTGGCGCACACGCTGTGGCCGGCCAGGCCCAGCGGGCTGGCCATCAGCGCGCCGCCGGCGGCCAGCACGCCCTGCTCCCACCACAGCAGCTTGCCGCCGCGGCGTATCTGCACGTGCTGGGCGATACTGCCGGTGTTGAACGTTTCGCCCGAGGCGCTGCGGCCCAGGCAGACGATGTCGCAGCCGATGTAGCTGGCGTCCGTCGCCAGCTCCACTTCATGGCGCAGGCGCACGCAAGCCTGGTCGAAGAAGATGCTTTCCTGCGGCAGCCACTCGATGGCCGCGCCGGCGCCGGCGCGCAGCGCGACGTGCTGGCCCGAGACGTGGCCGTTGGCGCGGTACCATTTGGCGGCGCCCGGCGACGTCAGGAAGGCATGCGCGCCGTCGCCCACCGTGGCGTTCACGGCCAGCTGGTCGCCGCCCACGACGCCGCCGGGCGGATGGATGATGATGGCGTGGCAGACGCCTTCGCCTTCCGGATACAGCGGCTTTTGCACGCGCAGGGGGCCGCTGTGGGTACGCTCGACGAGGCGGCTGACGCCGGCGTCCAGCGCAAAGCCCAGGCGCAAACGCGCCTGCCAGGCGCTGTGCGCGCTGGCCTCATGGGGCGTGGCTGGAGAGGTGCTGTCTGGCATGCGGGGCAATCGCGTAAATAAGCAATGACCTAAGCAGGATATGTGCCAGCTTCAAGAGAAGGAATGGTGAGAATGCTGCACCGTCCTGCGGCAGCCGCACCGCAATGGTGCGGCCGGCGCACCGCGGCGCATGCAGGGCGCGGCGGCGTGCTTACGCCACGTCGAGCACGCGCCGTTCGCGCAGCAGCGCCGTGAAGGGCGCGGCGGCCAGCGGGCGGCTGAAATAATAGCCCTGCATTTCGTCGCAGCCGTGCTCCGTCAGGAAATCGACCTGCGCGCGCGTTTCCACGCCTTCGGCGATGACGCGCATGTCGAGGTTGTGCGCCAGCGAGATGACGGAGCGGGCGATGGCCGCGTCGCTGCTGCTGGTGGTGACGTCGTCGACGAAGGATTTGTCGATTTTCAGCACGTCGATGGGAAAGCGCTTCAGGTAGCCCAGGCTGGAATAGCCGGTGCCGAAGTCGTCGAGCGAAATGCCCACGCCGATATCCTTCAGGCGCGTGAGGGCCGCCACGGCCTTGTCCGGATCGCCCATCACCGTGCTTTCCGTGATTTCGATGCCCAGGCAGGCCGGCGCGATGCCGTACTTGCGCAGGGTCGCCTCGACGAACGGCACCGTGCGGTCCTGCGCAAACTGCTTGCCGGACAGGTTGACGGCCACCTTGATGCTGCCCAGGCCCGCGTCGTGCCAGCTGCGGATCTGCGCGCAGACGCTTTCCAGCACCCATTCGCCGATGGCCGTGATCGAGCCGTATTCCTCGGCCAGCGCGATGAACAGGCCGGGCGGCACCTTGCCCAGCACCGGATTGTCCCAGCGCAGCAGTGCTTCCGCGCCCAGCATGGCGCCCGTGCGCAGACACATCTGCGGCTGGTAGTGCACCTCGAATTCATCGCGGCCGATGGCGCCGCGCAGCTGCTGCTGCATGGCCAGGCGGGCGCGGATGTCGCTGCCCATGCGCTCCGTGAAGAAGGCGTAGTGGTCGCGCCCCATTTCCTTGGCGCGCACCAGGGCCGTGTCGGCGTGGCGCAGCAGGTCGTCGAGGCTGTCGCCGTCGGCCGGACACAGGGCGATGCCGATGCTGGTAGTCAGGGCCAGGCGCTCGCCGTCGACGCTGAGCTCCTCGCGCAGGCCGGCCAGGATGGTTTGCGCCAGCGCAAGCGTACGCCCCAGCAGGGCGTCGTCCTGCAGCAGGATCTGGAATTCGTCGCCGCCCTGGCGCGCCACCGTGTCGCCTTCGCGCACGCAGCCCGTCAGGAAGCGCGCCACCACCTGCAGCGCCTTGTCGCCCACGGCCTGGCCGTGCGAGTCGTTGATGTTCTTGAAGCGGTCCAGGTCCAGGCACATCAGCACCACCTGCTGGCCGTCGCGCACGGCGTTCACGCGCGCCTGTTCGAAGCGCTCGCGCATCAGCACGCGGTTCGGCAAGCCCGTCAGCGCGTCGTGGTAGGACAGGAAATCGATCAGGTGCTGCTCGGCCTTGCGCTCGCTGATGTCGAGGAAGACGCCCACGTAATTGACGACGGCGCCGTCCGGGCCATGCACGGTGGAGACGCTGAGCAGGCAGGGATAGGTGTCGCCGCTCTTGCGCCGCGTCTGCACCTCGCCCGACCAGCAGCCGCTGCTGCGCAGTCCCTGGCGCATGGCCAGCAGCACGGCTTCGCCCGTGTACTGCGCGTGCAGGCGCATGATGTCGGTGCCCAGCACTTCCTGCGCCGTATAGCCGGTGATGCGCGTAAACGCGGGATTCGAGGTGACGATGACGCCGGCCGGATCGGTGATCAGGATGGCGTCCTGGGTGGCTTCGAAGACCTGGCCGGACAGGCGCAGCAATTCCTCGTTGGCGCGGCGGATCTGCACTTCGCGCGCCAGCGTGCTGGCCACCTGTTCCAGCTCCGCCGTGCGTTCGGCCACGCGGCGTTCCAGGTTGGCGCGCTCCTGCGCCAGCTGCAGCTGCGCCCGTCCCAGGCGCACGTGGGCGTCGGTGCGGGCGAGGATTTCCTCGGCCTGGAACGGCTTGGCGATGAAGTCGACGGCGCCCAGCGCGAAGCCGCGCACCTTGTCATCCGTATCGTACTGCGCCGACAGGAAGATCACGGGCACCTGGCGCAGCGAGGGAATCTCCTTCAGGCGGCGGCACACTTCAAAGCCGTCGAGGCCGGGCATGCGCACGTCGAGCAGGATCAGCTCCGGCGGGCGCGCCTGCGCCGTCCACAGGGCCAGTTCGCCGTTCGGCGCCTGGCGCACCGCATACCCGGCGCCGCCCAGCAAGTCGCTCAACAGTTTCAGCGAAGCCGGCGTGTCTTCAACGATCAGTACTTCGCCCTTGGCGTTCACTTCCGAAAAATCGCGGTGCATGTAGCAGTTCTCTCAGCTTTGGATGAGGCGCGGCGCGCTGGCGCCGCACTGGACAAGACATTTCTTTGCGGTGAACTACATACCATCATCATAATCTTTATTGCAATTTAGCACCATCCACCAGCGGCACTTTGGCCGTCTTTTCAATCAATTCGATGTTGTCAGTCCACACTTTCACGGCTGCGCCGGCACGTCCTCCGCCTCGAGCAGCGCGCACAGCTGGCGATACTCGTGCCGCTCCAGCATCGCCTGCAATGGCGCCAGCAACGGCCCGGCCGCCGCCGGCAAGGCGGCCAGCAGCTGCGCCACGCGGGCCAGGTTCAATGCGCGCAGCGCCGCCAGCAAGGCGGCGCGCTCGTCCTGCGCGAGCGGCGCCAGGTCCTGCGCCCGCAGCGCCGGCCGCATGTCGGGCGCTGGCGGCTGCGGCAATGGCGCCGGCGCTGGGGCCAGCGCGACCGATGGCGCCGGAGCCGCCTGCACGGGTATGCTGAAACGGAAAGTGGCGCCCTGCCCCGGCACCGACTCCACCGTCAGCTCGCCCTGCATCAGCTGCACGAATTCGCGCGAGATGGCCAGGCCCAGGCCCGTGCCATCCTTTGCCCCCGCGCTGTCGGCCTGCACGAAGGGTTCGAAGATGCGCTGCTGGTCGTCGAGGGCGATGCCGACGCCCGTGTCGCTGACGGCGAACGACAGCCGCCATGCATCGCCGTCGAGCCGCTCGCCGCGCACACGCAAGGTCACGCTGCCGCCGCCCGCGAACTTGACGGCGTTCGACATCAGGTTCAGCAAGACCTGGCGCAGGCGCGTCGCATCGAGCACGGCCGCCTGCGGCACCGCCACGCAATCGAGGCGCAGCGCCAGGCCCTGCTGCTCGGCGCGCATGCCCAGCATGTCCATCACTTCCTGCAGCAGCGGCGCCAGCGCCACCACTTCCGCCTGCGGCTGCAGCCGTCCCGCCTCGCCCTTCGACAGCTCGAGGATTTCATTAATCAAGGTCAGTAAGTGATTGCCCGAGCGGTGGATGATGGCCAGGTTGCGCTTTTCATCGGGCTGCATGTTGGGCGAGGCGGCCATCAGGCGTGAAAAACCGATCACGGAATTCAGGGGCGTGCGCAGCTCGTGGCTCATGTTGGCGAGGAAGGTGCTCTTCGCGCGGTTGGCCGCCTGCGCCTGGCTGACCGCCACCGACAGCGCACCCGTGCGCTCGGCCACCAGCTCCTCCAGGTGGTGGCGGTGGCGCAGCAGTTCCAGCTCCGCCTCGCGGTGCGCCGTGATGTCGTAGTTCGAGCCGACCAGGCGCATGGGCTGGCCCGCGCCGTCGCGGAAGATCACGGCGTCGGCCTTGATGTAGCGGATGCCGCCATCGGGCCACAGGATGCGGTACTCGTGCGAAAACGCGTGCCCGGACGCCAGCGCGGCGCGCAGGGCCGCCTTGGTCGCCGCCACGTCCTGCGGCACCAGCGCCGCGCGCCAGATGGCCGCCGGCGGCGTGCCGCTGCCCGCATCGGCCTTGAACTGCGCGTACATCTGCTCGTCCCACTGCAGTTCATCGCCGATCACGTTCCAGTCCCAGATGCCGATGCTGGCCGCGCCCGTGGCCATCTGCACGCGCTCCTCGCTGCGCTGCAAGGCGCGGTAGCGGCTGTCGAGCAGCGCCACCATGTCGCGGATCGAGCGGTACAAGGTGCGCAGCTCGCCCGCGAACCACGCTTGCGGCGGCGTGCCGAAGGCCTCGCTCTGCCCCGCGCTGACGCCGGCCGCGTACTGGCCGATGGCGCGCAGGGGCTTGAGCATCAGGCACCACAACACGAGCCAGATGCTGGCCACGAGGATCACGTCGAGCGCCACGATCATGGCGCCGATGGCCAGCGCGCGCTGGCGCAGCTGCGCGTGCAGCAGGGCCGGCGTGGCATACACGGCGACGCCGCCGATGACCTGTCCGGCCATCGTCACCGGACGCCTCGCCACCAGCAGGCCGGCATCGTCGGGCAGTACGGACAGGCTGTCGAAGCCGCCGTGCGCATTGCGGCGCAGGGCCAGCGCCTCCCTGCCGATGCCCGGCGTGAGCGCGCTGGCCACCAGGTCGCGCTTGCCCAGCGTGCTGCGCATGATGGCCAGCATCTGCTTTTCATCGAGGTTCCACAGCGGCAGTTCGATGGCCACGGCCAGCTGGTCGGCGCTGACGGACAGGCTGCGGTACAGCTGCTGCCAGCGCTCCTCGCGTTCGGACTGGTAAAACAGCACGGCAAACACCAGCAGCAGCGCGGTGACGACAAAGGTCAGCGCCACGCTGACGGCCAGCACGATGGAGACGCCGCCCAGGCGCGTATTGTCGGAAGGGGACCGCGTCATGCGTCGGCCCCCTGGCGCAGGGTGGCGTCCATGGCCGGCAGGTCGGCGCACGGCGCCAGCGCCGCGCACAGCTGCTGGTACTCGTGCTGTTCCAGCATGGCGGCGACATGCGCGGCCAGCTGCGGCCAGCGCGTGGCCACGCCGGCCAGCACGATGGCGCTGCGGCGCAAGTCGAGCGCCTGCACCGATTCGAGCAATGCCTGCCGTTCGGCCGCGCCCAGCTGGCCCAGCGCCTGCTGGAAATCAAAGGCCGCCGCCGGCGCTCCCTGCATGCCCGGCACCTGGGCGGCGGCACGCTGGAAGCGCAGGCCCAGCTGCTGCTCCAGCATGGCAAACAAGTGCTCCTGCTCGATCGGCTTGCGCAGGAAACCGTCGGCGCCGGCCGCCAGCGCCTCCTGCTTTTCTTCCTCGAAAGCGGAAGCCGTCATGATCACCAGGCGCGGCTGCGCCAGTCCCGCCTGCCCGCGCAGCCAGCGCGTCAGGGCCAGGCCATCCATGTCCGGCATGCGCCAGTCGCTGAGCACCAGGTCGTAGCGCTGCATGGCCAGCAGCGCCTGCGCCTGCGTGCCGCCCGCCGCCTCCTGCAGCAGGAAGCCCAGCGGCGCCATCAGCCCGGCCAGCAGCTTGCGGCAATTCTCGTCATCGTCGACCAGCAGCACCGTGCGCCCGCGCTGGGCCGGCGGCAGGCGCGCCACCCGTCCCGGCGCCAGCGGCGCGGCGGCGGGACGCAGCACGAGCGGCGCGCGCAGGTCGAAATGGAAGATGGAGCCTTCGCCCAGCGTCGATTCGACGCGCAGGTCGCCGCCCATCAGGCGCGCGAATTCGCGCGAAATGGTCAGGCCCAGCCCCGTGCCGGCCTGCGCCACGGCGCTGTCGGCCTGCACGAACGGCTCGAAGATGCGCTCGAGGTCTTGCTCGGCGATGCCGCTGCCCGTATCGCGCACGGCGAACGCCAGCGCCACCTGCCCATCGTCGCCGGCCGGCTGGCACGCGAGCGACAGGGTCACGCTGCCCTGCTCGATGAACTTGAGCGCGTTCGACAGCAAATTGAGGAGCACCTGGCGCAGCTTGGCGCCATCGAGGCGCACCAGCGGCGGCACGTTGGAACGCTCGAGCCGCAGCGCGATGCCCTGGCTGCCCGAACGCATGCGCACCATCTCGAGCACCTCGTCGAGCAAGCCGTTCAAGTCCACGGGCCCCGCCTGCAGCTGCATGCGGCCCGCCTCGATCTTCGACAGTTCGAGGATGTCATTGATCAAGGTCAGCAAATGGTGGCCGGCGCGGTTGATGATGGCCAGGTTGTGCTTTTCTTCCTCGAACATGCTGCTTGAATCGGCCATCATCTGCGAAAAGCCGATCACGGAATTCAGGGGCGTGCGCAGCTCATGGCTCATGTTGGCCAGGAACACGCTCTTCGCGCGGTTGGCCGATTCGGCCTCGGTGACGGCGACGGACAGCGCCGCCGTGCGCTGCTGCACCAGTTCTTCCAGGTGGTCGCGGTAGCCGAGCAGCTCCTGTTCGCTGTGCTTGCGCTCGGAAATGTCGACGATGCCGCTGCGCACCAGGCGCCGCCCTTCCATCGGCAATTTCACCAGCCGCACTTCGCAGGGAAAGACGGAACCGTCGGCGCGCCGTACATGGCGCTCCACGTGGATGGGTTCGCCCAGCATGGCGCGCCGCAAATGCTCTTCCACCATCAGGCCCAAAGGCAGGCCATCGGGCTGCTCCGCGCTGTACAGGTCGAACGGCCCCTTCGCCAGCAGCTCTGCGCGAGACATGCCCAGCATGCGCTGCGCGCTGCTGTTGGCGTCGATGAAACGGTCCAGGTCCAGGTCATACACGACGATGGCTTCGGGCGCGTGCTCCACCAGGATGCGGAAGCGCTGCTCGCTTTCGCGCGCCTCGCTCTCGGCGCGGCGCAAGCGCCGGCGCTGCAGCAGCAAGGCGCTCAGCAGGCCCGCCATCACGATAAACACGGCGCCCACGGCCAGCACGGCGGCGCGGTGCTCATGCCACAGTTCGGGCGGACGGTTGACGAACAGCGCGTGCGGCGGCAGGCGGCTGATGTCGGCATCCCAGCGCTGCAGCTGCTCCCAGTCATACATGGGCACGGGATGCGCGGGCGGCAGCAAGGCGCCCGGCGCGGCAGGCGCCTTGCCCGCCAACAGCGCCAGCGACATGTGCGCCACCTGCTGCGCGGCCCGTTCGATATGCAGGATGGAGCCGCCGAGGATGCCCTTGCCCACATTCGCGTTGTACATGCCGAAGGCCGGCACGTTCGCCAGCCGCGCCAGTTCCCCGGCAAACTGCACGGGCGTGGCGATCGCGCCGGCCGCATCGCGGTTGACGTTGCTCACCACCAATACGGTATCGGCGGGCAGCTGCGCGACGGCCGCGCGCATCTGCGCCAGGGTCAGGCCGTCCAGATACTGCATGGCCACCTTGCCCCGCCACGCCTGCGCCGCCTGCTGCATGCTGCGCTTCAAAACCTGGTCGGCCTCGCTGGCGCCGACGGCCATGACGATGGTCCGGGTATCGGGAAACAGCGCCATCGCCTGCGCCAGGGTGCCGGGGAAATCGACGTTCGCCTTTTGCTGCCAGATGACGGCAGGACTGCCCGCAGGCAAGGCCTTGCCCGATGTATTGATCGCCAGCACGGGCACGCCGCGCGCCAGCGGCGCCAGGTCCGACACCAGATAGTCGAGCGCCGGCTGCTGCATGGCGACGATCAGGTCGACCTTGCGTCCCATCATCTGGGTGTATCTTAAAAGCAACAAATCGCGCATCTCATTGCGCAATGCGGGGTCGCCCTGGGTATTCAGGTTCAGGTGCTCGACCATGATATCTTCGCTGGCCAGGCCGGCCGCCGTCATGGCGGCCACATAGGTGCGCGTGTACGATTCCACGCCGGCGCGGCCGTAATCGTAAGCATTGAGAAAGAGGATGCGCTGGCCATGGGCGGGAGCGGGAAGGGGCGCGGCGGCCGCGGCGACGCCGGTGGCAAGGCACAGCGCCAGCAGCAATGCGCGGCAGCAGCGGCGTGCCGCTGCCCTGCCCATTCCACCACCAGACCTCACGCCGCCCGGCACATCACGCATCATTCGCCATGCCCACGCCCGCTTTCGCCTGTCACCATGTTTCACCAATGCGCCGGCTTGCCAGCCACCGACACTTACAAAAACATGATAACGTCAACTGGATGGGCAAGTCTATTCCTTCGGGCAATCTTTATGTCCACCGGTACTACTTGACACCTGAAGCATGTCATACCGACGCATTGTGAACGCGCATTCTGAGCGATTATGTATCTTCGGCGGCGCTGATGCCAAACAATTCCAGCTTCAAGCCTTTGATACCGGACGGCACATAGATCGCGATCGCCTGGGCCTTGATCATGGCGTCATACATGGCGCCCCTGTTATCAATCGAGAAATAATAGGTATTCGGCCGCACCGGCACTTCCGCCGGCACCTGCGCCATGTGGCGCAGTTCTACACCAGGCAATGCGCGCCCTAGCAACAGTTCGATATTGTCTGGCGATGATATCTTGAATTGCAACGGCACCGCAGCGACCAGTTCCAGCGCCGGCATCTCCGTATTCACCGCCAGACAAAGCTCAGTCTGGCGGTCGATACGCTTGGCATCAAGCAAGCCATGATAGTGCGTGTTTTTCTGCATGTCATTCGACAAGGCAATCGGGAAATAGCGTGACAGCATCACGGTATCGATCAAATCACGAATGATGCTGTCGAGTTTAGCAAAACCGGGCGCCGCATCTTCATGGCGATATACCGGCAGGTCGCTCAGCGTGTATTTTTTCGAGAACGTCATCAGGCCACCGGCCAGCGCCATCAGTTTTTCAAACAGATACACGGGATGGTGCCGCCGGTAGCTGGCGCAATGACTGAGCGCGGCACTGGCCGTACTCAATGTATTGAGCATCCAGAACGAAGAAACATCACCGCTATGAAATTCCACGGTGTTTTTGCCAGGCTGGCGATGACGGCTGTACAGTGCCTCAATTTTGGCCCCCAGGCGTTCGATCAGCGAATCGAGCATTTTTTGCAGTTGCGGCTCCGCGCTGATGGTCAGGCACGGCGGAATGAAACTGGTATCGATATCAAAGCTGCCATTACCCGCACGATACAAACGTAGCAGCGGAATGACAAGATGATCATGTAGCGGATCAAGCTGCGACAGCAGGTACACGCGTTTTTTCAGATAAGCGACGTCGATGCTGACCGCCTCGCTGTATAGATCCGGGGTTTCGATATCCGCCTGAACATAGCGCGCGGCAGCAGTAGACAAATTGCCGCCATGGGCCTGCATGGCGGGCAAAGCGGCATAAAAAGTAAAGCTATGTTCGCTGGAAGGCAACTTGGACAGATCCACTGCGCTGGGCAACACATCGCCCAGTGGAGCTTCACAAATTTCTCCGTCTTGGAATACCAGCGACATGCTGTCGGCCCGCAGGCTATTGTTGGCCAGCGCATCCGCATTCCAGCTGATGGCATGCACGCCCCATAGATGTGGATTAATCAAGGAAACCAGACGCTGCAGACGCGCTTCATGGTAGCGGTCCAGTTGCTGGAATTGCTGGGGGCCGATGGCCAACCCTTCCGACCACAATAATTTCGATGGCAAGTTCATGGCACTCTCCGTTGGGGTCGCTGAAAACCGCACTGCTTTGCCAGTCTGATGTTGTCAGATTAAAAGTCTTTGATGTTTCGCAGCAAGCCTGCTCAATTATTTGCGCAAACGCAATTTACCTCTGAGCAAACGCTCGGATACTGGCCATTCAGCAGCAAAGACACCAAGGAGGCCTGCATGTCCCCGCACGACGCGCCAGAAACGTACAACACGCCAGGCAATAGGGAAACATGACAATGGAAGACTTGCTGCCGTATTTCGAACGCGAACTGGTGATGTTGCGGCGCCATTGCAGTGAATTCGCCGAACGCTATCCGCGCATCGCTGGCAAGCTACAAATGTCCGGAGAGTCCTGTGAGGACCCGCATGTGGAACATTTGATCGAATCGGTGGCCATGCTGGCGGCACGCATCTCGAAAAGGCTCGATGACGACTATCCGCAATTTACCGAAGCCCTGTTCGAAGCCCTGTTCCCACATTACCTGCGCACCTTTCCATCATGTGCCATCGTGCGACAGTTCACGCCAGCATCTGGAACAGGCGTACGGCACCTGCCGGCCCACAGCGAACTAGACTCAACGCCAGTGCGCGGCGTGCGCTGCCGCTTCAAGACCGTTTACAACGTGACGACAGGAGCAACAGTATTCGAAAACGCGGCGTTCGATACAATGATCAAGGCACCGCCAGGCATACGCGTGCCAGCATCAGTGACCTCCGCGCTAAACATCGGCATTCGCCATCTGGACCTCGCACCTGCGACACTGCGCGTCTTTATCGATAGCGAACCGTCCTTTTCCGCTGCACTGCGCGATGCCCTATTTATGCGCACCACCTGTGCTTTTGTTTCAGCCGATGCAGATCAATGGATTGCATTGCCCGCCGTGCCATTGACGCCTGTCGGCTTCGCCGATACCGATGCATTGCTGCCATTCGATGCGCGTTCGCAGCTTGCCTACCGCATCCTTGGCGAGTATTTTGCGTATCCGGAGAAATTCAATTTCTTTGACATCGATATCGCAGCCCTGGGCGCTGTCCTGCCGTCTGGCTGTCAGCGCTTTACCCTCCATCTATGCATGACGGAATTGCGAGCGGATTCCGATACCGCACGCATGTTGTCCAGCCTTTCCAGTGAAAACCTGCGACTCGGCTGCAGTCCGGCGGTCAATCTCTTCCACCAGGACGGCGTACCGATCACCATTACCCGGCAAAAAACCGACTACTCCGTGCTCGCCCATGCCACGCATGCGCATGGCTATGAAGTCATCACAATCGATGCGGTGCGTTTGCTACGCCAACGCGGCGGCGAAAGCACGCTCACCGAATTTCGTCCGCTGTACAGCTTGCGCCACGGCGAGGATGCGGCGCAACGCGGCCATTATTGGGTGCTGCGCCATGACACGGCTCTGGCTCTCAAAAGCCCTGGTCATGAAAAGAGACTCACATTGGTCGACAGCGACTTCAACCCTTTGCGAAACGAAAAGGCCAGCTTATCGCTGTCGCTGACATGCAGCAACCGGAATCTTCCCCTGGCACTCAAGTACGGCCAGCCGCAAGGGGACTTGCAACCGTGCGACGGCGGACCCGGGCTGCAACTGCTGCGACGCCCCAGCCAGCCACGTTGTCTTCCGCGGGGTGCAGGGATTCACTGGCGCCTGATTTCGCACCTGACGCTGAATCACCATGCCCTCGTCCAGGCAGGCCTGCCAGCGCTACGCGAAATGCTGACGCTCTACGATCTGTCCCAATCAGCCACATCGCAACGCCAGATCAGCGGCATCGTCGCACTCGCACACTCGCCCACCACGACATGGCTGCGGCACAAACGTGGTGCCTCACTGGTGCATGGCGTGGAAGTGCGCATCACGCTGGATGAGCAAGCGTACGTCGGCAGCGGCATGCACTTGTTTGTTCAGGTGATCGATCACTTCCTTGGCCTGTATGTGCAAATCAACAGTTTCATCGAACTGGTGGTGCTGTCACTGCAAAGCGGAGAGGAGCTCATCCGATGCAAACCAAGAAGCGGATTGCAGAATCTGGTGTAGTCCGACACTTGCTATCCGAGCCCTACCGCTATCAGTTCATGCAGGCGGTACGTATCTTGCTGTGCTGGTTACGCCAGAGGGGAATGTCCTATGAACAAGCATTCAGCCAGGTGCTGCGGTTCAGGAACAGCTTGTCCTTGAGTTTTCCTGCCAGTGAAATCGAGCGGCTTTCGCTTGATGACAATGAACAAATAACCGTGATACCGACGTTTATGAATTTCCTGGGCGTCAGCGGCACCTTGCCCTTGCACCATTCCGAGCGCATCGCCGCATATCGCTTGTCGAACAAGGATCCTGGCGTCTCGGCCTTCCTCGATATCTTTTCACACCGCATGGTTTCGCTGTTTTGCCAGGCGTGGGAAAAGTATCGCATCGGGTCATCAGTCGAAACCCGCGCAAACGATCAGCAACTGCCTTTGCTGGTGGCGCTGGCTGGCGTGCAGCGCCATGCGCTGCAGCCAAGTAAGAAACCTGACACCGTGACGCAGGAAGTCACTGCCTGGTACGCGGGCCTGCTGCGCTGCCGCCCCATCTCCGCGCAGGCGGTCGGTCGCGTGCTCAGCGAGTACTGCGGCGTGCATATCGTTCTGGAGCAATTCATAGGCAGCTGGGACTATCTGGCAAAAAATCGACGCAGCCGGTTGGGCAATGCCAACTTTACCCTGGCGCGCGGCGCGACGCTTGGCCTGCGGCTATGGCGGCATGACATGCGCGTGTGCCTGCATATCGGCCCGCTCGATCCCGCCAGCCTGCAACGCTTCCTGCCGCGCAGCGCGGGCGCGGCGGCACTCGCCAAAATGCTGGTGCTGTTTGGCGTACCGGACTTGCAGTATGAAGTGCGGCTGATATTGAGTCCGCCATGCATCAGGCCATTGCTCCTGAGCTACCAGCCTGCGGAAAGGCGCTGTTTGGGTTGGACTACGTTCCTGCAGACAACACAAGGAACAGTGCGCGGCGCCGAAGTGCGTTATCTGCTGCAACTACATTGAGCAATCCATATAACGAAAGCGAGGCGCTCATGAAACATGCGGGACGCGGTGTCATCCGACTCGGGGACGCAACCGATCACGGCGGCAAGGTCACCAGCGCATCGTCTGGCAGCAACGTGATGGGGAAGATGGCGGCGTTGGCCGATGACACGACCTTCTGTCCCAGGTGCAAAGGCAGCTTTCCTATCAAGTCGGACGGCGCCGGCGCGAAACACATGGGCAAGCCGTACGCCTATGACGGTGATGCCACCGCCTGTGGCGCCCACCTGATCACATCGTTGTAGCGGAGGCAGGCCCATGCACGCAAGCATCCAGGCGGCACTATCCGCCTTTGACTTCGCCGCGCAAGAGCGGCGCCTGCTGAAGATCGCTTTCCCCCATGACGATGGACCGGACGGCGCCATCCTGCTGGTCAATGCGCTGACCGCCAGGGAGGAAATATCACGCGACTTCCGTTTCGAGGCCGAACTACTGTCCGACGACGCGCACATTGCCCTGAAAGCCATGATGGGACGCATGGTGACCATTTCCATGGTCCGCGACGATGGCACGCTGCGCCACTTTAACGGCTATGTGGGCGAATTTTGCCTGCTGCGCGCCGATGGCGGCTTTGCGTGGTACCGGATGGTATTGCAACCGTGGCTGGCCTTCGCCCGGCTACGCCAGGACAATGTGTCCTTTCATGGCCAAAGCGTGATGCAGTTGACCGAAACAACGTTTGCGCATTACGCGCAGCGCGACTGGAAAACCAGTATCTGCGGCGACGACCCGCAAATCACATGCGCCAACCAGCACAATGAAACCGACTACAACCACCTGCACCGGCGCTGGGAGGCGTTGGGCTGGCACTACTGGTACGAGCACCGCGCCGATGGCCATACGCTATGGCTGGGGGATAACAGCACACTGGCTGAATTGGTTGAAACACCGTCCGGTGACGGCGCCATGCGCTTTCACTCCGGGTCAGGTTCCATGGAAGACGATGGCCTGCAACAATGGCGGGCAGTGCGCCGCCTGGGTTCCGGGCAGCTGACCTTGGCCAGTTTCGACTATAAAAGTCCACAACCCCGCCTTGCCAGCGGCTACTCACTGAATCGCCAGGGCGATGTATTCGCCCACGAACTCTATGAAAACACGGGTGCCTATGGCTATAAAAATGTCGATGACGGAGAGTCCCTGGCACAGCGCCGCATGGAAGAAAGCGACTATCTGTGCCAGTATTTCGAGGCTGGCGGCAATCACCGCAGCGCTCAGGCTGGATTGTGCTTCAGGCTCGATGAGCATTTCAGCGCAAGGGAAAAGCGCTGCCAGCCTGGCCAGGAACGTCAGGACAGTATCGCCGAACGCGAATACCTGATTATCTCGGTCGAACATATTGCTAGCAATAACTATCAAACAAGCCCCGGCGCCCCTTCCCACTACGTCAACAATATGGTGTGCGTGCGCAGGGACATCCGCTGGCGTCCCGGACGCGGCTACAACAGCTCGCCGTGCATCGTTGCGGGTGTGCAAACGGCGCTGGTGGTCGGACCGGCCGGAGAGGAAATCCATACCGATGCGCTTGGACGCATCCGCCTGCAATTTCACTGGGATCGCCTGGGGTCATTCGATGAGCACAGCTCGCCATGGATACGGGTCATGATGCCGATGGCTGGCCCGCAAATGGGACAAATCGCCTTGCCGCGCGTGGGCCAGGAAGTCGTCGTGCAATTTCAAGACGGTAATATTGACCACCCTATCGTCATCGGCGCGGTCTACAACAACGCCAATCCACCGCCGTGGCAACTGCCGCAGCAACGCGCCCTGTCCGGCTTGCGCAGCCGAGGAATGGGAGCCCGTAGCGCCAACCACCTTGTACTCGACGACACCAAGGACGCGATCCAGGCACAGTTGCGTAGCGAACACCAGGATAGCCGGCTGTCATTGGGCAATATCACGCGCATAGACGACAACACGGGACGCAAGGAAGCGCGCGGGGAAGGCTTTGAATTGTCCAGCAACGCCTGGGGTGCCCTGCGCGCAGCCAAAGGCATGCTGATCACCACAGAAACATCAACAGGAACCGGATCAGTCAAACAGCTCGACGAAACACAGGCCCGCCTGGCGCAAGCGCGCCAACTGCAAGAGGGACTAGCCGGCATGGCCGTCGACGCAGGTGCGCAAGACGGCGCCGCGCAACAAGGTGCCGTGGCCGAGGCCATCCAGCGGCAAAACGCTGCCATCAAGGGCAACGCGGGCGATTTCCCGGAGCTGTCCGAACCGCATTTGCTGCTGGCCAGCCCGGCCGGTATCGAACTAAGCACGGGCCAGTCGATTCATCTGGCCGCCAGCGAACACGTCGCGCTCACCAGCAGCAAAAATATTTCACTCGCCAGCGGCGACAGCGTCTTTGCCAGCATCGCCAAGACCTTCAGCCTGTTCGTGCACAAGGCTGGCATGAAACTGATTGCCGCCAGCGGCAAGGTGTCCATCCAGGCCCACAGCGACGAAGTGGAAATCATCGCCAAAAAAGTCTTGTCGCTGATCAGCGAGGCGGACTGAGTCGACATCAAGGGCAAGAAAGGCGTACGCCTGCACGGCGCCAACCACATGCTGGAAATCAGCGACAAGGTGCAGTTCTTCACCTCCTCCCCGGTGCTCTTCAACGGCAACCTGGAAACCCTGGCACCGAAGAGTGTGTCGCAGGAGTTCAACGAACGGCCGCACAGCAGCTTCGATCAGGAGGTCTTGTTGATGAATGCCGATGATACGCCGGCCGCTGGCATTGCTTTTGAAATCCTGCGCGATGACGGCAACATGGCCGGCAAAAGCGCAGAAGACGGTTCCACGCAACTACAAAAATCTACCGGCTTGGACAGCTACATCATTCGCTATAAGGGAGAACTGCCGTGAGCGACAGCGACGAATTAAATAAGCGAGGCAATCATCCTGCAAAGCTTAGCCAGGGTGTGGGTGGGTGGGCAGAACTCGCTGTTTTGATGACTGAAACAAAAGATACCGCCCGACATGAGGTCACCATACCGCCAGGCAAAGTAATTCCGGTCATTTTCCTGCCTGGTGTGATGGGTAGCAATCTACGAATGAGCAAGGTTCGCCAAGAAGAATTACGCCGTCCAGACAATCGGGCTTGGAGACCCGACGATATGATGGGTGCGGGAGGCACGACGGCTATACTCACAGGCAATGGTTTGGGTGGCTGGTTCAAAGATGCGTCGCCACGGCAGCGCCAGTTAATATTTGATCCCACCGAAAACGAAGTGGAGTACTACCACTATACCGAAAGCAACAGCCGTTTTGATCCAGACGGCGCGGAAACCAAGGCTGCCGATGCACGTCATCAAAATGTGCCCGATAGCCTCTCCCCCATCCCCCCCTTGATTGGTTCCTCCGGAATACCTCCGGGAACGGGACCATTGCAAGCTCAAGCGCGCGCCCGTCAAAGTCCCGCCCAAATAGCACGCTGGCGTGGGTGGAGTGAAGTGCTTTTCGAAGGCGCATACGGAACCATGTTGCGTACCACAGAGCAGCATCTAAACAATATGATTTCCAACGGAGAGGTACATCCGTTCTGGCGTAGGACAAGTGGTCTTGGTGCCATGCTAATGCGAGACCCCACAACGTTTGGTGCGTCATCTGGCAAGGCCATTAGTGCCAACGACCTAAAGAAGATTTCATCCTGCTGGTATCCAGTGCATGCAATGGGGTACAACTTCATCAAGAGCAATGGAGTCTCTGCCGTCACTATTTCAAAGAGAATACGTGGTCTAGTCAAAGGTTATAAAAACCGCGGATTCAGATGTGACGAGGTCATCATCGTCACGCATAGCATGGGTGGCTTACTGGCCCGGGCGTTGATACATCCCAGTTATGGAAAGATGCTTGACGATAAAGATGTAAAAATCCTTGGAATTTATCACAATGTAATGCCAACCATTGGGGCAGCAGGAGCGTATAAACGCATGCGTTTTGGCTTTCAGGAAAGGGAAGGTTCCATAGCCGAAATAGAGGCCAAAATCCTAGGTATCAACGGTGTACACGCCACCGCGATCCTGGCGAATGCACCGGCACCACTGGAAATGATGCCAGGCGTGGCATATGGCCAGAACTGGCTAAAAATTGTGGATGCCCAGGATAAAGTTTTATGGAGTTGGCCTCGCGAAAAATCCACTGCGCTAGAGAGTATTTATCTGCAGCCACCCAGTGCATGGTGGCGACTCATCAATCCGAACTGGATAAATCCCGCAAGTATACCACCAGACAAAGGAGGCGGCCTAGAAATGGTAATTAATAGATTAAAATTAGCATCAGAATTTCTATCATCCATAGAGAAAGTTTTTCATCCAAACACTTATGCAAGCTATTGCTCATCTAGAAATTTCTTAAGTTATGGCGATATCGTATTTAAATTAACTGAAGGGCTTCACAGTGGCTCTAACGATCCTTGGAATAAATTCGAGCCGCTACCTGAAAAATGGAAATTAGTTGAAGATGATAGCAAGGGACAACTCCTTGTCCAAGCAGGAGGGAAATTCTTAAAGTTAAGGCTACAGCCAGCTAGCGCACGCGGTGATGGAACAGTACCGTCAGATCGCTCCGCTCAACATATCACCGGCACAATATTCGTACATGGCATAGCGGAAGCAAATGGTTACGAACACCAGAATAGTTATGCCGATCCGAATGTACTCGCATCTATGTTATATTCCATCGTACAAATTGCAAAAAAAGCAAAATGGAGTTGATTGATGAATACAAAAAAAATAAAAAGTTTCTCTATTGTCATGCTTATAGCGGTGACATTTCTTTCCGCATGCTCACAAAAAGATATAGGCAAGGATCTCCAAATGCATAAATTAAAATTTAGCAAACGTTTGGAAGTGTTTTTTCTAAAAACAAAGATTGTATGCTTTGGACGTTATGCTATAGAAGTTCCGAAAGAAACAGAATTAATATATGGAAACATTTCTTCCCCATCGAAAATTGAAGTTATAAAAGGTGGGATCGCAGCAAAAAATGAAAAGATGGCAGAAGACATAAATGAAATAAAAGAAAATAGTCAATCTTCAGAAATTATATTTAATGAAAATGGCCCTATCGAAAATAGTTGGCAACTTCGCTACTTTAATAATAAATTTTCCAAAGAAGACGGCAATGCTTTCTTCAGTACTTACATCAACAAAGGAGATATTACATTTGTTCTTAGCGGCTTCACTTCAAAAGGTGAAACGATTACCAGTACGGCTGCCACACAGTTAATACGAGCGAATAGTCTGCGCCTACGCAACCAAGATGAAATTCCTGCAGCATCGGGCCATTGCTTAGACGGCGGATTCATGATCGACAGTAATTATAATACTCAAGAAATGGCAGATGTCGGCTTATATTTTCCCAGTTTTCCAGATGTGACGTTCTCTGTTACTTCAAATAAAGACGCCTATGGCGATTATTCACCTGCTGAATATGATACAAAGGTACGCGGCGAATTATCGTTGCTTGCTCGTATCCAGCAGGCAAAACAACAACAAGGAAAAAATTACCCCGCTCGCACACTGCTACGCGAGGGCAAGCGCGACGTTCAGCACTGGCATGGCGAGGAATCGTTGATACGACGGACCGATGGCGTGCATGATTTTGAGTGGGCACTGGTGGGCACGCCGCGTGACATCGCTTATCCTTCGGTGCTGGAGGCATCCATGTTCACCAAAGTCGCCCACAACATGGTCGGCGCCGCCGAGGCCGCGTCGCTGACTGACGAAGAGGCCATCGCCTTGTGGGACAAACTGCTGTCCGGCCTGAAGTTCCGCGTAAAAGTGCCGGGCGCGCCGACGGGGTCGTATTACATTGATCCGGACAATCCAGAACGGGAGTGAACTGGACAAATACACTCTTGCTGGCGCGATGCCAGCCATTGCGCTAGCATGGGCCTTTGCCTGGAAAGCGTCCATGACCATCGCCCTGCGCCCCGCCCTGCCCGCCGACATAGCCGCCCTGTGGGCCCTGCGCACCGTGGCCGTGCGCGTCAGTTGCGCCGCGCACTATGCGCCCGAGCAAATTGCCGTGTGGACGGCTTCGCCCGTGCCGGACGCGTATGCAGCCATGCTGGCCGAAGGTGGCGGCATCGTCGCGATGCAGGACGAGGTCATCGCCGGCTATGCCATGCTGGACGTAAATAAACATGAAGTCGATGCCGTCTTCGTCGATCCCGCCCGCGCGGGGCTGGGTATCGGCAAGCGGTTGCTGGCGGCGCTGGAGCAGCTGGCGCGCCAGCGCGGCATCGGCCGCCTGCACCTGTCCGCCTCGCTGAACGCCGTGCCGTTTTACGCTGCTGCCGGTTTTATCGCCTTGCGCGAGGAAGCGTATGCGCACCCGAGCGGCATCAGCCTGGCCAGCGTGGCGATGGAAAAGGCGCTGGCGGCGGCCTGAACCGTCAGTCTTCGCTCGCCGCCGAAGCTGCTTCGGACTCGGCCAGACAGCGCCGCAGCTTCGCGATCAGGGCGCGCACTTCGTCGTCGCCCAGGTCCAGCGGGTCGCCGTGCGCGCCGACGGCGATCAGGCAGACGGCCGAGCCGTCATACCAGGCATCCAGGCGTTCATTGCGCTCACTCATATTGTTCTGCCTCCTGCTGCAAGTCCGCCAGCAAATCGCAAGGCGCCGCGATGCTGGCGCTGCCTTGCGGCACGGGAAAGAGAAAAGCCAGCTGATCATTTTCCTGCATGCCGGGCAACCATTTGTTCAGAAAATCAGCGAACGCGATGGCGCGCGGCTGGTAAGCGGCCCAGTCGCCGCTGGCACACGCCTGCGCAAACGCGGCTTCGGGCCAGAACGGTATCGCCACCTTGCCGTGTGCGTGCGCCGTGGCCCAGCCATCGTGATACAAACCCCAGACTTCTTGCGTATCGGCCGCCTTGCGCACGAAATAGCCGTAGCGCTGCTGCGCCGGCAACTGTGCCACCTGTTTGACTTTTTCAGGATGCATGGTCGTCCCAGACCCTTAACGCCGGCCCGCACCAGCCCGTCACCATGTCGAGGGCGTCCAGTATCGCGTCTTCCAGCGGCCCCTCCTGCGTGGCGGGGCGCAGTTCCTGCAGCAGGCCGGCCACTTGCGCGGCCGTCACGCCACTGGCCTTGTAGCGCAGCAGGATGGCGCGCAGCGTGAGCAAGCCTGCCCTGGCGTCCAGCGCGGCGTACAAGTCCCTGTCGATGTCGGCGATGATGGTTTGCGGCATGTCAATCCGCCTGCCAGGCGATGCTGGCGGGACGCGCACCGCCCGTCGCGACAAACTCGGCCAGCGCCCGATGGCATAGCGCCACGTCCACGCACCAGGCTTCCGGATACTCGTCCACCTGGCCATTCGCCAGCAGATAGCTGCACGCGCCGTCGGCATCTTCGTCGCCCAGCGAATGAAAGCTCAGGTCGTCCTGCCCCGACAGGTACATCAGCCAGGCGTTGCCGCCATTGCGCAGCATGCACAGGGCCGGACCCTGCTCCGCGTCCGCCGCCAGGGTCAGCCACAGTTCGCACTGGGCCAGGGCGCGCGCTTCCGCCAGCGCCTGTTCCAGCGCCAGGACGGTGTCGACGGCGCGCGCATCGCCGTGCAGATTCAGTTCCATCGTCATGCGTTTCCTCCACTCAGGTCCGTCGTCGCCAGCGCCGTGCTCAGATACAGTTTTCCGCTCAGGTCTTGCAGCAGGCTGCTCTGGCGCAGGCGGTCCATCACGGGGCCTTTCACTTCGGCCAGGTTCAGGCTGATGCCGCGCTTGCTCAGCGCGCTGTTGAGCTCGATCAAGCCCAGCAAGGCCGTGCTGTCGATCTGGTTGACGGCTGACAAGACCAGCACTAGGTGGCGTGCCGTCGGATGGTCGCGCAACTCGTCCTCCACGCGCTCCGTGACGGCTTCGACATTGCCGAAGAACAAGCCCGCGTCTATGCGCAGCAGCAAGACGTCGGGCAGGGTTTGCGCCTCGTAGCGCTCGACGTTACGGAAATGCTCGCTATTCGGAATGCGGCCCAGCACGGCGATATGGGGGCGGCTGGCACGCCAGATCAGGGTGCCCATCGACAGCAGCACGCCGATCACGACGCCCGCTTCCACGCCCAGCACCAGCACGCCGGCCGTCGTCGCCAGCAGGGCCAGCGCATCGCTGCGGTCATAGCGCCACGACAACTTCAAGGTATCCCAGTCCAGCAGGCTGGACACGGCAAAGATGATGGTGGCCGCCAGCACGGGCAACGGCAGCAGGGCCAGCCAGCCTGTGGGCGCCACCAGCGCCAGCGCCAGCAGGCCGGCCGTGATGATGCTGGCCAGCGGCGTGTTGGCGCCCGCCTGGAAATTGACGGCCGAGCGCGAAATGGACCCCGTAACGGGAAAGCCGCCCGACAGCGCGCTGGCCACGTTGGCCGCGCCCAGGCCCAGCAGTTCCCGGTTCGTGTGCAGCTTTTCGCCGCGCTTTTGCGCCAGCGTCTGCGCGGCGGACATGCTCATCAAAAAGACGATGAAGGCGATCAAGAGCGCCGGCGACAGCAAGGTGCGCCAATGGGCGCCCGAGGTGGCCAGGTTCAGGCCCGGCAAGCCGCTCGGTACGTGGCCCGTCGTCTGCACGCCCATGCGGTCCAGGCCGCAATACGTGACCAGCACGATGCCGCTGATGACCAGCAGCATCGGCGCCAGGCGCGCGCCCACGTCGGCGGCGACTCTATTCAGGCCGCAGCGTTGCAGCAGGCGCGACAGATAACGTTTGGCCAGCCACAGGAACACCAGGCTGGCCAGCCCCAGCACGAGGCTGGGCGCATGCCAGTGCGGCAGGCTCGCGCCGAGCAAGGGCGTGATCTGGCCCCAGATGATCAGGATGGCGGCGCCATTGCTGAAACCGCTGATCACGGGACGCGATAAGAAGCTGGCCATGAAGCCCAGGCGCAGCACGCCGCACAGCAGCAGGACGAGGCCGCTGATGAAGGCCAGCTGGGCGGCCAGCACGATGTACAGGGAGGAACCGGGGTCGGCCAGCGGCGCCAGGGCGGCGGCCGTCATCAGCGAGACGATGGCCATGGGGCCGACCGATTGCGTCATGCTGCTGCCGAAAAACGCGTACAGCACGGGCGGCAAGATGCTGGCGTAGATGCCCACCACGGGCGGCAAGCCGGCCACCAGCGCGTAAGCCATGCCTTGCGGCACCATCATCATGGCCACCACGATACCGGCGGTGATGTCTCCGGCCAACAGAGGACGCCGGTATTGCCTGAGCCAGAGCAGCATGAATGATCCCGAAATCTGAAAACCGAAGCCTATCATGCGGCGCGGCCGGCTGACAGGGGCGCGTGATCAGTCCGGCAGCAATTGCGCCTTCACGGCCGCGAGGATTTCCGCCGACAGGCCGTCGTCATCGACGGAACGGGCCAGCACCATGGCACCCACCATGGCGGCAAACGTGGCGATCGCCTGCTGGCGCCGCTGCGTGGGATCGCCTTCCGGCAACAAGCCTTCCAGCAGCGCGAACTGCCGCTGCGTCGCCCTGGTAAACGCGGGACGCGCGCCGGGAGACATGCGCGCCACGTCCACGCCCATGGCCGCCGCCGGGCAGCCCGTGCCGGGCTGGTCGCGGTGCTTCGTCGTCAAATAGTTGTCGATGATGGCCGGCAGCGCCTGTTTGGGGTCATGCTCGACCTTGGCTTGCCACCCTTGCAAGGATTTATCCAGCGCATGCTGGCATGCCTCGACCATCAGATCTTCTTTGGAGGCAAAATGGCCATAGAAGCCGCCATGCGTGAGGCCCGCATTCTTCATCAGGTCGGCCACGCCGATGCCATCGTAGCCCTTTTCGCGAAACAACCTGGCCGCAGTTTCAACGATGCGCTCGCGGTTCAGCGCCGCCTGTTCCCTGCTCACTTTCATGCTGCCTCCCACAATAAGGTCAACCATCATATAATTTTACGCCTGTTTGCGCCACTCTGTTAACAAGCGCACCGTATGGCGCCCCTGCCGCGCCGATACTGGACCTTCGTTTTGAGGGAGGCCAGCATGAACGAGAACAAGGACCAGTCCGCGGGCAACTTGCAGCGCACGATACAGCACGAGCAGGACCAGCGCGACGCCGCCAGGCCGCCCAGGGCGGCCAACGTGGACAATAAGCAGCCCGTGCAGACGAGCAGCCGCAGCCAGCCCGGCGCGCCCCTGCCCGCCCAGCACCTGGCCAAGCCCGGCACCGAAGCGGCCATGCAGCTCAAGCCCCGTTTCCTGGCGCCCGATTATTGCGGCAGCGGCAAGCTGGCCGGCATGGTGGCCATCATCACGGGCGGCGACTCGGGCATCGGCCGCGCCGTGGCCGTGCTGTACGCGCGCGAGGGGGCCGACGTGGCCATCATCTACCTGAACGAGCACGCAGATGCCAACGAAACGAAACGCTATGTGGAAGCGGAAGGCCAGAGCTGCCTGCTGCTCCCCGGCGACGTGCGCGACCACGGTTTTTGCCAGCAAGCCGTCAGTCAGGTGATGGAAAAGTTCAACCATATCGACGTGCTGGTGAACAACGCCGCCTTCCAGGAACACGCGGAATCCCTGCTCGACCTGAGCGAGGAGCGCTTCGACCTGACCATGAAGACCAATGTCTACGGCTACTTCCACATGGCCAAGGCCGTGCTGCCCCACTTGCAGCGGGGCGCGGCCATCATCAACACGGGTTCCGTGACGGGCTTGCAAGGCTCGAAACACTTGCTCGACTATTCCACCACCAAGGGCGCCATCCATGCGTTTACCATGGCGCTGGCCGGCAACCTGCTGGAAAAAGGCATCCGCGTCAACGCCATCGCGCCCGGCCCCGTGTGGACGCCGCTCAATCCGGCCGACAAATCGCCGGAAGAGATCCAGACATTCGGCGCGGACACGGACATGCGCCGCCCGGCCCAGCCCGAGGAACTGTCGCCCGCCTACGTCTTCCTGGCCTCGCCCGCCTGTTCCAGCTACATCACGGGCATCGTCCTGCCCGTCACCGGCAGCGTGGGGGAATAGGCGATGGCGCGCGCACTGTGGAAAGGCGCCATCAGCTTTGGCCTCGTGCATATCCCCGTCGAGCTGATTTCAGCCAGTCTCGACCATGAACTGGATCTGTCCATGCTGGACCGGCGCGACTTCGCGCCCATCGGCTACAAGCGCTACAACAAGCAGACGGGCAAGGAAGTCGAATGGGACGACATCATCAAGGGGTATGAATACAAGACGGATGAATACGTGGTGCTGTCCGATGAAGACTTGAAGCAGGCCAACGTGAAAGCCACGCAAACCATCGACATCCTCACCTTTGTCGATGCGGCCGAAGTGCCGCTGACGTTTTATGAACACCCGTACTATCTGCTGCCCGCGAAAGGGGGCGAGAAAGTCTACGCGCTGCTGCGCGAAACCTTGCGCAAAGCCAACAAAGTGGGCATCGCCAGCGTGGTCATGCGCACCAAGCAGCACCTGTGCGCGCTCGTGTGCGTCAAGGACGCCATCGTGCTCAACACCCTGCGCTATGCCGACGAGCTGCGTCCCACGGACGACCTGGACTTGCCCGGCAGCACCCTGAAAGCGGCCGGCATCAGCGACAAGGAACTCAAGATGGCGCTATCCCTCGTCGATGGCATGAGCGAAGCCTGGGACCCGGAGCAATACCACGACAGCTACCGCGAAGACGTGCTGGCGCTGGTCAAAAAGAAAATCAAGGCGAAGCAGACCAAGACCATCACGCCGCCCGCGCCCGAACCGGAAGAAGACCGCGGCAGCAATGTGATCGACCTGGTGGCCCTGCTGCAGCAAAGCCTGGGCAGGAAAGCCCCCGCCGCAGCGCGCAAAAGCGCTGCCGGCATTAGCGGGAAGCGGGCGTCGCACACCGTGGCCAAGCCCGCCGCGCGCAAGCCGGCCGCGTCCCGCCGCAAGGCCGCCTGACCGGCATCAAGCCTGCCCCTCCTCCGTGATCAGCGCATGGTGGGCGCCCACGGCCGCCATCACGCCATCGGCCATGGCAAACGTGATATTGGCCATGGCGCGCGCCGCGTCGCCGGCCGCATGCACGCCCGGCACGGACGTCATCTTCATGGCGTCCACTTGCACGAGGGGCCCCATCATGCCCTCTTCCAGCACGCAACCCAGCTGCTGCGCCAGGGGACTGGCTTGCTGCACGGGTGCGGCGAGGAACAGCGCGCGCAAGGGCACCAGCCGGCCATCGGCCAGGCGCAGGCCGTCGATGGCCGGCGCCGCCCCCTCGATGGCCGTGACGGCCACGCTCTCTATCGCCACCTTGCGCCGCGCCAGCAATTGCAGCGCTTCCCCATCGAGCGGCGGCATGCCGGCCGTAAACAAGGTCACGTCGCCCCAGTCCGCGATCAGGCTGGCCTGGTGGACGGACGCGGGCAGCCGGCCCAGCACGCCGATGGGGCCGCCGCCGATTTCATAGCCATGGCAATACGGGCAATGCAAGACCGTCCGGCCCCAGCGTTCGGCCACGCCCGGCAGTTCAGGCAGCACGTCGCGCACGCCCGTGGCCAGGATCAGGCGCCGGCCTGCGACGCGCTTGCCATCGTCCAGCGTGACGGCGAAGGCGATCTTGCCGGAAGCAAGAGCCTCTGCCTGCCGCACCGTGCCCGATAACTGCGTCACGTTCGGGTAGGCGGCCAGCTGCGCGCGCGCTTCGGCCAGGATGACGCCGCCGGGCTTGCCGTCCTGCGCCAGCACGCCGTGCGCGTGGGCGGCAAAACGGTTGCGCGGCGCGTCCGCGTCGATGACAAGGATGGGACGGCGCGTGCGCGCCAGTTGCAGCGCGGCCGACAGGCCGGCAAAGCTGCCGCCGATGATGATGACGTCAAACATGGTCGATTCCTCAGGATGGGGTGGGGGGATGGGCCAGCAAGCCTGCCGGCGGCGGCCCGCCGGCGATGAACGGCGCGCCATTGCCTATGTCGAGCAGCAGAGCTTGCAGGCTGATCTCGCCCAGGCGCGCCACCAGCAGGGCTTCCGCTTCGAGGTAGGCGTCGGCCAGCACGCGCGTGACGGCTTGCTCGACCAGGCATTGCGCATGGGGTGCGCCGATGTCGACCTTCACGCTGAGCGTTTCCTGCAGGGCCGCGTACACGTCGCGCAGGCTAATGGCCGACAGGGGCCGCGCCAGCGACCAGCCGCCGCCATGGCCGCGCAGCGAGTGCACGAGGCCGGCCTGGCGCAGGCTGGCCATGCTGCGCCGCACCACCACGGGATGCGTGTGCAGGCATTGCGCCAGGGTTTCGGACGTCATGGGTTCCACCTGCCCGGCCATGTGCAGCAGGCCATGCAGGACGGTGGAGAGGCGGCTCGGTGTTTTCATGTAACAAGTATAGTTACGAATAAAATTAAACGCAAGTAAACTGCATTTATTGCCATCCGCAGCCGGGTCAAGCGTCGACGCCGAGTTTTTTCATGGCAGCGTCGATGCCTTTCGCGCTGCGCGCATAGCCGGCCCACGGCGCATTGCCGACGTCCAGACGGCCGTGCACGTTACCGACGTTCCACGCGTCGCCCGCTGTTAATGCATCGAGTTCCTCCCAGGCCAGCGGCACGGAAATGCCCAGGCCCGAGCGCGTGCGGGCCGACCACGCGCACACGGTGGTGGCGCCGCGCCCATTGCGCAGGTAATCGATGAAAATCTTGCCGACGCGGTTAGCCGGACCGCTTTTCACGACGAAGCGCTGTGGTATCAGCTGCGCCATGTGTTCGACGATCGCTTGTGAAAACCGTTTCACCGTGTCCCAATCGTGTTTCGGCCGGATCGGCACGACCACGTGCAAGCCCTTGCCGCCGCTGGTCTTCAGGAACGCGGGCAAGCCCAGCTCCGTCAGGAAGGCGCGCAGCAGCACGGCCGCTTCCCGGATGGCGGGCCAGGCCACGCCCTTGCCCGGGTCGAGGTCGAACACCAGGCGGTTCGGCGTGTCGTAGGCGCTGGCCAGCGCGTTTTGCGTGTGGAATTCCACCACATTCCATTGCGCCGCCGACAATAGGCCTTGCATGGTCGCCACTTCCAGCATGGGCGCATGTGCCGGGTCCAGACGCGCATCGAGCTGTTTGACGCCGGGCATGCTGGACGCATCCGCATGCTTCTGGAAAAACAGCTCGCCGCCGACGCCGGCCGGCGCGCGCACCAGCGACACGGGCCGCCCGCGCAAATGCACGAGCATCAGCTTGCTGACCAGCGCGTAATAGCGCACCAGGTCGATCTTGGTGGCGCCGCTGTCCCTGTCGATCACGCGCCCGGCATGGCTGACCTTGAAGCTGGCCGGCAGCAAGCCGTCCGGTTCGATATCCTGTTTCTCCTGTTTCTCCTGCATCGCCGTCTCCTTTTTGATCCGCTGCGCCCGCTCGCGCACGATGTCGGCCGGCTTCTTGTCCAGGCGCAAACCGTGAAACACGGCATGGCGAACGGCGCCAGCGCTGGTCCATTGCGCAAAACCGACCTCGGCCACCAGTTGCGGCCGTACCCACAGCGGCTGGCGCACGCCGCCCGCCCTGCCCGCGAACGGGCTGGCATCGACGGCCAGCGCGTCGAGCCGGCGCCGCACCTCGCGCAAAGTGGCATCGTCAAAGCCGCTGCCCACATTGCCCGCGTAGCGCAACTGGCCGTGGGCGTCGTACACGCCCAGCAACAGCGAGCCGATGCCTTCGCGCGCACCCTGCGGCGCCGTATAGCCGCCGATGACGAATTCCTGGCGCAGTCCGCACTTGAGCTTGATCCAGTCGCCGGAACGGCGCGCCGCGTACGGCGAGCCGCGCCGCTTGCCGATCACGCCCTCGAGCCCCAGCTTGCAGGCATGGGCCAGCAACTCCCGCGGCCCGGCGTCGAGCGCCGCGCTGAAGCGCACCAGGGGCGAGGCCGGCAATTGCCCGAGCAACTGCTCCAGCAGCGCGCGGCGCGCCTCGACGGGCTGGCCGCGCAAGTCGTGGCCGTCGAAGTACGGCACGTCGAACAGGTAATACACGATAGCGCTGGTGGCTGCCGCGTCAAAAGCGCGCTGCAGGGCACCGAAATCGGATTGGCCATCCACTCCGTTGACGACGATTTCGCCGTCATACCAGCCCGGCGGCAAGCCCAGCTTTTCCAGCGCCTGCCGCAATGCCGGCAATTTGGCCGTCCAGTCATTGCCGTTGCGCGTGATCAAATCAACATGTTTTCCATCGCAGCGGGCCAGCATGCGGTAGCCGTCGAATTTCAGCTCGAAGATCCAGTCCTGCGCATCGGGCGGCGGCGCATCGGCCAGGGTGGCGAGCTGCGGCGCCAAGGTGGCGGGCAGCGGCGCCGCGGGCGGAGCGGCGGCCTTCCGTGGCCTGGGCATGGCCTTGTTCCTGACGCTGTCGGGAAACTCGTCGACGACGGAAAATTCGACAGCCGGCCGCGCGTATGCATCTCTTTCCTTGATCAGCAGCCAGGCCGGCTGCTTTTCGCTGCGCTGGTCGCCCTTGCCCTTCATGCGCACGAGCACCCAGTTGCCATGCATCTTGTGCCCGTGCAGGGTGAATTTCAGCTCGCCGGCCGCCAGCGCCTTGCGCGCGTCCGGCGTGGCCGCTTGCGGTTGCCATGTGCCCTTGTCCCATATGATGACCTTGCCAGCGCCATACTGTTTTTCGGGAATCGTGCCTTCAAAGCGCGCGTACGAAACGGGATGGTCTTCCACCTGCACCGCCATGCGCTTGTCGTGCGTGTCGTAGCTGGGGCCTTTCGGCACGGCCCAGCTTTTCATGGTGCCGTCCAGTTCCAGCCGGAAATCGTAATGCAAGCGGCTGGCCCAGTGCTTCTGGATCACGAAAGCGAGCGCCGCGCCCGCTTCCTCATCGCCGCCGGCCGGTTCCGGCGTGACGGCGAAGTTGCGCTTGGAGCGGTAGGCCTTCAAGGCGGCTTTCATGGCGAACCCATGCAATGATGATGGTCCCGAGTCTAGGCCGCAGAGGGCGGCGGCGCGGTGCGCCAGCTAACAGAGTGCCCGGGGCGGCAAATGTAAGTGTTTGTAATTACCTGAAATAGCTGTCAACGCTATTGCCCTGCGGCGCGTTTTTGCCTCAGTGACAGGGGATTGATCTCCTGAACTACAACCCCACTTCTCGAGGAACTGCACCATGAAAAAAGTAATCGCTACTCTGATCGCCGGCTTGTTCGCTACCGCAGCCTTTGCTCAAACGCCAGCCGTGCCTGCCAAGGCCGAAGCCAAGCACACCAAGGAAGTGGCTAAAGCAGAAGCCAAGGAAACCAAAGCCGTCGTCAAGGCCGACGCCAAGGAAGCCGCTGTTGCCGCCGACGCCAAGGCCGATGTAGCCAGCGCCAAGGCTGACGCCGGCGCCGCCAAGGCCAAGGCCCATCACAAAGCCAAAAAAGCGAAAGCGAAAGCCGCCGAAGAAAAAGCTGAAGCGACCGCAGCAGCCAAGTAATCCGCGCACGTTCCGCGCCACGCAAAAAGACAGCTTCGGCTGTCTTTTTGCATTTTCATGCCCACATTTTGCATCAACGGTGCTTAATTCACGCGATTGTAAGAAAGTGTAAACGAGGTCAACTGTATGCTTCCTGGCCGCGTTTTATGCTCAGTGACACGGGAATCATCCCGGCACACCAGACAAACCACCACCGAGGACTGCACCATGAAAAAAGTAATTGCTACCCTGATCGCCGGCCTGTTCGCTACCGCAGCCTTCGCCCAAACGCCTGCCGCTCCGGCAGCCTCGGTTCCCGCGAAAGTGGAAGCGGCCCACACCAAGGCCGTCGTGAAAGCCGACGCCAAGGAAGCGCAAGCCGTCGTCAAAGCCGATGCGAAAGAAGCCAAGGCTGTCGTCGCCGCAAAGACGGAAGTCGCCAGCGCGAAAACGGAAGCGACCGCCGCCAAGGCCAAGGCGCACCACAAAGCCAAGAAAACCAAGGCCAAGGCTGACGAAAAACTGGCCTCGGCCACCGCTGAAGCCGCGCCAGCGAAGTAATCCCCTCTCACTTTATTACCCCGACAAAACACCAAGGACCTCATCATGCAAAAAATTATCGCCACCCTGATCGCCAGCCTGTTCGCCACCGCCGCCTTCGCCCAAACCCCTGCCGCTCCGGCAGCCCCGGTTCCAGCGAAAGTGGAAGCGGCCCACACGAAAGCCGTCGCCAAGGCCGATGCCAAGGAGACCAAGGCCGTCGTGAAAGCCGAAGCGAAGGAAGCGGCCGTCGTCGCCGATGCGAAAGCCGATGTCGCCAGCGCCAAGGCCGACGCCAAGGTCAGCAAGGCCAAGGCCCACCACAAGGCCAATAAAGCCAAGCTGGCGGCAGGCGAAGCGAAAGCGGCGGAAGCGATTGCTCCTGCGGCGCCAGCGAAGTAATCGAGGCAGTTGTCACGGGAGCGCCTCCGCCGGGTCGGCGCTTGCGTGACTTCGACCGCGGCAATAACAAGGACAGCTTCGGCTGTCCTTTTGCATGGCGCGGCGGCCATGTGCCGCCTTTTCCGCATGGCCTTCATGCGAACTTCATCCAGCAGGCCAGATAGCGCGCGACAAAGCGCCGCGCATGCGAGACACTGACACTCCCGCCATCATACGGAGTTCCTCGCATGCGCCGCCTGTCCCTGTCACTTCTGAGCACCCTACTCCTGTCCTGCGCCGCCGTGGCGCAAGACGCGCCCCAGCCCACCCTGAACCAGGTACTGCAAGCCCAGGACCGCGACAGCCATGGCGACCTGCGCGCCGTGGTGGTGCTGCGCGACGGCGCCATCGTGGCCGAGCGCTATTACAACGGCGAAACGGCCGAGACCCTGCACGACATCCGTTCGGCCGGCAAGAGCATCACCGCCTTGCTGGTGGGTGCGGCCGTGGCGCGCGGCCAGCTGACAACAAGCAAAACAGTGGGCCACTACTGGCCCGAGGTGGCCGACAGCCCCGCGGGCAAGGTCGTCCTCGACGATTTGCTGACCATGCGTTCCGGCCTGGCCGCCTTCGACGAAGACGCAGCCTCGCCAGGCAATGAAGACAAGCTCGATGAAGCGCCGGATCCCGCCGCCTTCGTGCGCGGCGTGCCCGCAGCCGCCGCACCGGGCGGCATATACCGCTACAACTCGCTGGGCTCGTATATCGCCGGGCGCGTGGTGGAAAACGCCGGCGGCGCCGACCTGGAAGACTATGCCACCAAGGCCTTGTTCGCGCCGCTGGGCATCACGCGCTGGAGCTGGGGCCGCGACGTGGCAAACCATCCTAAAGGCCAGGGCAATTTGTCGCTGCGCGCGCGCGACACGGCACGAATCGGACAGATGGTGCTGGACGACGGCATGTTCGACGGCCGGCGCGTGATCGACGCCAGCTGGCTCAAGGCCGCGCTGGCGCCGCGCGTGGCCATCGGCGCGGTGGACCGCTACGCCGACAGCTACGGCTATTTCTGGTATGCGAAGACGCAGGACATCGCCGGCCAGAAGATTCCCGTGTTCTTCGCCTCCGGCAATGGCGGCAACAAGATCTATGTGATCCCCACGCGCCGCATGGTGGTGAGCGTGGCTTCCAGCGCGTACGGCAAGGGCTATGGACAGCGCCGTTCGGAAGACATCCTGAAAGCCATCCTGACGGCCGATGGCAGGCAGATGTAAGCGTTTGTAATGGTCGTCAACGCAAGCATTCGGGCACGCGTTTTATGCTCAGTGACACGGGAATCATCCCGGCACCAACAGACGTACCAGACAAACCACCACTGAGGACTGCACCATGAAAAACGTAATCGCTACCCTGATCGCCGGCCTGTTCGCAACCGCTGCCTTTGCCCAGACGCCAGCAGCGCCTGCCGCTGCGGCAGCCTCGGTACCCGCCAAAGTGGAAGCGGCCCACACCAAGGCCGTCGTGAAGGCCGATGCCAAGGAAGCGCAAGCCGTCGTTAAAGCCGATGCGAAAGAAGCCAAGGCTGTCGTCGCCGCAAAAACGGAAGTAGCCAGCGCGAAAACGGAAGCGACCGCCGCCAAGGCCAAGGCGCACCACAAGGCCAAGAAAACCAAGGCCAAGGCTGACGAAAAACTGGCATCGGCCACCGCCGAAGCCGCGCCAGCGAAGTAATTCCCTTTCACTGCATCACCCCGACAAACAACCAAGGATCTCGCCATGAAAAAAGTTATCGCCACCCTGATCGCCAGCCTGTTCGCCACCGCCGCTTTCGCCCAGACGCCAGCCGCCCAGCCAGCACCAGTTGCACCGGCCGCTCCCGCAGCCGCCGCAGCGCCGGCAGCCAAGGCCGAAGCGCCAGCCGCCGTCAAGCCGGCCGCGCACAAGAAAGCCAAGCACCACAAGGCAAAGAAAGCGGCGCCTGCAGACAAGGCCGCGCCGGCAGCCCCTGCGGAAGCTGCGGCGGCTCCAGCGCCAGCCAAGTAATCGGCAGCATGCAGACAAAAAAGACAGGGTTTTCCCTGTCTTTTTTTTCGTCCGCTTCTTCGTCCACTTCTTCGTCCACTTATTTCGGCATCAGCACCGTGTCGATGACATTGATCACGCCATTCGATTGATACACGTCATAGGTGCTGATGTTGGCGCTGTTGCCGCCTTCATCCATCACGACGATATTGTGCATGCCGTTCATGGCGAACATCAGCTTGCCGCCGCTGGCCGTGGGCAGGGTCGCCTTGCCGTCATGCATCTTGATTTCCCTGGCCAGCGCCTTGAAGTCGTATTTGCCAGGTACCACGTGATAGGTGAGGATTTTCGTCAGGGTCGCCTTGTTCTCGGGCTTGACCAGGGTGTCGACCGTGCCTGCCGGCAGCTTGCCGAACGCCGCATTCGTCGGCGCGAACACGGTAAACGGTCCCTTGCCTTTCAGGGTATCGACCAGGCCGGCGGCCTTGACGGCGGCCACCAGGGTCGTGTGGTCGGCCGAATTGACGGCGTTGTCGACGATATCCTTGCTCGGATACATGCTCTGGCCGCCCACCATGGTCGTCATGTCGGCGGCAAAAGGGGCGCTGGCGGCCAGCATGGAAGCGACAAACAGTGCTGCGGGAACGAAGGTGCGCATGATGATATCTCCTGGATGACTGCGTTTGCATGATTGCAGGACTACTTACGCGGCCTTGCCGCAAACGGATTCAACTTGCGGAGCACAAAAAAACGGCGCCGTGCAAGCGCACGACGCCGTTCCCGATCTGCCTCCCTTGCCGCGGGCCGGATTCCCCAGCCCGCGGTGCCGGGAATCTAGTTGGCCGCCACTTGCGGCTCCGTCTCGCCCCAGCCGCCGCCGAGGGCGCGGATCAGCGCCACCGTGGTAACGGCGCGGTTGCCGCGCAGCTGCACGGCATTGCGCTCGATGGCGGCCAGGTTGCGCTGCGCGTCGAGCAGGTCCAGGTAGCTGGAACGGCCCGCGTCGTACAGCTTTTGCGCCAGGTCGGCCGAGCGGCGCGCCGAGACGACGGCTTCGTCGATCTGCTGCGTCTGGCCAGACAGGATGCGCAGGCCGGCCAGGTTGTCTTCCACCTCGGCGAACGCCACCAGCACGCTCTGGCGATACGTCGCCACCGACTCTTCCAGCTGCGCCTCGCTGCGCGTCACGGCAGCCTTGTTGCGACCGCCGTCGATGATCGGCATCGACATCAGGGCGCCCAGCAGCCAGGAGCGGCTGCTCCACTTGAAGATGTCCGAGAAGGTATCGGACGCGCCGCCGCCGGAGGCATTCAGGGTCAGCGCGGGGAACATCGCCGATTTCGCCACGCCGATGCGCGCATTCGACGCTTCCATGGTGCGCTGCGCCGACGCGATGTCGGGGCGGCGCTCCAGCAGCGAGGACGGCATGCCGGCCGGGATCACGGGCAGGAAGCCGCTATCCTGCAGCGGGTTGACGGTCGCCGTGAAGCTGGCGGCCGGTTTGCCCAGCAGGACGGCCAGCGCATGCTCGCTGGTGGCGCGCTGGCGCTGCAGGCCGATGGCCTCGGCGCGCGTCGTCGACAGCTCCGTGCGGGCACGCGACAAATCGAATTCGCCAATGTCGCCCAGGTCATAGCGGCGCTGGTTCACATGCACGCTTTCCTCGCGCAGGCGCACCGTCTGCTCCAGGGTCGCCAGTTCCGCATCCGTGGCGCGCAGCTGGAAGTAGGTTTGCGCCACGTCGGCCTGCAGGGACAGCAGCACGGAGCGGTAAGTCGCTTCCACGGCCAGCGCATCGCTGCGCGAGGCGCTGACATTCGATGCCACGCGGCCGAACAGGTCGACTTCGTAGCTGGCCGTCAGGTTGGCCTGGTAGACGTTGCCGGCGGCGACGGGCGCGCCGTTCGGCAAGCCCAGCGACACGGCGGAGGCGCGGTTGCGCTGGCCGCCCACGTTGACGCCCACTTGCGGGATGCGGTCCGCTTCGGCGATGCCGGCAATGGCCCTCGCCTGCTTGACGCGGGCGGCGGCCACGGCCAGGTTGGCGTTCGCCTGCGTGGCCTCATTGATCAGGCTAGTCAGGGCCGGATCATTGAAGGCCAGCCACCACTCGCCGCGCGCCTGGCGTTCGGCCGGCACGCCTTGCTTCCAGCGCGTGCCGTCGGCCGCCGTCTGCACGGCGGGCAGGCTTTGCGCTTCCTTGAACGCGGCCGGCGTCTCGATCTGCGGCTGCTTGAACTCGGGCGCCGCGCAGGCGGCCAGCAGCACGGCGGCGGCCATGGCCGTCAAGGCCGTGCGCAGGACGGTTACCCGTGTAGTTGCGTTGGTTTTCAATATATATCTCCTTCCAGGTCCAGCACTGGCGCGGCGGAAGGCTTGGCGGCAGCGGCGGCTGGTTTTTTCTCAAAACGCTGCGCCAGGGTGCGCAGCAATACATAGAACACGGGCGTCAGGAACAGGCCGAAGAAGGTCACGCCCAGCATGCCGGCGAACACCGCCACGCCCATGGCATGGCGCATTTCCGAACCGGCGCCGTGCGAGAACACGAGTGGCACCACGCCCATGATGAAGGCGATCGACGTCATCAGGATCGGACGCAGGCGCAGACGGCACGCTTCCAGCGCCGCCTGCACGACGCTGCGGCCATGGTCTTCCAGTTCGCGCGCAAATTCCACGATCAGGATCGCATTCTTCGACGCCAGCCCCACCAGCACGAACAGCGCGATCTGGGTGAACACATTGTTGTCGCCACCGGTCAGTTTGACGCCCAGCAAGGCGCACAGGATGGACATCGGCACGATCAGGATCACGGCCAGCGGCAGGGTCCAGCTTTCGTACTGGGCGGCGAGCACGAGGAACACCAGCAGCACGCACAGCGGGAACACATAGATCATCGTATTGCCGGACAAGATGTCCTGGTAGGTCAGTTCCGTCCACTCGTACGAAATCCCCTGCGGCAGCACCTCCTTGGCGATGCGTTCCAGCGCGGCTTGCGCCTGGCCGCTCGACACGCCAGGCGCGGCGCCGCCGTTGAAGTCGGCTGCGGCATAGGCGTTGTAGCGCTGTACGCGGTCAGGACCATAGCTATCCTTGACACGCATCAGCGACGACAGCGGGATCATTTCGCCCTTGTCATTGCGTACCTTCAGCTGCGCGATATCCTGGGCATGCGAACGGAACGCGGCATCGGCCTGCACGCGCACCTGGTAGGTGCGGCCAAACTGGTTGAAGTCGTTCACGTACAGCGAGCCGAGATTGATCTGCAAGGTCTGGTAAATCGTTTGCAGCTGCACGCCCATCTGCTTGGCTTTCACGCGGTCGACGTCGGCAAACAGCTGCGGCACGTTGATCTGGTAGCCCGAGAACACGCCCGCCAGTTCCGGCGTCTGGTACGCTTTCGCGGCCAGCGCCTGGGTGGCGTTGTACAGCGCGTCGTAACCGAGGTTGCCGCGGTCTTCGATCATCATCTTGAAGCCGCCGATGGTGCCGAGGCCGTTGACGGGCGGCGGCGGGAAGACCATGATGAAGGCGTCCTGGATGCCGCCCAGGCGCTTGTTGATCTCGGCCGCGATGGCGCCGCCGGACAGCTCCTTGCTGGTGCGTTCGTCGAACGGTTTCAGGGTGGCGAAGACGATGCCGGCGTTCGGCGCATTGGTGAAATCGTTGATTGACAGGCCCGGGAAGGCGATGGTCGACTCGACGCCAGGCACCGACTTGATGACGTCGGACATGCGGCGCACGACATCTTCCGTGCGGTCCAGCGAGGCGGCGTCAGGCAATTGCGCAAAGCCCACCAGGTATTGCTTGTCCTGCGCCGGCACGAAGCCGGCCGGCACGGCCTTGAAGGTGAAGATGGCGGCCACCACCAGCAGCGCGTACACGCCCAGCGAGGCGCTCTTGCGGCCCAATACGCCCTTCACGCCCGCTTCATAGCGGTGCGAAGCGCGGCCGAAGAAGCGGTTGAACCAGGCGAAGAAGCGGCCGAAGACCTTGTCCATGCCGCGCGTCAGCGCGTCTTTCGGTGCATCGTGCGGACGCAGCAGCGCTGCCGACAGGGCCGGTGCCAGGGTCAGCGAGCTGAAAGCGGAGATCACGGTCGAAATGGCGATGGTCAGCGCGAACTGGCGATAGAACTCGCCCGACAGGCCGGGCACGAAGGCGATCGGCACGAACACGGCGCACAGCACCAGGGCGATGGCGACGATAGGACCGCTGACCTCTTTCATGGCCTGGATGGTGGCGTCGCGCGGCGACAAGCCTTCCTCGATGTTGCGCTCGACGTTTTCCACCACGACGATGGCGTCATCGACGACGATACCGATGGCCAGCACGAGGCCGAACAGCGACAGGGTATTGATCGAGAAGCCAAAGCCCAGCATCACGGCAAAGGTGCCGACGATGGAGACGGGCACGGCCAGCAGCGGGATGATCGATGCGCGCCAGGTTTGCAGGAAGATGATCACCACCAGCACCACCAGGGCGATGGCCTCCAGCAGGGTATGGATCACGGCTTCGATGGACGAGCGCACGAACTGCGTCGGGTCGTACTCGATGCGGTATTCCACGCCTTGCGGGAAGTCTTTTTTCAGTTCGTCCATCTTGGCGCGCACGTCGGACGACAGTTGCAGCGCGTTGGCGTTCGGCGCTTCGAAAATACCCATGCCGACGGCCGGATTATTGTTCAGCAGCGAACGCAGCGAGTAGCTGTTGGCGCCCATTTCCACGCGCGCCACGTCCTTCAGGTGCGTCACGGCGCCGTCGGCATTGGTGCGCACGATGATGGCGCCAAATTCCTCGGGCGTCTGCAGCCGGCCCTGGGTATTGACGGTCAGCTGGAAGTCCGAGTTCTTCGCCGGCGAAGCGCCGATGACACCTGCAGCCACCTGCACGTTCTGCTCGCGGATGGCGTCGACGACGTCATTGGCCGTCATGCCGCGCGCCGCCACTTTTTGCGGGTCGAGCCAGATGCGCATGGCGTAGTCGCCGGCGCCGAAGATCTGGATGTCGCCCATGCCGGGCAGGCGGGCCAGCTGGTCCTTGACGTTCAGCACGGCGTAGTTACGCAGATACATGTCGTCATAGCGCTTGTTCGGCGAGACCAGATGCACCACCATGGTCAGGTTGGGCGACGACTTGACGGTCGTCACGCCGATCTGGCGCACTTCCTCGGGCAGGCGCGGCAAGGCGCGCTGCACGCGGTTCTGCACCTGCGTCTCGGCCTGCTCGACGTTGGTGCCGATCTTGAAAGTCACGGTCAGCATCATGGCGCCGTCGGACGTGTTTTGCGAGGACATGTAGAGCATGTTCTCGACGCCGTTGATCTGCTCCTCGAGCGGCGCGGCCACGGTTTCGGCGATCACTTTCGGGTTGGCGCCCGGGTACTGCGCGCGCACCACCACGGACGGCGGCACGACGTCGGGATACTCGGAGATGGGCAGGCCGAAAATTGACAGCAGCCCGGCCACGAATATGACTATCGACAGCACCGCCGCGAAAATCGGCTTGTCGATGAAAAAGCGGGAAAAGTTCATGTTTATTCCTTGGAAGTCGATGCTGCTTTCGCGGCGATCTTGGCGTCTTTTGCTTCAGGTTTTGCGGGGGCGACAGGCGCGGTCGGGTCGAAATCCATGGCCACCATCTGCGGCGTCACCGGTGCGCCGGGGCGCACGCGCTGCAAGCCGTTGACGACGATCTTTTCGCCCGCCTTCAAGCCCTCGCGCACCACGCGCAAGCCGTCCGAATTCGGGCCCAGCTTGACGGCGCGGTACTCGGCCTTGTTGTCGGCGCCCACCACGTAGACGTATTTGCGGCTCTGGTCCGTGCCGACGGCGCGGTCGGAGATCAACAGCGCCGTGCTTTGCGCCTGCGGGCCGTTGCCGCCGTCGAGCTGGATGCGCGCGAACAGGCCAGGCACCAGCTGGCGCTCGGCATTGGCGAAGGTGGCGCGCATGCGCACGCTGCCCGTCGCAGGGTCGAGCTGGTTGTCGACGAATTCCAGCTTGCCTTCATGCGGGAAGCCCGTTTCGTTGGCCAGGCCCACCTTGACGGTGACCGGCGTGCCCTTTTGCGCCGTGCCGGCCACGCGCAGATAGGTATCTTCATCGCCGTCGAAGCTGGCGTAGATGCGGTCCGTCGACACCACCGAGGTGAGGATGGCGGACGCGTCGATCAGGTTGCCGACGGTGATTTCCGCCTTGCTGACGCGGCCGCTGATCGGCGCCTGCACCTGCGTGTACGACAGGTTCAGCTTGGCCGCTTCATACGCGGCTTGCGCCGAGCGGGCATTGGCGTCCAGCTCTTTCAGGCCCGAGGCTTTTTCATCGAATTCGCGCTGGGCGATGGCTTTTTCAGCCAGCAGCTTTTCAGCGCGCGACAGTTCCAGCTTGGCCAGTTCCGCCTTGGCGCGGGCCGAGGCCGCCGTGCCTTCGGCGCGCGACACTTCCGCCTGGAAGGGACGCGGGTCGATGACGAACAGCACATCGCCCTTCTTCACTTCGCTGCCCGGCTTGAAATTGACGGCCGTGATGAAGCCGCCGACGCGCGAACGGATTTCCACGCGCTCGATCGCTTCCAGGCGGCCCGAGAATTCCTGCGTTTCCGTGATCTGTTTTTCCACCACGGCGGCGGCCGAGATGGGCGGGCCGCCGGCCGCTGGCGCGTCGGGCACCTTGCTGTTGGCGGAATCGCATCCGGCCAGGCTCACGGCCACCAGTCCGGCCAGCGCGAGCGAGGCGGCCAGGGGCTTGAGTAAAGTTCCCAAAGTGGAAAATTGTTGAGCGTTTTTCATTTTATTTCCCTGTTTTATGAAAATTTCTAATGGTATGGGCGGCAGGAAGCAACCCAGCTAAAAGGTGGAAACTGCAGTGAACGGTGTTGCCATGGCGCCCGACGGCGCTCGATCAAAGGTAAACAGGCCGCCAGCTGGTTAAAAGCAGACGGGGACGACGAAACCGGCTGTGCGAGTGCACAGCGCAGACAGGAATGGCGTTACAATGAGAATCTACACTCGGTAGTGTAACAACCAAAACTTAAAAAGTAAACTGATTAGTGTAAGTTTTTTATGGTGCCGCACATGGCGGCGTCATGATTCGGGCTCTTGCCCCAATCCGGCGACAAAGCTGGCGATCTCGCCCAATACCTGGACTTTGCAGGCACATTCATTGCGGGCGCCCGCATCCTGCAGCGGCGCGGCGGCCATGCGCCGCACGGTGGTCTTGATGCCGCAGGCGATCAGCTTGCTACCGTATTGTTCAGCCTCATCGCGCAATGGGTCATCTTCGCTGGACAGTATCAGCGCCGGCGGCAGGTTCTTCAGGCGGCTCGACTGCAATGGCGACGCGTAAGGATGGCTGCGGTCGGCGGCATTCGGCAGGTAGCCGCGGTAGGCGGCGGCGCATTGGTCGGCCACTTCCGCCAGGTCCGGGCAGGTCGGCAGGGTGCGCATCGAACAGGTCGACAGGCCCGGGTCGAGCATGGGCATGATCAGCACCTGGCCCGCCAGCGGCGGCCCGCCACGGTCGCGCGACATCATCGCGCACACGGCAGCCAGGTTGGCGCCCGCTTCGATGCCGGACACCACCATCTGCTTGCCCGTCCAGCCCAGCTTGGACTTGTTCTTTTTTGCCCACAGCAGCACGGCGTGCGCGTCTTCCACGGCGGCGGGGAAAGGCCGCACCTTGGCCAGCGTGTAGTTCGAGGCCAGCACCACGTGGTCGGGATTGCTCAGCACGAGGCAGCGCAGGAAATCGTCCGCATCGTCCAGGTCGCCATCGACGAAACCGCCGCCGTGGAAGAAGACCATCAGGTTCGGCTGCCTGGCGCCCGGCACGCCGGCCGTGTAGACCCGCGCGGCAAGCGCATCCTGCGCGCCCTGCACCTGGATGTCGCGTATCTTCAGCGACTGTTCAGGCGCCAGTTCGACCGCCGTGTCGGCAACGCTCATTGCGCCACCACCGGCTGCACCGCAGCATCGAGCACCGTGTCGTTCAGGCACAACAGGGCGACGCCGCCCACTTCATGGGTCAGGGCGCTATAACCGCTGGCTTCGCTTTGCGCCGCCATCGAGTATGCATCCGTCGATACCATCGCGGCCAGAGCGAGCGAGCTCATAGCGAGAGCGAGCACTGCAAAGATTCCATTCCGATGACCCATGATTTTTCTCCTGTGAACTTCCTGCGGCATTCACATTTATGCTGCAGTACAACAACTATAGACTTGATCTACAATCTGATAAAGAGTGCAATGACGAATTGATTGTTCAGAATTACGAACAATCTGGCGCAACATGATAAGGAATCAAGTGAACAAGCTGCAAGCAATGGAAGTTTTCATCCAGGTTGTCGATGCGGGCGGCTTTACGCGCGCGGCGGAAAACATGCAGCTGCCGAAAGCGACCGTGTCGACCCTGATCCAGTCGCTGGAAGCGAGCCTGTCGGTTAAGTTGCTGAACCGCACCACGCGCCACGTCAGCATCACGTCCGACGGCGCCGCCTACTACGAGCGCTGCGTGCGCATCCTGTCGGACGTGCGCGAAGCCGAGGAATCGCTGTCGCGCACGCGACTGAGCCCCAGCGGACGGCTGCGCGTGGACGCCCCCACGGCCCTGGCCAGCGAGCTGATCATCCCCGCCCTGCCCGACTTCTTTGCCCGCTACCCCGACATCGTGCTCGAACTCGGCTGCAGCGACCGCCCCGTCGACCTGATCGAGGAAGGCGTCGACTGCGCCGTGCGCGGCGGTGAATTGGGCGACCTGAACCTGATCGCGCGCCGCGTCGGCGTGCTGCATTTCATGACGTGCGCCTCGCCCGCCTACCTGGCGCGCCACGGCACGCCGCTGCACCCGAGCGACCTGGCGCAGCACCGTGGCGTGAATTTTTTCTCCGCCAAGACGGGCAAGACCTTCGACTGGGATTTCACGCGCGACGGCGAACGCATCCAGATCGTCATGCCCAGCCATATCGCCCTGAACGATTCGAACGCCTACACGGCCGCCGGCCTGGCGGGCCTGGGCATCGTGCAAATGACGCATTTCATGCTTGCGCCGCTGATAGAACAGGGCAAAATGGTGGAATTGCTCGGCGAATGGGAATCCGACCCGCTGCCCATCCACGTGATCTATCCGCCCAACCGCCATTTGTCCGCCAAGGTGCGCGTGTTTGTCGAATGGGTCGCCGACATGTTTACCAATCACCCGGCCACGCAGCTCAAGGGCAAGAGCAGTCCCGCCAGCGCGCGCGCCAACCTGACCGAGGCCCAGCCATGACAGCAGCAAGCACATCGCCGCACCCGCATCGCATCGTCTTTCTCGACCGCGACAGCCTGATCGCCAGCGTGCGCCCGCCCGCCTTCGCGCACAGCTGGCAGGAACATGCGCATACCAAGGGCAGCGAACAGACGGTGGCCCGCCTGCAAGGCGCCACCATCGCCATCACGAACAAGGTGCCGCTGCGCGCGGCCGAACTGGCGCAGCTGCCGGACCTGAAGATGATCGCCGTGGCCGCCACCGGCACGGACATCCTCGACCTGGCTGCCTGCCGCGAACGGGGCATCGTCGTCGCCAACATCCGCGACTATGCGCGCGCCACCGTGCCCGAACATACGCTGGCGCTGATGCTGGCCCTGCGCCGGCAATTGATCGCCTACCGCGCCGACGTGGAAGCGGGCCTGTGGCAGGCCTCGGAGCGCTTCTGCCTGTTCGGCCATCCGGTCCGCGACCTGGCCGGCAGCCGTCTGGGCTTGCTCGGCTACGGCAAGCTGGGCAAGTCCGTGGCGCAGCTGGGGCGCGCCTTCGGCATGCAGGTGCAGGTGCACAACCGTTCGCCCATCGACGAAGACGGCGTGACGGAAGTGACGTTCGACGCGCTGCTGGCCACTTCCGACGTGCTGAGCCTGCACCTGCCCTTGACGGAGGCCACGCGCAACATCATCGGCGCGCAGGAACTGGCGCGCATGCAGCCGACGTCGCTGCTGATCAACACGGCGCGGGGCGGCCTCGTCGATGAAGCGGCGCTGGCCGAGGCATTGCGCAAGGGCGTGATCGCCGGCGCCGGCTTCGACGTGTTGAGCAAGGAGCCGCCGCTGCCCGACAATCCGCTGCTCAATTTGCGCCTGCCCAACTTCATCCTCACGCCGCACACGGCCTGGGCCAGCGGCGAAGCCATGCAGACACTGGCCGACATGCTGATCGACAACATCGAAGCGTTCGAGCGTGGGGCGCCGACCAACGTGGTGGCATGAGCGTGGCCATATTGGACGAGCTGGACGAGCTGCTGGGCCTGGACGACGGCGAGTATGACCGTCTCGACCTGTTCCTCGAGGCGGACGAGCTGATCGGGCAACTCCAGCCCGCCGACGTGCCCACGCTGCTGGCCCTGTGGCAGGCACGCGGGCCATCCTGGCAGCAGCGGCTTGCGCAGGCCAGCGGCTCCATCGACGGCGCCGTCCTGCGCGCCCTGCTGGCCGGCTTGCTGCAGATCCCGCACGCGGGACATGGCGTGTTGACGCTGATGGGCCGGTTGCCGCCCGTGGCCGATGCTTCCCCGCTCAGCGACGCCCTGCTGGACTTTGCCGAGCAAGCCTGGCAGGCGGCGGCACCGGCGCAGCACCGGCAAATCCAGATGAGCTGCTGGAGCTGCGGCCTGTCGGGCCGGCTGCTGAAACGGCTGGGCCTGGCGTCGTGGAAGGAAGCGGGACTGTAGCGTCTTAGGCCGCGGCCGGCCGTTCGAAGGAAAAGCCCGGCGCATATGCGTGGTAGCCATCGAAATCGCCCTTGCCGATGGCCGCGCCACGGCTGCGCGCGATCGCATACGCCATGCCGAAATGAAAGTAGAAATTCGGCAGGATATACAGGTGCAGGAATTCATCGGCCGGCAGCGCGAGGTCGGCAAAGCCGGCGCGGTCGCGGCAGATCCGTTCGGGCGCGCCCGCGAAGCGCTCAGGCGCGATGGCATCGAGATAGCATACGGTCTGCGCGATCTGTTCCTGCAGGCTGGCGGCGGCGCTGAAATCGGCCACGACCAGATCCGCCAGCGGACAGCAGCCGCGCAGCGAAAAACTCACGGCCGCGCGTACCTGCTGGGCAAACGGCAGCATCTCCGGGTGCAAGCGCGCCGCCAGGATCGGCGGCTCGATGCCGTATCCATCCAGCTTGTCGAGCATGGCCGACAACTGGCGCAGGGCGCGGCAAAACACGGTGGCCGGATTGATCTGCATCACCTCCGTCATGCCAGGCTCCCCTGCGCCGCCGCATCCTGCGCGGCGACCTTCTTCAGCACCCGGATCAGCCGGCGTTCATGGCGACCCACGGCATCCCAGTCCCAGGCATCGGTGGGGCCGAATTCCGGGTAATGGGGTTGCCATTTTTCCGCGCGCTTCTGCGAATTGGCACCCACGTTCGAGTCCAGCCCCTTGCCGCCGGACAAGCGCAGATACACGCGGATGACGCCCCAGCCTTCGCAAACATGACGGTAGGTGAGGCCGCCGCACTTGGCCGGGTCGAGCGCGATGCGGCGCGGCGCGAACTGCCCTGCCATGTCGGGGTAATGGACGGCCAGGAAAACCTCGCTTGCCCCTTCGGCCTCCAGCCTGGCCGCATGCGCGCACAGCTCGGCGGGCGTGTGGAAATGCAGCGTTTCCCGTTCCGGCGCCGAATACGCCTGCGCCACGGCCGCGCCGGGCTTGGCAAAGATCGCCTCGGCCATGGCCGCGATACCTGCTTCTGACATTCCCACCGTGCCCCCTTCCCTTGATTTGCCGCCTGCGGCGATGGCCGCCATCCTAGCATGGCGGCTCGCCCGCGCGCGCGGGCATGCGCCTCAGCGGCGATGGCGGCTGAAAAATTCCCAGATGACCTCGTTCGCATCGATGGCGCGCGTCGTCTTGCCGATGGGCAGGCCGATATTGAAGGCATCGGCGCCGGCCCACGTATGGCCGCCATCCTTGACCGTGACCAATGCCACGCTGGCGCCCGCGGCGCCCGCGCCCTGCTCCAGCCAGCTCACCTGCGTGGCATCACCGGCCGCGCCAGCGATCAGGCGCGGCTGCGGCGTGGCGCCGTCGATGCCGTTGTGCTTGCGCCAGTAGCGAAACGTGTCCTCGGCCGACAGATAACTGGCCGCCTTGCCCTCGTACAACACCACCTTGTCGGCCGTGCCCTGTATCAGCAGCATGCCGACCTTGTCCGCCTTCCGGTGGTGCTGCACCACGGGCTCCGGCATCGGCGCGCCCACCGAGGCGACGGCCGCGAAATGCTGGGGCAGCTCGGCCGCCAGGCGCAGGGCAAAGAAACCGCCGCGCGACAGGCCCGTGGCATAGATGCGCTTGTCGTCGATGCGGTAGTCCTGCTTGAGCTTGCTCAACATCGCCTGCGTGAAGCCGATGTCGTCCGTGCCTGTCAGGTAATCCATACCGAAGCCCACGTTCCAGTCCTGCTTGATGCCTTGCGGATAGACGACGATGAATTGCTGCTGCTCGGCCGTCTTGTTCATCTGCGTGTACAGCATCTGCTCGGCCATGCTCATGCCGCCGCCATGGAAATTGAAGACGACGGGAAACGCCTGCTGCGGCTGGCTGTGGTAGGCGGCGGGCGTGTAGACGATGTAGCGGCGCTTGTCGTCCTTGTGCTGCAACGATTGCACCTGGGCCAGCGCGGACGTGCAGAGGCAGGACAGGATCAGCAGGCTGATGGCGATTTTCATGGGTTTCCCTTCAAGTAAAAGAGCCGCCAGCATAAGCAGGGACAGGTGAAATCGCGGTGAAATCCGGCCTCTTTATTGCGCCGGGACGGGCACGATGACCACGCGATATGCGCTTTCGCCCGGATGGAAGGCGATCTCCCAGGCCATGGCCTGGGCCAGGCGCAGCAGCAGGTTCTGGCCATGGGCGAAGCCCTGCACGCGTCGCGGCTGTCCCGCCGGCACGGTGTTGACGATGTGCAGACTGCCTTGCGCAAACGCAATGCTGATGCGGCAATCGGGGCCGCCGTGGAACAGCGCATTCGCCAGGCAATTATTGATGAGCAACATCACCAGCTGCGGGTTGCCGGCGACGTCCAGCCGCTCGGGCAAGTCCAGCGCCAGCAGGCTGGCATCCCATGCCCATTCCTCGAGCAGGCGCAGCAGGCATTGTTCCATGCAGCCGCGCAACTCCACCACGTCACCGGGCAGCTGCTCGGCCTGCGCCAGCGCGAACAGCACTTCGATGGTGGCGCGCATGTCGTCGACGCCCTGTTGCAACTGCGCCTGCCCTTGCGCCGTCAGGGGCTGCGCCTCGGCCAGCGCCAGCGTGTTGTGCATCAAGGTCAGCGGCGTGCGCAGCTCGTGGCTGACGTCGCGCGCAAACGCGTGCTCGCGCCGCAAGACCGCCTGCAGTTCGGCGAACGTGGTTTCCAGGCGGCGCGCCAGGAAACCGATCTCGTCAGGCCGGTCGCGTTCGCTGAACTGCACGGCGCTGCCGGCCGTGAGCGCCCGTGCCTCGCGCGCCAGCCGCTGCAAGGGCAGCACGAGGCGGCGCGCCAGCCAATAGGCCAGCAGCAGCGCCAGGCCGATCAGCGCCAGCGCCACGCCCAGCACGACGCCGCCCACTTCCTGCGCCAGGCGCGAGACGACGAGCACGGGCGCCACGTCGGCCAGCAGATAGCAGCGCTGCCGCTGGCCATCGGCAACGATATCGAGCGCCAGCACATGATAATGCTGGCCCGTCGTCGTAAACACTTCCGCGCGCGGGGCGGTCGGCGGCACCTGCTCGCGCACCACTTGCGGCAGATCAAGGTAGCGGCCATAAACCGTGATGAGGTCGCTACCGCTAGGCGACAGCTCACCTTGTTGCTGCAAGCGCTGGCTGACGGCCGCCGCTTCGCGCTCGAGCAGGCGCTGCACGAGCATGTCTTCCGTCACATACGCGATCACCAGCGCCAGCCCCGTGTAGCAGACGCACAGCAGCACGGCGAAGCCGGCCAGCGCGGCGAACAGGCGGCGCCATATCGACTTAGCCATGCTCTGCTCGGGTATCGAACGCGAGGCGGTAACCCAGTTGCGGGATCGTGACGAGCAGGTGCGCGCCTCCGGCCTGTTCCAGCTGCTTGCGCAGCGCGTATACGTGCGACTTCAGCGCGTCGCTGTCGGGCGGCTGGCTGCCCCACAAGTGCTGCAGCAAGGCCGAGCGCGATACGGCATGCGGATGTTCGCGGCACAGCAGCAGCAATATCCTGAAGCCCGTCTGCGTCAGCGGCAGCGGGGCGTCGCGGTACAGGGCGCGGCCTTCGCGCGTCAGCAAGGTGAAGGGACCGACGCGCATTTCCTGCTGCACATGCAGCTGCTGCCGGCGCGCCAGCGCCTCGCAGCGCAAGGCCAGTTCGCGCAAGTCGAAGGGCTTGGTCAGGTAATCGTCGGCGCCGTCGCGAAAGCCGCGCGCCTTGTCTTCGTAGGCATCGCGCGCCGTCAGCATCAGGATGGGCACATTGCTGGGCGCGGCAGCCTTGATGGCGCGGCACACTTGCAAGCCATCCATATCGGGCAGGTTCAGGTCCAGCAGCACCACGTCATAGGGGTTGCGCGTCGCCAGCTGCACGGCCAGCGCGCCCGTGCCCGCGTGGTCGGTCTGCCAGCGCAAGCCATCGAGGAAGTCGAGCACCTGGCGCGCGATGGCCAGGTGGTCTTCCACCAGCAGGATGCTCAGGGCTGGCTTGTTCATCGAGCTTCGGCGATGCGTGCGTACAGCCAGAAATTGCCGGATCTTCCACGAATCTGCCGGTAGCTGCGCAGATAGCCTTCGCGGGCAAAATCGCAGCGTTCCAGCACGCGCAGCGAGCGGCTATTGCTCTCCAACACGGTCGCCTGGATGCGCAGGAAGCCGAGACGCCGGAAACCCCAGTCCACGAGCGAGGCGACGATGGCCGTGGCCACGCCCTGCCCCCATAACGCGGGCGCCAGGTCGTAGGCGATTTCCGCCGTGCGGTGCTGCGGGGAAACGGCATTGAAGCCGATGGTACCGACCAGCTGGCCCCCCTCGCGCAGCACCACGGCCAGCCGCACCGGCGAGGACGGGTCGGCCGATTCGTAGCCGTCGAAATTGGGCAGCAGGTCATCGATGGAACGCAAGTCCCAGCTCGTGTGCTCGATGACGGCGGGATCGTCCAGGTATGCATGCCAGGCGCGCGCATCGTCGCGCACCAGGTGGCGGAAGGTCACCAGCGGATGCTCGGACATGGGCAGATCGGCAGCTTGCATCGCCTTGCCTCCTCAGTCGACGGGACAATCGGCCGCCAGCCAGGCGGCGAAATCGGCGGCGGCTAGCTCGAAATCGTCGCGCTGCATGGAGCCATGCCCCACCAGGTAGACGGCGCGATCCTCGCCATCGAGCGCCAGCATGACGGCGCGCCCGCCGCTGTCGTCGCCGATGGCGATGTAGCCGGGGCATGACAGTGGCGTCTCGTAGGTGGCATTGCGCTCCATCAAACTGTCCGCGCCATACAGCAGCACTTGTTCGCCGAGCAGGCGCTCTTGCCAGCCCTGGAGAAAGTGCAGATAGTGCGCCGGCAAGGCGCAGCCCAGCGCCCGCTGGACCGCGTCGATGTCTTGCACGCTCACGCGGCGCCCTTGCGGCGCGCTTCCCATGTGCGCCGCAGCAAGCCGTACAGGGCCGTATCGCTGACCTGGCCGGCGACGATCCACCGCTCGGGCAAGAAGCCTTCCTTGTTAAAACCCTGGCGCTCCAGGGCGCTGGCCGACCCCGTATTGAGCGGGTCGATATCGGCTTCCAGGCGGTTCAGGTCGCGCTCGACGAACGCGTATTCCAGCAGCCCCGTCAGCGCTTCCTGCATATAGCCCTTGCCCCAGTGCGGACGGGCCAGCGCGTAGCCGATTTCAGCGCGGCGGTTCTGGCGGTGCTCGGAGAACAGGCTGCAGCTGCCGATATATTCGCCCGTCGCCTTCAGCGTGACGGCGAAGCGGAAGTAGTCTTCCCTCTCGAAGGCGGCGATATCCTCGGCCAGCTTGCTGGCGGCGATGCTGGCATCTTGCCAGGGCGGTTCGCTGAAATAGCGCATCACTTCAGGGTCGGAATGCATGGCGAACAAGTCCGCCTCATCCGATGGTTGCGGTTTGCGCAGGATCAGGCGCTCGGTGGTGATGGTTTTCGTGTAGGCCATGCAACTCCAATCGATGGTTCAAAAAACGACTCTTATTATTCCATGCAACTGTAATGATGTGGCAACTTTGTAAGCGTGCGTTGAACTTGCGCCTGGGCATCGCACGCAAACGAAGGCCATGATTTGAGGGCTTGTGGGACAATGCCGGCGAGCAAGTCTACCTCTCGCGTGACACGGATACATGGCGCATCTCGGCGCACATGTTTCGAGACAATTCAGTATTGCAGCGGCGCCTGCGGGGTTTTCTCTCGTTTCAGATCTGATTTATACAACAAGTCCATATAACAAATGAAAATGAAAATGAAAATAGTATTCATCGCCGCACTGGGAATGTTATCGCTGGTTCAAACGTCGCCCGCCTTCGCGGAAAATATCAACGGGAAAAATCTCTTCATACAGCGCTGTTCCATGTGCCACGGCGCAGATATCAAGGGAACCGGGCCATTGGCAAATAAAAGCAATCCTCCGACACCTGATCTGACAACATCGGCTTTCAAAAAGCGCCTGAAGGATTATCCGGGCGTTATCGTGTCATCGGTAATACTGCGTCCCAATGGCGACTTGATTCCAAAAACGCTGAAAGAGAACGGCGTAAAAGTAGCGCCGTATGCCTGGAGGGTGCAGGATTTTCGCGATTTGAACCAGTATATGAGTGGCGTGATTGCAAAAAGTCGCTGATATTGGCATCAAGGGCGGGCACGGAAACCTGAGTACCATTGCAGGATTGCCTGCCATTACATTCGCCGGCACATCGGTCGCAAGGACGGCGCCAGGAGCGCCGCGCGGGCAAGACGCCGCCGTTTGCCGATGGCGCCGGTTTGCAGGCGGATAGCGCATGTTGCCATGTTGTGGGGGCCATGCCGCCAGGCGAATCGACTTTGCCAGTCGACCTTTCGCGGGTACATGACGCATGAACCAACGCGGTTTAATGTAGTATGGCAACATTTTCCACCATATCATTGATGCAACTTCGCTTATGCACGCAGTAAAGGACGCAGCAGACAAGGAAGCAGCCAATACCGACGCCGTCCCGGCGCAGCCCGAGGTCTTGCGCCAACATAAGCGGCCAGTGACCGCCTTGGCCAGCATCGCCTTTTTCGTCATGTGTTCCATGCTGCTGAGCATGACCGTCTGGATCGTCTGGTCTTCGCGCGAGGTGCGCTTGCGCGAAGCGAAGGCGACGACGGAAAACATGGCGCGCACCCTGGCCGCACAGGCGTACATGGAGCTGGAAATCGCCGATGTGATGCTGGACGATATTGTCGAACAAATACGCCACGACGGCAATATGGACGCTAGCGGCGAGCGGCTGCAATCCCGGCTGGAACAGTTGCCCAGGAATATAGCGGAAATCACGGGCGTCTTCATCTTTGACAGGCAGGGAGAGTGGCTTGCCAGCTCGTCCGGCGCGGGGCGGGACGGCAACAATGCCGACCGCGATTACTTTACCTATCACAAGACACATGCGCAGCCGGGCAGCCATATCGGCGCGCCGGTGCTCAGCAAATCGAGCGGGCAATGGGTCTTGCCCGTGTCGCGCCGGGTGGCATCGGCGGACGGCTCGTTTGCCGGCGTGGTGCTCGTCACCCTGGGGCTCGCTTCCTTCGAACGCATCTACGACAGCCTCAATCTTGGCAAATTGGGCACGGCATTCTTTGCCCTCGATGACGGCACCTTGATCTACCGGCGGCCGTTCCAGGCCGAGCTCATCGGCATGGATATTTCGTCCGGCGCCATCTTGCGCGCCTACCGCGAAACAGGCCCGGTCGGCACGGCCATGATGACGGCGAAAGTGGACGAGACCGAACGGCTGTACAGCTATCGCCATCTGCAGCGCTTTCCCGTCATCGTTGCAGCGGGGCTATCGAAGGAAGACATCTTTGCCGAGTGGCGATGGCTGGGCACGCAAATCGTGCTGGCGTCGCTGGCGGCTGGGGCGGCGCTGATTTATCTGTTCCGCAAGGTGATGCGGCAGATTGCGGTACGCGACCGCATCGAGGCCAACCTGCGCCAGGCCAGCACGCAGTTGCAGCGCGCCAATGCGGACCTGGCGGCGCGCGCTTCGCAGGATGGCTTGACGGGGCTGGCCAACCGCCGCTGTTTCGATGAAACGCTGGCGCATGAACTGAACCGCGCCCAGCGCAGCGGGCACGCGGTGTCGCTGATCATGCTCGATGTGGATTTCTTCAAGAAATTTAACGACCAGTATGGCCACGTGGCTGGCGACGCTTGCCTGCAAGCCGTTGCGGGCGCCGTGGCCCGCAGCGTCGGCCGGGCCGAAGACCTGGCGGCGCGCTACGGCGGCGAAGAGTTTGCCGTGATCATGCCCGGCACCGGCGCCGCAGGCGCGCGGGACGTTGCCGAAGCCATCCGCGCGGCCGTGGAAGCGCTGCAACTCCCCCATGCGGCCAGCGCCAACGGCGTCGTCACCGTCAGCCTGGGCGCGGCCACGCTGCGGCCCGGGCAGGAGCGGCGTACCGACAGCAGCGAATTGATACGCGAAGCCGATGCATTGCTGTACCAGTCGAAAAACACCGGCCGCAACCGCGTCAGCACGGAGGCGCCAGCAGCATGACGCCGACCGCATCCAGGCAGGGTCTCCATCTCGGCATGCCGCTGGCCATCATCGCGCTGGCCGTCTGGCTGGCCTTGACCGTGGGCGGCCGCTGGCTCGAGTCCGCCATCCGCGCGCCCGTGGCCGCCACGGTCACCGGCGGCATCGGCCTGTCGTGGGCGCTGGCCGCCGTGTTCGCGCTGGCGCTGCTGCGGGCATCGGACCGGCGCCGCGCCGCGGGCCTGTGCGCGCCGCAGCCATGGAAAACGCTGTGGCTGGTCTGGCCGCCCCTGCTGTATGCGCTGCTGATGCTGTTGCTGGCCTGGGCCGGCGGCTGGCCGCAGCCGCGCGTGCTGCTGATCGTGGCCTGCAATACGGCGCTGGTGGCCATCTCGGAAGAGCTGATGTTCCGCGCCATCTTGCTGCAGGGCATGCTGGATCGCTACGCCGTCTGGCCGGCCGTCTTGATGTCGTCGGCGCTGTTCGGCCTGTCCCACACCGCCAACGGCCTGGCCACGGGCGACGTCAGCGGCGCCCTCTGGCAAGCCGTGGCCGCCTTCCTGCAGGGAATCGCGTATGCGGCCATCCGCCTGCGCACGCGCTCGATATGGCCCATGGTCCTCGTGCATGGGCTGTGGGACTACGCGCTGGTGACGGCGACCTTGCCGCACCCGGCCGAAGACGGCGTATCGATCCTGCCCTATATCGCCCTGCTGGCGGTGCTGCCCCTGTGCCTGTACGGCGTCTACCTGCTGCGCCCCAGCCAGCGCGTGGCCCTGGCGCCTGCCGATGCGGCCGCGTAGAGCAGCAGGAACAGGGATTATGCTTTCATGCAACTATAATCCTGTGGCAAATTTTCCAGTCGACCTGTCAAGAGGTGTGCATGGCGTTTTTTTCACGTGATTATGAAGTGTTCCTGCTGCTGGCCGCGCCCGGCGCTGCGCCGCTATGGGAGGCGGCGCAATGGACGCCGTTTGCCGCCAGCCTCGATGGCCTCGTGGCGCAGGCGGGAACGCGGGGCAAGGCCGGCGTGCGCAGCCTGCAATACAATCCCAAGGGCAAGCCGCTTGCCTTTGGCCGCCTGGGCTGGGACGACAAGTCGCACGCGAAGTGGATGCACACGCCGGTGACCACCGAAGCCCGCTTCATGAGCCTGGAAGCGTGGGCGCCCGCCTGGACGACGTGCGAGAAAGGCGACCAGGCGCCCGATTTGTTCCTTGCCCTGGCCAACGAATCACTGCTGGGCCGCGCAGGCAAGACCCTGCAATTCGGCCAGCGCCTGGTCTGCGCCATCGCCACGGACATGGGATCCGATGCGGCCGCCGCCCTGCAAACATCGCTGGCGCAGCTGGCCGCGCGGCAAGAGGCCGTCGTCTTCGCCCGCACGCGGCGCCAGTGGGGCCGCGCCGCTCACGGCGGCTTCACGGACGCTGTCCAGGATATGCTGATCGGCGGCCTGTTCCGGCAAGACGACCCGCACGCGCATCCGCTCGATGCGCAGGCGTTCCGCGAGCCATGGACGCGCATCGGGCAAGCTTGACAGCACGATGCATCACATGGCATCGTTGTGCCATGCAATCGACCTACAGCCCCCTGCCCTCCATTATTGCCGCCATTCGAACCATGGTGGCTTAGCAGGATAGTCATTGCCAAAGCCGCCTGAGAGGCGGCTTTGATTTGCAGTCACTGGTCAAAACGTCTCGCAGGCTTGATTTCCCTTTCTAGCGAGCGCCCATGCAAACCACGTCCAGTACTGCCGTTTCCCCCGCCCCCACCCTGCACCTCGTGTGCGGCAAGATCGCCTCGGGCAAATCCACCCTGAGCACCCGGCTGGCCAACGCGCCGCACACGGTGCGCATCAGCGAAGACAGCTTGCTGGCGCAGCTGTATCCGGGTCAGGTCGCCAGCCTGGCCGACTATGTGGCGTGCGCGGCGCGGCTGCGCGCAGCCATCGCGCCTCTGGCCCTGCAGATGCTGCAGGCGGGCGTGTCCGTCGTCCTCGATTTCCCCGCGAATACGCCGGCCAGCCGTGCCTGGATGCGCGAACTGTTCCAGCAGGCGGGCACGCCGCACGTGCTGCATTACCTGGACGTGCCGGACGGACAATGCAAGGCGCGCTTGCGCCAGCGCAATGCAAGCGGACTGCACCCGTTCTCCACCAGCGATGCGCAATTTGACGACATCACGCGCCACTTCGTGCCGCCCGAGGCTTCAGAAGGCTTTCACGTCGTGCGGATAGCAGCTTAAAACGTCCCCGGCAGCAAGATCTTCTTGTCCACCTGCTGCAAGTCGCGCAAGCCGCAAAAGGCCATCGTCAGGTCCAGCTCGTTGCGGATGATGTCCAGGCACTTGGTGACGCCCGGCCCGCCCATGGCACCCAGGCCGTACAGGAAGGGGCGGCCGATGTACACGCCCTTCGCGCCCAGGGCCACGGCCTTGATCACGTCCTGGCCCGAGCGGATGCCGCCATCCATGTGCACCTCGATCTGGCTGCCGACGGCGTCGACGATGGCCGGCAAGGCTTCGATCGACGATTGCGCGCCATCGAGCTGGCGCCCGCCATGGTTCGAGACGATCAGCGCGTCGGCGCCGCTTTCCACGGCCAGGCGCGCGTCTTCCGCATCCATGATGCCCTTGATGATGAGCTTGCCGCCCCAGCGCTGCTTGATCCATTCCACGTCGGCCCACGACAGGCTCAGGTCGAATTGCTGCTGCGTCCAGGCCGACAGCGACGACATGTCGGACACGGACGTGGCGTGGCCGACGATGTTGCCGAAGCCGCGCCGCTGCGTGCCCAGCATGCCCGCCACCCAGCGCGGCTTGGTGGCCATGTTAATGATGTTGGGAATGGTCAGCTTGGGCGGCGCCGACAGGCCGTTGCGCAAGTCCTTGTGGCGCTGGCCCAGCACCTGCAAGTCCAGGGTCAGCACCAGCGCGCCGCATTTCGCCGCCTTGGCGCGGTCGATCAGGCGGTTGATGAATTCGCGGTCCTTCATCACGTACAGCTGGAACCAGAACGGTTTTGTCGTGTTCGCCGCCACGTCCTCGATCGAGCAGATGCTCATGGTCGACAAAGTGAACGGCACGCCGAATTTTTCAGCGGCCTGGGCCGCGAGGATTTCGCCATCCGCATGCTGCATGCCCGTCAAGCCCGTCGGCGACAGGGCCACCGGCATCGACACGTGCTGGCCCACCATGGTCGAGGCCAGGCTGCGGTTTTCCAGGTTGACGGCGACGCGCTGGCGGAATTTGATCTTGGCGAAATCGCTGTTGTTGGCGCGATACGTCGATTCCGTCCAGGAGCCGGAATCGGCATAGTCGTAAAACATGCGCGGCACCCGTTTCTGGGCCAGCACGCGCAAGTCTTCGATGCAGGTGATGATACTCATGCGTTTCCTCGGTCAATGGCAAGTCGAACCATGATCGTGCATTTGCCCGCAATTGTCTATCCGACAGGCAAGTCCGCCGCCGGGAACGTGGCTTGCCAGTCGCGCGCGCCGAGGATTTTCTCGCCCAGTTCGCTCAACTGCGCCTGCGGATAGCGCCGGCTTTCCTTTTCCTCGGGGTCGCCGGGAAATGCATAGCCCTGCGGCGCGCTGCGTTCGCGCCAGCTTTGCACGCGCCAGTCGCGCAGGGCGTGATTATCTTGCTGCGCCGGCGTGAAGGAAATGTATTGCGCCAGGCGCACCTGGTCCGTCGACGTGTTCGGGCGGATGCCGTGCGCCAGCAGGCTGTTAAAGATCAACAACTCCCCTTTCTTCATGGCGATGAATTCCATCGGGTACGGCACCGTCGCCAGATCCGGCTGCCACGGATTGCGGTCTTGCGGCGCCGTCTTGCGCCATGCCAGCAAATGATTGAACAGTTGCGGATAGCATTGAAAGCCGCCGCTCGCGGGCGAGGTATCGGACAGGGCCAACACGCCCTGCACGTTGACGGGCAGCGGGTCGAGCGAGGTGTCGGCATCCCAGTGGATGAAGCCGCCAAACTTGCGCTTGCCATTGTTCGGCGTGTTCAGGTTGGCGCGGTCGATGGTCACCCACAGGTCTTCGCGGTCCCAGATGTCGACAAAGGCGTCGTAGACGCGCGGCGTCTGGCGGTTATCCCACAGGGTCTGGTTGTGGTAAGCCTCGACCATGCCGGAACCGTTGAGCTCCTTCATCGCGTGGTCGCGCAGCTGGTCCTGGTTCCAGGTGGCAGGGTCGCGCTGGTCCAGCCCCTGAAATTCCCACAGGAAATCGGTTGTGCGGCGCACCTGTTCGGGAGTAACCGCATCCTTGACGATGACGTAGCCGTAGGTTTGCCAGTGCAAGAAATCGCTGTCGGACAGCACGCGCAGCGGCAGCTGTTTCTTGATATCGCGCAACTGGGTCTGTGCCGTGTAGGCCACGGACGGATTGCCGGGACGGTCTTCGCCGTACTGCGGGTTGACATACTGAACCTGGTCTTGCATCGCTGTCTCCTGTGTTGGTATGGACAGATTGTGCGATGGAAGATTGCGGGGAAATACGTGCTGAGCGACCAATACTGATACTATCGTGACTATTCATATGCTCAAAACGTCATAATGACGCCTTTATTCGAACAAGTCACCCTACCGGCCGGCCACTCCTGGGGTTTGCTGTGGCGCGAACTCGACACCATTCCCTTCATCTGGCATTACCACCCGCAGTTCGAGCTGACCCTCACCGTCAATGCCCGGGGACAACGCTACATCGGCGACCACCTGGGCGATTTCGAGCCGGGCGACCTGGTGCTGCTGGGGCCGAACCTGCCGCACACCTGGTCGGCCAGCGAACGCATCGATAGCAGCCGGCCCATGCTGGCCGTCGTCGTGTGGTTTTCGCTCGAGTGGGTGGAGCGGCTGGCGGCCAGCTTTCCCGAGCTGCACAGCCTGCGGCACCTGGCGGCCCGCGCCGGCCCCGCCCTGCATTTTTCACCGGCAACGAGCGCGCGCAGCGCGGCCAGGCTGCTGCAATTGAACGGGCTGCCCGTGCCGCAACGGCTGCCGCTGCTGCTCGACGTGCTGCTGGAACTGGCGGCGGATGGGGAGGCGCGGCCGCTGGCGTCGATGGCGCAGGCGCCGAGGCATGCCGACGGGCAGCAAAAGCGCATGGAAAGCGTGCTCGATTTCATGCATGCGCATTTCAGGGAAGATATAGCGCTGGACACGCTGGCGCGCAAGGCAGCCCTGTCGCTGGGCGCATTTCACCGCTTTTTCAAGCGCCACGCGCATTGCACGCCGGGCGACTACCTGGCGCGGCTGCGTATCGGCCGCGCCTGCCAACAGCTGATCGAGAGCGATCTGGCCATCGCCGTCATCGCGCAGGAAGCAGGTTACCGCAACCTCGCGCATTTCAACCGCCAGTTCCGCGCCGCCAAGCAGGCCACGCCGCGCGCGTTTCGCCGGCAATACCGGCGCGCCGGCAAAACCACGGCAGAAAGGAAGCGGAAACGAAAAAGGGGATCAGATTTTACAATCTGACCCCCAATATTCTGGTGCGGCTGGCAGGAATTGAACCCACGACCCCTTGGTTCGTAGCCAAGTACTCTATCCAGCTGAGCTACAGCCGCCTAAGACAAGATTATAGCAGGGCTTTGCAGAATGGCAAAGGGCGTGGCGCGAGAATTTCACAATTGGGACCAGCGTGCCCGCATCGCATGGACACGCAGCCTGGCCGGCACAATTGAAATGTTCTTTTTTGACATTGAAATATAACATTGTTATTTTAAAATGCTATATTTGCAATGATTAAACGCCCGTACCGCCATCCACCCTAGCACCAGAGGAAACAATGCGCCTGACCCTATCGACATTCGCCTTCGCCGCGATCACCCTGACACCGGCCCTGCACGCGCAGACCATGATGAGCATCAGCGCCCTGCAAGGCGATGCGGCGCCGCCGCCCGTGGTATTCATTTCCGATCCGGGCCGCGAAGGCCTGTTTTACCTGTCCGGCACGGGTTCCGCCGCCGATGCGGACGGCGCCACGGCCATCCTCAGCGGCAACAAACTGTACCGGCGTTCGTACAGCGGCGCCCTGCACGCCAAGTGGTTCGGCCTGTCGGAAGCGTCGAACAACAATACGCCGGCCGTCACCGCCGCCATCGGCAGGCTGAAAGCGGGCCAGGAACTGGTGATCGACACGGGCCAGTACCGATTCCAGGGCGCACTGCACCTGCCCGCGAACAAACGCATCCGCCTGACTGCGCTGGGCACCCTGTTTTTCGGACCGGGCGACGGCATCATCATTGAAAATACACACGATGTGTACCTGGAAAAAGTCGTGGGCCTGAGCTGGACCAGCGCCACGCCCGATTACAGCAGCTACAGCGGATCGGGCGTCACCCTGCTCAATGCCAGCAATACCAATCTCAACGCGCGCTGGGTCGAGGGCTTCAGGAATGGCATCAAGGTCACGGGCGACGGCACGGCCAAGGGTTCGCAGTACAACAAGGTGCAGTTCAATTTCCTGTACCAGAATGCGGTGGGCATCTACCTGACGACGGAAAGCACGGGCAGCCTGAACTGGGTGAATGAAAATACCTTCACGGGTGGCCGCATCGCGGGCGAAACCGGCTTGCGGGCGGAGAAAGGACCGAACCAGACGGACTACTTCAACGGCAACAAGTTCTATAACATCGGCTTCGAAAGCCTCGTCAACGGCATCGACGTCGACCATTTCAGCCACAACACGATCATTGCGCCCCGCTTCGAGCAGGTGCAGCATGGCATCAATATGAAATCGAATACCTACAGCAATACCTTCATCAGCAGCAGCATTTACGAAGGCAGCTTCGTCGGCGGCGGCGTGGCGGGCAATGCAGGAAAGTACACGACGGTATTGGGCACCTTGCTGACGGCCGGCGGCATGATGTCGGGGGCGCTCAGCATCTCGAATCAGGAAGGGAAATTTCTTTCCGTCAACAGAGACCCCAGCCACAGCGCCAATGGCGAAACGCTGGGCAAAATCCTGAGCCTGTCCAACCTGGTCAATGTCGTGCCGTAACGACGGCACGCGGGCGGCAATGCAAAAAGCCCGGAGAGCGGACTCTCCGGGCTTTTCTTTACTACTGATACTGGTGCGGCTGGCAGGAATTGAACCCACGACCCCTTGGTTCGTAGCCAAGTACTCTATCCAGCTGAGCTACAGCCG